>JAQBRA010000006.1 GCA_028286685.1 Candidatus Adlerbacteria bacterium | reverse complement strand
TGTACGGCCGCTCCCAGGAGTCGACCCCTTTGGCCGTAGACGCCAAGACCTTCGGCAAGCTCTACAAGGCCGCCGGCGAGTCCTCGGTTGTTACCCTCAAGGGCCTCGACCATGACATGGACGTGCTCATCCACGACGTATCGCTCGACGCAGTCTCGGGCCTCCCGATCCATGCAGACTTCTACGCTATCAAGAAGGGCCAGAAGGTTACCGTTTCCATTCCGTTCGAGTTCGAGGGCGTATCCCCGGCCGTTAAGGACTTGGGAGGCATCCTGACCAAGGTTATGCACGAGCTCGAGATCACCTGCGAGCCTAAGGACCTGCCGCAGCACATCACGGTTGATATTTCCAAGCTCGCAACGCTCGATGACCAGATCAAGGTGTCTGACCTCAAGCTTCCGGCTACGGCAGAGCTTTCCGTCGATGCAGAGGAGGTTGTGGCCATGATCTCGGTCGCCAAGGAAGAGACCGACGAGCCTGCAGCTCCGGTAGACCTCTCGGCAATCGAGACCTCTGTCGAGCGCGGCAAGAAGGAGGAAGACGCCGCCGAAGGCGAGGCAGCAGAATAATTTTAAAGAAACCCGGGGAAATCCCCGGGTTTTTTCGTCGGTAAGTTTTTTCTGAACTACTCACCGTAAGCAAAATAGGGGTTTTTGCGTCTGTTATACTTATAAGTATCTATATGACGGGCTTAGGGCGGTACATTTCTGTGGGTTTTGCCGGAGTTTTGCTCGGGGTCAGTGCCTTTTCTTTTGTCTTGGCGCCGCAGGCAACTCCCGTAGCCCAGGCACAGGCCCTTTCCGCCGAGGAGCGCGCGGCGCTCCAGGCCGAATACGACAAGCTCCAGATAGAAATTGCCAACTGGCAGAAGGTTCTCGACGAGACCCGCGCTAAAAAGGGTACGATTCAGGGCGACGTTACCTCCCTTAATGCGCAAATCGCCAAGGCGCAGGCCGAGATAAACCAGCGCAACAACAGCATCACCACGCTCGCCTCTTCCATAAACCAAAAATCAAAAGCAATCGCCTCGCTCGAAAGCAAGCTTGAGGACGGCCAGGCGTCGCTGGCCAAGCTCCTGCGGGAAAAGAATCTCAGCGATCACACCTCGCTCGTTGTCTTGGCGCTTACCGGCGGCACCATATCGGACTTTTTCGCCAATGCTGACCGCATCGATGCCATAGACGCCGAGCTGCAGGATCACTTTAACGAGCTGCGCGGGGTAAAGACCCAGACCCAGGAAGAGAAAGAGGCTCTGGCAAAGCAGCAAAACCAGCAGCTCGACGCGCGCAAGGACGTCGAGGCGAAAAAGAGCGTCATCAACGAAAGCAAGAAGGAAAAGGACAGCTTGCTTGCGGCCACCAAGCAGGACGAGGCCGCCTACGGCACCATCTTGGCCGAGCGGCAGGCCAAAGCCGCCGACATCCGCGCGCGCCTCTTTAACCTGCGCGACACGGGCGCCATTACCTTCGAGTCGGCTCTGCAGTATGCCAAGGCTGCCGAGGCTAAGACCGGCGTGCGCGCCGCATTCATTCTCGGCATCCTGCGCCAAGAGTCTAACCTGGGCGCCAACGTGGGCCAGTGCCTCCTGGTAGACCCGGCTACGGGCGCCGGCAAGGGCAAGAATACCGGCACGCCGTTTAAGAACGTGATGAATCCGACCCGCGACGTGCCGCCGTTCCTCCAGCTTATGCAGGCGGCCGGCCGCGACCCGTATGCCACCCCGGTATCCTGCCCGCAGTCGATAGGCTACGGCGGCGCCATGGGCCCGTCGCAGTTCATCGCCTCGACCTGGAAGGGCCTGGCCCCGCGCATTGCCGCAGCGGTGGGCGCTCCCGCCGCCGACCCGTGGACGCCGTCGCATGCCATCATGGCCACGGCCGTTTACCTTATGGACCTGGGCGCCGGGACCCAGACCTACAGCGCCGAGCAGCAGGCCGCAGGCCGCTACTACGCGGGCGGCAACTGGGCGACTTTGGGCCTAGGCTACGCCAGCTCAGTGCTCTCGTTTGCCAGCACGTACCAGAAGGATATCGACTTCCTTAAGGACAATTAAAAAGCGCGCGTCTTACGACGCGCGCTTTGCTTCCTGGCCTCAGCTTGGCGATTCCGAAGCTTCGACTTGGCGTTTCTGCTGCGCAGCCCAGTCGATCATCTGGAAGAGGATGATCAGCAGGCCGCATACCACAGTAAGGCATGCCCATTTCTGCTCGCCGGCATACAGCGCTGCGCACACGCTGAGCAGCATGCCTAGCACGATATGGTCGCCTTCTTCGCTGCGTTCCTTGAGCTTCTGGCGTTCCATCCTCCAGTTTCTCAGGGCCATGAAAACGAATACGGCCACGAGCACCAGGGCCACCTTGTGTCCTGCGCTGTTCGCCAACAACTCACGCATAGGGTCCTCCCTCTGTGGGCTCCTTTGAGCCCTTCTATTAGGGACTATAAGCCCGGGTAGTAAGGCTTGCAAGCCCTCAGTTTTATGCTAGAATCTTTCCATATGAAGACCGATACCCATCCGACCTATTTCCCCGAGGCCAAGGTTACCTGCGCATGCGGGCGCGCCTTTACCGTGGGCTCCACCCAGGAGAAGTTGGAGGTGGAAATCTGCTCTGAGTGCCATCCGTTCTTTACCGGCAACGAGAAGATCCTCGACACCGCCGGCCGCGTAGAGAAGTTCAAGGCCCGCCGCGCAGCAGCAAAGAAGTAGGGATTTCCCTGCAGACTTGTTTTGCTTGCACTCATGGACCTCACTCCCTTTAAAGAAAACCCGAAGACTGCGTATCTTGCGCAGGAATATGAGCGGCTCTCCCGCGAGGAAGCCGAAGTAAAAGAGCTCGCCTTAGGCGAGCTTGGCGCTCTTGCAGATGACGACCTTAAGCGCATCGCAGAGCAAATGGCGGGCGTAGTTACTGAAATGGAGCGCATCGTGGCGCTTGAGAAAAAAGAAGAAGAGTTTCCTAACGAAGCGATCCTCGAAATCCGCGCCGGCGTTGGCGGAGACGAGGCAGCGCTCTTTGCTTATGAGCTGGCACACATGTATCAGGCCTATGCTGAGACGGTGGGCTGGGGCGTGCGCCGCATTTCCGAATCCAAGACCGACCTGGGCGGCTACAAAGAGGTCGTGTTCGAGCTGCGCGGCCTCGGCGTGTACGAGCGCCTGCGCTTTGAAACGGGCGTCCACCGCGTACAGCGCATTCCGGCAACCGAAAAGCAGGGCCGCATCCATACTTCGACCGCCTCGGTCGCCGTCCTGCCGCTGCGCAAGCGCCACAAAATAGTCATAAACCCGGCCGATCTGGAGTACGAATTTTCCCGCGCAGGCGGGGCAGGGGGCCAAAACGTCAACAAGGTGGAGACTGCCGTGCGCATCATCCACGTCCCCACCGGCCTTGATGCCCGCAGCCAGGCCGAGCGCTCCCAGAACGCCAACAAAGAGCGCGCCATGACCGTCCTTATGGCCAAGCTTGAGCAGGCCCAGGAAGAGCGCGAGCGCGCCTCCTATGCGGCCGTGCGCAAAGAGCAGGTGGGCAATGCCGATAGATCTGAAAAGATCCGCACTTACAACGAGCCCCAAGACCGCATTACCGACCACCGCATCAAGGAATCCTGGTCCAACATGCCCAAGGTTAAGGCGGGCGACATAGGCCATATACTGGATGCAGCCGCTGCCGGGGGTACCGGCGAAGGTTCTGCCGATGACGAAGACTAATACCAAGCAGCATATAGCGCTTGCGGCATCGACTTTGGTGCTTGCTTTGGTTGTTTTGGGGGCCTGGAGCGAAGCTCAGGCTCCTTTTGCTTTTATACCCGCCCAGGCAGAGCCCGACCCGAGCATCATTTTTGTCGGCGACATCATGCTCGACCGCAACGTCGCACGCCATGCTGCCGAGGCCAGCCCCGAGGCGCTTTTTGCCGGGGTTCTCGATTTGTTTGCGGCGGCCGACGCCCGTGTCGCTAATCTCGAGGGCACTATCACTACAAACCCTTCGATAGCACAGGTAGATAACACCATTTTGCACTTTACCTTCGATCCGGGAGTGGCTGCTCGGGCTTTGCAGCCGCTGGGACTAAGCGCGGTAAGCCTGGCTAATAACCACGCCTACGACTTTGGCTCATCGGGCTATCGCTCTACGCAGTGGTATCTAGAGAACTGGGGGATACAGCCGTTTGGCCATCCCAGCAACGCCTCAAGCTCGCTTTCAACTGCTTTCTATGTTCGGGACAAAGGGTTTTGCTTCGCGGGCTATCATAGTCTGTACGATCCTTCGACCTCAGAGGTGGTGCAGATCATAAAAACCTTCCGCGCCAATGACTGCTATCGTGTTGTTGTCTTTGCGCACTGGGGCGACGAGTACGAGCCGGTAGCCAATGCGCAGCAGGTGTCCGCAGCACACGAGTTCATAGACGCCGGGGCCGACCTGGTTATCGGGGCCCATCCGCACGTGGTCCAAAACGTCGAGGAGTACAAGGGCCGGGCCATTTTCTACTCGCTCGGCAACTTCATGTTCGACCAGAACTTTTCCTGGGCAACCCAGCACGGTTTGGCGGTCAAAGTGACCTTTAAGGAGGCCTCGACCGCCTTCGAGCTGACCCCGGTCAGCGTTATTGAGGAAGAGGTCAAGGTAGCAGAAGGGGCTGATAAACAAAGGGTTTTAGGGGCTGCCGGCCGCCTTGCAGAGTTCATCCTGCCGTGATATTCTATGGGGCGTAACCAAGGCCAGCAGGGCCTTTTTACTTACACTACATGGCAGAAACCAATCCAGTTATAGACAAGCTTTTTTCCGTCGGAGCCCACTTCGGCTACTCGCCGTCGCGCCGCCATCCGTCCGCTTCCCAATACATCTTCGGCGCCAAGGGCGGCGTGGAGCTTTTTGATCTCGAAATCGTCGCCAAGCTCTTGGGCGAGGCTTTGGGCTTCGTAAAGACCCTCGCTTCCGAGCGCAAGGTTATCCTCTTTGTCGGCGGCAAGGCCGAGGCCCGCGAGGCGCTCAAGCGCACCGCAGAGCGCCTCAACCTTCCGTACTCGGCCGGCCGCTGGATAGGCGGTTCCATGACCAACTGGGGCGAGATTAAGAAGCGCCTCAACCGCCTCGAGGAGCTTTCCACCCTGCGCGAGCGCGGCGAGCTCGCCAAGTTCACCAAGAAGGAGCGCCTCCTTATCGACCGCGAGATAACGGAGCTCGAGGGCATGTTCGGTGGCCTGCGCGGCCTCCAGAAGAACCCCGACGCGCTCTTCGTCATCGACCCTAAGCAGGAGGCCGGCGCCGTTGCCGAAGCCAAGCAGCTCGGCATCCCGGTCATCGCCCTTATGAATTCCGACTGCGACCGCCTTTCCGTAACCCACCCCATCCCCGCAAACGATGCAGCCCGCGAGGTCATCCAGTACGTTTTGGGCGAAGTAGCAGACGTCTACGAGAAGTCGCTGCCGCCCGCAGTTCCCGTAGCTCCCGCAACCCCTTCTAGCAACTAACTCCCGTTCCATATGGACATAACCCCCGAGCAGGTAAAGCAGCTGCGCGACCAAACCGGCATTTCCGTCATGGAGTGCAAGAAAGCGCTTGAGGCATCTGAGGGCGATATGGACAAGGCCTTGGCCTTTTTGCGCGAGCGCGCTGCCGCATCCGTCGGCAAGAAAGCCGACCGCGAGCTAGGCGCCGGAGCAATCGCTTCCTACGTCCACAACACCGCGCAGTCCGGCGCTCTGGTCCTTTTGGCCTGCGAGACCGACTTCGTGTCCAAGAACGAGGAGTTCGTAGCTATGGTGCGCGACATCGCCATGCATGCGACCGCCATGCGCCCGGCCTCCGTTGAGGAGCTCCTGACCCAGCCTTTCATCAAAGACGGGGAGAAAACGGTCGCAGACCTCATCTCTGCCGCGACACAGAAGTTCGGTGAGCGCGTCGAAGTGACACAGCTTTCCGTGTTCTCGGTGCGCTAAGTGCGCCGCCCGCTTGGGCTATACTTATTCCATGGTTACCTTCTTTAGCGCCATGCTCGGCATATCCATCCTGGGGATGGCGTCCCTGTTGTGGCTCAAGCGCTACGAGCTCAATTCCGGCCGCGTGTTTCTAGGGAGCGCCCGGCCCGCAGTAGGCGAGTTCTTCCACCGCAAGCTCCAGTGGCTCGAATACGTGCTGCCCGGACTCATCCGTGCCGGCCTGCAAGACTTCTACCGTACCTTGCGTCGCCTGATGCATGTCGGCTTGGCCTGGGTGGCGCTTAGAGTAGAGCAGGGGCTTGAGCGGGCGCTTAGGGGCGTGCGCCACGCCACAGCGCTCCCTAAGCGTCGCGGCGAGGAGACATCGGCTTTCCTGCGCCAGGTTGCCGAGCATAAGAAAAAGCTCCAGGAAGACCTGCCCGACCGCGGCACCGTCCTCGAGGAGTAACCGAAAACATCCAGGACGGTCCTAGATGACAGATATAAGCCGCCTTAGCTCAGTTGGTAGAGCAACTCTTTTGTAAAGAGAAGGTCCCCAGTTCAAGCCTGGGAGGCGGCTCCAGATTATATGACGACACCCAAGCTCCATTTCTACTACGCACGGCCTTTCGACGCGGGCCGCCGCGCCCTTTTTACCGAGAAGGGTACCGAGTACCCGTCCCTTGAAGAGGTTATGCAAAAAGTAGGCGAGTACCGGACATTGTGGGAAGAGATAAACGAAAACGAGCGGATCATGAGCCTTCTAATTGAGCGTACCGGAGTAACCTTGCCTCGTGATCTGGAAGTGTGGGTGTTTGGCAAAGGGATGAGCCCGATGTCGAGCCCTTTTTTAATGCCTGCGTTTCGTCGCGATGGCTCGTCCTATACCAAAGATCAGTTCATAGAGATTTTTATACACGAAATATTGCACCGTTTCGCGGGCTTCCCGGAGAACAGGATCGGTATCAAGGATTACTGGGACTATGTCCGTGCTGAGTATGCAGCTGAAGCGCCTGTCACGCAGAGTCATATTATTATCTATGCATTTCTCGAACTTATCTTAACGGAGCTGTATGGGGCGCAAAAGACGCAAGAGATGATCAATCCGAACGATCCAAACTATCAGCGGGCCGTTGCGATAGTTAAGAAAGAGGGTGCGCAGAAATTGACCGAGCAATTCAGGAGCTTCCTAAAATAGTTTAATTCCCGCGCGTGGTTGTCGCTGCAGTTGAGGTCGCCAAGGTTTTGAGCTCCGGCACCAGCTTCTCCATATCCTCGAGGTTCTTAAAGCCGTATACCGGCGCGCGGTTGCTTATCACCATGGCCGGCAGGTTCTTACCGTTTATCTTATTGAGGCTGACCAAGGTCTTGAGCGCGCCCAGCTCCAGGTTGTAGTCGAAGGAATATACGCGCAGGCCCGGGTAGGTCTGGCGCAAGTAGGTAAGCACGTCGCCGGTGCGGCCGCACTCTGGGCAGTCGCCCAGGTTGGAGTAAAAGTACAGGATAGAGACGGGCTTAACCTTGGGGCATTTCTCCGCGATCTGCTGCATCAGGAGATAGTCTTTAATCTCGAGCAGCGAGTACTGTTTCTTAATCTGGATCACCTCGGAGTTATCGGTACCCAGATTTTCCTCGGCGACAGAGAGCCGGCCCGCCAAGTTATTGAGCTCCTCGGAAAGCACCGGATTCTGCGACAGGGCCTGGCAGTCCAGGTTGCCCAGGAGCTCGAACTGCGTCTCAGTCGAAAGGATGTCTATGGATATGGCCTCCTGCGTCGTGCGGATATCCGCCAGGCGCCGCGCGTCGAGCCGGTTAGTCAGGTAAAAAGCCGTACCGAAGATGGTGGCAGTGATGAGGAAGGCGAGGAGGTATTTTTGCCAGGGCATGATAGTAAATAGTTAGCTAGGAGACCACCTTACCGCCACGCGCTCTCCTGCGCAAGGAGGGCTCCCCAAGCGGCGCGGAAGAGCCATAGGGGCGCAATAAACCCGAAGAGCAGGAAGTAAGAAGCCAGGTGGCGGACCCCCAGACGGGTCTCGGCGATACGCTGGCCCAGCATGACTGCCACAAAGGTCAGCACGAGGGCCGTCAGGGTCAAGAAGAGCATCACGCTGGTGTCGACATAGAACCAGTCAAGGCGGGGCGAGGGGAGCGAGAGCGGTATGCCGGTCGCCATCAGGCTTGATACTTTGGCAACAATAGCCGACACCAGGCGGTAAACGAGGTAGAGCGCGCTGTAGAGCGCAGCCGCAAAGCCCAAGAGCCCCACCGGCAGGATAAGCATCCCGAAGTTGCCGTACTTGCGGTTGAAGTACATGTGCGCGTAATCCTGGCTGTTCTGCAGGAAGCCCTGCGACCAGCGCGTGCGCTGCTTGACCAGGGTGCGTACGGTCTTGGGCACGTTGGTGTAGACGTAGGCGGTGTGCGCGTTGGCGATCTTGAGGCCGTGGAGGTGCATGCGGAAGGCGATCTCCATGTCCTCGGTATTGTGCGCGTGCTTGAACATGCCTATCTTGTCGAATATCTCGCGGCGGTAAAAGGAGAACGGTCCCGGCAAGACCGAGATGGCCGAGAGGTTATCAAACATCTTCTTGAAGAAGATGCCGAAGGTATACTCCGTCGCCTGCATAAGCTCAATCATCCGGCGCGGGCTGTTTACCTTCATGGCCGGGGTAATGGCCATGATCTCCGGGTCGTTCTCCATGGTCTTTATGATCTCCACAAGCGCGTCGCGGGCGACGAATGAGTCGGCGTCGAGGCAGCCTACCAGTTCGGTCTTCGTGCGCGCGATCCCGAAGTTGAGCGCGGTCCACTTGCCGCCGTTTTCTTTCTCAAAGTATTCGATCCGGCTGGGGTAGCGCTCTGCGTACTCCGCTGCAACGGCTCCGGTGTTGTCGGTCGAGCCGTCGTTAACCACCATGATGGACAGGCGGTCTTCTGGGTAGTCGAGCGCGAGCAGCGACTCAAGCGTGCCGCCTATCGTCCCCCCTTCGTTCCAGCAGGGAACGATAATCGTGGTGGTGGGGTAGGTCTTGGGGAGCTCGCCGGTTCGGGCTAGGGGGCGCTTCTCAAAGAAGGAGATAAGCAGAAAAACCTCAAAGTAGAGGGCAAGAAAAAGGGCCATATATACGCCGATGGCGCCCGCTTCCATAACAGCAACACTATAGCATTTTTGGCTTACTTAAGCGATACTTTGTAAACATTATGCAAGACGTGCAAAAGGGCCATATCCATCCCATTTCAAGCCTCATCCGCGAGGCAAACCGCATCTTCCTTCAGATGGGCTTCACGCTCGCGGAGGGCCCGCAGCTTGAGGACGAGTGGCATAACTTCGACGCGCTCAATGTCCCCAAGGACCATCCGGCACGCGACATGCAGGACACGTTCTTTATGGCCGAGGATAGTGAGAGAACTGAAGGCTTGTCTTCAGTTCCGAGCGACGCAGGGCATATCGAAGATATTAAAGACCTAGGCCGGCTGGTCTTGCGCACGCATACCAGCAACGTGCAGATCCGCTACATGGAAGAGCAGCAAAAAAAAGGCATGCAGCCGCCGTACCGCGTCATCGTCCCGGGCAAGGTCTACCGCAACGAGGCAACCGACATGACGCATGAGGCCGAATTCTTCCAGATGGAGGGTCTGGTAGTGGGCGAGGATATAACGCTCGCGCATCTTAAGGGCACGCTTGCGGAGTTTTTCGAGAAGCTATTCAAGGGCGCGCAGGTCGAGGTGCGCTTTCGCCCGAGCTTCTTTCCGTTCGTGGAGCCGGGCGTGGAGGTCGATATGCGCCTGGTGGGCGAGAGCGTGCCCCAAAAGCTCCGCGATAAGTGGATAGAGATGATGGGCGCCGGCATGGTGCATCCGGAGGTGCTTAAGAATGCCGGACTCGACCCTAAGAAATACCAGGGCTTCGCCTTCGGCATGGGTCTTGATCGCCTAGCACTCCTGCGCTGGGGCATCGATGACGTGCGGCTCATGCACTCGGCCGACCTGCGTTTCATCAACCAATTCTAATTTTATATGCAGATCTCTCGCAATTGGCTCAATAACTTTTTCGATGCTGAACTGCCCCCGGCAGAGGCTCTTGCCGATGCGCTGACGTTCCATGCCTTCGAGATAGACGGTATCGACGAAGTATCGGGCGACCATATTCTCGACGTCAAAGTTACTCCCAATCGCGGGCATGACTGTCTCTCGCATCGCGGCATCGCAAAAGAGCTATCGGCTATCCTCAATATTCCGCTCACCAAAGATCCTTTCAAACTCGACTTCGATATTTCCAAAAAAACAGACGCCGTTACGGTAACTATCGAGGACCCGAAGCTCTGCAAACGCTACATCGCGGGCTATATCAAGGGCGTTAAAGTGGCCCCGAGCCCCGAGTGGCTCAAGCAGTCTCTCGAAGCTATCGGCCAGCGCTCCATTAACAACGTGGTCGATGCCACCAATCTGGTGATGTTCAACACGGGCCAGCCGCTCCATGCGTTTGATGCCAAGCGGCTGGGCAGCCTCTCCATTGGCGTGCGCGCCGCTAAGCTTGGCGAGGAGCTTGAGGCTTTGGACAAGAAAATCTACAAGCTTGATCCCTCGCTTTTGGTTATTACTGCAGAGGATCGTCCTGTAGGCATTGCCGGCATCAAGGGCGGCGAGGCTGACCGTATCGATGAGAGCACGACCGACATTGTTTTAGAGTCCGCGACATTCGACGGCGTTACGATCCGCCGCGGCGCGCACAAGCTCAAGCTGCGCACCGACGCCTCGTCACGCTTCGAGCAGGTCCTCTCGCCGGAGCTGTGCGCCCACGGCATGCGCGCTTGTGCCAAGCTTATTTTGGAAATCGCGGGCGGGGAGTGTGACGGCTTTGTCGATGTTTACCCTGAGCCGCAGCCCCAAGCCTACGCAGCCGTAACGGTCGAGAAGATCAATCGGCTTTTGGGCACGCAGCTGACCGGCGCCGATATTGCCGACGCATTCGTGCGCTTGGGCTTTGCCTACAAAGAGCAGGACGGTGTCTTTGAGGTGCATGTCCCGGCAGAGCGGCTGGACCTGGTGATCGCCGAGGATTTGGTCGAGGAGGTCGCGCGCATCGTGGGCTACGACAAAGTGCCGGCCACTCCCTTGCCCCAAGCAGAGCGCGCTCCGGAAGTAAACAAGAACTTTTACGCAGCTGAGAAGGTACGCGAGGATTTGACCAGCAAAGGCTACTCGGAAGTATTTACGAGCGTGTTTGCCGACAAGGGCGAGCGCGTCGTCTTAAATAAGGTAGACGGCGTGCGCCCGTACTTGCGCGACTCCTTGGTGCCGGGTCTTGCCGATGCGCTCGCCAGGAATAAGCCCAACAAGGATCTGCTCGGGCTCAAGGAAGTCAGGCTGTTCGAGATCGGCACGGTCTGGAAGGGCGGGAAGGAGGTGGTAATGCTCGGCACCGTAAGCGAGAAAGAAAAGGCGACCGAGATGCTTTTGGTCGGGCCTGAAAGCCCGGAGGCGTACGACGAGCTGCCGCTGTCGACAACGGAGCGCTACCAAAGCTTTTCAAAATACCCCTACATCGTGCGCGATATCGCCCTGTGGGTGCCTGCCGACACCAGCGCTGAGGCGGTTTTGGAGAATATAAAAGCAGAGGCCGGCCCTTTGTGCGCGGCCGTGCGCCTGTTTGATACGTTTTCAAAAGAAGGGAGGACATCCCTGGCGTTCCGCCTTATTTTCCAATCGTTTGAAAAGACGCTGACTGAAGCCGAGGCAAACGAGGCGATGGGGAAAGTTTCAGATACGCTCAAGGCGCAAGGATTCGAAATCAGGTAAAAGAAAAATCCGCCGGTTGCCCACCGGCGGATTTTATTTTTGGCCCTGCGATTCAGAGCGCGTGATGGGCCACACCGCCATTCGTCGTAATGGTCGACTTCAGCGTAAATTTCTTGATCGCGGTATCGCTAATTTCTGCACTGTAGCGATCGAACCACATCATCTTGCCATCCGGCCCTTTGACGCTCAGCAGTGTCCGCTGGTGCACTTCTTTGCGCGGACCGACCTGTTCTGTGGCCATATGGATCAAGACTTCGCCGAAACCAAACCGCTTGAACTCACGGGCCCGCAGCATGAGGCAGGAATCGTCACAGGGTGCGTTGCTTTGCGTGAGCGCTTGCCGCGCCGCTTCGCTTCCGGCGAGATAGACTGCCACGCAGTTGCCTACGAGGCGAATCTTGTGCTTGTCTTGCGCCTCTTGGTACGCCGCGGCAGTGCATATCGGCTCACCCGGGTTACCCAGCGCATCCTGGAGGCCCGACTGCAGCCGGGCTTCGGTCACGGCGTTGGTGTGGTTTTGGGCCAGGGCCGGCATGGCGAAGCCGAGCAGCAGGGCAGTAACAAGAACGAGCTTCTTGAACATGGAACCTCTCTCCCGAATAGCCCCCACGGGCTGTCTGCGCCCATTACAGCACACCTTGGGGAAAAGAAAAACCCCGGGCCTTCATCGAGCAAGTGCTTGATGTTGGCCCGGGATTCTTATTGTAGTTGTAGCATCAAAGGACTTATGGGATTTCCATCCTCGCTCCAGAGAGCGGCGAGCTGCCGGACTCCGTCCACTTGGACGAACAGGCTGGTACCGTGCGCGAATCCGACTTCCTCGAATTCCGCGCCAGGCACCCGGTCGCTTATCGCAAGTACCGCCGAACGCATGAACGATGGAGCCAGATAGGGATGCACGCGGCATCCGCGCCTCGTGGTCGGAACTTTCCATAGCGCAAGGGCAGACGAGTCCCATAGCGGCAATCCAGCTTGTTTCAGCGTATCCGCAAGACACGCTCCCGCACAATCTCGCAAGAGATCGCTCATGAGGTTGCTCCTGTTTGCACGCAGCTACTTCTGATTTCATTAGACCATATTCATGCAAATTCGCAAGTTTCGGGCAACCCCCCTTTTTTTTGTGCTTCAAATTTAATTGCAAAAAAACCGCTATCGCCGGGTGGGCGATAGCGGCAAGGACCTGCTTAACGCGAGGCGGTCCTTTGCTCAAGCGTCGGGCAGGCGTGATACATCTGTGCAAGCTGCCTGCCTTCCAGATACATCATCTTGGGCGTCAGGCCGCCACGGCGGGTAATCCATCTGCGGATGTTCTGCGGGTAGGTATCCATCAGTATTTGCGTTCCCGCCTTGCTGTGGACGGCGTGGCCATCTTGGTCGGGGCGCCATGCCGCATGGAAGCCGAGTTTGGCCCGCCGGGTAACGCAGATGCGGTCCCTGGGGATGAGGCCGGTAACCAGCGTGCAGGCTGACAAGCAGGGGCCGTCGATAATGACTTGCTGTCCGGTATGGGCAAGCGCGCGGTACTTTTCGGCGTACGGACCGATCAAGCCTCCGTTATCGTCGGCAATCCGGATCACTTGGGCCTGGCTAGTTGCCAGGCTTAGAAGAGAGAAGCTGGCTGCGAGTAGTAGCACTTTCAAGGCCTTCATCACGTACCCTCCGATTGTCGATGAAGATTGACTGAAGTTCTACCCTAAGCATATGCCTAAGTTGTTGTTTTGCAAGGATATTTACCCACTTTCGGGCTTTCCTATTGCCTTCTATTTTGCTATAATAAAGGGGTAAGGCCCTATGGGCTTTCTTAATTTTTGTGGCTAAAACAAAGGACGAAAAGGAGCAAAAAAAGGGCAGCTACAGCGCCCAAGACATCACCGTCCTCGAAGGGCTCGAGGCGGTACGACGCCGTCCGGGCATGTACATCGGCACCACCGGACCCGACGGCCTCCACCATTTGGTGTGGGAAATCTTTGACAACTCGCGCGACGAGGCGATGGGCGGCTTTGCCGATGATATCGAGGTCATCCTCTTGCCGGGCGACATGGTCCGCGTCGCCGACAACGGCCGCGGCATCCCGGTCGACATCCACAAAGCCACCAAGGTCTCCGCGCTCGACACCATCATGACGACGCTCCACGCCGGCGGCAAGTTCGGCGGCGAGGGCTACAAGGTCTCGGGCGGCCTCCACGGCGTGGGCGCATCGGTCGTTAACGCGCTCTCGACCTTCTGCATGGTCGAGGTGCATCGCGACGGCGGCGCCCACGTGCAGGAGTACTCGATCGGCAAGAAGAAGGGTGCGGTAAAGAAAGTGGCTTCTTCCAAGCTCCATGGCACCGCGACCTCGTTTATCCCGGATACCTCAATATTCCAGGGCGGCATCGAGCTCGACTTTGAGAAGGTCGTGTCCCACTTGCGCGAGCAGGCCTACCTCGTCAAAGGCCTGCGCATAACGATAATCGACGCGCGCAAGACGCAGGTTAAGCTCCCTAAGCCGGGCGAGATGCTGTACGTGCGCCACCTTCTGGCCGACTCCCCGTCGCAGACCTTTTACTTTGAGGGCGGCCTGCGCTCGCTCATTACCTTTACCAACCGCTACCACAAGCCGGTCCACAAGAATATCTTTTATACGGAGAAGGAGCAGGAGGACGTCTCGGTCGAGGTGGCGCTCCAGTACGTCGACGATATGTCATCGCGCGTGCTGCCGTTTGCCAACAATATCTACAACCCCGAGGGCGGCACGCACATTACGGGCTTTAAGACCGCTTTGACGCGCTCGCTCAATGCCTACGGCCGCAAGTCCGGCATCGCCAAGGACAGCGAGGAGAACTTTACCGGCGACGATGTGCTCGAGGGCCTCACGGCAGTAGTGTCGGTGAAGCTTCCGGAAATCCAGTTCGAGGGACAGACCAAGGCCAAGCTCGGCTCAGTCGAGGCCCGCGGAGCGGTCGAGGCCGCCTTTACCGAGGCCTTCGCCGTCTTTATGGAGGAGAACCCGGACGATGCCAAGGCTATAGTCCAGAAATCGATCCTGGCCATGAAGGCCCGCAAGGCCGCTAAGGCCGCCAAGGACTCTATTCTGCGCAAAGGTGCCTTGGAGGGCATGACGCTGCCGGGCAAGCTGGCCGACTGCCAGAGCAAGGATGCCTCGGAGTCGGAACTCTTCGTGGTAGAGGGAGACTCGGCAGGCGGCTCGGCAAAGACCGGCCGCGACCGCCGCACGCAGGCGATACTCCCGCTGCGCGGCAAGATTCTTAACGTCGAGCGCGCCCGCTTGGACCGCATGCTCGCCTCCGAGCAGATCAAGAACTTTGTCGTTGCTTTGGGCACCGCGATAGGGGAGACTTTTAACCTCGAGAAGCTGCGCTACCACAAGATCATTCTGGCAACCGACGCCGACGTGGACGGCGCACACATCCGCACTCTTTTGCTGACCCTCATCTACCGCCATTTCCGCCCCATCATCGACGGCGGGTTCGTATACATCGCGCAGCCGCCGCTTTATAAGATCCAGCGCGGCAAGGATATTCAGTACGTGTATTCTGACGAGGAAAAGAACAAGGTCTTGGGCAAGGACGCCGACTTGGTAGTCGTTGAAGGCGAAGGGGAGGAGGGGGAACAAGCAGAGGCGGAAGAAGAAGTCGAGGAGACTAAGAAGAAGTCGTCCTCCCGCATCCGCATCCAGCGCTATAAGGGTCTCGGAGAGATGAACCCGGAAGAGCTCTGGGAGACCACCATGGACCCGCAAAACCGCGTGCTCAAGCAGGTAACCATTGATGACGCCGTGGATGCCGACCGCATCTTCGAGATCCTGATGGGCGAGGACGTCTCGAGCCGCAAGCTGTTCATCCAGAGCAACGCCAAGGCCGCGAATCTCGACATTTAACTAATGGAGACAAAATAAAAAACTCCCCGGTTGGGGAGTTTTTTATTTTGCGGAGCTTTAGTAGACCTGGTAGGTGACGTTTGCGGCGTTGTTGTACTCGATAGTCTCTTGGATCTGGTTGTTCGGGTCTACCTGTATGGAGGCCTGTGCCGTGCCGTAGCGGCCGCCTGCGGGCACAACATCGTAGCCGAGCGTATAGATAATCATGTCGCCCGGGTAGAGCATCTGCTGCGGGCCGGACGGGTAGGTGTACACCGGGTTGTACGGCAACTGAGCGATAAAGCTCCAGCCGGCAGGGGTGGCATTGGTGCCTACGTTGGTAACCGAGAACTTAAGTGTTACGCGGCCGCCGACATTTGCTGCCTGAGGCGCGGAGGTAATCTGCACGGCCAGGTCCGGATAACCGAAGAGGTTGGTAGTGCGGCCGGAGGGTACGTAGATAGTTCCTGCGCTCGAGGATGGCTTGGTAGCGGCAGGTTTAGGGGTAACCGGCTTGGTGGTAGGGGTAACGGTCGTGCTGGTAGTGCTGGCGCTTACGGTCGTGTTGGCAGTGCCCTTAACAGAAACTACTCCGTCAGAAAGGCGGGTAGCTGTAAGGGTAAGGGTGGTGGTTGCCTTCTGGGTGCCTGCGGCGAGGACCGGGATAACCGGCATGGTCGAGGTAGCGTTTATATAATTGAACTGGGTGTTGCAGGGTATCAGCTGATACTCGCCGGTCGGGACCGGGGCAGCGAACTGGAGGCCCTGGGCGCACGAGTAGGAAGCGGAGTACGAATACTCGGCATCGTCCTTGCCAGCGTGCTTCCAACCGAGGGCAAACGCCTTGTCGGATGTCGACTGCGCAGGAACGGTAACCGTTATAGCCTCCTTGGTTTTTCCAAAATTGCTAAAAAAGGTCGGGAGATAAAAAGCGAGCTGGATAATGCCCCATGCGCCCAAAAGGAGGATCGCAATAAGGCCGATAACTGCGATTATGCGCAGGAAATTCTCGCGGAACGTTGTGTGGGTTGCCATGGCGGGCACTATAGCATGGGGGCGGCTATTGTCAATAGTCTATAAAAATGGTATAACCGTATAAACCCTATGCGCGCATTTTCTTTCGCATTTACATTCATGTTCCTGTTCGGCCTGACCTACGTCTTTTTGGCGATGGTAGACGCCTTGCCCGAGCCGCGCGGCGGCGAGACTCAGGCGGCTGTTCCTGTCCCAGAGGAGATACCCGCCGATACGCACGAGCTGCCGGTGCGCGTCGTGGCGCTCGATATCGGGCTTGATTCCGAGGTGCTCAACCCGCAATCAACTGACCTTGATACGCTTAACGCCGCTGTGGATAAGGCCGCCATGCGCTGGCCCACCTCGGCCCTGCTCGGCCAAGACGGCACCGTCGCCATCTTCGGCCACTCGTCGCATTTGCCGATAGTGAACAATCAGGCCTATAAAACTTTTAACGGGATAGAGAAACTAAAGACCGGACAGGTTATAAGCGTGTACTCGGCCGGCATCGAATATCGCTACAAAGTAGTCGGGGTCAGGCTTGCTAATGCAGAGGAAGATGTGGTAGAACTCCCGGCAGATGGCAAATACCTGAGTCTGGTTACTTGCGACAACTTCGGGAGCAAATCCGACCGCTACGTCGTAACGGCAAACTTTGAGGGGGCCTACACCCGGTAAGCTTCAGGGGAAATTCAGCTGAGTAGTTCATACTCCCGCCATGCAGTTGTGCGGGGTCATTGTTGCTTCCTGAGGGGAGTGCCGATGACTCTACGGAACAAAGCCGCAGAGATGAAGATCATTCACATGCCCGCAAGGGTAACAGTAGCAGGAGAAGAACATGAGAACCGAAGCTCTTTCGGAATTCTGGGACAAGGTCAAGTTTAAGTATCGTAGCTGGGAGAGGGGATGGAAAATCTTCCTTGTCACGGCTATCGTGTTTTTTCTCGCCTTGTCGGGGGTCATACTGTACTGCACGTTCAGTAGTCCCAAAATGGCTGCGGTCATGGCTTCACGGTTCATTGTCGACAATGAAGAGATGTGGGCAAGTGCAACCTATAACGGACTTAAGTCCGCGCTCGATGAGATTGTCAGGCGCGAGAACGAAACCCGGAATAAGGTCAACGATCTTTTCAAGAGGATCGAAGTGAATACCAGACAGATTAAGGCTATCGAGGATCGTCCTCAGTCTGATTCTAAAAAATTCGAAGATGCGCTGAAGGCTCTCGACAAGAAGCTTGAGGAAAAAGTTCCCTTGTCGATGCTTAAGGTCTTGGAAGGCAAATTCGCCTCTCTGGAAGGGGAGGTGGTTGCTCTCAAGGCAAATTTTCCGAGACACCCGGCCGCCTAAGGGTCGGCCGGGAGAATACGGCTCAACCAGAGCCTAAAAAGCAGGATACCGTCAACCCCCTTGACAAAAGGGAAGAGATGGTATATACTAATCCCAGTGCAGCAGTACGCGGCCTCTTGGAAGAAGAGGAACCGCCCACAACCGAAGAAGAGGATGACATGATCAAAGCGCTCGCCTTGTGCATGGGATTGGCTTGCATCGCAATGACGCCGGCTGAAGCCCAGACTCTGGTGAATTCGACTTCAAACGCGAACGCTGCGGCCAGCTTGATGCCGGTATTCGCCCAGGGGATCAATTCGATGCGCTCTCACGGCGCGCATCGGCCCAACGCTCGTCAGCACCGGCCGTTGGCACCCCGTCGGGTTGTCGGCAAGCCGATCGCTCCGCAGAAGATTATCACCGAGCATCCGCCGGCAAGCGCCCACAAGTTCCGGTGTTTCGCCAACGGGCAGCCCAGCGGCGGTCCTGGCACCGGCACCGGTTGGTGCGATTGATCTTTAAGTCCACGCTTTAGTGCGCGGGGCTCGTCAAAGGAGACGAGCCCCCGCATCACGTTTCGCTAGAATCTTATTGAAAATCTTCCTCGGAAGGTTTTCACATTGACTCTCGTGAAAGAGAGGAACGCATCCAAGAGGAGAACTCGATGCACAAGTACCTTATCATTCTGGCAGTAGCGTTTGCGGCCCTGTCCGCTCCCGCTTATGCTCAAACCAAAGCCCCGTCGCGGTTCGAAACCGTGATGACTCTCTGCAAATACCGCGCCCAGAAGATCAAGCATATGATCAACACGGGAGCGGAGAAGAAAGAGACGATCGTCTCTTACTTCGACAGCTTGCCGTCCCAGAAATGGGACCAGGTAGTCGACAGTTGCAGAAAGTACGAGGCGAAATCCCAAGTTCCGCCGTCGGCACCTGCGGGCACCGAGGCGAAGCGGCCCAAAGGCGAGCCTAAGGAAATTGTCACCCGCCCGGCCGGCGCTCCGATGAACGAATACTATCGTTGCAACGGGGAAACCAAGATGCCGGATCCGCGGGGTACAAAGATCTGTGGTCCGGTCTGAGGTTTGGTTGCAAAGCAAAGCGGCGTACGCGCCGTTTTGCACCCGGGATTACTCAGCTGAAAAGCTTGGTAATCCCTCATTCTCTGAGCTTAACCAGTCGGTTGAGCCCGGAGCGTGAGGTATTGACAGAATTATTAGTAGCTGTTAAGGTGCAAGCGTTTATAATTATCAAGCAAAACAAGTATATGACTACTTTCAACACTCTTCGGAACGGCAGCGTCGCGCTCATAGCGCTTGTGTTGCTTGCCCTCCCGGTCTCGTTCGTTAAGGCAGATGGCGAGGATAATATCGGCGTATGGGATGCCCCTATGGATTCCGGTTACAACTACTACCCGGACACTTACACCAACTACTACCCGGACACTGAGACCAACTACTACCCGGACACCGAGACCAACTACTACCCTGACTCCTACGAGGAATCTGGCGGATACGGCGACTACGGCAGCTCCGGTTCTACTGGTGGCGGATTCTCGATGCCTTCGTTCGGTGGCTCGGCAGCAAACACTGCATTCCGTTACGCAATGGGCTACCAGACTCCCGCTCAGTCTAATACGACTGTTAATACCAACACCTGCGTTAACAACTCCTGCAACCAGAGCTATGTAGACAACAGCATTGTCGACAATAGCGTCAAGGTCAGCAACTCCTTCAACAACCAGAAGAAGCAGGAAGAGCGTTACCAGGATTGCTACGGCCAGTCCGGCAATAGCTACAACCAGGGCTACGGCTACAATCAGCAGGATTATGGTTACAACGAGTACGATTACAACTACGGCCAGGACTACAATCAGGGTTACAACTACAACGACTGCTACGTAGCCCCGATCGCTTACAACACCACTCCGTACATCACCCTTTCCCAGGCTCCGTACACCGGTCTTGATTTGGGCCCGATGGGCGAGGTTCTCTACTGGACCTTCCTCGTACTGTGGTGCCTCGGCGCAGCGTACCTCGTCGTCGTCAAGCGCGTTCAGAACAAGGCAGTCGCTTACCTTAACGGCTTCCTCTTCGGCACGGCTTCCGGCTCGGTCGCAGCACACACTACTCACG
Source organism: Candidatus Adlerbacteria bacterium (assembly GCA_028286685.1). Lineage (GTDB taxonomy): Bacteria > Patescibacteriota > Minisyncoccia > Phycocordibacterales > SBAW01 > GWA1-54-10. Next base: position 56,613 of record JAQBRA010000006.1, on the reverse strand, counting down.
CTCCCAAGACTCACTCCGTAGCCGCCTCGGCTCCGTTGGTTGAAGAGGGCATTGACCCCTTCATCGCTTCCCAGATCGCAAAGCGCTCTAAGTAAGAGCCAAAGCGCTTTGTCCTAAGCGCGAGTGCCCCGAGAAAAAATCCCCGAAAGGGGATTTTTTCGTTGCCTATTTTGTTCTTGCTATGCGCGGCTCTTTATCTCTTCAGCAAGCTTGGCGGCTATTTCAGCGACCGGGAGCGCGCCGATCTTGCCCTCGCGGCCCTCGAGCGTCGCGGTGCCGGCGGCAACCTCCGCGTCGCCGATAATCAGGAGATAGGGAACCTTCTGAGTCTTCGCTTCGCGGATCTTCTTGCCCAGGCTCTCGCCGCTCTGGTCTATCTCGGCGCGTATGCCCGCCTCCTTGAGCCGCTCAAGCGTTTCTTGTGCAAAGGCGGCATGGGTCTCTCCGATAGGCAGTATCTTTGCCTGCACCGGGGAAAGCCAGGTAGGGAAGGCACCTCCATAGTGCTCGATAAGTATGGCCGCGCAGCGCTCCAAAGAGCCGGCAATAGCCGCATGGATCATGACAATGCGCTCCTTCTCGCCCTTCTCGTTGGTGCAGGTCAGATCAAAGCGCTCAGGGATATTCAGGTCGAGCTGGATCGTTGCCACCTGCCACTCGCGGCCTGCCGCATTGGCGGCCATAAAGTCGAGCTTGGGGCCGTAGAGCGCCGCCTCGCCCGGGCCTTCAATGGTGTCGGCGCCGCGCTCTTGCGCAATCGAGCGCAGCTCGCCTTCGGCCCGGTCCCAGATTTCGGGCGTGCCCAGGTACTTCTCGGGCGCTGCTGGGTCGCGGAAGGAGAGGCGCACGCGCAGCGTAAAGCCGAACTGCTTGTAGAATGTGTCGACGATGTCCCAAATTTTCAGGAACTCCTCGCGCACCTGCGTGGTGCGGCAGAATACGTGCGCGTCGTCCTGGGTAATGGAAAGCACGCGGGTAAGCCCGCCCAGCTCGCCCGACTGCTCGTCGCGGTAGACCATGGTGGTCTCGGCGTAGCGCTGGGGCATATCGCGGTAGCTGTGCGGCTTGCGGTCGAAAATCTGCGTATGGTGCGGGCAGTTCATGGGCTTCATCGCGTACTCGCGGCCCTCGCGCGATGTCACCTTAAAGAGGTCCTCGGCAAACTTCTCCCAGTGGCCGGAAGTCTCGTACAGATCGCGCTTAGTGATGTGGGGGATAGTGACCTTCTCGTAGCCGCGGGCTTCGCGCATCTCCCAGATAAATTTGTCTATCTCGCCCCGGAACGTGGTGCCCTTGGGGGTCCATAAAGGGAGCCCGGGGCCCACGAGGTCCGAGAAGGTAAACAGGTCAAGCTCTTTTCCTATGACGCGATGGTCTCGTTCTTCCATGGTAATGATATTGGTTTGTAAAATAAAAAACGCCCTAGTGAAGGCACGACATTCGTGCACTCACTAGGACGATCTTGGACCGCGGTTCCACCTAGTTTCCCTCGCCATTCCGGCGGGGCACTTTGTTGCGTCGGATTAGGCCTTGCGGCTCGGGACGACCCTGGGTGGTAGCCAAGGCAACTTCCAACGCTCCAATCGTAGCGCTGTTGCGCCTCTTGGTCAACCGGAGAAAAAGAAATCGCCGCCTTCCCGAAGGTTGGCGGCGAGAGCTTATCCTGCAATAACGCGGTGTTTGCCTTTGCCGGTCTGCAGGTGCCGGCTAAAGTTCTTCTCGGCCAGGCTGCCGAGGTCGGCCGGGTCTGTGTCGACGCACTCAGTTGAATGCGAGCTGGACGAGGCCAGGGCTTCGTTTGAGGAAGTTGACGAGAGCGGCGGCTGCGGCTCCAGCAACAAGCGGGAGCCAGCGGTAGGGCGGTCATTCATGCGATCCTCCCAGGTCCACACACAAGTTCAGCTAAGAGTAATTATACCCCCCAATGCAAATAGAGTCAAGTCAATGGTGTTTATAATGCCTTGAGCGCTTCGGTCACGATTGAAAACTCGCCGTTGCGGTTGGAGACCCGGCCCTTAATGGCGATGCAGGCTTCGGGGCGCAAAATGGCCTTGTATTCGACAAAGCTTTTCGGAAACACGACCGCTTCGACCGAGCCCGAAAAATCCGCGAGCTTGAGGAAGGCCATCTGGTCGCCGTTCTTGGTAAGCAGTACGCGCAGGTCCTCAACCATGCCGGCAATAACCGTAGTGGTGCCCGGGTAACTGCGCTCCTTAATCTGGGCCAGGTTCATCGGGCGCTTGTCGAGCTTCTCTTTGAATTTATCCAGAGGGTGCCCGGAGACATACAGGCCCAGCAATTCCTTCTCCCAGATAAGCTTGTCGTCCATGCGGGCAGGCTCTGCTTTGGGCAGGGTCAGCTGGCTCATTTCTGCCACGCCCGCAAACAATGATTCGTGTTGGTGGTCGGCTGCCGCATCGCGATGGTACTGCAGGAGCTTCTCTATGTGGGCAAACATCTGCCCGCGCTCGCCCAACGAGTCGAGCGCTCCGCACTTAATAAGCGACTCCAGGCCCTTCTTGTTAAGGCCGTTGTCTTTGACCCGGGTCAGGAAGTCCGAAAGGGTAACGAAAGGTCCTCCCGTCTTGCGCTCGGCGATGATGGAATCTGCCACCCCGCTGCCGAAGTTCTTAATAGAGTAAAGGCCGAAGCGGATCGCGTCCTTTTCCTCTGCGTTATCGGCAAGTATCACCGTAAAGTCGCCAAAGCTCTCGTTAACATCGGGTGCCAAAACCGGCAGGCCCATGCGCTTGCACTCGCCAACCATGGTCGACACGGTTTCGATGTCGCCGGCCTCAGCGGTCAGAACCGCGCTCATATACTCCACGGGGAAGTTGGCCTTCATGTAGGCGGTTTGGTACGCCACCTTGCCGTAGGAGGCAGCGTGCGCCTTGTTAAATCCGTATGCCGCAAACGGCTCAATCAGTTTCCAGAGCTTTTCTGCGAGCTGTGGCCGCAATTTGCCGTACTCGATAAAGCCCTTGATGAGCTTTTCTTTTTCGGCGGCCATAACTTCGGGAATTTTCTTGCCCATCGCCTTGCGCAGCTTGTCCGCTTCAAGCCAGCTGTAGCCGCCCAAGGTAATAGCGGTCAGAAGCACGTCGTCTTGGTACACCAGCACGCCGTGAGAGAACTCCAGATAATCCTTCATACGCGGGTCGGCGTAGGAAACCATTGCCGGGTTGTGCTTGCGCTCGATGTACTGCGGGATCGTTTCCATCGGGCCCGGGCGGTATAGCGCCACCATCGCATTGATGTCGTGGATGGTCGAGGGCTTCAGCTCTTTAAGGAAGCGCGTCATGCCCGAGCCGTTGAGCTGGAAGAGGCCTTCCGTTTCGCCGCGCGCAAGCATCTCAAAGGTTTTAGTGTCGTCTACCGGAACATTTTCAATATCAATAGTGATGCCGCGGGTCTTTTCCACCAGCTCGACCGAGTGGGCGAGTATGGCCAGGTTGCGGATGCCGAGAAAGTCGAACTTGAGGAGTCCGGCATTGTTCTCATCGATCGAATACATGTCGTACTGGCTAATAAGCTTGCCGCCTTTCGGGTCGAGCTGCAGCGGGGTGTAGTCGGTCAGCGGGGTGGGCGAGATGACGACGCCCGCGGCATGGACGCCCACGTGGCGCGCACAGCCTTCAATCTTTTGGCCGAGGTCGATAATCTCGCGCACCTGCGCGTCTTTCTTGTACATCTTGGCGAGCTCCGGGTTCTCGTTCATGGCGCGCTCAAGCGTCATGGCAAAGCCCTGCGAGCCCATGGGAATTTCTTTTGCGATAGCGTCGCCCAGGCCGTACGGGTAACCGAGTGCGCGCGCGACGTCGCGAACGACGCCGCGCGCGAGCATGGTGCCGAAGGTACCGATCTGCGCCACCTTGTCCTCGCCGTACTTGCGGCGGGCATATTCAATAACCTCGTCGCGCCGGTTGTCGGCGTAGTCCATGTCGATGTCGGGTGCCGACGGGCGCTCCGGGTTAAGAAAGCGCTCGAAGGGGAGCTTGTAGGCCAACGGGTTTACGTTGGTAATGCCCAAGACGTACGTGGTCAGCGAGCCGGCGACCGAGCCGCGGATCGTAGTCAGTATCTTGTTTGCGCGGGCAAACGCCAACAGGTCGGCCACTACCAGGAAGTACGGCGAGTAACCTTTTTTTGTAATAATCTCGTACTCGTACTCGATGCGCGTCCGCGCCTCAGGGGTCTCCTGGATAAAACGGCGCTTGAGCCCTTCTTCAACCAGGCGGCGCAGCTCTTCGTCGTAGTTCGTGCCTTCGGGTATTTCGATGTCGGGGAAAAACCATTTGCCGAGGTTAAGATCGAGCTCGCATTCAGCGGCCAGATCAGTAGTTTTTTGCATTGCCGGGGCGCCGTAGCGCTCTTCCATGTATGCCGCGGTGGGGAAGGAGAAGTCGTCTTCGTCCTCATCGAGGTCGCCGGTTTCGACCGGTCCGCGGTTCTCAATCGCGCGCAGCGTCTCCCAGGCGCGGCGGTCGTCCGGCTCGATATAAAACACTTCGCGCATCGGCATATCGGTTTCCTTGGGGTCGATGGTTATGAGGCCCTCGCCATGCTCTTCGAGCATGGCGCTCGTGAGCATCGGGTTGCCGGGGGAATTGAGGTGCGACTTGGTAACGAGCTTTAGCAGGTTCTGGTAGCCTGCGCGGTTCTTGGCGTACAGCAGAATATGCTTGCCGCCTTCCATAACCGATTCCAGCCCGATAATGGGCTTGATGCCGGCGCCCTGGCACTCTTTGTAAAATTCGATGGCGCCGTAGAGGTTACCCAAGTCGGTAAGCGCAAGCGCAGTACAGCCTTCGGCCTTGGCTTTCTTAACGAGGTCGGGGATTTTCGGCAGCGCCTTAAGGAGCGAGTAATGGGAGTGGACGCGCAACGGGACAAACGGGGCGGACATAGTCTGAGTATACTCTCGGGTGCCGGTCTTGAACCACCCCTGATACAATGCCCTAATGCAGTGGCTGGTTGGCGTAGACGAGGCGGGGCGTGGGCCTTTGGCCGGACCGGTTTCGGTCGGCGTCGTGGCCGTGCCCAAGCGCTTTGATATCAGAAAGGCTTTCCCGGGCATTAACGATTCCAAGCAGCTCACCGAAGAAAAGCGCGAGGAGATATATAAAGAGGCGCTGGCCCGGGCAAAAGCGGGCGATATCAAGCTCTGTGCGCGGCTTTCCTCGGCGCTCTACATAGATACGCGCGGCATAACCAAGGCGGTACGCCGCGGGGTATGGAGCGGGGTGCGCCACTTGGCCGACCCGGAGACTTCTTTTGTAAAGCTCGACGGGCTCTTGGTGGCGCCGCCCGAGTATAAGCAGGAAACAATCATAAAAGGGGACGCGCTCGAGCCGGTCATATCGCTGGCCTCGATAGTGGCCAAGGTTAGGCGCGATAGGCTCATGCGAACTCTGGCCGTGCAGTACCCGGAGTACGGCTTTGCTATCCACAAGGGCTACGGCACGGCCAAACATCGCGCGGCAATAGGGAAATTCGGCCTCTGTGAGCTTCACCGGAAGACCTTTTGTAAGATTGACGCTTATACCGTAAGCAAGGTATAATACTCAACTGCTGTTCTTGTTTTGGTGCGGCATAAAAAAGTCCAATAGCTCAAGCAAAAAGAGGGTGTCTTGGCAGGCGAAGGTAAAACTGAAGAATGGTGGCTAGATGAAACTCTGGCTTTCAAAAAGCCCTTCTGTGTCCGGGCAAAATGCCCGTTTGCAGGGGCCATGTTTCAGGGCAGAATCTGCTGCGAGATAAAAAATAAAGAATGGGTGGAAATTCCCATTGGAAGTAATTGCGAACACTACCCTAAGCTCAGAGCAGCCTGAGCTGCGTATTGGGGATATAAACGAAGGGGTTAGAGACCGGCTTACTAAAGCCGGTCTTCCTTTTTTGTAATACCCATGCCCCGGATTGCCAAAATAGCCCTATTTTGCTATAGTCCCCATATGGTAGTCCGAATGAGACATACGCATGCGCACACGGCTAACCGCCGTTCGCATCATGCGCTTAAGGCCCAAAAGCTCGCTATTTGCGAGTGCGGGGCCCCGCGCGTATCTCACCGCGCTTGCGCGGCTTGCGGGCGCTACCGTGGACGCATCGTTGTCGATGTAGCGGCCAAGATGGCTGCCAAGTCGGCCCGCCGCGCTAAGAGGGATAAGAGCGAGGTGCAGAAGTAATCCGGCCCCGGTTGGGCCTTCAGCTCCTGGCTCTTGAATCTGTTTCGTTCCGTTCTGTTCACCCGATTGCTCTACACATAATGGCCAACAGGCACCTTTCCAGATCGGTAGTACTGCAGACCCTCTTTGAGTGGGACTTCCGCCACTTGTCTCAAGAGGCGTGCCTGGAGACCCTGGTGCGCAATGCGACTGAGTTTACGCCCCAGGGCGGCGACCATCCCTTTATGGAGGAGCTTTTGCGGGGCACGCTGGCCCGCTGCGCGGACCTCGATTTGGTTATCGGCAAGGCTGCTCCTGAGTGGCCTCTGGAGCGTATCGCTCCGGTAGACCGCAATGTTCTGCGGCTCGGGCTCTATGAGCTTTTGTTTGCCGACAGGGAAAAAGTCCCGGCAAAAGTAGCCATTAACGAGGCTATCGAGCTTGCCAAGCACTTCGGCGGGGAAAACTCGGGCCGCTTCGTTAACGGCGTCTTGGGCGCCGTATACAAGGAGCTGGGCGAGCCCGGCAAGGACGAGATCTCCAAAAAGAAGAAGGAGGTCCCGTGGGAGGAGATGCCGCAGGAGCGCCTGGTGGGCGCGGTGGTCTATGCCCGCAGCGGCAATGAGCTCTACTTGGCTCTCGTGCACGATATTTTCGGCCACTGGACCCTGTCTAAGGGCAAACTGACCCCGGAGGAAACCCCGGAGGCCGGCGTAGTCCGCAAGATAAAGGAGGAGATAGGCCTCAACATCGAGCCGGAGATGCGGCTCGGCGAGAACGAGTACGTCGCTTCCGATCCGGCAACCGGCAAGAAGCGCAAGCATGTCATATACTTCCTGGCCAAGTCGCCCTTTAGCGAGGTGGAACTGGCCAAGAAGGGAGGTCTCGACGACGCGCGCTGGTTCAAGCTCCAGGATGCGCTGGATCTCAATTTTTACGAAGACATGCTCCCGGTCGTTATGAAGGCCGTCGAGCATTTGGGCGCTGATGCGAAAGGCAAGGCAAAGATAAAAACTAACTAGTTACTGACATGGCAGCCGATTTTAATGCGTTTCAAACCAAACTGGGATTCCAGTTTAATGATGCCGACCTCTTGCGTCAGGCTTTTACTCATCGCTCGTACTTAAACGAGCACCGCGGCGAAGTTAAGGGCCACAACGAGCGCCTGGAATTTTTGGGCGATGCGGTCCTCGAGCTTATCGCCACGCGCTTTCTGTACGAAAAATTCCCAACCCAGCCCGAGGGCGACTTGACCGCCTACCGCGCCGCGCTCGTTAACGCCGTGACCTGCGCCGAGATTGCAACAGAGATCGGAATGAACGACCATCTGCTACTGTCGCGCGGCGAAGCCAAAGATACCGGCCGCGCCCGCGGCATACTCCTGGCTAACGCTTTCGAAGCGCTCGTAGGGGCGCTGTATCTCGACCAGGGCTATGACGCCGCCCGCGAGTTTATAAATACGCACCTGTTCCCCAAGATCGACCAGATCATAGAAAAAAAGCTCTGGCTGGATGCCAAGTCATCCCTGCAGGAGAAGTCCCAGGAGTTTGAGGGCATTACGCCCAACTACGCGGTATTGCGCGAGTGGGGCCCGGACCACGACAAGCACTTTGTCGTAGGCGTACACATCAAGGACAAGCTCATTGCCGAGGGCGAGGGCAAGTCCAAGCAGGATGCCGAGCAGGCGGCGGCGCGCGCCGCGCTCGATGTCCGCGGGTGGTAGTTATCCACTTTTTTCTGTAGCGCCGCTTTTGCTCATGGTCTACTTACGATAGACCGGGTTTTTAACAGGAGGGAGAGATGAAATCGCTCGTCATTCTCGCGGCTCTGGTTGTGGGCGGTACTGACTTGCCGCCCAAAGATACCAGTCTTAACCATAAGCACCGAATAGTGCGCCTGTTTGTTGATGACACGAGCGCATGCGTCGCAAGGGCGGTTTTTTCCGATCCGCGTTACGGCAAAGCGGATCTGGGGGAACTGATTGTAGACTCAATAGAGAAGTGCGCCGTTTCGGTGCAAGCCCTGATAAGGGTCTATGATCGCCAATTTGGAGAAGGCAAAGGAGAGAAATTTTTTATGGGAGAGTATCTGGATGCTCTCACGAGAATGCTCTCCCGAGTGGCTTTAAGAATTAATTTGTAAGAAGGCAGGAACAGGCATCCCATGGGTGCCTGTTTTCTTGCTACAATGGGCCCAATGCGGCTGAAATCCGTCGAGCTTTCAGGCTTTAAGTCTTTCGCCAAGAAGACGCCCCTTTCCTTTGAGTCATCCATTACGGCCGTAGTGGGCCCCAATGGTTCGGGCAAATCGAACATTGCCGAGTCGTTCCGCTTTGCCTTGGGCGAGCAGTCGATGAAGTCGATGCGCGGCAAGCGCGGCGAGGACCTCATTTGGAACGGCTCGGCGCAGGTGCCGCGCGGCGGAAGAGCTAGCGTCAAGCTCGTGTTTGATAACCGCGACCGGTCGCTCAGTCTCGACTTTGACGAGGTGTCTATCGAGCGCGTCGTGCACCGCGACGGCGGCAATGACTACCTGCTTAACGGCAGTTCGGTGCGCCTGCGCGACATTGCCGAGCTTTTGGCGGGCGCCAATATCGGCGCTTCCGGCCACCATATCATTTCCCAGGGCGAGGCCGACCGCATACTCTCCGCCGGCGTGCGCGAGCGCCGCGAGATGATAGAGGACGCGCTCGGGCTTACCGCTTTTTTGTATAAGAGGGAGGAGGCGGAGCGGAAGCTCCAGAAGTCCGCCGACAATATGAAAGAGGTCGAGGCCCTGCGCCGCGAGCTGGCCCCGCACCTGAAATTCCTCAACTCGCAAGTTAAAAAGATTGAAGAGGCGCAAAGTCTGCGCGAGGAGCTCAAAGACCGCTATCTGGAATACCTCAAGCGCGAGAGCGTTTACTTGAAGTTTGCCGAGGCGACGCTCGGCGGCGAGCAGGAGGCGCCGGAAGGGGAGCATAAGGAGCTCGACGCCCGCATTGTCCACTTGCGCGAAGAGCTCGGCCGTAAACGTGGTGGTGACCACGAAACGCAGGAATTAATAAGGCTCGAGCAGGAGGGCCGCACGGCTGCCCATAGGCGCCAAGAGATAATGCGCGAACTAGGCCGCATCGAGGGCTCCATAGCCGCGCACGAGGCATACGTGCCCCAAGAGGGGACTATCCCGGTCGCCGAGGCCCGCCAGTTCGGCGAGAAAGTGCTCAGCGAGCTCGAGCTGCCTTTTAACGATACGAACAATTTCCAGCAGCGCGTCCAGGCTCTCATTATCCTGACCGCCGATTTTTTGCGCCGCATAACGCAAGGTTCGGAAAGAAAGGGTGAAAGCGTTACTGAGCTTGCAAGCAAAAAGGATTCTCTTGAAGCCGAGCTGCGCGGGCTCGAGGCTGCAGAACTGCAGGCGGTCTCTGCTATAGCCGCGCTGCGCCTGGCGATTGAGAGCGAAAAAGATGCCTCGCGCGATGCCGAGCGCGAGCTGTTTGCCGCTATGGCCCGCCGCAGCGAATTGGAATCCAGGCTCAGCCAGCTGCGCGCACGCGCCGAGCTTTTGAATCGAGATCGCGAGTCTCTGGTGCGCAACTTGGCCGAGGCTGCCGCACTGGTCGGCCGCGAGATTGCTGACTACGAGTCGCATCCGCTGGAAGAAACCAACGCGGAGGCCGCCGAAGAAGACCGTGCACGCCAGGCCGAACGCGCCCGCCGCATCGAGCGGCTCAAGATCAAGCTTGAGGAGTCCGGCTTGGGCAGCTCCTCGGACGTCCTGCGGGAGCACCAGGAGACTACCGAGCGCGACGCGTTTTTGGGCCGCGAGTTAGCAGACCTGGAGGCAAGCCGTGTCTCCCTCATGCATTTGATAGAGGAATTGACCAAGACTCTGGAAGTGCGCTTTGGCGAGGGGATAGAAAAAATAAACAAGGAGTTCGACGCCTTTTTCAAGCTCATGTTCGGCGGCGGCGCAGCCTCGCTCCAGATAGTCAGGGAAAAGAAGGCGCGCCGCGGCGCGTCCGAAGAGCCGTTTGGCGAGGAAGAGCCGCAGGACGGGGACTCAGAGACCGAGCAGGGCATAGACCTCACGGTTTCCTTGCCCCACAAGCGACTCAAGGGCATCCACATGCTCTCAGGCGGCGAGCGCGCGCTGACCTCTATCGCGCTTATTTTCGCGATGTCCCAGGTCAATCCGCCGCCGTTTTTGATACTCGACGAGACCGAGGCGGCCTTGGACGAGGCCAACTCGCGCCGCTACGGCGACATGATAGAGACGCTCTCCAAGCGCTCGCAGCTTATTGTCATCACCCATAACCGCGAGACGATGTCCCGCGCGGGCATTTTGTACGGCATAACCATGGGCTCCGACGGCGCCTCCAAGCTCCTCTCGGTCAAATTCGAAGAGGCGGTTGCAGTGGCTAAGTAGGCTGATTTTTTGTATAGTCTGGCTAGATAAGGACAAGCATAAGGAGGTGCTCTATGACGCCCGAAAAGATCATTTCGACCATCGAAATGTACGAAGAAAAACTGCGAGCCGCGGGGATACCAAAAACCCGTTCACCCGAACATTTGAGCTTTCGGGAGCTTACGGTCGCTGAGCTCCTCGCTCACGCTCACTATGCCTGCGACAACGTCAAGGTTTTGGCCCGTGATCCGGCTAAACAGCGCAGGACGGGGAGTCACCTGACTGTCGTCCAGATGTGCTTGAGTTTCGCCGGATGGTATAGCCGCGGCGAGCTCATGGCGCATAACTACCCTGACCCAGTTCCTGCAGGAAGCAAGCCGGTTGAGGGTAGTAATTTCGGGGAACCTCGCTGGGCTACCTGACCAGTTCAAAATTAAGCAGCGGTTGATTGAGACAACCCCCGGCCATAAGCCGGGGGCGTTTTTATACAATCGGCATCCGCGAGGTCGCGACTAAGCGCGAACCAGCTCGAAGTCGAGCGTGCGGGTCGCAAGATCCGCATTCACCAGCTTTACACGCACGGGGTTACCCAGCGTGTATTTTTGTTTGGAGCGCTCGCCTACGAGCGAGTACTCCTTCTGCGAGTAGTTATAAAAATCATCGCCTATGGAACGCACGCGCACCAGGCCCTCGGCTGCGGACTCCTTTTCCTCGACATACAGGCCCCAGTCGGTAACGCCCGATATGACGCCGTCGAATATCTGGCCAATTTTCGGAATCATGAACTCCACCTGCTTGTAGCGGATGGACTCGCGCTCGGCGTCGACTGCCTTGGCCTCCTGCTCGGAAGCGAGTATGCAGCTCATCTCAAGCCCCTCGTACTCCTCGCGGCTTATCTTCTCTCCGCCATGGTGGCTGCTGAGTATGCGATGCACGAGCATGTCCGGGTAGCGGCGGATGGGGGACGTAAAGTGCGTGTAGTACTGAAACGCCAGGCCGAAGTGCCCGATATTTTTCGTGGTGTAAATGGCCTTAGCCATAGAGCGCAAGGTTGCGGTGCGTATCAGGTGCTCTTCGGGCTTGCCCTTAATCTGCTCCAGCAGGTTTTGAATGTCCTTGGCGTTGATGGGCTTCTTTTCCCGGCCGAACTCGTAGCCGATGGCGCGCACAAAGGTCTGGAGCTCTGAAATGCGGTCAGCTTTCGGCTCGTCGTGGATGCGGTACAAGAATGCGTACCTCTTTTCGGGCGCATCGGCGGCAAGCTTGAAGACATGCGCGGCCACCTCCCGGTTAGCCAGGAGCATGAACTCCTCGATAAGCCAGTTGGTATCGATGCGGACCTTGCGTATGACGCGCAGGGGCACTCCGGTTACGGGATCGAGCTCGAACCTGACCTCGTTGTCGCCAAAGTCGATAGCTCCTTCTGCCTGGCGCTGCGAGCGCATCTGCTTGGCGAGGCCAAAGAGCATATTGAGCTCGGCGAGGTAGGGCCCCTCCTGCTTGTCTAAAACCTCCTGCGCCTCCTCGTAGGTAAAGCGCTTCTTGGAGCGGATCACCGATTTTTCAAACCGGCGGCTTACAACCTTCGCGTTCTTGTCCAGAATAAACATCGCGGTAAAGGCCAGGCGGTCCTCGTCGGCCTTCAGCGATGCTACGCCGCCCGATATCTGGTGCGGGAGCATGGGAATGGTCGCATCCACCAGGTATACCGAGGTGCCGCGCTTGCGCGCTTCCTTGTCGATTGCGGTGCCCGGGGCGCAGTAGTAGCTGGCGTCGGCGATATGGATGCCCACCTCGTAGGTGCCGTCGGGGAGCTCTTGTATGGAAAGTGCGTCGTCGAAGTCCTTGGCGTCCTTGGGGTCGATAGTCATCACCACCAAACCGCGGTGGTCGGCCCGATGGGGGAGCTCGGAGGCGATAATTTCCAGGTGGCGGCGCTCATAGTCCTCCGCCTCCGCCTCGGCCTCGGGTGGAAAGTCGGTACGGAAGCCCTTCTCCATAACAATGGCGTTCATCTCGGTGCGGTGCTCGCCCGCCTTTCCTATGACCTCTATGACTTCGCCTACGGGGTCGGTCTTGCCGTCAAAGGAGACCAGCTTAACGATAACCTTGGCGCCCTCCTCAGACGGAGCGGTAAGGGTCATGGGTCGGTAAAACTTCTGGTCAGCGGCTAGTGCTTTACCGTCCTTAATGGTCGCGACAAATTCCGTTTTAACGCGTGAGATGACGCGCACGACCGTGCCGGTCGCATGGGCTGGCTTGGCTGCTTGGCCGCGGAATGCGCGCGGCTGTATGAATCCTCTTAGTTCCACCTCTACCTCGTCGCCGTTGAGCGCCCCGCCCAAGTCGCGGGTGTCTATCTCTATGTCCTCCTTTTCTTTAGGCGCGCCTTTAACTGCTACGACGCCATCGGCCAAGGGCCACGGCAAATAGCCCACTCCTTTTCGAGTGACTTGGACTATTCCTGAAACGGTCTTGCGAGGCTCCTTTTGTTGAGGGCCGCTGTTACTTCCCTGAGGCATTAATACCCGTATATTAGCGTATTTGTTGACCAAAAGCCAGGGGCCTGCTAAAGTACCTACACACCGTCTGGAGCGGTCATTTTTAAACAATGTTAGTAATCCGACTCACCCGTGTAGGCAAGAAAAAGGACGCGTCTTTCCGCGTGGTCGTTGTCGACTCCAAGCGCAAGGTCCAGGCAGGCAACTACCTCGAGATGGTAGGCTCCTACGACCCGCGCGTCGACACGATCGACCTTAAGGCCGACCGCATCAAGCACTGGATCTCCCAGGGTGCGCGCCCTTCCGACACGGTGCACAATTTGCTTATCACCAAGAAGATCATCGAGGGCAAGAAGATCAATGTCCTTCCCAAGAAGGTGTTGGCCAAGCCTGAGGAGCCTGCAGCTCCTGTAGCTGAGGCTGCCGCAGCCGCTCCCGTAGTTGCCGCAGAGGCAGTAGCTCAAGAGGCTACCGAAGAGAAGGCCGCAGAGACTCCTGCCGAAGAAGCTCCCGCAGCCGAGGTTGCAGCCGATGAGGCTCCTGCAGCAGAATCCGAGGCGAGTGCATAAGCCCGGCTGCCTCTCAAAGCGTTTGGTACACTAAAGGCGTAGGTTTATCGGCCAGCGAGCGAGAGAACAAAAGTCCGCTTTTGATTTTAAGCGAGCGACGCCGATATAATTTTTAGAAAATTATACAAATAAATATCCCGCATATGGCCACAGAGAAGGACCAGGAATTTTTGGAGTTTGTCATCAAGGGCTTGGTTGAGCACCCGGAGGACGTAAAGATAAGCCGCGTTGTCGACGAGATGGGCGTACTTTTGACTCTCGATCTTAATGCCGAGGACATGGGCAAGGTTATCGGGCGCTCCGGCAACACCGCCAAGGCTATCCGCACCCTCTTGCGCGTGGTCGGCATGAAGCACAACGCCCGCGTCAACCTCAAGATCAACGAGCCGGTTGGCGGCACCCGCAGCCAGGACGTTGGCGGCACAGCAGCCCAGGGCTGGGACGGCTCGCACGAGGCTCCGGCCACTCCGGCCATGAAGTCGATAGACGAGGCCATGGGCGATCTCGACAATTTCTAGTTTGAACTTCCACGTCGTTACATTATTTCCAGAAGTGATAGACGCCTACGCACAGGCGTCTATTTTGGGCCGCGCACAGAAGGAAAAGTTGCTTAAGGTTAAGGCCTACCAGCTGCGCGACCATGCGGGCAACAAATGGGGCAAAGTGGACGAGCGGCCCTACGGCGGCGGCCCCGGCATGGTGCTGCGCGCCGAGCCGGTCATTAAGGCGGTGGAAAAGATCCGCAAAGCCAAGAAGATGAAGGTTTTGGTTACCTCTGCCGCAGGAAAGCCGCTTACTAATGCGTATGCTAAGGCACTCACTAAGCACAAGGACGTCATTATTGTTTGCGGCCGGTACGAGGGCATAGACGTGCGCGCCATGAAAGCGCTCCGCGCCGAGGAAGTCTCGGTCGGCCCGTATATCCTGACCGGCGGCGAGGTGCCGGCCCTGGCTATTATTGATGCGACGGCCCGCCAGATACCGGGCGTGCTTGGAAAGTTTGAAAGCCTGGAAGAGAGCAGGGTAGCGAGCCACGATATTTATACCCGCCCCGAAATTTTGAAGGTTAAGGGAAAGAACTATAAGGTACCCAAGATTTTACTTTCTGGTCATCGTGCAAAGATAGACGAATGGAAGGAGAAGAAGCGCAGCAACCCGGGTGCATAAGCTGCTTGAAGGATTTTAATGGCGTGCTACATTGCTTCTCACGTACCATTGGGTGCGTAAACAGAGAGGTGCCTATGGGACAGAATCACGAGGCTGCCGAGGCGTCGCAGGTCAGTTCCGACTATTGGGTCAAAAAGATCGGGACGAAGGATGTGGGGAAGAACCCCGATCCGAAGCTCTCCAGCCAAGCGTTCCTCAGTCACCTGAGGGCCAAGCTGAACGGGTCGTCCAACGTTGATTCCAGTTCCGTGTAGTGAATTTTTCGGCCGCCGGTACCCCCGGCGGCCTTTATTTTGGCCCTAAAAGGCCTGTGGAGAGGGTAGTTTGACACATGCCCAAAAGGGCCTATACTAGATAGCGAAACCAACAGGGCGGCCAGGGCGGCCAGATTGAGTATCGAGTGGGGGTTTCGATACAACATAGGTGTGGTAGGAATAACCTAAAGCTTCATAAAAGAAGCAGGGGAGCGATTTATGCGCCCCCGATTTTTCGTGTTTTGGCTGTGTGCATAACTTCGTTGACGGCAGCGTTTTTGTGCGAATGGCCATTACCAGAAAAATCTCGTTCCTGTGCCCGAGTAATAAAGCGTCCTGGTCCCTTTATTAAGCCCGCTTCATAAAAAAATCATTATGCGAGAGCAAAAGCATTTCTCCCGGTTCCGCGCCCCCCGCGTAGACACCCCCAACCTGGTAGAAGCGCAGTCGGACTCCTACAAGTGGCTCCTTGAAAAAGGAGCCCGCGAGACGTTTAAGGAATTCACCCCCATCCGCGACTATTCCGGCAAGAAGTTCGACCTTGAGTTCATCAAGATCGAGCTCGGCGAGCCGAAAGTCGACGAGCACTATGCCAAGGCTCAGAAACTGACCTTGGATATTCCCGTGCGCGCCATCGTCAAGCTCCACAACAAGGTAGCCGGCACTGAGAAGGAGCAGGAGATCTTCCTTGCCGACCTGCCGCTCATGACCGACCACGGCACCTTCGTCATCAACGGCGTCGAGCGCGTCATCGTGCCGCAGCTCGCGCGCTCCTACGGCGTCTTCTTTACCGCCGAGGAGGTCAAAGGCAAGCGCCACTTCGGCGCCAAGGTTATCCCGGCGCGCGGCGCTTGGATCGAGATGGAGGCCGAGGCGACTGGCGACATTGCCGTGCGCATCGACCGCAAGCGCAAGTTCCCGGCCGTATCCCTGCTCCGCGTCATGGGCGCGCATACCGACGCCGACCTCAAGGCGCTCTTCAAGGGCCATGAGCTCGCAACTGCCTGGATAGAATCCGCCATAGAGAAGGATCCGGCCAAGAGCGTCGAGGACGCCTACATAGAGATACACAAGCGCCTGCGCGACGGCGATTTGGCGACTGCCAAGAACGCCCAGGAGTACATCAACTCCATTTTCAGCGAGGAGCGCTACGACCTCTCGCGCGTGGGCCGCTACCGCTTCAACCAGCGCTTCCAGAAGTCGCTCGAGGAGAAGGAGCTCGGCCGCAAGACGCTTTCCTTGGAGGACCTTGCCATAGTATTGAGCCATCTCCTGACGCTTGAGAACGATCCTGAGGCTCAGGAGGACAACATCGACCACTTGGGTTCCCGCCGCGTGCGCTACGTCGGCGAGATGCTCCAGTCGCGCCTGCGCGTGGGCCTCACCCATATGAAGCGCAACATCCAGGACCGCATGTCGACCATCGACGCGGAAGCAACGATGCCGCAGCAATTCGTCAACCCGCGCCCGCTGCAGGCCCGCATCAAGGAATTTTTCACCACCAACCAGCTCTCTCAGTTCATGCAGCAGAACAACGCGCTTGAAGAGCTCGAGCACTTGCGCACCCTCTCGGCACTCGGCCCGGGCGGCCTTACCCGCGAGCGCGCCGGCTTCGAAGTGCGCGACGTTCACCCGTCCCACTACGGCCGCCTCTGCCCCATTCACACCCCTGAAGGCCCTAACATCGGCCTTATTCTGCGTCTCTCGACTTTCGCCCGCCTCAACGAGTTCGGCATGATCGAGACCCCGTACGCCAAGGTGGTAAAGGGCAAGGTCACCGACGAGATCGTCTACCTTAACGCCGCAGAAGAGGAAGGCGTCGCTATCGCCCACGGTGCCACCAAGGTGGATGCCGAGGATCGCATCGTCGAGGATATGCTCGAAGTGCGCCAGGGCAGCGTTCCTACCCGCGTCTCCAAGCTCGAAGTCGATTACATCGACGTCTCCGCCGAACAGCCGTTCTCCATCGCCACCTCGATGATCCCGTTCCTCGAGCACGACGACGCGAACCGCTCGCTCATGGGTTCCAACATGCAGAAGCAGGCCACCCCGTGCCTCGTCCCTGAGGCTCCGCTGGTTGCTACCGGCATGGAGGAGCGCGCCGCCAAGGACACCGGACGCCTTATTTACGCCAAAGAGGCCGGTATCGTTACCGAGGCTGACGGCAAGCGCGTCAAGGTAAAGAACGAGAAGGGCAAGGAAGTAGAGTACCCGTTCGTTAACTTCGTGCGCACCAACGGCTTTACCTCGCTCCACAACCGCCCGGCGGTTTCCGTCGGCACCAAGGTCAAGAAGGGCGACCTCTTGGCCGACATCAGCTCCTCTGACCAGGGCCAGCTCGCGCTCGGCCAGAACGCGCTTGTTGCGTTCATGTGCTGGAGCGGTGCCAACTACGAGGACGCCATCATCATTTCCGAGCGCCTCGTCAAAGATTCCAAATTCGCTTCCATCCACATCGAGGAGTTCGTCTGCAACGTGCGCGACACTAAGCTTGGACCGGAGGAGACCACGCATGACATTCCGAATGTCTCCGAGGTCAAGCTCCGCAACCTCGACGAGGACGGCGTCGTTCGCGTCGGTTCCGAGGTTCGCCCCGGCGACATACTCGTAGGCAAAATCACCCCCAAGGGCGAGACGCAGCTGACTCCGGAGGAGCGCCTCTTGCGCTCGATCTTCGGCGACAAGGCTCGCGACGTTAAGGATTCGTCCCTGCGCATGGAGAACGGCAAGCGCGGCCGCATCATCGGCGTCAAGGTGTTCTCCCGCGAGGCAGGCCACCAGCTCGAGTCCGGTATCATCAAGCGCATCCACATTGAGATTGCCCAGTTGCGCACCGTATCCGTCGGCGACAAGCTCGCCGGCCGCCACGGCAACAAGGGCGTAATTTCGCGTATCCTTCCCGAGGAGGACATGCCGTACATGGAGGACGGCCGCCCGGTAGACGTGATCCTCACTCCGCTCGGCGTTCCGTCTCGTATGAACCTCGGCCAGATCCTCGAGCTCCACTTGGGCCTTGCCGCTAATACCCTCAACTACCAGGCAATCTGCCCGCCGTTCGCAGGTGCAACCGAAGGCGAGATCCGCGAGGAGCTCAAGAAGGCCGGCCATAACGAGAACGGCAAGATGCCGCTGTATGACGGCCGCACCGGCGAGAAGTTCGAGCAGGATATCGCGGTGGGCTACATGTACATCTTGAAGCTTCACCACATGGTGGAGGACAAGATCCACATGCGCTCTATCGGACCGTACTCGCTCATCACCCAGCAGCCGCTCGGCGGCAAGGCGCAGGGCGGCGGCCAGCGCTTCGGAGAAATGGAAGTCTGGGCGCTCTTGGGCTACGGCGCGGCGTATACGCTCCGCGAAATGCTCACCATTAAGTCCGACGACATCCAGGGCCGCTCGGCAGCCTTCGACGCCATCGTCCGCGGCGAGCGCATCACGCACCACTTTGCTCCCGCATCATTTAACGTTCTCTTGCACACCCTGCGCGGCCTGGCGCTCGACGTCGAGCTCATGCGCAACGGATCGTCCGTTGCTGGCTCCCGCAAGACCCCGGGTGCAGAAGCTTCCGACTTCGACGCAGTGCGCATCCGCCCGGCTTCCCCTGAGCGCATCTTGGAGTGGTCGCACGGCGAGGTCACCAAGCCAGAAACCATCAACTACCGCACCCAGCGCCCCGAGAAGAACTCCCTCTTCGATGAGAAAATCTTCGGACCGGAGCGCGATTACGAATGCTACTGCGGCAAATACCGCGGCATCCGCTACAAGGGCATTATCTGCGAGAAGTGCGGCGTCGAGATCACGCGCGCAATCGTGCGCCGCGAGCGCATGGGCCATGTCGACTTGGCTGTCCCGGTAGCGCACGTCTGGTTCCTTCGCGCCATCCCTTCGCGCCTCGCCATGGTGCTCGGCATCTCGGGCGGCGACTTGGAGAAGGTTGTCTACTTCGCCGGCTACATGGTCAATACCGTGCACGAAAAGGAAAAGGCCCGCATCAGCGGCGAGCTCGAGGCCGAGTACAAGCAGAAGATGAAGAATCTCCAGGACGAAAAGTCCAAGGAGAAGATGAAAGAGCTCTACTTGGAGGCCAAGCGCGATATCGACACGCTCCATATCGGCGCTGTGCTCGACGAGCCCAAGTACCACCGCTTCGCTATCAAGTACGGAGCAATGTTTGAGGCAGGCATCGGCGCCGAGGCGATTTACAACCTCTGCAAGTCGCTCGACCTCAAGGCGCTCATCAAGGATATCGAGTTGGCGCTTGTGGACGCGGGTGCCGCTGAGCGCGAGAAGCTGGGCAAGCGCCTCTCTATCGTGCGCGGCATGCTCCGCTCCGGAGTCCGCCCCGAGTGGATGTTCCTCACCCGCATACCGGTTATCCCTCCTGGCCTGCGCCCCATGGTCGCTCTTGAAGGCGGTCGCCATGCAACCTCCGACGTCAACGACCTCTACCGCCGCGTCATCAACCGCAACAACCGCCTCAAGAAACTTATAGAAATCCACGCGCCGGACGTCATCTTGCGCAACGAGAAGCGCATCCTCCAGGAGGCTATCGATGCCCTGGTAGACAACTCTATCCGCCACGGCGGTGCTGCATACTCGGCTACGACCCAGGCGCGCACCCGTCCGCTCAAGTCCCTGTCCGACAACCTTAAGGGCAAGCACGGCCTCTTCCGCCAGAACCTCTTGGGCAAGCGTGTCGACTACTCGGGCCGCTCCGTTATCGTCGTGGGTCCGGAACTCAAGCTCAACCAGTGCGGCCTCCCGAAGCACATGGCGCTCGAGCTCTTCCGCCCGTTCGTTATCGGCAAGCTGCTTGAAAAGGAGCTCGCTTACAACATCCGTGGCGCCGGCCGTCTCATCGACGAAGGCGTACCGGAGGTGTGGGCAATCCTCGAAGATGTCATCCGCGACAAGTACGTGCTGCTTAACCGCGCACCGACGCTCCACCGCCTCGGTATCCAGGCCTTCCAGCCGATCCTCATCGAAGGCAACGCAATACAGCTCCACCCGATGGTCTGCCCGGCATTCAACGCCGACTTCGACGGAGACCAGATGGCCGTCCACGTGCCGCTCTCGCCTGAAGCTCAGGCCGAGGCGCGCGAGATCATGGCCGCTTCCAAGAACATCCTCAAGCCGGGCAACGGAGAGCCGGTTGTGGCTTCCAAGCTCCTCGACATTCTCTTGGGCGCCTACTGGATGACCAAGGAAGTAGAGGGCATGAAGGGCGAGAACCTCGCCTTTGCATCGCCTAACGCCGCGATACTCGCGTACGACTACGGCCAGGTAGGCTTCCAGGCAAAGGTCAAGGTTCTGCCGAGCGAGAAGGAGAAGTACGCCCAGTTCGGCGGACAGCTCTTCGAGACCACGGTAGGCCGCCTCCTGTTCAACACCGTCTTCCCGTCAGACTACCCCTACATCAACTACAGCATCGACAAGAAGGGCCTCGCTAAGCTCGTTAACGACCTTATCAACCGCTACGGCCTCGAGCGCATCCCGGAGATCATGGACAAGGTCAAGACCTTCGGCTTCCGCTACGTAACGCAGTCGGGCATTACCTGGTCCCTGGACGACATCCGCATCCCGGCAGAGAAGCAGGGCATCATCGATGAGGCCCAGCGCAAGTCCGGCGAAGTCGTGCGCCATTGGCAGGACGGCCTCCTCTCGGAGGAAGAGCGCTACCGCATGAACCTCGAGATCTGGCACGATGCCAAGTCCGACGTCGAGAAGCTCATTCCTGCATCGCTGCCGCGCAACGGCTCGGTTGAGGACATGCTCCGCTCTGGCGCCCGCGGATCCCCGGCCCAGCTCACCCAGATGGCCGGTATGAAGGGCCTCATCGCATCTCCTTCCGGAGAAACGCTTGAGCTCCCGGTTACCAAGTCCATGAAGGAGGGTCTCTCACCGATCGAGTACTTCATTACCACCCACGGCTCCCGCTCCGGTCTTGCAGCTACGGCGCTTTCAACCGCCAAGGCAGGCTACCTTACGCGCCGCCTCTTCGATGTTGCGCAGGATATCGTAGTCACTATGGAAGAGTGTGGCACCAAGGAGGGCGTTACCATCAAGCGCGAGTCCGCTTCCGGTATCGGCACCTTCCTCGCTAAGAACATTGAAGGCCGCTTCCTCGCTGCAGACGTCGAGATCGACGGCAAGGCGGAGTACAAGAAGGGCCACTTCGTGAGCCAGGCCGATGCCAAGCGCATCGAGGACGCAGGACTCGCCTCGGTCTACGTGCGCAGCCCTATCGGCTGCAAGGCCCAGGCAGGCATCTGCGCCCACTGCTACGGCGCTGACTTGGGCTCGATGAAGCCGGTCGCGCTCGGCGAGGCTGTCGGCACCATTGCCGCGCAGGCAATCGGCGAGCCGGGCACCCAGCTCACCATGAACGTTAAGCACGCAGGAGGCGCAGCGTCCCAGGGCGGCGACGTAACCTCCGGCCTCCCGCGCGTCGAGGAAATCTTCGAGCGCCGTGCGCCGCGCTCTCCGGCCGTAGTTGCTTCTGTTTCCGGCGAAGTGCTGGAGGTCAAGGACGACGGCAAGGAAAAGATCATCGTCGTGACCCCGGATCTCGAATATAAATCGAAGACCAAGAAGGGCAGCGAGGTTATCGAGTACGAGCTTCCGATGCGCCGCGTCCCGGTCGTTAAGGCGGGCGACAAGATCACGAAGGGTCAGCTCATTACCGACGGCTCTGCAGACCTCCAGGAGCTCTTCAAGTACGCGGGCAAGGAGCGCACGCAGGAGTACATGATCGCCGAGGTCATCAAGATCTACGAGCTCCAGGGCGCTTCCATCTCAGTGAAGCACTTGGAAGTCATCATTCGTCAGATGTTTAGCCGCGTTAAGATCTCCGCTTCCGGCGGCTCCGAGCTCTCGGTCGGCGACGTTATGTCCGAGGTTGACCTCCAGGCAGTCAACGCCACCCTCAATGGGGCAGAGCAGGAGCTTGCGAAGGGTGAGGGCCTGGTCATGGGCATTCTCGATGTCTCGCTCTCTCGCGCGTCCTTCCTCTCGGCAGCGTCCTTCCAGAACACGACCCGCATGCTCATCAAGGCTGCGATGTACGGCTCGGTAGACCGCCTCGAGGGCCTCAAGGAGAACGTCATCATCGGCCGGCTCATCCCGGCAGGTACGGGCTTCAAGGGCTCTCCGAAGGAGAAATTGGTCAACCGCTACGCGCCGAGCGCCGAGCAGGTGGCCGAGGACAAGGTCCGCGTCTCGTAACAATAAAATTATAAAAAGAATAAAGGGCCCGGATTCGATTGAATCCGGGCCCTTGTTCGTGCTCTGTACTGGGATCTAGTGAGGAAATCCGTCGCGGCGCATCAACGCGAGCTCGCGAGCGGCCGCGTCTTCTGTTGCCAACAGAGTTTTGTCCATGCTGCGGGAGAAGTCCCACAGAGCCCACCCTGCACCGATGGTCGCGATAGCGACTCCGACCAAAGCACCGGGTCCTTTGTCATAATAATTTATGATAATGACTCCTGTTGCGATCAAGATGCCTTGGATGGGGGATTTCCAATGGTTCATTATTCCTCTCCGTTTGTTTCAGGTTCCATTTTCTTTATACTTTTATTTACAGTACTTGTCAAGTACCCCTGCGCGGATACCCAAAAACGGCTAGAATACGGGTACGTATGGACTCCGAAGTACAGCAGGTAAAGGACCGCACCAACATCGCCGAGGTGGTGGGGCAGTATGTCCAACTCAAAAGGGCCGGCAGGAACTTCAACGGCAAGTGCCCCTTCCACAACGAGCGCACGCCTTCCTTTATGGTGTCCCCTGAGCGCGGGACCTACATCTGCTTTGGCTGCGGGGAAAAGGGGGATGTCTTTTCTTTCCTTCAAAAGATAGACGGCGTCGACTTTCCGACAGCCCTTAAGCAGCTGGCTGAAAAAGCCGGCATAACCTTGCAGCCTCGCTCGGCCCGCGCTGGGGCCGCTCCGGAGGAAAAGGAGAAAGAGGAACGCCTGCGAGAGGTGTGCGAGGCGGCGACTAAATTTTTTCAGGATGAATTAGCAAAGCGTGCCGATGTGGGGGAGTACCTTACAACCCGCGGGCTCACAGAAGAAACTATAAAGGAGTGGCGCTTGGGCTACGCGCCGGCCACCTGGGAGTCCCTGTCCAAATACCTGCAGTCTTTGGGCCTCAAGCAGGATGATATTGTCGACGCCGGCTTTGCGGTTAAGTCCGACAAGCGGCCGGGCGAGATATTCGATCGCTTTCGCGGGCGCATCATGTTCCCGATATTTGATGCGGGCGGGCATCCTATGGCGGTGTCCGGCAGGTTCTTCGAGCTGGTGCCCGGGCAGAAGGACGACCGCGAGCCGGCCAAGTACGTCAATTCTCCCGAGACCGCGCTGTTTAAGAAATCGCGCGTACTCTACGGGCTCGACCGGGCTCGCACGGCGATACGCAAGGCGGATTGCATCCTTTTGGTAGAGGGCCAGTTTGACTTGGTGCTGGCGCACCAGTCGGGCCTCTCGTTTGCCGTAGCGCTCTCGGGCACCGCGCTTACCCCCGAGCATCTCTCGCTTCTGGGGCGCATTTCCAAGCGGCTTATCTTGGCTCTGGACGGGGATGCCGCCGGCGTCCGTTCGGGGCTCAAGTCGGCGCTCATGGCCATGGCTGCCGGCTTTGACGTCAAAGTGCCCGCTTTCCCCGCGGGACAGGATCCGGCCGATATGGCGCGCGAGAATCCGGAACTCCTCAAGGCGGCGATACGGACATCCAAAACCGCAATCGAGTTCTTTATGGAAGCGCTCCGACCCGGCGCTAAGGATGCTCGCTCGTACCAAAAGATAATCGAGGCTCAGGTGCTGCCCTTGGTGGCTGCCGTGCCAAGCGCTATCGAGCGCGAGCATTTTATCCGCCTTATAGCAAACAAGCTTGGCGTCCCCGAGGCGGCCGTGCGCGCCGAGGTCGCCAAGCGCCCCGCGCTTCCGGCAGAATCCGCTTCACCCGAGCTTCATCCCGCAGCAGCACAATTGGAGGCGTCATCGCTCTCTCAACTCCCGCCGATGGAGAAGAAAGCGGGCATGCTCCTGTTCAGCGTTCCCGACGGCAAGGCCCGGCTCGTGCCGCTGCTCGGCGAGGCGCAGGTGGAGGAGCTGTACCAGCGGCTCGAGCCCCTGGCCGAAGAACTGCGGTACCATTTCGACCGGGAGGTCCACGAGGATACCACTATAGAAAAGGTGGCAGAGGACATGTTGGCCCAGCTGGCCCGGACCATAAGCCGTGCCAAAATGAAGTTTTCGTGATACAATGCTTTCCAAGTAACCATGGCTAAGAAAAAAGCTAAGAAGAAAGCCCCTCCCAAAAAGGCGGGGCTCAAGGCTAAGCAGTTTAAGAAAGCGGCGGCAACCCGCCGGGCCAAGCTCGCGCCCAAGAAAAAGGCTGTTAAAAAGGCCCCCAAAGCCAGCGCCGCATCCCCTAAGTCCGGCAAGAAGGCCGAGGAGCAGAACAAGAAAGCCGAGGGTCTTATGGAGCGCGGCCGCCAGCGCGGCTTCGTTACCTACGACGAAATCCTCAAGGCATTCCCGAGCGTCGAGGATGACGTGATGTTCCTGGAGGAGATGTACGAGAAGTTCGCTACTGCGGGCATCGACGTCTTGGAAGGCGGAGGCCTGCTTGAGATCGCCGAGGAGCCGCTTGAAAAAGGCTACAGCCGCTCGGACTCTTCCTTCGACTCAATCCAGATGTACCTGCGCGAGATAGGCAAGTACCCGCTCTTAAACGCGCAGAGCGAGCGCGACTTGGCTAAGCGCATCATGGACGGGGACGAGGAGGCTCGCAACCTGCTCGCCCGCGCCAACCTGCGCCTCGTAGTCTCTATCGCTAAAAAGTACGTGGGCCGCTCGCCGGACCTCACCCTCTTGGACCTCATCCAGGAAGGCAACATTGGTCTCTTTAAGGCAGTCGACAAGTTCGACTGGACCAAGGGCTTCAAATTTTCTACCTACGCCACCTGGTGGATCCGCCAGGCTATTACCCGCGCCCTGGCCGACCAGTCCCGCACCATCCGCATTCCGGTCCACATGGTGGAAACTATCGCCAAGTACAAGCAGGTCAGCCGCCGCCTCTCCCAGGACTTGGGTCGCGACCCTCTGGCCGAGGAAATCGCCTTGGAAATGGGCGTCGATGTCGAGAAGATTTACCAGATCGAGAAGATCGATCAGGACACCGTGTCCCTGGAGTCTCCGGTCGGCTCCGATGGCGACGACGACGGCAAGTCGGTCCTGGGCGACTTTATAAAAGACGACAAGATCCTCTCGCCGGACCAGGAGGTGTCGCGCCGCATCCTGGGCGACCAGCTCAAGGAGATCCTCGACGAGCTTTCGCCGAAGGAGCGCGAGATACTCAAGCTGCGCCACGGGCTCGAGGACGGTATCTACCACACGCTCGAGGAGGTGGGGAAGAAGTTCGGCGTTACCCGCGAGCGCATCCGCCAGATAGAGGCCAAGGCGCTGGAGCGCATCCGCACACACGAGAAAGCGAAGAGACTCCGCAGCTATTAATTATTTATAGACTTCTGCGCAGATGCCTGAAACAGGTATCGGCGTATATTGCGCCCGGTAGGGTTGTACAGTAAAATCCCCTTTGGCCTGTACAAGATGCGTATCCAGCAACCCGAACACGGTAAAGACAACAACCATGAACGACAACACTAATTTCCTCATCGAGCACAACAAGCGCCAGAGTAAGGACTTCCTAAGTCCGGACCAGGTGCAAAAGCGGGAGGACTATCAGCGCCAGCACAAGACTGACGTCATGATCACCAAGTGCATGGACGGCCGCGTTAATGTGCCGGTCATTACGGGGATCCCTATGGGAGTCTTCGCCCCGTACCGGAGCATGGGGGCCGTGTTTGATATCGGTTCTCCGGGCTTTGCGCCGCATGTGCGCGGTTTTTACGAACATGTGCGAGGCCGCCGGATCAAGGAAGGGGAGGCAAACGGCATCGTCATCAATACCTACCACTTCTCCAAAGGCAGCCGCGAACGGGGCTGCAAAGGCTTCGGCTTTGATACCGAGCGAGCATGCAAATGCACGAAGTTGCTGCGCGGAGATTTCGAAGAGGTATACGGCAAGGCGCATGCGCATGTATACCCGGTCTGCGTAGGTGTTGAGACCGATGAGGACGCACTCGTTATTCATGGCGAGGGCAAGACGCTCGACGTGTCTGAACATCTCGGCTACTCCGAGGAAGATTTCCGCCGGGAACTGCGCTTGATGTTTCCCGACATGAAAGACGTGGTGCTCGAGGACTTGCTGCCGCTGGTGGTAGGCAATCGCGCCCATGTCGAGAAAGTAAAAAAGGAGCATAAGCCTATCGTCGAGCTCGACCATCGCGAGTCGACTATTGCGGTCGGTCGTGGATTTGATTGGCTGCACCTCGTTAACCACGCCCTGATTGTTGGAACCTTCAATGTCGACTGGCTCCATGAAGTTTCCGTAGCAGCCCATATTGTCCACGAGAACCTCAAGCGCGAGCCGGAGCTGGCTGCCAAGGGGGCAACTTTGATCGCCTCGGCTCCGTATCGCAAGCCGGGAGTTGATGCGGCAGTAAGCCGGCAAAAGGCCATGAGCATGGCTCGTGCAGCCTGGGCTCGTGTAAAGAAGAATGAGCCCGGTCTGCTTGAGAACTTTAAGCTTGAACTGCTGGTGGGTACGTTGGATCGCAACACGATGCTTATGGACTGGATAGATGTCGATCCGGAGAGCTTCGAATAGCAAATCAAGGGAAGGGAGATAATAAAAAATAACCCCCGCTATCGTATGTGTTACGAAAGCGGGGGTTTCTCGTCGGGACGGGGGTAGAAATCGTCTACGCGCCCCTCCAGGTTGCTTCTGGAGAAAGGCTTCAGTAGCGCTATGACAAAGCCTAGAACCAGAAGACAAGGTATTCCTAGCAATAGCAAGCCAAAGATTTCGGCAAGTCTCATCTGTTGCTCCTTCTTCTTTTCTTATACGGCACTCCGGTGAAGTTGGCAACAAGATTGAGTCTCGCCGAGCGTTGCTTTTTTGGCGGAAATCCTCAATGTGCCCGACAATGCTAGTCCTATTATAGTTAGGGCTGCAAGACCTGCGCCCAGAGCCAGTCCGTGCTTTACAAGAAATTCTATTACTTTCGCCATCTAATCCTCCCTGGGCGGCTCTGGCCGCGGTGCTTACTAATGTGTATTATAGCACGTAATGTTGTAGTACGTCAAAGTGGTATACTGGAGTATGGCCGCCAAGCGCAAGAGTGGAAAGCGCAAAAACCTCCCCATTAAGTACTGGAGCCACTCCTCGCTCATGAGCTTCCTGCGCAACCCCTTAGCGTGGTACAAGCGCTATGTGGAGCTAATCTATGACACGCCGTCCTCGCCTTCGGGTGTAGTCGGTCGCGCATGTCACACCGCCATGCAGCACTACTACAGCGGGCTTCCAAAAGAGGCGGCGACCGAGCTGGGGCTTGAGTCCCTGCGGAATGTCGCCGACTTTGAAATTAACTTCGGCAAAAATACGACCAAGAAGGCCATGCGCGCCAAGCGCGAGAGCATGGAGCGCGAATACCTGCAGGCGGTGGGCTTTTACCTGGCGCGGCCGCCCAAGCACGACGTTATAGGGGTCGAGGTAAAGGCCATGGCAGACGTCAAAGGCCTGGCGCTGCCTATAAAGGCCGTATCGGACCTCGTGGTGCGCTCCAGGGTCAACCCCAAGTCGCTCGATATTGTCGATCATAAGTTCGTCGACTCTTTCAGTCCGCTTCGTGCTAACAAAACCTTGTTTGTGATACAGGCGCTGTTTAACTACTACACGGTCAAGGAAAAGTACGGTAAGCCTATTGAGAGGTTTATCATCATCGAGTGCAAGAAGACCGCCAATCGCGACGGCAAGCCGCAGCTGCGCCGCTACACCATTAACTTTGACGAGGTGGGGGAGGAGTTCTTCCTGTTTAAGAAGCTCATAAATGACGCCACCAAGGAAATATCGCGCCCGCGCCTGTACCTGCCCAACCCTTCCGACATGTTCGAGGGCGAGAACAGCTTTGATATCTATAGGTTGGGGTTGGTAGAGGAAGAAAAACCGGAATAAGCAAAACCCCCGGGATTCCGGGGGTTTTGCTATCTAGGACCGCCCTAGATCTTTATTGAGTTGTGGTAGTGGCTCCTGCGTTGATAGTTGCACCGCCGGGGAGCGAGGAGAGGACGGCGTCTATCGCTGCGCGCATCGAGTTGTACGGCTGGGCGCCGGAAAGCGCTACCGATTCGTCGCCGACCATAATGAGCGTGTACGGCGTGCCCTGGCCGCCGGCCTTAACGGCCTCCTGGTAGCTGTCGAGGATCTTTTTGGCGTACTTGCCGGAGCTGAGGCAGGCGGTAAAGGTGTCGACATTGAGCCCTATCTGGCCCGCAATAGTGGGGAGCTGGGCCAGATCAAGCCCGTTATCGCTCGGCGTTACCTCGAACACCTTGTCCACAAACGCGTAGTAGGCAGTGTCGCCGCCCTGCTCGGCTGCGCACTCGGCCGCCTCGGCCTCCTTGGGGGCCTTGGAGTGGATCTGGGCCAAGGGGAACGGACGCGAGATCCAGGCTACTTTGCCGGAGGCGCCGTAGTAATCCATGATCTGGTGCATCGTGGTGTTAAAGAGCTTGCAGTGCGGGCACTCCAGGTCGTAGTACTCAATGACCTTAACGGGAGCGTCCGGATTGCCCAGGACGTGGTCAGTGCCCGGGGTGTAGGCGCGCACGTTCTGCGGGTTGCTGTCGGCTCCCGGCGTAGCGGTCGAGGACTTGCCCGACCAGAAGACCGCTCCTGCGATTAATACTCCTGCAACGACGATAGTAATAGGCAGCGCGTAATTTCTATTCATATGTCTTCATTTTACCCCTAACCGGGGCAAGACAACACCCTTGACCGACTGCATTTAGAATGCGGAATTAGAAGGGGAGCGTGTGGTTGAGGGCCGGGGCGTCGCCGGTTTCTTCCCATTTACTCGTGTCCAGCTTTATCTCGCGGACGCCGTCGTAGTCCTTGTACTTGAGTTTTTTATGCTTCAGGGCGTAGCGGTACAGCTCATCAGTAATGGCCACATCGTCCAGGCAGTACTGCATGACCTTTTCTTTAAGCCCCTGCTTCCACCACTCTACGGCCTCTAGCCCGTGACCGGTCTTTTTGCGGCCCAGGGTCGCCTCGGCGATGCTGTCGAGCTTTAAGCGGCGGCCGAGCACGCCCTTTATTTCCTTTAGCAGGTCGAGGCTTTTGAATTTCGTCAGGTCGCCCGCGTAGTACTTGTTGAGTATCGGGATATCGAAGTGGTCGCTGTTGTATCCTACAAGCACGTCTGCTGACTCAAACAGGGGCCAGAGCTTGGGCAGGTCCTCCTTGTAGTAGCCGGTAAGCTTTTTAGTGTCCGAGTCGTAGACGCCCACCACCGTTACCTCCAGATTGCTGAAGTCTCCGTTGCCCAGAAATGCGCCCTCGGTCTCGATATCGAACGTAATGCGGCGCATGATTATTGCTGATTGAGGAAGAAATCCGGTAATTGCTCGCGGGCCAGGGTCTCCTCGTGGCCGGTCTCGAGGTTGCGGGCGGTAAACTGCCCGCGCTCAAGCTCATCGGGGCCTACCACCATGAGCCAGGCAATCTTGTGCTTGGCGGCGGTCTTTATCTGGTCGCCCAGTTTCTTCTCGCCGAAGTCCACCGCCACATTGACGCCGGCGCGCCGGAGCTCGCCGGCAAAGGTCTGCAGTTCGTAGGCCATCTCGGGAGCCGGCGTAGCCAGATAGACATGGGTAGGCGACTTGTAGGGCGGTATGAGCCCGCGCACCTCCATAAAGAGGCGTATGGTCTCGTCGCCCATGCCAAAGCCCACGCCGGGCAAAGGCTCGTCGTCAAACAGCTGGGTTAAGTTGTCATAGCGCCCGCCGCCAAAGAGGGCGCGGTTATTCTCCGGGTGCGTGTCGAACACCTCGAACACCATGCCGCTGTAGTAGGCGAATCCGCGCACGACAGAAGGATCGTAGACGATGTTGTTTATCCCGGCGTCTTTAAACTGCTCGAGCATCTTGGAAATCTCCTCCGGCGGCTCATGGTCAAACAGTCGGCTCTCGGGGACTGAAAGGTCCGAGAGCGCATGACTAAACTCCTCGCCCGGCATCTTGGCCTTGCGGTCCAAAAGGGCAAAGAGCTTTTTGGTGGTTTCTTCGGAAAGCCCGAGCTCGGCCACGAGACCGTTAATGGCGCTGCGGCTTCCAACTTTTATAACGAAGTCGCTTTCAGTGGCGCCAAAGGCCATCATGATGCCGTAGGACACCGCTAAAATTTCGGCATCGGCAGCGGTCGAGCGCGATCCAAACAGGTCGACGTTGAGCTGCCAGAACTCGCGCAGGCGGCCGCGCTGCATGCGCTCATAGCGGAAGCAGTTGGGGATAGAGTAGTAGCGCAACGGGAAGCCGAGCTCGCGGCGCTTGCCCGCGACCATGCGCGCCACCGTCGGGGTCATCTCAGGGCGCAAGGTTACCTCGCGCTCGCCGCGGTCCACAAACGTATAGGTTTGCTCATTAACCATCTCCTCGTTTTCCGAGCCTTTGGTGCGGTAGAGCTCCGAAGGCTCGAGGATGGAGGCCTCATACTCGACATAGCCAATCTTTTCCACAACACTGCGCCAGGTGTCAAAAATGTACTTGAGCGAGGCGTATTGCTCGGGGTAGAAGTCGCGCACGCCCTTGTAGGGTTCGGTCGGGAGCTTTTTGGTCTTTATGCGGTTTTCAGGTTCCATTTTTGGATATTCGGGGGCTTGCGTGTATTCTAACAGATATAGATCCTCTATGTCAGACAACCCCGCCATGGCAGATCCGAAAGACATACACATCAAAAGGAACACGGCTGGACAGGTCCTTAATCTCTACAAAAAGCTCGGCGAGACCCCCCGCGAGCGGCTCGAGCGCCTGCGCCTTGAGAAGCCCCACTACGCCCACGAAGTCCTTTCCTATGCCGGCAGGCTCGACCCTATGGCCGAGGGGGTCCTCTTGTGCCTGGTAGGCTCGGCCAACAAGCGCCGCGACACGTACCTCGATCTTTCCAAAGAGTACGTGCTCGACATACTCTTTGGCTTTTCCACGGACACCTACGACATCTTGGGCCGGGTGATGGAAACGGGCGACGCCTCGGCGCTCACCAAAAAAGACCTGCAGCAGGCGCTCAACGAATTTCGGGGCGCGCAGTCGCAGGAGTACCCGCCGTACTCGTCCAAAACCGTCGAGGGCAAGTCCTTGTTTGAGTGGGCGCGCAACAATGCGCTTTCCTCCATATTGCTGCCGAGCCGCAACGTAACCATTTACCATATCGACATTGATAAGCTCTACAAGGTTAAGGAGCCCCAGCTCCTCAGCTATATCGAGGACAGTATCGCCAAAGTGGGTGGCGACTTCCGCCAAGAGGAGATTTTGGAGACCTGGAAGAAGAACCTCAAGCAGAAGGGCACGCGCGAGTTCTCGTGCGCCTCTATAAAAATCGCCTGCTCCTCGGGCACCTACGCCCGTTCCATAGCCCACGGGCTGGGCAAAGACCTAGGCATCCCGGCCCTGGCACTCCACATCCTTCGTACCCAAGCAGGGGAGTTTAGGGTTGAAAAGAGCCTAAAATAGGAGCTCCTGTAGGCTATTGACAATTTGAATAAAAAGAGTATAATAGATAAGAACCCTGCACCTTTGAGTTCTGGAGAAAACAGATGCGAATCATGTTTGTCTATCTGCCGATCGTTGTCCTGGTTGTCGGCTGGCTGTTGGGCCGTTGCCGGATCACTCGAGCGATAGTTTGCTTGGCGGTGATGATGCTCAGCGCTCAGGTGCTGATTATCGTATCGCTCAGCAAACAGGAGCCTGTATACTTGCTGCTCGCGGTTCTACTTTCGCTGTTCGGGATTATCGGAGCGGTGGCGTTTAGTTTCGCCACAAGCCGGCAGGTCTCGCCAGCGCCGGTCCACTATGCGGCGGTGGGTGTACAAAAGGCGGCCAAAGCCTACCAAGGCCTCGACCCAGACACTAAGTCAGCGATCCATAAAGGAACCCGCTTGGTCGCCAAATTCGGCGCCAAACACTTGGGCAACCATTTGCGGGACAAGGGCTATGCCCGTACCGCCGATGCCTTGCAACAAGGAGGCCGCTTGATCTAAATGCGCAGCCCTTCATTCAGCCCGCCAAATCTTCGGATTTTGGCGGGCTTTTCCTTTGCATAGGTCGTGCTATAGTCTCGCTTAGAGAGGGAGGGAAGGATGTATCGCTATCTAACGGCCTTTGCATTGGCTCTATCGGGCTTTTGCCTGGCGGGCGTATTTATAGGCGCGCTCTTTTACGGCTCGAGCCCCTGTGCGGGCAAACCGGACTCGATCGGCTACGATTTTGCGCTGCCCTACGCGGAGGAATTCGCTTCGTTTTTGGGAGCCCTCTGGTGCTATTGGCAGAGCGTGCTCTGTCTTGTTATAACCCCCGCGCAAGTCGCGGGGGCTTTACATTTATATCGGTTATGGTATTATGGGCGGCAGAAACGGCAAGAGAGGTTGGAATGTCTCAGAAAGCATTACGCAACGGCCTGCTCGCATCCTTGGTGATTTGGATGCTGATTTTCTGGCTCGGCGACATGGCCTATCAGGGTCTGGTCCATAACGAACCGGAGCAGATGCAGGAAGAAATAAAGTAATAAAATGACCCGCCGGGAATTCCCGGCGGGTCATTATTGTTTGTATGTAAGGGATACTACCAGTCGAGTTCGCCGGTCTTGTACTCGGTGACCCGGGTCTCAAAGAAGTTCTTTTCCTTGGGCATGTCCATGATCTCGCTCATCCAGGGGAACGGGTTGTCCTTGTGGTATTGGCGCTCCAAGCCGATGCGCTCCAGGCGGCGGTCGGCCACATGCTCGACGTACTGCTTAACGGTAGAAGGCACCAGGCCCACCACGCCGCGCGGCAGGGCGTCGTCGGCATACTTCTTCTCGAGCTCGACGGCGCGCTTGATGTTGTCAGTCAGCTCCTGTTTGAATTGGGGCGTCCAGATCTCGGGATTTTCCTGCACTATCGTGTTGATGAGGTCCGCGCCGAAGGCCAGGTGCACCGACTCGTCGCGCAAAATAAACTGGAACTGCTCGCCGATGCCGACCATGCGGTTCTTGCGGAGCATCGAGAGCATCATGGCAAAGCCGGCGTAAAAGAAGATGCCTTCCATGATGACGTAGAAGCCCACCAGGTCGTGCACGAACTTCTGGATATTCTCGGTGCCCTGGGTGTTGAAGTTCGGATCGAATACCGACTTGGTCAGGTTAACGACGTACTCGTCCTTCTCCTTGATGGAGGGGATGGTCTCGTACATCTTGTAGACCTCGTCGGGGTTGAGGCCGAGCGTGTCGCAGCAGTAGATGAACGTGTCGGTGTGCACGGCCTCCTCGTATGCCTGGCGCAGGAGGTACTGGCGGCACTCGGGGTTGGTGATGTGCTTGTAGATCGCCAAGACGAGGTTGTTGGCGGTCAAAGACTCGGCGGTCGAGAAAAAGCCCAAGTTCCACATGATCATGCGGCGCTCGTCCTCGCTGAGTGCCCCGGGCTTCTTCCAAAGCTCGACGTCCTGCTGCATGGAGACTTCCTCAGGCACCCAGTTGTTGGCGACGCCCTTCTTGTAGTGGACGCGCGCCCACTGGTACTTCATCGGAAGTATCTTGTTGGGGTCCGTGTTGCTGCCGCCGTTTATTACTCCCATACGGTATATATTAGCTAATGAGGAACCCTTATTTTACCCAAGCGGTAGGGGTCGGGGCAAGGGGATTAGGCATAGAGAAACGGTTTGCAGGGCTGCGGTAGGGGGTTGACAAAATGCCTAAAAAGAGTACAATTAATACTGTACGGCATCCGCTGTACTTTTCAATCCACTTCAGTTCATTGGAGGACGACATGAGCAGCACGGAACGTGACACCGGCACTGGCCCAACTCCTGGTATTGTGGCCGGAATCTGGAAGTTCAATATGGACAAGGTTTCCAGCGAGGAACTTCTCGAGCTTGCGCTTGAGTGGCGATCGCGCGCACATGGCGTGCGGTACGAGGGGCTCAGCGTGCGCCAATGCTCCGACAAGCAGTGGGGCATCGGCTTCCAGGTGGCACTGTGCAGCAAGACTTCGCCGCAGTTCTTTCACGCCATGACCGACCAGCTCAAGCGGAAGTTCGGCAACGACTTCGTTGGCTGGGACTATTCGGACAAGGTTTGGACAGTCCCGACCGCATAATCAAGCGCCTCGAGCGAGCGAAAAGACCCCGTCTTTCGCAAGCTCGGGGCCTTTTCTTTTTGCTCTTTGAATCTGCGGCTGCTGCTATTAATTTTTTATACATTACAAGCCCCAGCACGATTTAGGTCGTCTCTTTCTGAGAGGGCAATCTATCTGATTTCAGTCGGTGACCGCACGTTCTCTGAGAAACCTCGAATGTTTTTACTTTATCGGCGACCAAGGGCTAGGTATAGTTTCAGTGGTCGTACCGCCGTCGAATTTTTGCCCCGTTTGCCTTTCTATCTCTTCAACTTGTTTTGCTATTGCGGGACCTAGAGCTTTAGCCATAGGAAGAGGTATCGCAAATGCGTACTTTTCAGAACCCGACTGAAGCTCCAGGTAGAACATGCCGTCAATAATTCTTGTCTGCCCAGATTCTATGAATATTTTAGTGGGTCCTTCGCTTTTGTTTAACATAAGGTTGCTATTTGTAGCAGCCGCATATTTCAAAGAACAAGTCTTACGCGCTGCAGGACTCGCACGGCTCGGAGAGGACCTCGAGCTTGGGGCGATTGGTAACAGCTACCTTTTCACCGCCAAAGGAGGGAACGCCGGTTGATCCGCCGAGCGGGGAGGCGACCGGAGCCTCAAACATCGATCCTGCGGCGTACGGAGCCTTCTTGGCGGCCTCTATGAGCTCCATCTGGCCTGCATCTATCAGGGCAGCCTCTACGTCCGCCACAACCTCGCCGACCGTCATCATGGCCACGGCCTCGGCAGCAGTGTTGGCATGCATGGCCTGGGCCATCAGGCTGTCTTGGCTTGCAACGGTTACGGTCTCTTGTATGACCACGCTCGAGGCTACAGGGCCTGAGGCGACGCCGGCATCCTTGCTGGAAGTCGCGCCGTGCTTGCCCATGTCCAGGGTCGACTTCTCGACGCGCGAGGCACCCATGGTGCGCAGGTAGTAGGTGGTCTTAAGACCCATGTTCCAGGCGTACTGGTAGATTTCCGAGAGTACGCGGCCCGAGGTGCCGCCGTAGAAGATGTTAAGGGACTGCGATTGGTCGATCCAACGGCCGCGGTAGGCGGCGGCCTTAATGAGCCACTGCGGCTCCATCTCGAACACTTCCTTGTACTTTTCGCGGATGCCCGGCGGGATCTCCTGGATCTGCTGGACCGAGCCATCGTGGAACTTGATCTTTTCGAGCATGTCCTGGCTCCAGAGCCCGAGCTTCTTGAGGTCTTCCACCAAAAACTCGTTGACGATCATGAAGTCGCCGGCCATGTTGGACTTCACGTAGATGTTCTTGTAGATCGGCTCCACGGTAGGGTAGCAGCCGGCGATGTTGGCCGTGGTTGCGGTTGGCGCATGGGCCTGGGTGTTTGAGTTGCGCATACCCCAGCTGCGGACCGCCTCGCGCACCAAGCGCCAGTCCAAAGTCTCGTGGCGCGGCACGTCAATTTTCAGGCCGCGCTCGGCCTCCAAAAGGGCGATAGTGTCCTGCGGCAGGATCCCGCGGTCCCACTTGGAGCCCTTGTAGGTCTCGTAGGTGCCGCGCTCCTTGGCCAGAAGCGAGGAAGAGAGGATGCAGTGGTAGGAAATGACCTCCTGGCTCTCGTCGCTGAACTTGACCGCCTCATCGGTGTCGAAGTTGATGCCCATCTTGTAGAGCGCATCCATAAGGCCGCGCAGGCCCAAGCCAACCGGGCGGTGGCGCATGTTGGAGTTCTTGGTCTTCTCCGTAGGGTAGAAGTTAACATCGATGACGTTGTCGAGCATGCGCATGGCAACCGGCACTACGCGCGCCACGAGGTCGCGGTCGAACTTCGCTCCAGTGGTTACAAACGCACCCAAGTTAAGCGAGCCTAGGTTGCATACGGCGGTCTCGGTTGCCGAGGTGTTGAGGGTGATCTCGGTGCAGAGGTTTGAGGAGTGCACGACGCCCACGTGGTCTTGAGGGCTGCGGACGTTGCACGGGTCCTTCCAGGTAATCCACGGGTGACCGCTTTCGAAGAGCATGGTGATGTGCTTGCGCCAGAGATCTGAAGCCTTCAAAACCTTGTGGTGCTTGATCTGGCCCTCGGCCGCGAGCTTCTCGTAGCGCTCGTAGGCCTCGTCAAAGCGGCGGCCGTAGAGGTCGTGGAGGTCGGGGGTGTCTGAGGGGCTAAAGAGGGTCCACTGGCCGTCCTCCTTGAGGCGCTTCATAAAGAGGTCCGGAATCCAGGTGGCGGTGTTGAGGTCATGGGCGCGGCGGCGCTCGTCGCCGGTGTTCTTGCGCAGCTCCATGAAGTCCTCAATTTCGAGGTGCCAGTACTCCAGGTACACGGCGGTTGCGCCGCGGCGTCGTCCCGAGCGGTTAATGGAGATGGTGACGTCGTTCTCGATGCGCAGGAAGGGAACTACGCCCTGGCTCTCAACGCCGGTTTTGGAAACCAAAGAGCCTGCGGCGCGGATGTAGGACCAGTCGACGCCGAGGCCGCCTGCGTACTTCAAAAGCTGTGCGCCATCCTTGTACTCGTCAAAGATGGAGTGCAGGTCGTCCGGAACGGTCGAGAGGAAGCACGAGGAGAGTTGCGGCACGGTCGTGCCCGCGTGGTAGAGGGTCGGGGAGGACGGCATGTAGTACATGGCCGACATGATCTCGTAGAACTCGATAGCCTGCGACTCGCGCAGCTCGGGGGTCTTCTCCGCCAAGGCGCAGCCCATGGCTACGCGCATCCAGAACATCTGCGGGGTCTCCAGGAGCTTGCGGGTCTTGTGCTCCTTGGAGAGGTAGTTGGCGTGGAGCGTCTGGAGGCCGAGGTACTTAAAGTCATGGTCGCGCTCGATAACCAGGGACTCAGCAAGCTTCTGCAGGTTAAACGTGAGCATCTCAGGATCAAACCAGCCGACCTCTACGCCGCGCGCAATATTGCGGGCAAAGGCGGCCTTGTGCTCGTCCTCGAGCTTCGTAAAGTCGCTTATTTCGCCGATGGCGTCGCGGTACATGTGCTGTAGGAGGAGCCGCGCGGCTACGTAGGAGTAGGCCGGGTCGCGCTCGATCATCGAGCGGGTCACCATGATAAGGACATCATGGATGTCCTTGGTCTTGATGCCGTCGTACATTTCCTGGCGCACGCGGGCGATAACTGCCGGGGTGTCGATGATAGTCTCGTAGCCCACCGAAGCGAACATTAGGGAGCGGGTGAGTTTGGTCTCGCTAAAGTGCTCGCGGGTATCGTCGCGCTTGGTGATAAAAAGGGCGTTCTCCTCTATCAGCTCGGCGATCTCCTCGCGCTTCTCCTCGCGGGCCTTGGAGTGCTCGTAGCGGTAAATGATGTAGTCCTTGGCAACCCCGAAGTAGCTGCGCTCCATAAGCGCCATCTCCACCAGGTCCTGCACGTCCTCCACGGTCGGGACAAACGCCGTGTTGCCGAACTTGGCCTCGAGCGTATCGACCACCACTTTGGTGATGGCGATGGCGTCCTGGTCGTGGCTGTCCCCGGTTACTGCGGCAAACGCCTTTTGTACGGCAACGGTGATCTTGGCCGGCTCGAAATCTGCGATGGAACCGTTGCGCTTCTTGACTTTAGGCGTCGCCATAATACGGGGTGCTTAGTGGGTAAGGGGACTAATAATGCGGATCAGAACTCCCATTATCGCCCCCGTCGCATGAAATGAGCCTGTGTATAACCAAGAACAGAACTAAATTCATGCAAAAGCAACCATATTTTTATAAAACGTTGTCAAATTGGACTTTTTTACCCCAAAATTGCCTTATTTTTGAGCACTTTCTCCCACTCCGGCATATGGCCTAACCAGGCCGTTTTAGGTGCTATTGACTTGTGTATTTTAAATGTGTTGCGCTGCAGGCCTTTGGCTTGGCGGGACTGGTGTAGAATGTTGGCATGCCAACACAACGCATCAAGGAAGACCAGAACTTCTGGAACTTCATATTTTCCCTGTTTTTTATAGCAGTTCTCGTAGCGGCGCTTTGGGGCATGCGCGAGCTGCGCGGCGGCTACCTGGTGGCTGTGCCGCCCTTCGACGCCCTCTTAATGGCCTTTGCAGCCTTCCGCGTTACGCGCCTGGTGGTCTACGATAAGATCACTCGCTGGTTCCGCGAGCTGTTTGCCGAAACCCGCAGTTACGAGAAGGACGGCACTTGGTATGTCGAGGTTAAGCCGCATGTTTCGGGCTTCCGCTCTACCGTCTACGATCTCTTAAACTGCCCGTGGTGCATCGGGGTATGGAGCGCACTGGTGGTAACCTTCTGCTACTTCGTCTTTCCCTGGGCATGGTCCGTCGTTTTCTTCCTGGCGCTTGCCGGAGCGGGCTCCATGCTTCAGATTATCGCCAACGGCATAGGCTGGCGCGCGGAAAATCTCAAGCTTGAGGCCAAAGAGAAGGATAGGGATCTGCTTCTGTAGAGCTTCGCATAACAAAACCCCGCTTTACGCGGGGTTTTGTTATTTCTGGAGAGTTATCGAGTGGTCTCGTAGGCTACGCTCCGGCGGTATGCCCAATAGAGCAAGGCTGCCAAGAGTATGAGCGCCAGGAGAAACCAGGCCCACGGCGGGACCACGGCTGCGCTGCCTGCTGCAGCGGCGCCTGCGCCGATAGTACCGGTTACTGTAGTGCCGGTGGTCGTAGCAGGCTCGACTTCCTCGCCCAGGACCTCGCCCGGGGCAAGCGCGGAGCCGCCCACAACTACGGGCCCGGCGCCCGGGAAGCCGGAAGTGTTGTCACCCTCGCCGCCTACGCCGCCAGAGGTGTCGGTGATGACGGTAGGGAAGTCGGAGAGAGGTTCAGAGGAGCCCGAGTCTCCCTCAACTACTACTACCGGAATAGCGCGGCGGAAGCTGCCGCCGGAAGAGCGGCGGCCCTCCTCCTCGTCCTCATTGTTTGATGCAGGTGCTGCAATAGTGAACTCCGGCAGGATGGTGAGCGTGTTGCTTACGCCGCCCGAAGCGTCGGTTACGGTAAGCGTGCAGGTATGGGTGCCGGGCTCAGCTGTCGGGACGAGCTCGATGGTGCTGGTACCTACTGCAACGGTGGTGGAGGCCGTAGAGCAGCCGCCGGCAACCGTCGTAGTGCCGGCCTCGGAGGAGCCGAAGGTGATACTGGCGGGCTTGTCATCGCTAGAGGTGGCGATAGAGCCGAGCGTCAGCACCGGCGGGAAGTCGACCATGAAGGTGCGCGTGACGGTGCTCGAGGCGCCGTCCAGGTTGGTGCCGCGGATCTGGAACACGTCCGTCCCCTCGTAGAGACCGTATGGGCCTGCCGTCAGGCTGTCGCAGTTCTGGAAGCCGCCCAAGTCGCCAAACTTGCACTCGGTGGTCGAGGCGGTCGAGGTAAAGGCAAAGATGGCGCTGGTAGCGTGGACCAGCTCGCCCTCTTGGGGACCGCTGGTGATCTCTATTGCTATGGTCGAGGAAGCGCTGCCTCCTCCGTTTGTGGGAAGAGTGCTTGTTCCATTGTTAGGAGGGGTGGTAGTGCCCGTGTCGCCCGGGGGCGTGGTAGTCCCGGTGCCGCCTGGAGGAGTGGTGGTACCCGTGCCGCCTCCATTGTCGGTCGTGGTGCCGGTCGAGGTAGAGGTACCGCCCGGAATAAACATGCGCGAGAGCTGTGCGGACGCCTGGTTGGTGTTGCCGTTTTGGTCGTGCACCCGATCGCCGCTGATATCGACGTGCACTTCCTGTGGCGACTGCAAGTCGTCCGGGTCGAACGTAAAGGTGTACGTACTCGAGCTCATTGCCTGGAAGTTCTTTATCTGCCCCAGGGTAGGGTGCACGTCGCTCGCGTCGAAGTCGACCACGTCGGCCGAGAAGGTGGCCGTAATGTCAAAATCTCCCGATATCTCCTGCGATGCAGGAGAGGAGAGCGAGACAGTTATCGAGCTGTCGGCCATGACCGGAGTCGACGCCAGGAGCATGCCTGCGATCGTAAAAGCTGCCAGCGTCTTTTTATAAACAGTGTCTGCGCTGATAAGTGATGAGTTCATATCTCTTGGATAAATGCTAATAAATGCCCTGCTAACCTGTAGCGCAAAAAGCGCCTGGGGGAGCCAGACGCTACTATTGCTCTTTTCGCCTTAAGTTTAGATGAAGCCTTCCGACTTATTGGAAGACGACGGGGAGAGAAAGCGATTCGTCGTTTTGGGGCAGGCCGGAAGGATTGTCCTTGCGCAGGATAATCGTGCCCGGGGAGCCGGCGGGCTGTGCCGGGAAAGAAAGCGTGGCGACAAACGGCACGAAGTCGCTGGTCATCCAATCGCCCTGTGCCTGTGCGGGACCCTGGCCGATGATCGTGCCGGATGCGTTGCGGATCTCAATGGGGAAGGAGGCTTCGAAATACCAGGCCCGAGCGCTGCCGGTGATAGTAAGCGGCGAGGATACTTCGCCGTTTATGTACGGAGCGCTGACCACTATAGTGTTGGGGATCTGCGCAACCAGGTTCCCGGCCGGGGTAGTCGTGGCGGGCTGGTCGGTGCCGGTCGTCGGGGCATTAGTCTTGCCCGGAAGTATAAAAAGGATAAGAGCCGCAATTACGATACCCAGGGATACAAGGGCAAGCGCCCAGCCGGTTTTAGTCATATGCCTATAAGACTGCCATAGGAGCGAAAAATTACAAGGCGGGCACGTCAGCGCCGGAGGGCCGGGACGCCTGTAAGGCGGCCCAGCCCTCCGGCTTAGGTGCTGACTTTTTCCATGCTGGTGTTGACCTAACCTGTTACGCTTTTTGTAACTGCTGTCATGTCTGCGAAGTGACGGCGGCCGCTATGCGGCTCATGTGCGCCGTGCTTGTGTATGCGGCACCCTATTGGTTGAAGTCCGCTTACCTCCCCATTGTACTCGCGTCCTCTGAACCCGCAGTGAACCTCTTATGACCCGTTCATATTGTTGTGGGAATGCCCGGAGAAATCGAGCGAAGTCTTGTTCAATTCCTGTGCCGCGCGCGCCGCGGCGCCGCCCAAGGGCAGCAGAACCGACACCGTGGTGCCGCCTGGGTGCTTGTGCGTCTTGCGTCGGCTCTCCACGTGTATTTTGCCGCGATGCACGCGCACCATCTCGTTGACTATGGTAAGCCCCAGGCCCGAGCCCTCCTCCTGCCCTTTGCGGTTGCGCGAGCTGTCAGCGCGGTAGAACGGCTCAAAAATATGCAAAAGCTCCTCTTGCGATATGCCGACGCCGTTGTCCTCCACCGCAAAGAGCACCATGCCCTCCTGCGGCCGCAGGGTTACGGACACGCTCCCGCCGGAGTCTCGCGGGGTATAGGAAAGCGCGTTCTTAACCAGGTTGGACATGACCTGCTCAAGGCCCGTGGCGTTGCCCCACACGATAGAGCCCGTTTCGGTGCGCAGCAGGAGCTTGATCTTGCGCTCACGGGCCAGCGCCTGGT
Organism: Candidatus Adlerbacteria bacterium; assembly: GCA_028286685.1. GTDB lineage: Bacteria > Patescibacteriota > Minisyncoccia > Phycocordibacterales > SBAW01 > GWA1-54-10. The sequence continues at coordinate 14,951 of JAQBRA010000006.1, read as the reverse complement.
AGCGCCCGGTGACCGATTCTGCCAGCGGTATGAGGTCCAGGTTCTTAAACTGCATGCGTTCCGGGCGCGCCAGCGCGTTAAGGGACAAGAGGTTGTTGATGATTTCGGACACGCGGTTAAGCTCGCCGATAATTTCTTGGAACGAGGCCTTTATTTCAGGCTCGAGCGACTCGTCAAACAGCGCCACCTCGCTGGTAGTCTTTATTATGGAAAGCGGCGTGCGCAGCTCGTGGGCCACGTTGGAGATGAAGAGCTTCTGGTGGCGCAGGTTGTCGCGGGCCGGCCTAAGGCTGAAGCGTATCAGGAGCCCTGCGGCCGCAACCGCGGCCACGAAGAGGAGTCCCAGCATCACGATGCTGCTTTGCGCGTACGTCGCCACCAGCAGGAGGGCTCCCATGCACACCAGTACAAACCCTACCTGGAGGGCGACGATGTGGACTGCCGTGCGGAAGAAGACGTCGCTTGTATAGCTATGCGCGAATTTCCCCCAGGAGGCGGTAGCCCACGCCCCTAACTGTTTCAAATAGTTGGTCTCCATCTTCGTTGGTGCCAAGCTTCTTTCGCAGGTTCTTCATGTGTACGTCGAGCACGTTGCTCCAGGAGAGGGAATTGAAGTCCCATACGTGGTCAAACAGCTTCTCGCGGGAGAGCACTTCGCCGGGCTGGCGCATAAAGCACTCCAGCAGCGAGAACTCCTTTAAGGTCAGCGCCACTTCCTCGCCGCTCTTGCGCACGACGCGGGTGGCCATATCCATCTCGAGTGGCCCCACTTTTATGGTAACGGGCTTGGTTTGGGCGGGGCGGCGCAGCACTGCGTTGATGCGGGACAGGAGCTCCTCGAATGAGAACGGCTTGACGATGTAGTCGTCGGCGCCCTTGTTGAGGAGATCCACCTTGTGCTCGGTCTCGTTGCGCGCGGTTAGGATGATAATGGGGGTAGTGACATTTTCCTGGCGGACCGACTCGGTAATGGTAGCGCCATCGAGTCCCGGCAGCATGAGGTCGAGGATGATAAGGTCGTATTCGTTGCGGTAGAGGAGTATGCGGCTCCGGGCCTTTTCCGGGTCGGGGAGCCAGTCTACGGCAAAGCCCTTGAGCTCGAGGCCTTTCTTGAGAGCCTTGGCCAAGCGCTCTTCGTCTTCGACTATGAGTAAGTGCATACGTAAGGGTTTGTGAACGATTAATACCCTTCAAGTATCAGGTATGTAACCTGAACTATTCATGAAGCCTACCATAAAAGAGCAAAAAAACCTTACAAAATAACGCTAAAACGCAAGCAGGAGCACTTAAGCCGACTTAAAAAGCGCCCAGTCGCGGGGCATCAGCCACTGGGCGATATGGAATATGCCGTAGGTGATGAAAAAGGCCGAGGCGACGTCTATCGTGTAGTGGATATGCCCCAGGAGGACTACTGCCGCAAAGTAGAGGGACGAGGCGAGGAAGAAGGCGCGCACGCGGCGGTCGATGGAAAAGAATCCTAAAAAGCCCAAGAACGGCATGCCGGTATGGGCCGAGAAGAACTGGTCCGCTCCGAAAAAGGAGTTTGCAATCGCGTCGCCGAACTCGGTCACGTAATGCGCCTCGGGCGGGCCCAGATGCGTCATGAGCGTAAAGAGCGAGCGGATGAGGATGAAAAGCGCCACGGTCTTGAAGGCGAACGGTATGCGCTTAGGATTCCACAGGATAAGGCCGGCGCTGACGGCGGCTACGATAAAGGTCCCGTAGACGAAGAACTGGTCCACCTCGAACACCGGGATATTGGAGAGCAGTATGTCAGACACCCCTTCGCCCGCCCGCGTCGTCGCCTGCTTGATCGCCCAAAAATTAAGAACAAGCGCTGCTGCAAAATAGGCTAGTGCCGCAAGGGCAGATACCTTGAATCCTGGCAGTCCGAATGCTTCGCAATAGCGCCTCCAGAGGCCGGCTATTTCTTTTTTTACGCTCATGCAGGCAGCATTGCTTTCCGATAAAAATCCTCGAACGCTTCGAGCGTAAGGCTTAGGTCGTGTCCTGCGATAATCTTGAGACTCTCTTGTCCCATGCGCTCCCGCATAGCCCCGTCTGAAAACATCTCAATCAGGCGCCCTGCGAGCTCCTTGTGGTCGCCCGGCTTAAACAGGAAGCCGTTTTCCTCATGGTGGATAAGCTCGGGGAGCGCCACGGCCCGGGCGCCGATAATAGGCAGCCCGGTAGCCATGGCTTCCATGGCTACGATGCACTGGAGCTCGGCAATGCCGGCGTTTACAAAGCAGTCCGCGGCCGCATACAGACTTGCCAGTAGTCCGTCGGGCACGAATCCGGTAAAGGTAACCCGGTCCTCGATACCCAGCTCGCGCGCGAGGCGCTGGAGCTTGTTCTGCTCGGCGCCGTGGCCTGCAACGACAAAGTGGAAGTCCGCGCGCTCCTTTGCCAGCGCCGCAGCACGCAATACCACGTCGATGTTCTTTTCCTTATCGAGCCGGCCGACAAAAAGCAGCGTGGGCTTGTCGGGCAAAGCGTACTGGGCTTTTGCAGGCGCAGGATCATTTTGGGGGTTAAAGCGCTTAAGGTCGATGCCGTTTGATATGGCCGGCACCTCGGCCTTTAGCCAGGGCTCGAGCATGACGCCGGCCGTGCGGGTGGGGGCGGAGACGCCGCGAGTCTTGCTAAGCACCCGCGCGGCATCCTGCCAGGCCCAAGTATGAATCTGGTGGGTAATAAAATCCGGGAGATGCAGGTAGTGGGTGAGGTTCTCGGGCATAAAGTGGTTAGTCGCCACGACCGGGATGCCCCGCCTGGCCGCCTCGCGCAGCACCATGCGACTGATAGGGAAATGCATCTGTATGTGCACGACATCGGGCTTAAACTCCCGAATAGCCGAGGCGGCGCGCTGGCTTATGGCGCTTATAAGCGGCATCACGAAGCGGAACTTGGGCACGATAAAGACAGGGAAGGAGCGCACGCCGTAAAAATGCACGCGGCCGTGCATGGTGTAAGTAGGCGAGAGCGAGGGGCCCGGGGCGACGACCGCTACTTCGTGGCCGGCCTCGGCAAGCGCATGGGCCAAGCGCTGGGTAAAGTAGGACGCGCCGTTGACGTGCGGATGATACGTGTCTGATGCTATGAGTACTCTCATGATTGTTTATTCCGGCGTACGTACCAGATGCCCAAGGCTATACCGACACATCCTATCACGAGCCCCGCCGCGGCGAAATAATCAAGGTACTGGCCTATTTGCCCATACGCTTGGCCAAAGAAGTAGCCCAGCGCCAAAAAGAGCGCGGCTTGTATCATCGTAACGGTGAGGCAGGTGGTGGCAAACGTTAGGTAGGGCACGCGCACCATGCCGGCTGCCACAAGTCCGGCCGAGCCGACGCCGTGTATAAACTTGGAGGCCATCATCATCTTGTAGCGGTGCGTGCGGAACCGCTCGCGAGTGCTTTCAATGCGCTCGGGCGTAAGGCCGAAGAATTTCTCTATGGGCCGGGTGTACTTCCAGCCGCTGCCGTGGCGGCCCAAGAGGTACCAGAATGCGTCGCCCAGTATGTCGCCTATGACGATAATAGAGTAGGCGATAAATACGTTAAAAATGCCGAGCGACACCAAAAAGCCCGAGATGACGGTAATAATAGGTCCCTCCATCACCGCCAGGGGAAAAAGGAGCAAGTACCCGGACGTCTCCAGGATGCCGATTATCTGATCGAGTGCCATGCTTTAAAGTATACTCCTGAGGAAATACGTTCCTTATGCCGATACTGCCACTTGGGCAGCTGCTGTGCGCCGGGCCCACCAGAACACCATCGCCGTGCCCAAGAGAGCCAGGATGATATCGCCGAGGGTGTCTATGCCGTTGGGCTGGGTGAGCTTGTTCATGGTAAAGAGATCCATGTGGAAGATATAGATGCGCACCAAGTCGTAGCTCCATTCCAAAAGCTCCCACGCAAGCGCTATGCCCAGCGACCACAGAAAAAAGGCTCTGGCCCCGGACTTCTTTAAGTATCCTTTTTTATGCGCGAGCAGGATTCCGAACCCGACGCAGATGCCGCTTATGAAATGCAGCAGGCCGTCGTAGCCCACGATTCCCACGTTGCATCCTAAGAGCGCAAAGCAGAAGTCGTTATCGATAAAGCCGGGGTATACGTCTCCTAGAAATTCCAATGTCACGAAGCCCGCAATCCAATAGTAAAGCGCATGCATAGCGGCAGTATAGCAAAAGCCGCTTTGCGGTGGTGGTATAGTTTCCCTATGTACGAAATCCTTGTTATCTTCTGCGCCCAATACTTGCCTGCGGCGGCCCTGCTTGCCTGTGCCGCGTATTGGCTGTGGGCCCCGCGCGCCGTTAAAGTTGAACTTGCGCTGGCCGCTCTGGTCGCACTCCCGCTCGCCTATGCTGTGGCGCGATTAGCGGGGCTCTTCTTTAGCCATGAGCAGCCTTTTGCGGCGTACGGCTACGAGCCGCTCGTGCCGCACGAGGTTGATAATTCTTTTCCGTCTGACCATGCGGCTGCGCTCGGCGCCTTGGCTGCACTAGCTTTTTTCTTTAATCGGTGGCTCTCGGCTTTTTTGCTGCTGTGTGCCGCCCTGGTGGGCCTCGCGCGCGTGCTGATCGGCTTCCATTATCCTCTTGATGTTGTGGCAGGTCTCTTGTTGGGTGTTGCGAGCGCCGCAGTGGCATATGCTGCCGTTCATTCCTATTTCAGCGCCCGCCCGCATACTGACAAGTAGTCCCGCCGGCAAACCTAAACGCTTGGGTGGGTGAATCGATTAGACGCATAATCTAATTTCTTTATGACTCTAGCCTTAACGAAGCGGATAGCGGGCGGCGCAGTAGGGCTTATGGTGGGAACGCTTTTGGCGCTTGCGGCGCCGCTGACCTACGCGCAGACCACCACCGATGCTACTACTCAGGCCACTCCGGGCGTACCGTCCACCGGGCAGGGCGGCGAAGCTGCAGCTACGATAGCCGTCTTGGGCTTGTCAGCCGCAGTTCTGGTCGGCGGCGGCCTGTACTTGGCCCGTACCCGCAAGGAAGCCTAAACTGGCATGCGCGTAAGCCCGCGGCTTATCGTCGCTCTCATAACCGCAGCCGCAAGCGTGGTATTCGCTACCACGCTTGCGCGTGCGGTATGGTATGCGCCTGATATAGAAATGGCTTCCAGCACCCTGGCAGCCGCAGCGCCCGCACGCCAGGCAGAACCTGGCGACTTGCCCGAGCGCCTGCGCATACCCGCGCTCGGTATTGATGCGCACGTAAAGCAGGTGGGCATTAATGAAGCGGGCAATATGGCAACGCCCGGCAACTTTACCGATGCCGGCTGGTACAAGTACGGCACCGTGCCCGGATTTGAGGGCAGCGCGGTTATGGACGGCCATGTCGACAACGCATTGGCGCTTGACGGCGTCTTCAAGCATCTGGGCGATCTTGCGCCGGGGGATGAAATATACGTAGATACGGCATCGTCGACGCCGCTTAGGTTCGTAGTGGTACGCGTTGAGTCCTATGCGGCGGCCGAGGTCCCGCTTGATGAGCTGTTTAATAAGAAAGGCGGCGCATACCTGCACCTGGTTACCTGCGACGGGGCATGGATCAAGGATAAGAAAGAATACGACCGCCGGCTGGTGGTGTATGCGGAGCTGCGCTAGCGGCTGCGGCTAGGCGCGGCGGAGCTGCGCCAGAATGCGCTCGACGTCGACGATAGAAACCGGCTTTACCAGATGGTCGTCAAAGCCCGCCTGGCGTGCGCGCTCGCGGTCTTCCGGCTGGCCGTAGCCGGTAAGCGCGACCAGGGCTACTTGGGCACCGAGCTCTGCGCGCAGCCGCTTGCCAACCTCGTAGCCATCTATGTCAGGGAGTCCGATGTCGAGGAGGGCCACCTGCGGCTGCGTTTGGCGCGCTACGTCAAGCGCCGAAAGGCCGGTGTGCGCCAAGGAAACGGTGTGGCCATTGTGCTCAAGCAGGGTGCAGAGCATCTGGGCTGCAGCCTCGTTATCGTCAACCACTAAGACGGCGACCGGTCCGGCCGCGCGTGCGTGCTCCATAGCCTCTTTGGAAAATCGGCCGCGCGTTTCTTTTTTAGGCGCTATGGGCTCGGGGGCTTTCTCCAGGGGCGCGGCAGGCAAGGGGAGGCGGATCGTAAACTCGCTTCCCTGGCCGACGCCGCCGCTCTTCACCACAACCGTTCCGGCATGGAGCTCTACCATGCGCCGCACCAAAGAAAGCCCTATGTGGAGCCCGCCCGGGCCCTTCGAGCGCTGTGCGCCGCCCGCAAACGGCTCGAATACCTTCCGCAGGCGCTCGATCGCGATGCCTTGCCCGTTGTCGCGCACGCGGATAACCGCCTGGCGCCCTTCCTTCACTAAGCCCAGGCTTATGGTGCCGCCCGGCGGCGTATATTTTGCCGCATTGTTAAGGAGGTTGACCACCGCCTGGGTAAGCCGCACCGGATCGGCGTCCATGAGGATATCTTGCGAAGGCATCTCTTTGGTAAAGGTGTGATTGCGCTCGGCCATGTAGGGGCCCGCCATCTCCAAAGAGCGCTCGATAATATGCTGCAGCGTCGTCACTTCGCGCTCGAGCTTGAATTTTTTCTGCGAGATGCGCGTAATGTCCAGGAGGTCATCGAGCAGCCGGGCCAGAGTATGGAGGTGCGCGCCCATCATGTGGAGCACTTCCTTGGGTCCCGACTCTTTCGCTTTGAGGATTTCGAGGCCCGATAGTACGGGAGAAAGCGGGTTGCGCAGCTCGTGCGCGAGTATGGCGATAAATTCGCTCTTGGCGGCATCTTCCGACGATATCTTCAGGAGGGCATCCTCAAGCTTGCCCACCTGGGCGCCAAGCGCTATAACCGCCTCTTTGCGCTCTTCGGTAATGGACGTAAAGAGCAGGAAGATGATGGACAGCGTGCCTATCAGGACCTGCATGCCAAATAGCAGGGATCCGGCGCGCTCAAGCGAGGCATCGGGCCCGAACAGGAGCGCTGTCGTGGAAATGAGCGTCATTATGAGCAAGGCCAGCGTGGTGCCGCGCGGGCCCGCGCGCAGGCTCGCCCAAATGAGGAGGAACACGAGGACATAGACAAGCGACACGGGCCCCAGCGAGTCAAACTCGGTCCATGCTGCCAAGTACGACACGAAGCCGACGAGTCCGAAGAGCGCTAGGCCCTCAAACAGTTCTTGCTGGCTCTTGGCAAAAAACGGCCGGTAGCCCCAGCGCAGGGCAAATGCTCCGAAGGACAGGAGCGATACGCTGTGGCCTATCCAGAGGCTGGTCCAAAGGTCGGCGCTGAAGGAATGCGTTATAAAAAGCGCCGTACTGGCGGCGATGACGGTCGCCGATACGAAGGTGGAAGTAAAGGCGGCCAGGATAAGGCCCAAGGCGTCGCGCAAGCGGCTCATGAGCGGGTGGAAGCCGAGCCATATGAGCAAGTGGGCGCCGAGCACGGCCTCGAGCGTATTACCGAGCGCCACGCCTACCGCTGCCGACGGGTCCACGCCGCCGGCCGCCACTACCAGGAAAAAGGATAGGGTGAGCGCCGGCCACAGGTTGATGCCCCAAAACAGGAGTCCCGCGAGGCCTACGGCCGCTACCGGCCACACTAGGGAGGCGCCGCCTGTTGCAGGTACGAGCCAAAGGCTTATCCAAACGGCAGTGCCATATATAAGCGTAAGCAGCCCGAAGCGCAGGGCGTACGTAGCGGTCGGATGGCCAGAAAAGAGAGGGGGCATAGTCACCGCCACCATACCAAATGGGCTTTGTAAATACAACCAGGATCTGAGGGTTTAGTTTTCCGGACGCCAGTCTGCGTGGAACTAGTACACCAAGGTGGAGTGCTCTTCGACAACTTCCTTAAATCGCTCGGCCAGCACCGGATGCGCATGATTGATGTGGTTATACATCCTTACCTTGAGCATGAGCAGTTTCTGGTCGGAGTCCGTCTCCTGGTGTCCGCACTCCTGGCACGTGAGGATTATTTCTCGTTCTGTTTGCATGAGTCCAGTATGCAGGGAGCGCCTGATACTAAAATGAAGGCGGGCCTACTGGTCGGCGTCCTCTCCCCGGGAATAAAACTCTATGTCGGCCTTGTTCTGCTCGCGAGTGACCTCTTGCACTTCAAACTGCGAGCGTTCGCGCTCCTCCGGCGTTTTCGCGCGCACATCCTGCGCCTCTTCGTCGTATATCTGCTTGGCATCATTAAGCCACGCGTATGCCCACATAAGCAGTATGCCGAGTGCGAAGAGTCCCAGGACCATGAGGGCTATATCCATAGGTTAAAAGGAGTGAGCGAATAAAATTCCACCATTAGTATAGCAAATCGCCCGGCTCATGCCGGGCGATTTGCTATGTGTTGCCTGTGGTGCCAGTTTTATTTTTATGGCACTACCGTAATGGTGGCGATGACCGTATGTCCCGAGTCCTTAAACTCGTACTGGTACGTGCCCGGCGTTGCGGGCGCGGTCATCGAGCCGGTAGAGAAGTTGCCTCCGCCGTCGGCATGCACCGTGCGTATCACGGAGCCGCCAAGCGAGATGGCAACGTCCTGCTCGTGGCCGAAGTTGCGTCCTACGAAGTCCAGGTGCCCGCCCGCGCGCACGGTCGAGCCGTTCTGGTCGACGGAGGCGCCGTTAGGGTTGCCGGTGGTTGGCGGCGTCGTAGTGCCGGTGTCGGTGCAGGCATGGTTCCATACGATGACATACTGGTCTCCGGTCAGGTTGGAGAAGCTGGGCGGCGTGAGGCTGGGCGTTGCAGCCGCTGCGGCAGCCGAGCTGGTACCTGTGGTGTAGCCGACGAGCGAGTAAGGCTTGCCTGCGCTGCAGTTCTGGGCGACATTGGCGCCGCTCGTGTCCTCGGCGACCGAATACGACGCGCCCGAGGTCATGTCCGCAGTGATAGCCTGGTATGCGTTCGGGCTATTGGAGCCCTGCGGCGAGAGCGTGAAGCTCCCCGAGCTTGAGCCGATGTTCTGCGCGTTCCAGCTCGCGTTCATGGGGAAGGCCAGGGACTGCGCGCTGCCGGAGGTTGCCATAGTGCCGTCAATATATTTGCTTATGGTTACCGTTACGTCCCCATTCCCACCGCCCTGGGCTGAGCCTGAGGCGAGCATCTCCAGGTTGTCGATAAGGTAGCCCAAGCCCTGCGTTGAGGTCGCAGCAGTGCCCGCCGCTCTAAAGAGCAGGGTCTTTACGATGCGGGGGCTTTGCTCTGCAGCTGACTCCGGATCGAAGCGGTAATAGTTTTCCCAGCTCGTGCCGGTATGGGCGAGCGCCCCGTCGATATATATTTCAACTACATCGTTGGAGGGCCCGTTTACGAAGTCCATGGAGAACCCTATGGTGTGCGTCGTGGCGCGGCTGAGTGTCGCTATGTCGGTCTCGACAAAGTCGGCAGAGGTGCTCGAGCCCTGCGCATCGTTGAAGAACACGTGGATGCCGTCGGCTTGGTCCTCGAATCTAAGATAGCTCATGCGCGAGCCGTCGCCCCGGTCGGGGGAAACGGATATAGAGAGTCCCGGCTGCTGCATGAGCTGCACTGATCTGAGGTCAAACTCTGCCTGGAAGTGGCTTGCCAGAGTACCGGTTGCGAATCCGCCCGAGGTCGAGTCGGCTTCGCCCGCGCCGTCTGCAGTAGGCTTGGCGAAGGTCTGGTCAGCGAACGAGCTTGAGGTAACCGCGTTTGAGATGCGCAGGCTCTGGTTGCCGAAGTCGGGCACGCCAAAGGAACTGGTGACCGCAGCATCGTACGCGCCTGTTTTGCTCCAGCCGTCCTGGCCGTTTATATTCCCCGGCACGTAGGGCGGGTTTTCGAAGTTGCTATTTGCCGAGCTGTCGGCGAGCGCCGGAAGAGCCACAAGAAGAATCGCTGCGCTCGCGGCGGCCAAAAACAAGGAAATGGCTGCTTTTTTGTGAGCAGTGAATAATGCTGATTTCATAGAGGTATTAATTTAACGGACTAAAGTAAGTAAGATTATTTGGTAATCGATCGCTGTCGTACCTTTCTATTTAAAACCTTTGGCCTGAAGCGCGGGTGAGTCGGCGGCGCGGCTCTCACCGGTATTTCAGGGGGCGTGGGTAGACTTTGCCTATGCCTGATAAAAAAGATAAAGATAACGAAGGCTCATACATGTATTACAAGGATTACCGGAGCGAAGAATCTGATATTGGACAGACAGTCAGGCAAAACCATAAAACCGAAGTGGCGCTGCTCTCAAAAATCGCCGCCAAGCTGCGCGGCAGGGGAGGCCGCTTCCGTGGCAAGTCCGGCGCCCAGGAAAACAACAAGGCTCGCGGCGGCAAAATGGCCCGCTAGCCGCCCGCTATTACGCCCGCGTTCTGGCGGTTGTATACTGGAGCCATGCATACTCGCTTGGCGGCTAAATTATTCCTGGCGCTCGCGCTGTTCTTGGGCGCTGCGGCGCCGGCGTGGGCGGCAACCGAGGACGCTATCAACGGCAGACTATCGGGCAACTGGTCCGGCTATGTCGCTACGCGCGACAAGTATACGGGCGTAGGCGCAACCTGGACGGTGCCCGCCCTTGCCGCTACTACGACCCTTATGACCGATGTCGCCTGGTTGGGCATCGGCGGATCGAAAAGCAAAGACCTTATTCAGGCAGGCACGCAGGGCGCGGTGCAGAACGGCAAGACCCAGTACTGGGCATGGTACGAGCTCCTGCCCGACTACCAGGTCGTCGTGCCATTTAAGGTTGCAGCCGGCGACCGGGTGAGCGCCTCGCTGTTTGAGATCACTCCCGGCTTCTGGCACCTTTCCTTCTTTAACCTCACGACTGGGGCGGAGTTCCAAAAGGCGCTTGAGTACCGCTCCAAATATTCCTCGGTCGAATGGATCCAGGAGATGCCGAAAGTGTTCAGCAAGGACAGCGTCCAGCTGTATGCGCCGCTCTCGGAGTTCGGATCGGTTACCTTCTCCAATGCATTCGCGATAGTAAACGGCAAATACAAGTCCGCAGAAGATGCCCGCGCCCGCGCCGTTACCATGGTGTCCAAGCAGGGCAAGGTGCCTCTGGCGACTCCGTCTGAGATTGAGGAGGGCACCTTTACGGTTGTGCGTTCAAAGGCAGTGGCGGCTCCTGCCGCATCCGGCAATAAAAGCTCGACGAAATCTTCGGACATTGTCTGGAGCAGAAACTAGCTCGATATTTGCGGCAGAAGCTGCGCGGGCCGAGAGAGGGCGCAGAAATACAAAGTGGGGAGCAAAAGAAAACCGCCCGGCGCTAGCGCCGGGCGGTTTTCTTTTGGGTTCTATTATTGTTCCGGATACCACTTGGCGAGAATAACCTCAATGTTGGGGTCGCCCGCATTGACCAAGGTTTTGAAGCGCTCGACGTCCGCCAGGCCGTCTTGTCCGCGGTAGTGATACGGGTATACAATTTTAGGCTTGAAGTCCAAGACCGCATCAGCCGCCTCGTCGACGCCCATGGTAAAGGGCAAGTTCATGGGCACCAGCGCCAGGTCGATGTCTTGGAGTCCGCGCATCTCTGGGGTACCGGCCGTGTCGCCAGCGATATACACGCGGTAGCCGTCCTGTTCAAGCACGTAGCCGTTGCCGCGGCCTTTCGGGTGGCGGCTGTCGGCTGACTCGGGTAGGTTGTACATGGGTATCGCGATGATCTGCAGGCTGCCTATGGTCGTACTCCCTCCGTTGTCGAGTATCTGGGCGCGCGCGGCCAGGTCGGACGGGAGCAGGTCCGCTACGGCCTGCGGCACGACTAGGGCAGTGTCAGGCCCCACGACTTCCAGGAGGGTGGAGGTGCTGAAGTGGTCCCCATGGATATCGGTTATCAAGACAATGTTGGCCTCCGGCTGGTCCGCGAGCAGGCTCGCGTCAGTCGGGTCGGTGTAGATAATGGTGCCGCCCCAGCGCAAGACGGCGGTCGCGTGCTCGATAGGCACTACGCCGACCGGCGATACCTGGCTTGCTTTCTCCTGTGCAGTTGTTGGTGTCATATAAGAATTCCAGATAAAAAAGCCCAGCATGGCGACAATAATAATGCCCAAGGCCCAGTACAAAGTTCTCATAGGATTCAATTATACAATTTTCGATGAAGAATGCGTGGTGGTAGGGAATACCCGGGTTTAATTGACAGTATAAGCTGTTTATGTTATTGTAATAAGTGGATCCAACACACCAAGGAGACGAGTAGTGGCAAGGCAATCATCGGCAAAAATAATCCCGTTCCCTAAAAAGGGAGTTGGCCGAGCGCAATCGGCCTCGAAGCCGAAAAAAACTGTTTTTCCGGACCGCTGTCTGCCGCCGGAAGAATACGGCAAGGAATTGGATGTCTTGCGCGGACGTATTCACGAGTCGAAGAAGACGTTTAAGGAGTTAAGCGTTTTGACGGGCCTGTGCGTGGGTGCAATCAGCAATATCAGTATGGGCGTAACCCAGCGCCCCTACGAGTACACCATCAAGCTGCTGAAACGGGCCCTGGAACTGCGGGACGCGACAATCCCGCTAACCTCCAAGAAGGTTCCCGGCGAACTCAGTCAGAAGGCCATGGCGGCCCTGATTGAAATGTACGAGGCGAAAGTCGCCAAGAGGCCGCGCAGACTGCAATCCAGGAAGAAGGTCGGGATAAGGCGCATCAGCAGCAAGAGAAGGTAGCGCTAAGTCGTAAACAAACAAGCCGTGCGGGAAATTTCCCGCACGGTTTTTTATATCCAAAAAATGGCTAGCGATCCTGCAGGGCGTCAAGAAGTATGCCGAGCGCCAGCAGGATGCGGCGGTCGCATGCCGCAAGCCCTTCGTGGGCTTCCAGCAGGTATGTGTCCCTAAAATTCCCCCAGACGCGGTGGTGCGCACCTAGAACCTGGCCCTCCTTCTCAAACACAAAGTTTATCGGCACAAAGGGCGCAATATCTCCCACTACGGGGACAAATTGCAGTACACGCCGCACGATAGCAATTACGGGGCTTTTTTCCTTGGCGGTAAAAAGGAGCGTGTCGTCTGCGCTGTATGCCTCCCAGGTGCTGCGCAGCAGGGAAGAGTCAAACGCCTTGCGACAATAGCCAACTAAATGCCCCTCGGCATCATGGATTAAAAACTTGCCATGGATATCAAGCAGTTTTTCGGCCTTGATAGTAAGCAGAGTGTCGTTGCGCGAGTCGTCGGTCCAGACGGTCATCTGCTCGCGGAAGGCAAAGCGCTTTTGCTCGGCATGGGCGATTTGCTCGCCCTTTTCGCCATTGATATACAGGTAGTAGTCGTAGCGGTTTACCAAAAGAGTAAGCCTCTGCACGAGCAGGAACCGGCCTTGCGACTGGATATCCATTGGCCGCAGTATAGCAAACTCTGCTCCGTTCGTTGGGCTCCAATCTATAGTCCTGAGGTTTATAAACACCCTAGAAAAAGGCCCAAATATATGTATAATTCGGGTTGTTCGTATATATTCCGCGGTAGCTCAATGGTAGAGCAGCTCCCTGTTAAGGAGTTGGTTGTAGGTTCGAGTCCTACCCGCGGAGCATGAAATAATTAGGCCTAATGCGTGAGCATTGGGCCTTAATCCGAACCAAAAAGATCTCCATGGTATTCTTCACGTACCTATGCCGCAGCAACGCTTTCGAAGGATGAGGGTGATTTCTGCGCTGGCCGCGTTGCTGCTCTCGCCCGCTTTGATCGCTTTTGCTGCATCACTTATTCCCGGTACACCCGTTTCCATCGCGTCGGTCAATGGCGTTATTAATAGTATCGCCATACTCGATAGCTCGCATGTTGTAGTCGCGTATCAGGATACGACCAACAGCAACCGCCCGAAAGTGGCCATCTGCTCTATTTCAGGTACTACCCCCACGTGCGACACTCCGGTTACTGTCGCGGCGGTCACGACGTCTGCTCTCGGCGTCACAGCTCTTGATAGTACGCACATTGCTGTCGCGTACCGTGACAATACAAACGGCAATGTCTCGAAGGTCGTTATTTGTTCCGTCTCCGGCACAACGCCCACCTGCGATAGTCCCGTTACCTTTGCGGCGGTGGTGAGTGTAAATTATTTTGCTTCTGCGCTCGATAGCACGCATGTGGGTATCTCCTATTCGGATGCCAACAATAGTGGCCACCCGACAGTCGTTATCTGTTCCGTCTCAGGCACAACGCCGACCTGCGGCACCCCCGTTTCTGTCGCCTCAGTTAATTCCGACCATCAATCAGCGGTAGCCCTCGACAGTACTCATTTCGCAGTCGTGTATAGAGACCAGTCCAATGGTCAGCGCGCAACGGTCGCTATTTGTTCCATATCGGGGATCACTCCCACGTGCGGTACGACAGTTGCTTCCTCAGTCGCCGGATTGACACCATCATTAGCCCGCCTCGACGACACGCACTTCGCACTCGCATATCGCAATTTTACTGCGAGCCCCAGCGCCCCGACTGTTCAGCTTTGTTCCGTCTCCGGCACCACTCCTTCATGCGGCGCAGCTGCTGCTATCGCACCCAATTCCAGTGTATATACCTCGATCATTGCTATCGACAGCACTCATCTCGCAGTCGCATATCAGGACCTTACCAATAGTAACCGTCCTACGGTCGTCACCTGCTTCATCTCGGGCAGCACATTCTCATGTGATCCTGCGACCGTTCTTTCTGCGGTCGCCAGTACCTACACTGCCGCTACAGTTGTCGACAGTACTCATATCGCAGTTATGTACCAGGATACTACCAACGGCAGCCACCCGACGCTTGTCGTGAGTGCGTACGCACCCATCTCTGCGCCGACGGTGACCACCCAATCCGCTTCATCAATCAGCCGGACGACCGCAAGAGCCAATGGCAATATCACCTCAGATGGTGGTGCGACAATCACTGTGCGAGGTTTTACATACGGCACAAGCGCAGATCTTACGTCGGGCACGGCAACGACAACAGACAGCGGCTCATATGGAGCCGGCGCGTTTACGGGCTCGCTCGCGGGGCTGACCTGCAACACCATGTATTACACACGCTCGTATGCGACCAATAGCGC
>JAQBRA010000002.1 GCA_028286685.1 Candidatus Adlerbacteria bacterium | reverse complement strand
CCACGCCCAACCGGGCTCCTTTTTTCTGATAGGTGCCGCTTAGTCGCAAGGCGAGGCAAACCATCAGAATCGTAACTCCTAGGCAAGGGGGTGTCCCAGGCGAGTCCTGGGTAAAAATCCAACAATGGCAAAGAAATCTACTGTAGTACGCTCGTCCCGCCCGCCCAAGTTTAAGTCTCGGGTGGTCAACCGCTGCTTCCGCTGCGGCCGCAAGCGTGCCTTTATGCGCGACTTCGGCATGTGCCGCCTGTGCTTCCGCGAGGCCGCTCTTGAGGGACTGATCCCGGGCGTCCGCAAATCATCCTGGTAATTTTATGGTAAACGACCCTATCGCAGACTTCCTCGTCCGTCTCCAAAACGCCTCCATGGTGGGCCATTCTTCCGTGTCCTTGCCGTACTCCTCGATCAAGAACGCCATTGCCAAGATCCTCGAGCGCGAGGGCTACCTCACCGGCGTTTCCAAGAAGAACAACGCTTTGGTCGTGGGCCTTTCCTACACTGCCGCCGGCCGCCCGACCATCAATGGCGTCAAGCGCATCTCCAAGCCGTCCCGCCGCCTGTACATGGGCGTCCGCGACGTGCAGCCCGTTAAGCGCGGCCACGGCCTCCTGGTCCTCTCGACCCCGGCCGGCGTCGTAACCGGCAAGGAGGCTCGCGATAAGCGCGTCGGCGGCGAGGTCCTGTTTGAAATCTGGTAAATCTATATGTCACGACTTGCTAAACGCCCCATTGCTATACCCGCCAAAGCCGAGATAACCGTCTCGAGCGAGGGTCTTGTGGTCAAGGGTCCGAAAGGAACTCTTACCAAGCCGGTCAGCCGCTTCGTTACTATCGAAGTCGGTGCTGAGGGCGTGCAGGTAACCCGCCGGGGCGAGACTATCGAGTCCCGCGCCGCAGTCGGCACCTACGCCAGCCACGTGCGCAACATGCTCAAGGGCGTTACCGACGGCTTTTCTAAGAAGCTCTTTATCGAAGGCGTCGGCTTCAAATGGGAGGTGCAGGGCAAGACCCTTAAGCTCGCGCTCGGCTTTAGCCATCCGGTCAACGTTGAAATTCCCGAGAGCCTTACGGTTGTCGCCGAGAAGGGTACGCTTACCATAACCGGATTCGACAAGGAGGTAGTGGGCCAGTTTGCCGCAGACATCCGCGCGCTTAAGAAGCCGGAGCCGTACAAGGGCAAGGGCATCCGCTACGAGGGCGAGGTCATCCGCCGCAAGCAGGGCAAGAAGGCTGCATAAACTGATATGAATACCGTTACCAACAAAAAGACAGAGAGCCGCGAGCGCCGGCACAACCGTATCCGGGCCAAGCTCTCGGGCACCGTAGAGCGCCCTCGCTTGGCGGTTTACAAGTCCAACCGCTACCTGCATGCGCAGATTATCGATGACGCGGCAGGGAAGACCCTGGTCGCCGGCTCGACCAAGGAGGTCGGCGGCAAGAAGATGGATGCGGCCAAGAAGCTTGGTGCAAACCTCGCCAAGGCAGCCAAGGCAGCCGGTATTGATGCGGTAGTGTTCGATCGCGGCGGTTTCCGCTATACTGGCCGGGTTGCGATGCTTGCAGAGGCTGCACGCGAAGGAGGACTCAAATTTTAATTTATGGCTGACGAACTCGAAACAACTATAACTCCCGAGACCGCACCAGCGGCTGTTGAAGCTGCCCCTGAGGCTGCGGCTCCCGCTGCTGCCGCACCGGCTGATCGCCGCGCTCCGCGCGCTGGTGCAGCTGGCGCTCGCGGTGGACGCCCAGGTGCCCGCGGTGGAGACCGCCGCGGCCCGCGCCCTCCGCGCGCCAAGTCGGAGTTTGACTCCAAGATGATCACTATCCGCCGCGTGTCCCGCGTGGTTGCCGGCGGCCGCCGCTTCTCGTTCTCGGTCGCCATCATCATTGGCAACAAGAAGGGCAAGGTGGGCGTAGGCCTCGGCAAGGCAGGGGACACCACTCTGGCTATTGATAAGGCTACCCGCGACGCCAAGAAGCATATGATCACGCTGGTCCTGACCAAGGACAATTCGATTGCCCACGAGGTTGGCGCCAAGTACAACGCGTCCCGCATCACCCTGATGCCGGCAAAGGGCCGCGGCCTCGTTGCAGGCTCCTCCGTACGCCCGGTTCTCGAGCTCGCTGGCATCTCCAACATCGTTGCCAAGGTGCACTCGGGCAGCAAGAACGGCCTTAACAACGCGCGCGCAGCTATCGAGGCGCTTAAATCGCTTAAGGTGTAATAATTTTATATGCAGCTCCACGACCTAAAACGTAAAACTGAGCAGAAGTCGCCTAAGCGCGTTGGCCGCGGCGGCGGGCGCGGCAAGACCTCTGGCCGCGGTACCAAGGGCCAGAAGGCCCGCTCCGGCCACTCTATCCGCCCTGACGTGCGCGAGCAGCTCAAGAAGCTCCCGAAGCTCCGCGGTCGCGGCGTTAACTCGCTCATGAGCATCCAGACGGCTGCGCAGGCAGTCAATGTATCCTCGCTCGAGGGCGTCTTTGCCGCAGGCGAGACCGTTACTCCGGCAATCCTGCACGAGCGCGGCCTTATACGCGCCCGCAAAGGCACTACTCCGGTCGTTAAGATCCTTGCCGATGGCGAGCTCACCAAGAAGCTGATCGTTACGGGCTGCAAGGTATCCGCAGCCGCCCGCGAAAAGATCGAGAAGGCAGGAGGCTCGGTCGCTTAACCCACTATGTCTTTCGCACAGAAATTTTCTCTGCTTCTTTCCGACGCGGGGCTGCGCAACCGGCTCCTCTTTGTCGCCGGCGCGCTGCTCATTTTCCGCCTTCTGGCTACGGTGCCGATCCCGGGCATCGACGCTACCCAGCTGGCGCTCTTCCTGGCCAATAACCAGTTCTTCGGCCTCCTCAACCTCTTCTCGGGCGGCGGGCTCTCCAACCTTTCCCTCATGATGCTCGGCGTTGGTCCCTACATCACCGCCTCTATCATCATGCAGGTTTCGACCCTCATGGTGCCGCGCCTTAAGGCCATGTACCAGGAAGAGGGCGAGGCCGGCCGCGCCCGCTTTTCGCAATACACGCGCTTCTTGACGCTCCCCATCGCCTTCTTGCAGGGCATCAGCTTCCTTATCATCCTCGAGCGCCAGGGCGTTTTGCCGGCGCTGTCTCCCTTCCAGTTCGCCATCAACCTCCTTTCTATTGTCGCCGGCTCGCTCCTCCTTATGTGGATCGGCGAGCTTATTTCCGAGTACGGCCTGGGTAACGGCGTATCGCTCATCATATTCGCGGGCATCGTTGCGCGCTTGCCGTCGGCTATCAGCCAGACGCTGTTCTCGTTCGATGCAGCACAGATTCCGGTTTACTTGGCCTTTATCGCTGCGGGCCTCGCGGTCATTGCCGCAGTGGTCTACATTACCGAGGCCGAGCGCCCGGTGCCGGTTACCTATGCCAAGCGCGTGCGCGGCATGAAGTTCTTCGGCGGCGCCTCGACCTACCTCCCGCTGCGCCTCAACCAGGCGGGCGTCATTCCGATCATCTTCGCGCTCTCCTTCCTCTTGCTGCCGCAGATGTTCGCGACCTTCTTCCAGGCATCGAGCAACGCGATCCTTGCGGGACTCTCGACCTCCATACTCGGCCTCCTGCAGAACCAGTGGATCTATGGCGCGACGTACTTCGTCCTGGTATTCCTCTTTACCTACTTCTACACCGCGGTTACCTTCGAGCCTAACCAGATTGCCGAGAACCTCCAGAAGAACGGCGCCTTCATCCCCGGCGTGCGCCCCGGACCCTCGACCGCAGAACACCTGGGCCGCACCATCACCCGCATCACGTTCGTCGGCGCGCTGTTCTTGGGACTTATTGCCGTCATGCCGATCATTGTGCAGAACCTGACCGGCCTCCAGAATCTCGCCATCGGCGGCACCGGACTCCTTATCGCCGTCTCCGTTATTCTCGACGTCTCGCGCCGCATAGATGCGCAGCTCTCCATCCGGGAGTACTAAGAAATTGCGCCTCAGGGCGCGATTTTAATAATCCTGCTATTCTGTTTCTATGGAAGTAAATACATTTTTGATGATGGGCAGGCCGGGGTCGGGGAAGGGTACCCAGGGCAAGCTGTTGGCCAAGCGCCTGGGCTGCGATATCTATTCATCCGGCAACCGTCTGCGCGAAATGGCCAAGGGCCACGGCTTCGTAGCGGATAAAATAAAGAAAGTCATAGACAGCGGCGAGCTGCTGCCTAACTGGTTTTCATCCCATATGTTTGTTGAGGTGCTGCTTGGCCTTGCCCCAGAAGACGCGATTGTATTTGAGGGCGCCTGCCGCAGGCTCCACGAGGCGCAGGCTTTTGACGAGACGGCGGCCTGGCTCGAGCGTCCGTATAAAGCGGTATTTCTCAATATTCCGGACGCTGAAGTTGAGCGCCGCATAGCCGTGCGCAAGAGCGAGCAGGGCCGTGCCGACGACGCGTCGGACACGGTCGAGCGCCGCATCCGCGAGTACGAGGAGCATACCGCGCACGCTATCGAGTTTTTCAGGGAGAAGGGCGTCCTGGTAGAGGTAAGCGGCGAGCACAGCATTGAAGACGTACACGCGGAAGTCGTCAGGGCGCTCGGGATCAAGTAACGTATATGATTGCAAAAACGCAGGAAGAAATAGAGGGGCTGCGCCGGGCCGGAAAGCTCTTGGCCGAGGCTCTGCGCCATACCGCTACGCTTGTCGTGCCCGGCGTCTCGACCGCAGCGCTTGATTTGGCGGCCGAGGAATATATCCGCGCCGCAGGTGCCGTGCCCGCATTTTTAAACTACACGCCTGAGGGCGCCGCATACGCCTTCCCGGCGGCATTGTGCGTCTCTATTAATGACGAGGTGGTCCATGGGATACCGGACGAAGAGCGCCTCGTTGAGGAGGGCGACCTGGTGATGCTCGACTTGGGCTTGAGCCTGGACGGCTACTTTGCCGACGCGGCTATTACGGTGTGCGCTGGCGCGTGCGATGAAAAAGGCCGGGTTCTGATAGAGGCGACACAGGAGGCTCTGCGCGAGGCGCTTAAGGTTGCGCGGCCGGGTGCGCGCATGGGGGACATTGGAGCCGCCATAGAGGCCGTAGCCCGCAAATACGGGCTGGGAGTCGTCGAGGACTTGGGCGGGCACTCGCTTGGCCGGGTGCCCCACGAGGGCCCGTTTGTGCCCAACTTGGGCGAGGCGGGCAAAGGCCATGTGCTTGAAGAGGGCCTGGTCTTGGCCATAGAGCCCATATTTACCGAAGGCGGAGGCGACATAGAGCTTATGGAAGACGAGTGGACCTATGTTACCGCTGACGGTAGTCGCTCGGCCGAGACTGAACATACGGTTTTGATAACAAAGGACGGGGTTGAGGTTTTAACTGCGTAACTTGTCTTTTTATTTGGAAGAATAAGAAGGACTTATTCTTGCTTTACCGCCTTAATTGGGCTACTATCGGGCCCATATGATGCATCCGAAAGAAGAGAAGACGTTCGTCCTTATCAAGCCCGACGGCGTGCGCAAAGGGCTTATCGGCGAGGTGATAAAGCGCTTCGAACAGCGCGACCTCAAGATTGTTGCCATGGAAATGTTCCTCTCCACCCGCGTCGAAATGGACAACCATTATCCTAAGACCGAAGCGTGGCTGACCCGCCTGGGCGACAAGACCACTACGACCTACGAGAAGTACGGCCATAGCGTCAAGCGCGACTTTGGCACGACCGACAAGCTCAAGGTCGGCAAGGAGGTGCGCAAATGGCTCATCGATTTCATGACCAGCGCCCCCATGGTCAAGATGGTGGTGCAGGGCGTGCATTCTGTCGACATGGTGCGCAAGATTGTCGGCCCTACGATGCCGTATTTGGCTGAGATGGGCACTATCCGCGGCGACTACTCTGCCGACTCGGCCATAAGCGCTAACATCGAGAAGCGCGCGGTCTACAACCTCATCCACGCCAGCGAGACCCCGGAGGAGGCCGCACACGAGATAAAGCACTGGTTCGGCAAGCACCCTATATACAAATACAAGCGCTTCGGTATTGACGAATAAGCAGCTGAAATCCGGAATTTCTTGTCCACCTGGCAAAAATAACCGGTTTGATATACTTACAGAGGACGTCGAGGGCAAAAGTTACTAAGTGTTCTACAGGGAGCTCTATATTTTTCCGCGCTGCGGCTCGGACGTGCGGGCACCCACCTATCACTCAAGTAGACGCTTTGCTTTCGAAGTCCGACTAAAAAAACTGCCTGCAAGGGCGGTTTTTTTAGTGCCCTCCTGTATACTTGTCGTATGCAATCAACACTGACGTTCTATGGCGGGGCCGGGTCCGTGACCGGCTCCAACTTTATGCTCGATACCGGGGGCGCCAAATTCCTCATTGATTGCGGCTTCGAGCAGGGCGTACACGAAGAAGACAACTACAAGCCGTTTGCCTATGACGTAAAGGCGGTTTCGCACCTGTTTATCAGCCATGCGCACCTCGACCACGTAGGCCGCATACCGTTCCTGGTCAAGTCGGGCTTTACCGGAAAAATAGTCTCAACCCATGCCACGCGCTCGCTTGCGGAGTTCATCATGCGCGACGCGCTCAGCCTTATGATCCGAGCCGTCGGGCATGGCGGACGCGAGCCCTTGTATGCCGAGCAGGATATCGACCATGCGCTCAAGCTGTGGGAGGAGCGGGGATTGCACGAGCCTCTGGAGCTTCCGGATGGCATGACTCATGAGTTTTATGACGCCGGACACATACTTGGCTCTGCCATGTCGCGCTTTAGCCGCGCAGATAAAAGCCTGGTCGTAACGGGCGACTTGGGCGGCGGCAACTCGCCGCTCCTGCCGCTTACCGAGGCGCTGCCTAATCCCGATTACTTGGTTATCGAGAGCGTGTACGGCGATCGCGTGCGCCAGGACGACAGCCATCGCCGCGAGGACTTGGAGAACGTCATTGAGGCTACGGTCTTGCGCGGCGGCACCCTGCTTATTCCGGCATTTTCAACCGAGCGCACGCAAGACCTGGTATTCGAGATCCGGTCGCTCATGACCGGAAAGATGATACCTTCAGTGCCGGTATTTTTGGACTCGCCCCTGGCCGAGAAGATCACGGCCGCTTTCGAGGATCATCCGGAATACTTCTCCCGCGAGATTCAGGATCGCGTTGCAAAGGGGGAAAAGATCTTCTCCTTTCCGGAAATGAAGTTTGCCCGCGACCAGGAGGAGTCCCGCCTCATCCAGTCGGTTGAGGGACCCAAGATCATTCTGGCGGGCTCGGGCATGAGCAACGGCGGCCGGGTGCTCAGCCACGAGCGCTACGTGCTCCCTGACCCCGCCTCTACCTTGCTTATCGTGGGTTACCAAGCAGCGGGCACCATAGGCCGCCGGCTCTTGGAAGGGGAGAAGGAGCTCCATGTAGGAAAAGAAGTCATACCGGTACGCGCGCACGTGGAGACCCTGTACGGCTACTCGGCCCACCGCGACGGCGCAGGGCTTATGGAGCTGGTGGAGGCTTGCGCCGGCACTCTTACCCAAGTGTTCGTCGTAGAGGGCGAGCCCGCCGCAGCCGGCTTCCTGACCCAGCGCATCCGCGACTACTTGGCCGTGAAGGCCACTGCTCCGGGGCAGGGGGATAGCGCGACTATTGAGCTATAATATATCCATATGAGCACGAGTACGTCTCATATGGTCGTCACTCGCTCGGAACTAAAGCCGCGCTTTTATTCTCTCACTCGCTAGACCATGAATCCCAAGAACGAGCATCTCAAATTAAAATTCGGCATATCAGGCGCGGCAGAGACGGGGCATTGCGGCATCGACGCGTATGACAAGGGGCTGGCGCTTGGTCGCGAGATAGCCAAGCACGACGCCGTGCTGGTTAACGGCGCAACCACCGGCTTTCCTCTGTGGGCAGCCATGGGCGCTAAAGAGGCGGGCGGCTTTACGGTGGGATTCTCGCCGGCCAATACCGAAAAGGAGCATATCGAGGCCTACAACCTGCCGGTCGAGTACATGGACATGATCATTTACACGGGCTTCGGGTTCCCGGGCCGGGACCTTATCTTTACCCGCTCGTGCGACGCGGTCTTCTTCGGCTGCGGGCGCATCGGAACCATCCACGAGTTTACTATCGCGTTTGAGGATCAGAAGCCCATGGGCATCTTGGAGGCCGACTGGGAGACTGACGAGGAGATCAAATACATACTCGAAAAGGGCCATCGCCCCAACGACCGCATCCTCTTTGATTCCGACCCCAAGGCGCTTGTAGAGCGAGTGGCCGAGCTCGTTAACAAGGACAAGGTTAACCGCGCCTCTTTCCGCTTTGAGGCGGGGGCGGAGAAGGCTTCCCTGGCAGCCCATCTCTAACTGAGGCGCCCAACAATAAGTATCAAAAAACCCCGGCTTTTGGCCGGGGTTTTTCAGTATGAGTTGTGGAAGACTAGGCGACCTGGGAAACGACGCGGGAGAAGGCCTCAGGGGAGCGGAGTGCCAGCTCGGAGAGCATCTTGCGGTTAACGAGGATGCCCTTCTTGCCCATGGCGCCGATGAGGCGGCTGTAGGATACCTCGGAGCCCATGGCATCCAAAGCGCCGTTGATGCGGACCGTCCAGAGGCGACGGAAGTCGTTCTTCTTATCCTTGCGGTGGGCAAAGGCGTACTTTCCGGCATGGAAGATGGCCTCGCGCGCCTGGCGCTTCTTGGTAGAGCGGCCGAAGCGGTAGCCCTTAGTCATCGCAAGAATGTTCTTGCGGCGTTTGTTACTGGTTGTGCCTCCTTTTACGCGTGCCATATATAAAAATAGTTAATTACTTGTGCTTGCTGGGATTGCCGATGTAGCGCTGCAGGACCTTGGGGGTAAGGGTCAGGTTCTGGGTGCGGTTGTTGGCCATCTGAGTGCTGCGGCCCTCCTTGGCGTTAAAGTGGTTCTTGCCCGGCTTGCGCGCGACCAGCTTGCCACGGCGAGTGACCTTGATGCGCTTGGCGAAAGATTTGTTGGTTTTCATACGGGTTTCTTACTCTGCTTGCGGTTTGGCGGGGGAAGGGGCGGGGGCGGCCTGTATCTTCTTGGCCCGCTCGAGCACTGTTGCCAGGCCTTTGGGGCTCTTCTGTATAGGGTCGGCGAGCTTGTAGTCCTCGGGGATGAGCTTGAGGAACCGCTCCAAACGCTCCTTGAGGAAGTTGAACTCCATGTACTTGTAGCGCCCCCACAAGAAGAGGTCTACCTTGACCCGGTGGCCCTCGGCGAGCCATTCGGCGGCCCGGCGGGCCTTCAGCTGCATATCGTGGTCGCCGGTGCCTATCTTGACCTGGACCGACTTGGTCTCGGTTACATGGGATTTGGCCTTTATCTCGCGACGCTTCTTCTGAGCTTCGTATTGGAATTTACCATATTCCATTATTTTAGCAACCGGGGGGACCGCATTGGGGGAGATCTCTATAAGGTCGAGCCCGATCTCCTGTGCCCGGGCAATAGCGTCCGAAAGGGCCAAAACACCCAGGTTTTCTCCCTCGGCGCCGACAACGCGGACCTCTTTTGCGCGGATATTATGGTTGACTCGAGTGGTATCCAAAGTAGTGGCTGCTGCTAACCTATTCTACCACGTCTGGGGCAAAATAACAGCCCCACGGCCCCCTCTGCGCCCGTAGCGGTTCATGTGGCGTTCAGGCGCTACCTTATAGTGTTAAGCCTCATTACCAGTAATCAGTTTTAATAAACTCTATGGCAACCATTGTAAATAACCCCGGCGAGCCCCGCGATTCCTCTGCGGGATGGGCAGTAGCCGTCATTATCCTTTTGATAGTCGTCGCAGTCGGCGCTATATGGTTCACGCGCTATCGCGGTGCCCCGGCTCAGAATCCGGGCTCGACCATACAGGTCAATTTGCCGACGGGCGGCTCTAATACTGGCGGTTCTGATGCAGGTGGGGGCGGCGCTGCGCCGGCACCAGCACCGACGCAAACCCAGTAGCTTCTCTGTAGGAAAAAAGGCGATTCATCCCGGCTTCAGGCCGGGATGATTTGCTATAGGTAGAGTCCCTCTGTGTTCTCTAGCGTAGCGTTCTACATTCAACAAAATAGGAGTAAGTAAATGCACGTTTCTAGATACGTTGCATTGGCATTGTTTGCGCTCGTGATCTCTGGCATGTCTGCCGGGGGAGCACGGGCGCAGATCGTGACGGCAAGCGTCTACTCAGCAAGGCTCGATGGAGGCCCTACGGCAAGCGGCCCGCGGTATCGGCACGCGGCCTGTACCTTGGCGCATAAAACCCTGCCTTTTGGCACGCGGGTGCAGATTACAAGCGCTAGCGGCAGATCTGTCGTGGCGCCCGTCACCGACCGGGGCCCGTTTGTCCGTGGCCGCGTCTTCGATCTTTCGGGCGGATGCGCCCGGCAGTTAGGCGTTTCGGGCCTGCCGCGCGTCCGCTATGCAATCATGTTTAGTCCTGGAGCGGCAAGCTATGCCTATGCGCCTAAGCGCAAAAGGCATTAGAAAAATCCCCGGCGCGGAAATCCGCGCCGGTTTTTATATTCATCCTGTATTCGGGCGAGGGGCTATACTTACGGCATGCAAAACAAGTACGGGTGGGCCTTGGCGGTGCTCTTGGTACTTTTAGTGGGGGGATACTTTGGCTATCAATACGTTAAGTACAGGCCGCCCGCATTTCTCATCGCGCTGTTTACCGCAGCCAAGCCGCCGGCCCCTTTGCCCGAGGGTCTAGCCGCCCCGCTCATGGTGCCGGAAGGATTTTCCGCAACGATATTCGCTCGAGACGTTAAGGGTGCGCGCGTCTTAGTGCGCGATCCCAAAGGTGCGCTGCTGGTTTCGCAAACAAGCGAAGGAAAAGTTTCGGCCTTGCCTGACCTTAATGGCGACGGGCAAGCAGACAGGATTGTCGAAGTGCTGTCAGGGCTCGACCAGCCGCACGGACTTGCGTTCATTTGCGTGCAAGAGGATTCTTGCACGCTCTATGTTGCCGAGACGGGCGCGCTTAAGGCATACGCCTATGATGCCGATACCTATAAAGCGACCTATCAGAAAACGCTTGCAACGTTTCCGACCGGCAGCGGACACTATACGCGCACGCTCCTGCCTGCACCCGATAACAAGAGCCTCTTTGTTTCTGTAGGATCTTCCTGTAATGCTTGCGAAGAATCAAGCCCGCTGCGCGCGTCGGTGCAGTCCGTCAATTTGGAAACGGGAGTAATGACACCGGTCGCTACCGGCCTGCGCAACACGGTCTTTATGGCGCTGCATCCGGTAACGGGCGAGCTGTGGGGCACGGAGAACGGCCGTGACCTTATCGGCGATGATATTCCGCCGGACGAGCTCAATATCATAAAACAGGGAGGCAATTACGGCTGGCCTATCTGCTACGGGCAGAAGGTGCACGATACCGACTACGACAAGCGCCAATATATACGCGACCCTTGTGCGGATACAGTGGCTGCGCATGTAGACTTGCCAGCGCACTCGGCAGCGCTCGGTTTGGCATTCGTGCCGGAAGAAGGTTGGCCTGAAGAGTATTGGCACGACGCGTTAGTGGCGTACCATGGCTCGTGGAATCGCTCCGAGCCCGCAGGCTACAAGGTGGTGCGCATCGACTTCCTTAATCCGGAAGGGACCTTGCGGCAGGACCAATTTACGACCGACTTTGTAACCGGATTTTTGCCTGCGGGCGGCAAGAGCGCAAGTGACACTATTGGTCGCCCGGTAGCGGTATTGGCCGAGCCGGGCGGCGTGGCCTATGTGTCGGATGATCGCGCGGGCGCGGTGTATAAAATTTCGCTTAACGAGCCTCCTCGGTAAATGGAAATCCCGGCCGCGCGTACGCGGCCGGGATCAGTTGTGCTACATGAATCGCTGGTACCAAAGAACGCTGCCAGTAACTGCGACGGCCCCGAAGAGTGCGAGGCACACATAGGCAAGCGTGCCGTGCGAGGCGCTTTTGTGGCCGTTGTAGACAAAGCGTACGGCAAGAGCGAGTACAGCAAATGCTACGACGAGCGGGAGATGAACCCACCAAAAAAGCGGCGAGAGCGGCGTGTGCGGCCCTGTCTGTACGGCGAACTCAAGGAGACATATGGCCAGCACCATGAGCCATGTCACGCAGTTGATGCCGCCCCGATGCCTATCAAGCATCAGTGGGTCGTTAACGATACGGTACGCGCGGCCGTTATACACGACGTAGCCGATCATCCCTATGAGCGGGATGATTCCGTACAAAGGTAGGAACTTCGGGTCCATTGCAACGTCCTTTCTGTAATGAATCTAGTAAACACTATATAGTAAGAAGCGATGGATAGCATCTATGCCCGAGGAGCCTTTGTTGCCGCCGCGCTCGCGCCTTTTTTGGCGGCTGCAGTGGCGTGGAGCTTGTGGACGAGCAGCTACGGCGCAGCTCTCATGTTGCTCCTTTGCATTGTCTGCCTTATGGAGCTGCGCGTACGCATGGGATACACGCTCCCGCGCGGCCCGCTCTTTTACATGCATGTTTCCTCCGGCGCGCTGCTTTTGTTCGCGCTTGCTGCCTTGGTGTGGGTAGTTTCTGCACCGTGGCTCATTGTCGCCGTTTGGCCTCTGTATCTGTTCATGCTTTTAAGCGGTGCCGCTCTCCTGGTCCGCAATCTGCGCACGCACGGGTAGTCCTCTATGAACAAGAAGCAATTTTTAAAATCGCTCAATGACGTCTATTGCCGGCTTGCCGTTACGCGCCACGGGGTAGGGGTGGTCGCCATACGGCCGATACCCAAAGGCGTTGACCCGTTTAAGCACTGCGACCCAGGCGGGGATGTGCTCGAGATTCCGGAGGTAGAGCTTGAGGCGAGCGACGCGCCTGAGGAGAGCAAGCAGCTCGTGCGCGATTTTTGCGCGCTGCAGGATGGCGTGTATTTCGTGCCCGACTACGGCATGGATGCGATAGACAAGTCGTACTTTTTAAATCACTCCAAGAAGGCGAACATGGTAACGAAGAACGATGGCGAGGTGTTTGTTACCGCTCGCGCAATTAAAAAAGGGGAGGAGCTTACCGCCGATTATCACCAGTACCACGAGCATGTAAAGAACTTCGAGCAGAAGAAAGCAAAGAAAAAATAAAGCCTTGGCACGCAGGCCGGGGCTTTAGTCACTTCTATTTTTGATCAACAGGGCGCGTAGTGCCCCGTTCCATGTCGTCGTAGCGGTTTAGGGTAACGCCAAGCTTCATTAGTTCTTCTTCTGTATAAGCTTCGACCACTTTCACTTCTGAGAGCTTGAAGCGGAAGCCGTCCTTGCCCTTGCCTTTCTTAGGGAACCCGTGATCTTTCCACCATTTGGCCGCTGCCGGGTTGTGGGCTTCGAGCGCCATAAGCGCATCGGCTTGGTTGACCGTGTAGCCGTCGATTTTCTGCTCTTTGGGGAGCGCGAGAAATTCGGGAACCGTAAGCGGGCCGCGGGTCAGGCGCGGAACAACGCTGTGCACATACACGGGTATGTGTCCGCACTCGAGCCCTTTGCAAGGTATCTCGCATCCGATCCATCCTCTACGCACCCATTCCGGCGCATCGCCGTGGGGCAGTTCAATGATCTTTATGATCCGGGCAATTGCATCCACGGTGCTCTCCTTGGAGTTTTGTGCTTTGGGCGGATGCCCGATCTGGTGACACCATAGCGTATCTCGCATACTGCGTAAATAGCTCTTGTAAAACAAAAACGCCCAAAGTGGGCGCTAATGTTTTAACAGGTGGAGATGGGCGATTGAGTCACCAGTCGACTTTGCTCGTCAGCAAAGTCGCTCGCGACCCCGGCTCGCGGTTTTGCCAGTGCAAAACATCGCTGCGCCCGTTCAATTCCGCCGCAAGCTTCGCTTGCTCCCATTTCTTCCACAAGTAGCACAAAACCCGCCGAAAGGCGGGCTGTGCTACTTGTGGAGATGGGCGGAATTGAACCGCCGTGCAATAAGGTGCTGCGAGAGCTTCTACGAAGTGTAGTTTGCTTTGAGTTTCTTTAGGTATACAGCTGTAAAGCAAACCAAATACTGTATATCTGCAAATCCATTGTTCGGCTGGAGGATGGATTACGGCCACCAGCTATAGCCCGGTTTATAACACCCGGACCTATCCATCAGGCGAGGATAGGAGGATGCCAGTTACGCTTTGGCGTAAGCGAAAGCGAACTGGTTCGCCGAAAAGTACGGCGATGCAACTGTTTTTGCAGTTATGTTTTGGGATATTTTTAAGCAGATTCCCACTGCTACTTCGCGCATCAAGCAAGCATTCTCATTGTCTAAGCCTGGCATCCCCGTATAACACCTCTCCAATAAAAAGGGGAGCGATGCTATGCATGAATGCCAGAAAAACAAACGAGTGCGACAAGTGCCTAAATGTGGGGAGAAGGCGGGCAGTAAGACAGAGTCTTAGCGTGCCGCGCCTTCTCCAGGTGGTTGCGTAATGTTCAGAGCTTTTTCTCCTTCCTTCGTTTTATTTTCCTTAGTCTCCGCTTCTCCATATTTACGACGTTCAGGCGATGCCGGACAGAGTCCGTAGAATATAGGACTCCCGGCGGAAGAGCATCCAGTTCGTCGGCGCTTTCAGTAACGGCAGATTCGCTGTACTTTTTGAGATTTTCTCCGTCTATCTCGCCGACGTAATGCTCCGCCTCCTCCGCTTTGTATGTGTCGGACAGGGGATGAGTCATTCCAGTAGCCCGCAAGTACAGGTCGTCGGCGATGTAGAGGTGGTTGGAAAGGTCGTCGTCGCCAGCGACCGTCCTGATGTCGTCGGCGGTGCCTATGTGGCACCGGGAGCGGCCCCACACGTCAACGCGCTTGTGGCGGTCATTGATACGAACGGCCAGAGGTTCCGGCGGCGCCTTGCGGTAGTACGGGCCCATGGCGAGCAGGGCATGCACCTCTTTGCGTCGCCGCTCCTTTATCTGGATCGGCGACATATCGAGGATGCTTGGATCTGCCGGGTAACGCGGCTTGGGAATCCGCGACGGATCGTAGTTCTCGATTCCGAACAACATAGGGCCAGAAAAGCGGTCGGTATCAATTCCGGTTTCAAGCATGACAGAGCCCCTTCCTTCCTTGTGTCTGTTTGTTACGCAGTGCCACATTTAGGCACTCGTCTTTATTGATTTTTCAAAGTCCTTTCAATCTCGCGCTTGGAGTCCCTTTCTTTCAGGACGGCGCGCTTGTCGTATTCCTTACGGCCCTTCGCCGCAGCCACGAGCACCTTCAAATTCCTTCCTTTATTATACACCTTAAGCGGCACTATTGTCAAGCCCTTCTGCGACTCGTAATCAGCCAATTGCTGCAGCTCTTTCTTAGTAAGAAGGAGTCGGCGCGAACGGTCAGGATCGTAGTCGGCCGGAGTGTTCTTAGCCTGGTAGGGAGGGATGTGCATGCCTACGATATAGGCCTCGCCACCGCGGACAATCGCGTGGCTGCCCTCCAATTTGCCCTGGCCCGCGCGCAGGCTCTTAACTTCGTGGCCCAGCAATTCCAAGCCCGCCTCGAATTCCTCGAGTATTTCGTAGTTAAGCCTGGCCTTTTTATGCTCTATGAGAGACATGCAGTTACTCTACCGCATTTCGCCAAATATTCATGCAAATGCTAGTATTAAGGTCACATGGCCGAGACACCAAAAGACCTGCCCACGGGCAAGCGCCCAAAGCGCTCTAATATTCCCCAGCTCCCGCAAGGGGACTCTTTCTGGATAAACCTAGGCGTCTCCGTGCTGCTCCTTTTAATGTTCGCCGGCGCGTACAGCTACCTGGCCGGAGATACCCAGGAAAAGCCGGAGGAGATTGCTATTTCCCAATTGGCTCAAGACATGAGCGCGGGGATCATCACTAAGATAGTGGTCGACGGCGACGACTTGGCCGTGACCTATGCGGACCAGACCGAGAAGAAGTCCAAGAAAGAGGCCGAGTCGGGTCTGACCGAAACCCTGGCCAATTACGGCGTTGCCAAGGAGGCGCTCGACCGCGTGTCTATCGACATCAAGCGCGAGAGCTCCTTCCAGTTCTGGCTCCAAGCTTTGGCTCCGTTCCTGGCTCCAATACTCCTTATTGCATTCTTTGTCTGGTACCTGTCGCGCCAAGTGAAGGGCGCGGGCATGCAGGCGTTCTCGTTCGGCCAAAGCAAGCCGCGCATCCAGGACCCCAACGACAGCGAGACGCGCATCACGTTTAAGGATGTGGCGGGTGCTAAGGAAGCCAAGGAGGAGCTTTTGGAAATCGTCGACTTTTTAAAGAACCCGAAGAAATTCCTCGACATCGGCGCACGCATCCCGAAGGGCATTCTGCTCATGGGTGCGCCGGGTACCGGCAAGACCTTGCTGGCTCGCGCAGTCGCTGGCGAGGCGGGCGTGCCGTTTATGTCTATTTCCGGATCGGAGTTCGTTGAGATGTTCGTGGGCGTGGGTGCCTCCCGCGTGCGCGACCTCTTCCTGACTGCCAAGAAGGCGGCGCCCGCGATTATTTTCGTCGATGAGATCGATGCTGTGGGCCGCGTGCGCGGCACCGGGGTAGGGGGCGGCAACGATGAGCGCGAGCAGACCCTTAACCAGATACTCGTCGAGATGGACGGTTTTGAGCCCAACGAGAAGGTTATCGTTATGGCTGCCACCAACCGCCCTGACGTTTTGGACCCGGCCCTTTTGCGCCCGGGCCGCTTCGACCGCCGCGTCACTATCGACCTTCCGGACCGCGGCGACCGCTTGGCGATTCTCCAGGTGCATGCTCGCAAGAAGCCCCTGGCCGAGGATATCAATCTAGAGGTTATTGCCGAGCGCACGCCGGGCTTCTCGGGCGCTGACCTCTTCTCGCTCATGAACGAGGGCGCTATCTTGGCTGCGCGCGAGGGCCGCAAGACGGTCGCGCAGTACGACCTCATCCGCTCGATTGAGAAGGTCATGCTCGGACCGGAGCGCAAGTCGCATGTTTTGAATAAGAAAGAAAAAGAGATTACTGCCTACCACGAGGCCGGCCATGCGCTGGTTGCATCGGTCTTGCCGTACGCCGACCCGGTCCACAAGATTTCGATAATCTCGCGTGGCCGCGCTGCCGGCTATACGCTCAAGCTCCCGTTTGAGGACAAGAAGATGCAGAGCAAGAAGGAGTTCCTCGACGATATTGCCATGTCTTTGGGCGGCTATATTGCCGAAAAAGAGGTCTTTGGCGATATTACGACCGGCCCTTCTAACGACTTGCAGGTGCTGACCTCGCTCGCGCGCGCCATGGTTACCCGCTATGGCATGTCCGACAAGATGGGCACCGTGGCCCTTGAAGGCGACGGCGGCCGCGCGCTGTTTGGCGGCGGAGTAGACGGCAAGGAGTACTCCGAGAAGATCTCGTCGGAAATAGACGTCGAGGTAAAGCTGATAATCGACGAGGCATACGCAAAGGCGCTCGACATCATTACCAAGCACCGCCCGCTGCTTAACACCATTGCGGAGGTGCTGGTAGAAAAGGAAACCCTGGAGCGCGAGGAGTTCGAAAAGATCCTCATCGCCGGCGGCGTCACCCCCAAAAAGAAGCAGGACATAGAGCACCAGCCGCTCGTTTAACAGGAAAAAGAAAAATCCCTGACCGAAAGGCCGGGGATTTTTTAATCTGCGCTGGTTGTCAGGCTGAGTCGGGGAGCTGCATCTCTTTCAGGTCTCCGGCTTGGAAAATACAATACGCCTACTCTCCGGCTTCTTCGGCGGTGCGCTCGGCTTGTTTTGCAGGAACTTTTTTCACGCGGACTAATTTTACGTATAAGACTGCAGCTATGCTAAAGCAAAGCGCCGCCATGTATAGGTGCCAGTTCGGGAGTATCTGGTCCCACTGGTCAAACAGTCTTGCTACCTGTTCTTTGTACACGAAACACTCCTCTATAGAGGGATCCTGGGCTGCTGGTACTCTAACAGAAGCCCGAGAAAAGAAACATCCCCGGCCTTTCGGTCGGGGATTCTTTGTTGCTCTTTAGCGGTGGCAGTTCACCACGTCGCTGGGACTAAGGTGCCCCCAGCGCCGGTCGTTCGATTCGTCGTATCCGCATCCGACGAGCTTGCCGGCCTTGTCGGCAAAGCCGTTCAGATCCTTATTGAAGGAAAGGCCGAGCTCTTTTGCGGCAGTGATGTTCCTGCGGTGGGTGCGCTCAAGGGTGTAGTCGATTTCCAATGGCATGGGCGCCTCGCTGTATGCAGTGGAACAGGAGATCTCTAAAATTAGATAGTAGCACCTAATCCTTAAATTTTAATGAGTGGATAAGAAAAACCCCTCCCACAAAAGCACAACACCTGCCGCAGGGCAGGTGCTAGTGTCTTTTGTGGGCGCGGCAGGGATCGAACCTGCGACCAGTCGTGTATAAGACGACGGCTCTACCACTGAGCTACGCGCCCGATGATGCCAAATATAGCGCACTCCTACTCCAAATGCATCTGTGATGCCCGTGCAGCCAGCGCCCGGGAGAGGAGGGGATGGCGGGCGAGAGCCTCATCTTTCTTTATGAGCTGACGGGCTTCTTGCCGGGCGGCCTCCACCAGCTTGAGGTTCTTCAGCGCCTCCATGCCGATGTCGGAGATGCCCCACTGCTTGCGGCCGGAGAGTTCCCCGGGTCCGCGCTGCAGCAGGTCGGCCTCCGCGAGCTCGAAGCCGTTCTTGGCGGTCGTGAGCGCTTTGAGACGCTTGAGTGTCGACTCGCCGCGGGACTCGGGGCAGACAAAGCAGTAGGCCTGATGGTTGGAGCGCACCACGCGGCCGCGCAGCTGGTGGAGCTGCGAGAGTCCGAAGCGCTCGGCGCCTTCTATGAATATCATCGTGGCGTTGGGCACGTTGACGCCGACTTCCACCACCGAGGTGGCGACCAGTATATCTACCTCGTGCTTTGAGAACCTTGCCATGACGTCGTCCTTTTCCTTGGGCGTCATCTTGGAGTGCAGGATTTCTATCTCGTATTCCGGAAAGATATCCTTTTTGAGCCGCTTGGCCTCGGCGGTAACCGACTTGGCCTGGAGCGCGAAGGCCTTGTCCGGGTCCGGCTCGTCGATGCGCGGGCATATGACGTACGCCTGGCGGCCTTCCTTCAGCTGCTCGTGCATCTTCGCATACGCTTTCGGGCGCTCGGCCGGCTTAACTATCTCGGTAATGATTGGCTTGCGGCCCGGCGGCATCTGGTCGAGCAGGGTCAGATCGAGGTCGCCGTACACGGTCAGTGCCAGCGTGCGCGGGATGGGCGTGGCGGTCATGCTCAGAAGGTGCGGCAGCCGCGACTCCTTGCGCGCAAGCATGCGGCGCTGATTGGTGCCGAAGCGGTGCTGCTCGTCGATAACGACCAGCGCCAGGTGCTTGAAGGCGACGCTCTTTTGTATGAGCGCGTGCGTGCCGATGAGTACCGGTATCTCGCCGCCTGCTACCCACTTGAGGAGCTGCGTGCGCGATATGGGCGTAAATTTATCTTTGTTTATTTTGGAAGGGAATTTAAAGCAGCCCGAGCCGGTAATAAGCCCTATGTTGATAGGGTAGTGCTCGAAGTAGTCGATGAACGACTCGAAGTGCTGCTTGGCCAGAATTTCCGTGGGCGCCATGTAAGCCACTTGGAGCGTGCCGTTTTTCTGGCCCTCGGGCCGGGTGCGCACGGCGGCGTAGGCGGCGGTGGCCGCAACCGCGGTCTTGCCCGAGCCCACGTCGCCCTCCAAGAGCCGCGACATGGGGCGGCCCGAACGCATGTCGGTCAGTATCGCCTCAATGGCTGCGATCTGTGCGTCGGTCGCGTCGAAAGGGAAGTCGTCTATAAATTTCTGGACTTCGGGCTCGGGTGCATCGACCGCGAAGCTCTTTTCTTTGGCCTGCAGGGCCCGCTCGCGGCCGCGCTCCAGCTGGATCATAAACACTTCCTCGAAGGCGAAGCGCTTGCGGGCGGCCTCGGCCTGCGCCAATTTGTGCGGCGTATGGACCCAGACCAGTGCAGTCCGCAAGGTGGGCAAGTGATAGCTCTTGAGCAGGTCGGCAGGGATAGGATCCTCTACCTGATCCAGCACTTCTTGGGTTAAGAACTTGGCGACCGCGTGGCGCATCCAGAGGCTGGTGGTGCCGCGGCTTTCGGGATAGATCGCAAACAGCTCGTGCGCTTCCTCGCCGGAGTCGGCATTGATGACTTTTTCTTTCTCAAACAGGGCGCTCTCGGTTACTGACACCTTTTCCAGCTGCGGGTTGGCGAGGTATAGCTTGCCTTCGCTCCCGGTTACCTTGCCGGTCGCTTTGACCAAGGTGCCCTCGGCGTACATTTTGGAAATATAGGGCTGATTGAACCAGCGGCATTTGATGCGTCCGGTGTTATCGCGCAGGTAGCCTTCGGTCATGGGGATGCGCGACTTCCAGCCTTTTTTGGCCTCCATCTTCTCCAGCGTGCCTACTACTGAAGCCTCCTGGCCCGATACCAGCCCGGCTATCTCGGCGCCCTCGCCCGCTATCTCATATCGGGTGGGGAAATGGTGCAGCAGGTCGCGCACGGTTTTTATACCAAGCCGGTCGAGCGCCGCCTTTTGCGTGTCGACGAGGCGGAAGTAATCGGTAACCGGCTTTGACAGCTCCATGCAGGGAGTATATCAATAACGGCGGATAGAAGGAGTAAGGCATGGGACCATTTAGGACTGATGTGTTTCGCGGCCTGCGGTACTGGCCCGTCGGGATGATCGGAGGCATTACAGATACTGCAGTTGTATTTGCTTGCCTGTATATATGGGGACGAAGTCGGGGCGTGGAAGCTTCGCTGGCTGGGGCTGCAGTCGGGTACAGTATTAGCTTCTTGGGACATCGGTTTATTACATTCGGGGCGCAGTACACGCCGCTGTGGCGGCAACTACCGCTCTTTGTGTTCCTTAAGTCGCCCAACTTAGCAGCCCGGGTATTTATCTTTCACGAGCTGGTAGTCGAGAATAAGCTAAGCTCGAGCATAGTGCTGGTGATACCAATCTTCTTCTGGAACTTCGGAATGAAGCGCTGGATATTTACCGGCCGGGCGCCCTGGCAAAAAGCCGTCTGAAAAGACGGCTTTTTCTTTTCTTTGATATACTCTGCCAATGGCTAAAAAAGACGTCTCAAAAGCAGCTATTGCCCTGCACAAGAAGCTGGGCGGCAAAATCCGCATCATGCCGGCCGCCAAGGTGGCAAACCGCGACGACCTTTCCCTAGTCTACACACCGGGCGTGGCGGCCGTGTCGTCCCTGGTTGCTAAAAATCCGAAGCTTGCCCGCGACTACACTATTAAGGGCCGTATGATCGCCGTTATTTCCGACGGCTCAGCTGTGCTGGGGCTCGGCAATATCGGGCCTTTGGGTGCGTTGCCGGTTATGGAGGGCAAGTGCGCGCTGTTTAAGACCTTTGCCGACGTAGACGCATTCCCTTTGGTTTTGGACACGCAGGACCCCGACGAGATAATCGCGGCGGTTATGGCGGTGGCGCCGGCGTTTGGCGGGATCAATCTCGAGGACATTGCCGCGCCCAAGTGCTTCTACATTGAAGAGGAGTTAAAGAAGCGGCTCAGCATCCCGGTGATGCACGACGACCAGCATGGCACCGCCATTGTGGTGTTGGCCGGGCTTATCAACTCGGCCAAGGTCGTGGGCAAAAAGCTTAACGACCCTAACTGCTGGATAGTGGTAAGCGGGGTAGGGGCGGCGGGTGTCGCTATTATGCGCCTTTTGAAACTTGCCGCGCCCAAAGTAAATATTATTGCGGTAGACAGCGTCGGCATTGTCGGGAACGCGCGCCAGGATTTAAACGACACCAAGAAAAAGCTTATAAAAGACGGCATTGTATTTGCTGGTGGCGAGGGGAGCCTGGAAAAGGCGCTGGTTGATGCCAACATATTTATTGGCGTATCAAAGCCGGGCGTTTTGACGCCGGTCATGATAAAGACTATGGCGCCAAAGCCCATCATATTTGCGATGGCTAACCCGACGCCCGAGATTCTGCCGGAGCTTGCCCTTGCCGCGGGAGCGGCCGTAGTGGCCACAGGCCGCAGCGACTATCCCAATCAGGTCAACAACTCGCTGGCATTCCCCGGCATCTTCCGTGGCGCTTTGGACAATAGGGTGCAGAAGATTACCGACCAGATGAAGATGAAGGCGGCACAGAACCTGGCGGCGCTTGTTAAGCGCCCGACAGCTCAAAAAGTCATACCCGGTCCCTTTGAAAAGGGCATAGCGCAAGCGGTAGCGCGGGCTATACGGTAATATAAGGGGGAAGGAAAGGCTTGGGCACTTGGCCCGTCTCTATATATGGAAGACCTGCAACATACCTTTGAGGAGGCCTTTGAGGCCTACAGCGATGAGCTCTTTAGGCATGCCGCTATGCGCCTTTCCGACCGGGAGCGGGCCATGGAGCTGACTCAGGAGTGCTTTATGAAGGTGTGGGTCTATGCCCAGAAAGGGGGGGAGGATATCCGCGAGTTGCGGCCCTTCCTCTACCGGACGCTGCGCAACCTCATTATCGACGAGTACCGCAAGCACAAGACGGTGTCCTTGGAGGCGATGGCGGAGCGCAACGAGTCTGAGGTGGAAGACTATATGCCGGCTGACGAAAGCAATACGCTTGAGGCGGCAGTGGGCCGCTACGACGGCACCTTGGCCTTGGCGGCGCTTAAGGATTTGGCCGAGCCGTATCGCGAAGCGGTCATCATGCGCTATGTCGACGGCCTGTCGCCGCAGGAGATTGCCAAGGCGATAGGCGAGAGCGAGAACGTCGTGTCGGTGCGCGTGCACCGCGGGCTTAAAAAGCTTAAGGCGATGCTGGAGCCGCAACAATAACACTATGGAAAACCCGCTGCACAATTTGAAGAACGAGGCCGCAAAACTGGCGATGACGCCTGCGGAAAAAAGCGCCATGAAAGCGCGGATTTTCGGCGCGCCCTCCCCCCAGGCTGCTCCCAAGCAAAGCCCGTATTTTATATTTTCGTTCCAGTTCGTGCAGGCGCGCGTGCTTGCCCCTGCCATGGTGCTCTTGGTCGTGTTCGTGGGCGCCAGCACTGCGGGCGCGGCACAGGGCTCTTTGCCCGGCGATTTCCTATACCCTATAAAAGTTTCTATTAATGAGACGGTTGAGATCGCGCTTGCAACGACGCCGGTTGCCAAGGCAGAGGTGTCGGCAAAGCTTGCCGAGCGCCGCGTTGAAGAGGCCGAGACCCTGGCTGCGCAAGGCGAACTTACGGCCGAGACCGGGCACGCGCTTGCGGCCAATTTTGAAGTGCATGCGGAGAATGCGAAGACGCTTGCCGCTGAAGTGGAGGCCGAGGATCCTGCTGCTGCTACGGAGCTGCGCACTAATCTCGAGTCGAGCTTGTCGGCCCATAGCGCTATCTTGGCGACGCTTGGCGGCGGCACGCAGGCCAACCAAGACGGGGCAGGCGCAGTTGCTGCAAAAATAGCATCGCGCACCATTGCATCTGCTCTTCCTGCCAATGCGCCGGCAGCCCTGATGCGCTCGGCAAAAGTCGCCGAGCCTGCTGAAGTAACTACGATGATGGCTATGTCGGTGACGGTTGCTACCGATACGGCGACCGACACTGATGCTACTGTCTCTTTGGAGAACGACATGATAGAGGAGGTGCCGGGAAGCCCGGAGGAAGAACAGCGTGCAGCCAAGCTAGAGATGCGCGCTGCCGACGCTTTGGCCGCAGCCCGCGTACGCTTTGATGCCGGCAAGGAAAAGATCGACCCCACCGCCATAACGGCAGTCTCCGGAGAATTTGTAGGCATCAACCGCCTCATGGAGCAGGGGAGCACCACGCTTGCGGAAGGCCGCTACGCGGAAGCGTCCGACCTCTTTGCCGAGGCGCTCAGGAAGTCTATAAAGCTCGACGTGCTGCTTAAGGCGCAATCGAAAATCGACCGCAACATCATCACTCCCGTCTTGGAGCAGAGTCTGATAGTAGACACGGTGATCGAAGCTGACCTGCCGCGCTAAACCAGTAGACTAGCCTGTTTGGTATACTGGCCTCATATGAGCACGAGGACGTCTCATATGCCCGTCACTCGCTCGGAATTAAAAGCGAGCTTTTAATCGCTCACTCGTTAGGACATGAAAAAATACTTTGCAATATTCCGCGTGCCGGTCGCGACCATGGAGGAGTGGAAGAAGACCACGAGCCAGGAGGAGATGATGGCTCAGGGCAAGAAGCTGGGGGAGGACATGAGCACGTGGATGGCCAAGCACGCTTCGAGCTTTGTTGAGAAGGGCTGGCCCCTGGGCAAGACCAAGACCGTAAGCGTGGACGGCGTTAAGGATACGCGCAACGACCTTAACTTCTGCCAGATAGTGGAGGCCGAGACCCACGAGGCTGCCTGCGAGATATTTGCAGACTGCCCGCATGCGACTATCCCGAATGCGACGATAGACGTGATGGAGATCCCGCATATGGGGATGTAATAGGGGAAACAAAAAAAGGCCTTACGCAGGATGCGCTAAGGCCTTTTTTAGTGTAAATTGAGCAAGCAAGGAGAGGTGGCTGAGCGGCTGAAAGCAGGGGATTGCTAATCCCCCATACGGGGTAATATCCGTATCGAGGGTTCGAATCCCTCCCTCTCCGCTAGTACAAGAATGAGCGCCAATGAGGCGCCATTTTTGTTAGCGGAGAGGAGCAAAGTGTGGGGCACTTTGCGTGAGGGATTCGAAAGCCGGACCGCGGCTTTCTTTTTATCCTTATTTTTGGCATAGTGCGGGCAGTTCTTTAGAAAGGGATGACTATGAAAGAGGCGTATATTCCCCTCAACTATCTCCCGATAGAGGCTCTGCTGGACCTCATCGACGAGTCAAATGGGAGCATCTGCAAGCGTATCTTAGCCGACCATCGTGCCCTGTTCGAGCGGGCACGAGGCTCGACTCATAATCACCACACGTGGGATGGCGGCTATATCGACCACGTGGTCGATGGCATGAACTATGCCCGGCACCTCTATGCCTTCGACAGGGCGTTTGGCCGGCCGTTACCGTTCTCGCTCTCGGACGCACTACTCGTCTTCTTCCTCCACGACCTGGAGAAACCGTGGCGGATACTGGTCGAGGATGGCCAGGTTTCCAACCGCGACGGTCTTTCGACTAAGGAAGAGTTCAAAAAGTTCCGTGAGGACAAGCTCGCGGAATACGGCTTGGTGTTGACGCCAATGCAGCTCAACGGCTTCACCTATGTCGAGGGTGAGTACAAGGACTACTCATCAACGCATCGGGTGATGAACGAACTGGCTGCGTTCTGCCACAAAGTTGACAACTGGTCGGCGCGCGGCTGGTACGACTACCCGAAGGCCGATGGTGATGAGTGGACGGGGGCACAACGCTTCCGCTCAATTCAAATCGCATAAGGAGGAACCTATGAGTGGCCCGAGAGACTCGACGCCTGTTGAGGCGGATATGTACAAGGACGCCATTGCGGCCAAAGACGGCACGCAATTGCGCACTATCGTGCGGGACATGTACCCCAATGTCATGTGGGGTCAAATTACCCGCGAGCTGTCAGAGGAAGACCGCAAATGGGTCATGCAGAACCTCAAACCCGAACCTCAGCCGGCTGACGACGAGTAGGGCTAAAGGTAAGCCCGGCAGAAACCAAAACGGCACGACCCACCCCAGGGCCGTGCCGTTTCTTTGATTTTTTATGTGTGACCGAATCCTTCCCTGGGTGTATAAAAAAAGAAAATGCCGCCGACTCTATCGAGTCGGCGGCATAGTGTTAGTGCTTCAGTGGCTTGTCAGCGGGCTCGAAAATATCTCCCTCGCCGGTAATCGCAAACTTGACCATGTCCTCGAGCGTCGCTTGGCGCGGCGTGCCTTGGAGGAACTCGACCGCCTCGCCGAAGATCTTGTCCATCAATTGGACTGATTCCGGGGCAGAATCCGGTACCGCTTCGAAAAAGTTCTTGAGCCAGACCGCAGCTCCTTCGATTCCGTAGCGCGTTCCGACCATGATGTCGGGGGAGGAGAGGATCAGTGCGGCATTATCTGCGCCGGAGGCGAGGCGCAAGCGCAGGCTGAGGTTGAACGACATCGTTACGTCGCGCTCTTTTTCCTTGAAGCGCACCAGGTCGACGAATGCCGCCAGGTTTGGGCAGGCCGCCTGCTCATAGAGCGCCTTGAGCCGGGCGAATTCCTCGTCAGGCACTCGCGGCGCTTTCGGATTCTGGTATCCGAACACTTTCATTACCTGTGGCCAGGTGCCGTCGGTTAGCTGCTTTTGGGCGGCTTCGGCTACGAGCCTTCGGCGGTCCCCGGTATCCTGCTGTTTCATGTCGGAACTCCCTGCTTCCATAAGAACTCTTGTTCGCAGTGAGAGTACTGAAAAAACACAGGTTTTGCAATATGCCAAGCCCGACCCGTGCAAAAATACAGCAGTATTTTATGTGTGACCGAATCCCTCCCTCTCCGCATTTTTTGAGCTAAAAATAAGCGTTCTCAGAGTCCATGGCGATAGGATTTTAACCCGTGCTACTCTTGGGGCATGTATAAATACCTCATCGGGGTACTTGTGCTTCTGGCGATTGGGGGAGCCCTTTTCTTTTATAAAGTGCCGCAGATGGCAGGCGCTTACTCTGTCCATACGGAGCGTACGTATCACAACAGTAAATTCAATTTCACTGTCGAGATGCCTTCGAGCTGGACTCGCTACGCCGTGCTTGAAAAGCAAGAGGAAAATAAATATGTCATATGGTTTGGGTTGCGCCTGCAAGGGACGACAACCGCCCGGTATCTAGGTGGCCCCGAAGAGACTTCCCGAGTAATTAATATTGATCGGTTGGAAATAATGCCGGCTGCGTACTTTGATGCGCATAAGAACGACTGCAATGACCCGAGCATAGATGGTCCTTGTTTCTTTCCTGATGAGATTACTCGGGATACAAATTATGTTTATGCTTCCGGAGTTCCTCGGCCACACGCGGGTTGGGATTATTGCAAGGACGCTGCAGGCACTGAGTCCTATGTTTGCGGTGTTTATAAAGACTCCTATCTCCCCCAAGAAGGAAAAACTGTTTTTGAAAAGACTCTCACTCTTTTAAAGTGAAGCAACTGAGCTTTTTGCATGTCGTCGATACCCAAAGTTGATAACTGGGTTTCGGATTATCCTATAACTGCTACAGTTGGGCCACCTATGCCGCCATCAGAGCAACAGCCTCCCGTAAGCATCCTGCAGCCTTCCGTATTGCGAAAATGGATTCCGTTCCTTGTCCTTGGTTTGGTGTTGGCGGCTGGAATAGTGGCAGGGGTGGTGTGGCAAGAGAAACACCATGTCCCCCCGGCACCCCAAACGATAAACGAAAACCAACTACCGCCGTTGTATGCAAACCTGGAGTGGAAAGAAATATTTCCCGAGCAGCAGGATATATATCTATGCCCGGAAGGAAAAGAATGCGGGGCAAATGATTATCAAAGAGGGGTTTTTTCTGTTACAACTACAACAAAGGAATATATAGCCACAGTTACGCATAGTCCTCCGGTTGCTATCGGAGAAGAGAGTTCGGCGTTTAGGGATTTTCTGCGCTATTACGATGAGCGGTTGAAAGCTGCAGGGTTTGTTAATAGAGCCTCCATATATGTCCCTGAATTGAAGGGGAGTCTCGAATTTACTACGTTCGAAAAATTGTCGCAGACCACCGCACACTACGGTCGTGTCGTAAACGGAAACCTGGAGATGGTAATAGTGCAGAATGGTCAGGTCGACACCAGCGATTGTCCGGGAAGACAAAAGAATATATTCGGACAATGCAGTCTGATCGCGGAAGAGTCGTACAGAGTCTTTTCCAGCGGCCCCGTCCCTCTCTCGGCTCTTTATTTCTTTCAGGAGACAGCAGAGAGCGCGTATGATTTCCAAGAGCAATATAAGACAGCTTCACGTGTTTTCTTGTGTCGGGTACGCCTCTACACCGAATCGGGCTGCAGCCTTTTCGTTTCGGATATCTCCGGAAATGATAAGAGAAATTTGGGCATAGGGATCGACTATGGGGATTTCAGTCAAAAAATTCAACTATCGCCCGATGGAGGAAAACTTCTGGTGGTGCTTGAGCACAAGGCTATTGTGCTAGACACGGTGACACTTTTTCAAAAAATAGTGCTGTATGCATCGCCGGGAGAGACGCTGGGTACGTACAACGAATTCCCGGCATTCATTCCGTATGCTAAATGGGTAAGCGACACACAGGTACAGATTTCTATATTCAAGCAAGACACGCCCGAACCCCAAGATAACCAGCCCGCAGCTGTTCCCCTCGAAACTCGTACTATCTCAATTAATTAACTACCAGTCTTATAATATTTTTCTTCCTCCACTCTTCAAAAAACCCGCCGCATACTCCCTTATATAATTGACCACACACCGGTATACTGAGCCGGTATTTATATGAAAGAACCCAAACAGTACTGGCTATTAAAATCCGAACCGGAAACGTATTCCATCGACGACCTCAAGCGCGATAAGAAAACCGCCTGGACCGGCGTGCGCAACTATCAGGCGCGCAACTTTATGATGGTCATGCAGCCCGGAGACCTATGCGTGTTTTACCACTCAGGCGATGAGAAGCAGGCGGTAGGGGTGGCTAAGGTAGTAGGGAAGCCGTACGCGGACCCCACACAGTTTGAGGCAAAGAGCCATTACTTTGACCCGAAGGCCACTAAAGAAAAGCCGCGCTGGTGGCTCGTGGACGTTGCGTTCGTAAAGAAGTTCAAGCGGCCGATAACGCTCGCCGAGGTTAAGGGCGACATGGTCCTGCGCGGCATGGTGCTGGCGCAGGCCACCAGGCTCTCGGTACAGCCGGTCAGCGAGAAGCATTTTGATTACCTAGTGGAGCTGTCATCGGGCGCATAAAAAGCCCATAGTGCTATATGAGCACGAGGACGTCTCATATAACCGTCGCTCGCTCGGAATCAAAAACAAGTTTTTGTTCTCTCACTCGCTAGGTTATACTCACGTGCTATGAGACGCCGTCTGCTTGCCTTCGCACCCTTCCTGCTCGTATTTTCGGTATTCCTGTTTATCGCCAACATGGTGGTATACGAGGCATGGGCCGCCATGTTCATGCTCAACGGCTGGGTCCCAGCCCTAACGCTTGGTCTTGTGCTGGGCTTGTTGTCGGGCACGTTCGTGCTCTCAACTTTCTTGGGCACACGGTACCACACTGTATGGACGCGCGCCTACTACAAGGCGTCTGCGGTATGGATGGGCGCGTTCGCGTACCTTTTTATTGCGGCATCGGTGTATGGCGTGGCGGTGTTTGTCGCGGGCAGCCTGGTGCCGTGGGTAGGCTGGGCGTCTATGGCTCTGGCACTACTAGTAAGTGCGTACGGCTATGCGCATGCGCGCACCATTGTAGTACGCGAACTGGAG
This sequence comes from Candidatus Adlerbacteria bacterium, assembly GCA_028286685.1. Lineage (GTDB taxonomy): Bacteria > Patescibacteriota > Minisyncoccia > Phycocordibacterales > SBAW01 > GWA1-54-10. Next base: position 166,757 of record JAQBRA010000002.1, on the reverse strand, counting down.
GCGCAGTTGCCCAACTTACCCCCGGCCTGGGAGGGGAGGAGGCTCGCGTTCATAAGCGACGTCCACCTTGGCCAGATACACGGAGAGAAAAGCATGCAGCGCGTTGTTGATGCTGTTAACAGCACGGCCCACGACTTGGTGTGCATCGGCGGCGACTTGTTTGACGGCACGACGGCGCCCGACCTTAAGCGCCTTGCCGCCCCGCTCGCCAGTCTTAAGGCGCCAATGGGCATATATTTTATTACCGGCAACCACGAGGAGTATGGCGACGCGGCCGCATTTATGGATGCCTTGCGCTCGGCAGATGTGCGCGTACTGCAAGATGAGCTACTCGATATAGACGGAGTGCAGCTTATAGGCGTCGACTACAAGACTACTGGCGGTCGCGATGAGTTTGCTGCCGTACTGGCGGCGTTGCCTATTGCCCCCGAGAAGCCTTCAATCTTGCTCAAGCATGAGCCCAGACATCTGGAGGTGGCAAGCGGAGCAGGCATTTCTTTGCAGTTGTCGGGGCATACGCACTTGGGACAGCAGTGGCCGTTTATGCACCTGGCCCAGCTGACGTACCAAGGCTTTGCGTACGGGCTTAAGCGTCTGGGCAGTATGCAGGTGTACACCAGTAGCGGGGTAGGCACCTGGGGCCCTCCGCTGCGCGTGGGCACCAATAGCGAGGTGGTCGTCCTTACGTTTACCAAGTAATGCCTCCGTATCCAGAGCTGATGGCAATGCATATAATAGCGATATGAGGGTGCCCAAGTATATCGGTACGCTGCTGTTGTGGATTGCATTTGCAGCCACGGCGGCCTACGCATGGCAGACCCACTATGTGCCGTGCACCAAGCCTATCGAGTATAGGATCGGGACTATCGACCCGCGCTTTGGGGTTAGCGAGGAGGATTTTTTAAGGGATATTGCCAAGGCCGCCGACCTTTGGAGCGATGCAAAAGGCAAGCCCTTGTTTGCGTACGACGCTCAGGGCGCACTGGTCATTAATCTGGTATACGACACCCGCCAGCAGGTGACCCAGCAGGCGGCGGAGCTGAATGAGGCGATAGACGAGACTGGCCGCGTAGCAAGTTCGGTCAAGCAGCAGTACTCGTCATTGCAGATTGATTACAACACGGCGCAGGCAGAGTTTAAGCGGCAGGCGGCGGCGTTTAACGACGCCCAGAGCGCCTACAACGAGCGTGTCGAGTATTGGAACGACCGGGGCGGTGCGCCGCCGCCTGAATATGACAAGCTCGCCGCGCAGAAACGGACGCTCATGCAGCAAGTAGCCGTTCTTGAGGCAAAGCAGCAGGAGATAAACCGCCTGGCGGATGAGATTAATGCGCTCATAGACAAGTACAATCTGCTGGTCGACCATATCAACGACAATGTCGAGGAGATAAACGGCAACGGGCTGGTGGGCACGCAATTTGAGGAAGGGGTCTACCGGTCTGATGCCTCGGGCAAGCGCATAGACATATACCAGTTCGACAGCCAGACGGCCTTCCTGCGGGTGCTTGCCCACGAACTGGGGCACGCTTTGGGCCTGGATCACACCAGTGGCGAGGAATCGATAATGAATCCGGTCAATGTGGGCGAGCGCTTTGCGCTCAGTGCCGAGGACCAGGCGGCGCTTAAGGCTGAGTGCAAATAGGCTTACAGAATATTCTTCCTTCAATATTTAGAAACCCGCCGTATACTCTATATATGATTGACCACGCATCTGCAGGCATAAGCGATTATTTAAAGTCCAAAGAGTTTTATACGAAGGCTTTGGCGCCTCTGGGCTACAAGCTCGGGGCCGATATGGAGGAGTACAAGGTGTGCGGATTCGGCGAGACCGAGCATAGCGACTTTTGGATTTCCGTAAAGCAGCCGGCGGGCGGCGGGCACACCGCCTTTGCCGTTAAGACAAAGGAAGAGGTAGATGCCTTCCATAAGACAGGGATTGAGGCCGGAGGGGGAGACAACGGCGCCCCTGGCTATCGCAAGGAGTACGGCCCCGGCTACTACGCCGCCTTCATCCATGATCTCGACGGCAATAATATAGAGGTGGTCTGGCACGATCCGAGCCCTTCCGCCTAGTAACAGTGCTACAGTTAGCCAGTACATTTATTACGGGCTAACTGATTTTCATGGAAAAGATAAAAATTGAGCACCACACGCTCTCGGGCGGGTTCTGGATAGCGGCGTGGCTGTTTACCATAGGCTACCTCAGCCTCCCCTTTTGGAAGGGGGTTTTCGCTATCGCGCTGTGGCCCTACTACTTGGGCGTCTCGCTCGCGGGCTTTTAGTCTGGAGTCTTCCCGCATTCTTCATGAAGCAGGGCCTATACTCGCCTGGTACCGCAAGCGGGACTATAGAGAGTCCGGGCGGTGCCGCTTTTGCGTGCTAAAGTTTAGTAGTTATTAATTTCATATACCTTATGACACAACGAATGAAGTATCTCGTGCTCGCCCTTATTATCGTCGTCCTCGGCGGCCTGTGGATCCTTTTTAGCCAGGGAGTAATTTCTATGCCGCAGAATCCGATGGATCAGACCGCTACGACTACGCCTGCCACTACTGGCCAGAATCCGGGTACTGCACAGCCGGGTGCCGCAACTGGCGGCCAGACTACGGCTCCGGGCTCCGGCACCGCTACCGGCCTCAAGTCGTTCTCGACTCCGTTCGGCTTTAGCTTCCAGTACCCGGGCACTATGACGCTCCAGACCACCGGTCTTGCTGCGGGCAGCTTTAAGGCTCCGGGCGCAGTCGGCGTCGCGGCGCTCTACGCCCAGATGGGCACCGTTGTTGATCGCCTTACGCTCAGTGTCAGCTCCGAGCCTGCTGACGTGGGCGACTGCGCAAAGCAGACGACCACCTCGTCTACGGCTACTATCAATGGCGCTATCTTTACCAAGTACGCCAGCAGCGCGACCGCAGAGGGCCAGCTGACCAATACGACGACGTATCAGATCAAGCAGAATCAGGCCTGCTTTGAGATCCGCGACGTAGTAACTACCTCCGACATTGCCAAGCTCTCGGCTAGCGAGGTGGCGCAGCAGAAGGCAAACGTTGATGCGGCCGCAGCGCTTATGGGCACTATCGTAGCCAGCTACCGTCTCACGTACTAAGTACACCACCGAGTTTTCTTGGAAATACGCCCGCGCGGGCGTATTTTCTTTTTCACATAGGGCCGATTTGGTATACTTATAATTACATGCAAGATGCAGCCATTTATACCAAGGGGCTCACGAAGTCCTACGGCAAACTCTCGGTCTTAAAAGGCGTCGACCTTGTGGTGGAGCGCGGCACCATGCTGGCGCTGCTCGGCCCCAATGGCGCGGGCAAGACCACTATTGTCCGCATCCTCTCGACGCTTATAGAGCCCGACGGGGGAGAGGTAAAGGTGGGCGGCTTCGATGTTGTGCGTGAGGGAAATGATGTGCGCCGCACGATAGGGCTTACCGGCCAGTACGCAGCTATAGACGACTACCTGACCGGCCGGCAGAACCTTGAGATGATGGGCCGCCTCTACCACCTCAGCAAAGCAGACAGCGCTACGCGCGCGCAGGAGCTTTTGGAGCAATTTAGCCTTACCGACGCATCCGAGCGCATTGCCAAGACCTACTCCGGCGGCATGCGCCGCCGGCTCGACCTGGCTGCAAGCCTCGTTGCTACGCCGCCGATCATATTCCTAGACGAGCCGACGACGGGGCTTGATCCGCGCTCGCGCCTGCAGATGTGGGAGGTGATAGAGGGCTTGCGTCGCGCGGGCACAACCATACTGCTGACGACCCAGTACTTGGAAGAGGCAGACAAGCTGGCTGACCGCATCGCGGTCATTGACCACGGCACGGTTATTGCAGAGGGCACTGCCGACGAGCTTAAGGCCAAGGTAGGCAAAGAAAGGCTCGAGGTGGTCGTGGGCGAGGCGCATGTCGAGCGCGCGGCGCAGGCGATGGGGGAAGGCGCGCATGTCGACCGCGAAGAGGGGACGGTGAGCATCGCCGCCGCCGGCGTGGGCGAGGTGAGACGCGCGCTCGAGGCGCTCGAGAACGCGGGCGTTATGGTCGAGAGCCTCTCGCTGCACAAGCCCACGCTCGACGACGTATTCCTGAAGCTCACCGGCCACGAGGCCGAGGAGGCCGCGGCAAAAAACTAATATGGCATACACACCCAAACCCATTGGCTCGATACAGCCTCAGAAGCGTTCGGCGCTTGCATGGGCCCTAAGCGACTCGTGGGTGCTGACCCAGCGCAGCTTGCGCCACATACTCACCAACAAGGATCAGCTCTTGGGCCTGGCGATACAGCCAATTATGTTCATGCTCTTGTTCCGCTACGTGTTCGGCGGGGCGATTGAGACGGGCAGTACTACCTACGTAAACTTCCTGGTCGCGGGGATACTCATACAGATGGCGGCCTTCGGCGCGCTCACGACCTCTATCTCTCTGGCGGCAGACCTTCAGCGCGGCATTGTCGAGCGCATCAAGTCGCTCCCGACCATAAGCTCGGCTCTTATGACCGGGCACGTCATTGCCGACTTGGCACGCAACGTGCTGTCCTCGGCGATACTCATCGCGGTCGCATTCCTGGTCGGCTTCCGTCCGACGGCCGGGCCTATCGAGTGGCTTTATATACTGGGGCTCCTCTTGCTGTTTACCTTTGCGATATCGTGGCTCGCCGCTATCATGGGCCTTTTAGCCCGCACGGTAGAGGCCGTGCAGTGGATGGGATTCTTCTTCGTCTTCCCGCTAACCTTCGCTTCAAGCGCATTCGTGCCGACCGAGGGCATGCCGTGGGGCTTACGCCTATTTGCCGAAAACCAGCCGGTGACTCATGTGATAGAGGCGATGCGCGCGCTCATGGTCGGGACTCCCATGGGCAATCATGCGCTCATGGCTGCCATTTGGTGCATTGGCACGGTCATAGTCGCCGTGCCCGTGGCCGCGTACCTCTTCCGCAAAGGCTAACGCATGAAATTGAATCCTCTGTCGAGAAGTTTTTTTGACAGAAACCCCGCCGAGGTTGCGCAAGGCCTTTTGGGCAAGCTCTTGGTAAGAAGAATAGCAGGCAAGCTTGTGGTGGGGAAAATTATCGAGACGGAAGCCTACCTGTCCTCCGGAGATTCCGCAGCGCACGGCTTTAAGGGCGAGACGATCCGCAACCGAAGCCTTTATAAGGAAGCGGGGCATGCGTATGTCCACGCCATGCGCCAGTATTTTTTGCTTGATGTTGTGACTGAGGGGCCCGGCACGCCAAGCTCGGTGCTCATACGGGCAGTTGAGCCCGTGCGCGGGATAGAGATCAAAACCGATGGGCCCGGAAAAATAGGCATTGCATTCGGCATAAGCCGCGCGCTCGACGGCGTTGATATGACGGATGCGGCGAGCAGTCTTTTTATTGCAGAAAACAGTGATGCGCCGCCCTATGGCGTAGTAGTATCGCCGCGCATAGGGATATCGACGGCAAAAGATCTGGCCCTCAGATTTTGTCTCGCGGAGAAGCGCGTGCCCAAATTACGTAGCTAATTACGTAATTACGACTGCGCCAAGGCAACCAGGTGCACGCGCGCGGCACCCGCCGCCTTGAGCGCACGTGCCGCTTCGGCGAGCGTGGCGCCCGTGGTGGTAACGTCGTCTACGACGACGCAGGCCCGGCCTTTTATTTTCTCAGGCTCTGTTGCCTGCATGGAGCCTATTACATTGGTAAGCCGAGCGGCCCGGCCAAGCTTCTGCTGCTCTTGGGTAGGTTTAATGCGCGCGAGGGCGCGCGGCGCATAGACGTAAGCAGCATCCGGCGGCGCCCCCAGGTGTCTCAGCGCCGCCTCGCACAAAAGCTCGGTCTGGTTGTGCCCGCGCTCTTGCCTGCGCCTGGGGTGCATGGGCACCGGTATAAGGAGCGGCGGCCCCAGTTCCTCGCTGGCGATAGCCAAGAGCTCCTCGGCCAGGAACTCTCCCGCGAGTGCGGCCGCCTTCTTGCTGCCGTAGTATTTAAGCTCCCAAATGAGTGCCGACGCCTCGGGTGTGCGGTAGGGGAGCTTTCCGGCATTCTGCAGCCTGCGCAGGTCTTCTTGCATGAGCATGTCGACTGCGCGCTGCGTGCGCCGCGGCGGAAGTATGAAGTCCACTACAGATGCGATAAAACTCCGCAGCATGGTGATATAATAGAGCATCATGGCGTTCTCTCTCTCATCGCTGTCTACCATGTTCTCCAAGCCGACGCAGAGCGTCTTGGGCATCGACATAGGCACCTCATCTATAAAAGTAGTGCAGCTGCGCCGCGAGCACGGCCGCGTGGTGCTTGAAACGTACGGCGCGATAGCGCTCGGCCCCTACGCGGGTGTGGAGATCGGCCGTGCCACTTCTCTCTCGGCGGAAAAAATAGGCGAGGCCCTCAAGGACGTTATCCGCGAGGCAAATGTCACGACCAAGGATGCCGCCATCTCGATTCCGTACGCCTCGAGCCTCATATCGCTCGTTAAGCTCCAGTCGTCCCTTGAAAGCCAGCTTGCCTCGGTGATGCCGATTGAGGCCCGCAAATACATACCGGTGCCCATAAACGAGGTGCTCTTGGACTGGTTCGTGGTTACCGGCGGCAAGGAGGCGGGTAAAGACGGCAAGATAGAGGTCCTTTTGGTGGCGATACACAACGACACGATAGCCAAGTTTCGCGCCATGGCGGCGGATGCGACGCTCGCGGTATCCTTTTTTGAAATCGAGGTCTTTAGCGCCGTGCGCGCCGCGCTCGACCACGGGCTGGCTCCGGTGGCGGTTGTGGACATGGGCGCCGCTACTACCAAGTTTTATATCGTCGAGCGCGGGCTCATACGCGAGAGCCATATCATAAACCACGGCAGCCAGGACATGACCTTGGCTGCCTCGCGCGGCCTTGGCATTACGGTGGCGCAGGCCGAGGAGCGCAAGCGCAAGTTCGGACTCCTCTCCATTCCTGAAAACAGCATCAAGCAGTCTCTGGAGCTTTCCCTGACGCCGCTCGTGGCAGAGATTGCCCGCACCGCCTCTACCTGGGAGCAATCGCACAACCAGAGCCTGGGCGCCTTGGTGCTGACCGGCGGGGGAGCGACCCTCAAGGGCCTCAAGGAATTCATGCAGGCAAAGATACAGAATGAGCTGCGCCTCTCGGACCCGTTCGGCAAGACGCAGGCGCCCGCATTTCTCGAGGCGATCCTCAAGGAAGCCGGCCCCGAATTTTCCGTGGCCGTGGGCTTGGCGCTGCGCAGATTGCAGGACTTGGGCTAGGGCTTTTAAAGGCTCATGTGTTGATATGAAGGAGCTTGCTAAATTTTGCGCTATATACTGTATCTAAATGGATCCGCAAGTGCCCACATCGTTCATACCTAAGAAGCCCCTGGTAGGGGAGACCTCTCGCGGCGGAGGCGGACTCGTAACCTTCCTCTCGATACTCTTGTTTGTGATATCGCTCGCGGCGGCCGGCGGGGCATTTGCCTACGGCCAATACCTGGACTCGGCTTTGGCCAGCAAGGACGAGTCTCTTAAAAAAGCGGAAGGAGCCTTTGATACCCGCTCCATACAAGACCTCGAGCGTCTTGATATGCGGCTCGACCAGGCGCAGGAGCTCCTGGGGAGGCATGTGGCGCCCTCGGGCGTGTTCACCTTCCTCTCGGCGACGACGCTTGAGCGCGTGCAGTTTACCTCGCTCGACCTGGAAATGAGCGGCGACGGCTCGGCCAAGCTCTTGATGGCCGGCGTCGCGGACTCCTTCTCGAGCCTGGCCCTGCAGTCCGACCAGTTTAGCGCCGCCAAGGCTTTGCGGGACGTCATATTTTCCGGCATTACGACCGACTCTTCCGGCCGCGTAGTATTTTCCGTATCGGCCCGGGTCGACCCGTCGCTGCTCAGTTACGCCCGCAACGCTAGCGGCGCCGAGATTCCTCAAAACTAATATGCGCTTCCTACTCCCCGTCATACTCACTATCGCAGCCATCGGGCTTTTCGTGGCGTGGACCAATCCGACCTATCAGGGGCTTAAGGCCACGCAGACCAAGGTTGCGGCCTACGACGACGCGCTCGACAAATCCCAGGAACTCAAGGGTTTGCGCGACAAGTTGCAGTCGGCGCGTAACGCATTCAGCCCTGAGGACGAGCAGAAGCTCGTGCGCCTTATTCCCGACAATGTCGACAACATCCGCCTTATCATCGACATAAACAACATCGCCGCCCGGCGCGGACTCTCGCTCTCGAGCGTAGTCTTGGGCGAGGTGTCCAATGCCTCGACCCAGCAGAATGCCCTCTCTATCGGCCCCTCGGGCGATCCCTTGGGCTCGGTGTCGCTTGGCTTTTCCGTCGTCGCTTCGTACGAGGACTTCCTGATCTTCTTGCAGGACATCGAGCACAGCTTGCGCATTCTCGATGTGCAGAAACTGTCCTTTGTCTCGGCAGGAGCGGGCAAATATACCTTCGCGCTTACTATTAGGACCTACTGGCTCCACTAATTTTTATGATGGCCCTTCTCAAGAAAAATATGGTTGTCATCGGTATCGTCGTGGTGGCGCTTGGCGCGCTGTTCTATTTCTATTCTTCCGGCGGTTCTGCGCCGCTCCTCTCTTCTGACGAAGCAAACGGCTCTCCGGTATCGCAAGAAATCCTGGCGACCTTGGGCAACCTGCGCACGATCAAGCTCGACAACTCGGTCTTTAGCGACCCCTTGTTCGTGTCGCTCTCGGATTTCGGCGTGACTATCCCTCCGGCCGCCGCCGGCCGCCGCAATCCATTTGCTCCGGTAGGCTCCAGCGGAAGCACTCCTCCTGCCAGCACCGGCACAACCACCGGCTCGAGCACCTCTGCACGTTAAGGGAGGAGTCCGCGACAACTCGTATGTCCCGTACTCGGGACGAAAGCACCGCTTGTTTTTGTTGATAGCGCGCCTCCGTTTCAAGAGGACGCGCTATACTTATATAAATGAATCTTCTTGAATTGCTTGCTGATGCGCGCCTGATCGAGCGGGGACAGATACCCGAGCTTGAGGTTCTGCTTGCCAAGCCCGATGCCAAACCGGAGTTTGAACTGCAGAAGGCCGGCGTGAAGCTCTCTGATTTGTTGGCGGCCAAAGGCAAGTACTTTGGCGTGCCGACGCGCGAGATAGGGGAGTCTGCGGTGCCGTTCGACATTTTGCGCTACGTGCCCGAAGAGTCCGCGCGCCATTACAACTTAGTGCCAATCGGCATCAAGGACGGTGTCCTCGAGGTCGGCATTGTCGACCCTGACAACCTTGAGGCGCGCGATGCGCTTACCTTCATATCCTCGAAGGTCGGGATGCCCTACAAACTCTTCCTTATCCTCGAGAGCGACTTTGAGAAGCTGCTCAGTCAGTATAAGGGGCTCTCGGGCGAGGTGGGCAAGGCCCTGGGCGAGTTCGAAGTTGAAAATATTGCGGAAAGCCAGGCCCAGGAAAAAAAGGGCGAGAAGGCTTCCGTGGTCTTAGACGAGGAACTGGTAACCGAGACAGAATCCTCGGCGATGTCAGAGGATGCGCCGGTTACCAAGATCGTTGCCACCATTCTGCGCCATGCCTCCGAGCAGCGCGCCTCCGACATCCACATAGAACCCCTGGTAGATCAGACGCGCGTGCGTTTCCGCGTCGACGGCGTGCTCCTGACCAACATCACGCTCCCTCCCAAGGTCCACGGCGCGGTCGTGGCGCGCATCAAGGTTATGTCGAACATGCGCCTGGACGAGAAGCGCAAGCCGCAGGACGGCCGCTTCTCGGCGCGCGTGTCGGGGACCAAGGTGGACTTCCGCGTCTCGACCTTCCCGACCTATTACGGCGAGAAGGTGGTGATGCGTATTTTGGGCGTGCAGACCAAGGACTGGAAGCTCGACGGCGTAGGGCTGACGCCGCGCAACCTCAATCTCATCAAATCGGCTATCAAGAAGCCCTACGGGCTCATCCTCGTTTCCGGCCCGACCGGCTCGGGTAAATCAACGACGCTCTACACGCTCCTCAACGAGATCGACCGCGAGCGCAACAACGTGCTCTCCTTGGAAGACCCGGTCGAGTACGTGATCCCGGGCGTTTCTCAGTCGCAGGTGCGGCCGGAAATAGGTTACACGTTCGCCAACGGCCTGCGCACGACGCTCCGCCAAGACCCGAACGTCATCATGGTCGGCGAGATCCGCGACTCCGAAACCGCCAACCTGGCGGTGCAGGCGGCGCTTACGGGCCACCTCGTGCTCTCCACCATCCACACCAACAACTCGGTGGGCATCGTGCCGCGCCTCTTGGACATGGGCGTAGAGCCGTACCTGATTCCGCCGGTACTCATACTGGGCGTGGCGCAGCGCCTGGTGCAGACTCTGTGCGAGGGCGGCGGCAAGAAAGTGACTGTCGACGGCAGCACCAAGGAAATGCTCGAGAAGGAATTTGCCGACCTGCCGGATGAGTACAAGAAAGATTTGCCCGACCTCTCGGAGGTATACCGGCTGGAAGCCACGGCGGACTGCCCATCGGGCACCCACGGACGCATTGCCTGCTTTGAAGTGTTTGATATGAATACCGAGCTTGAGCGCGCCATTCTGGCGGGCAAGCCCGAGGACGAACTGTTCGGCATCGTGCGCAAAAGCGGCATGCTCACCATGAAGGAGGATGCTATCATCAAATCAGCCAAGGGAGTGATCCCGTTTGAAGAAGTAAACACCCTGGGCGGCGAATTTGACCTGGCCGACGATGCGGCGGCAGCGGCGGCGCCGAGCCCCGTAGCCATTACTGAAAGCGGGGAAGAAACCAATGCATCCGTCGCCGCTCCGGCAAAAGAAATCGAGGTAGAAGTGTAATAAGAGAAAGCTACTTTCATGGACTACAAAACAAAACTCAACACGCTTATCGAGCTCGTTATAGCCCAAGGCGCATCCGACCTGCACCTCTCGACCGGGGTGCAGCCCATCATCCGCGTGTCAGGGTCGCTGACCCCGATACTGTCCGAGCAGGCGCTTACCCAAGAGGACATGATGGGTCTCATCGGCGAGATGATATCGCCCGAGCGCAAGCAGAAATTTATGCAGGCGCAGGAGGCGGACTTTAGCTATGCGCACGGGGACAAGGCCCGCTTTCGCGGCAATGCGTACTTCGAGCGGGGGCGCCCCGGCGTGGCGCTCCGGCTTATTCCGCGCCAGATACGCACGCTGGCTGAACTAAATCTGCCGCCCGCGCTCGCGTCCTTTGCAGGGCGCGAGCAGGGATTTTTCCTCGTAGTGGGCCCGGTAGGGCAGGGCAAGACGACTACGCTCGCGGCACTCATTGAAAAGATAAATCAAGAGCGCGCCGAGCATATCGTAACGATCGAGGATCCTATCGAATATTTGTTTGAAAACAAAAAGTCGCTTATTGAGCAGCGCGAGGTACGCGTGGACACCACCGACTTCCCGCAGGCGCTTACCAGCGTCTTCCGCCAGGACGTCGACGTGCTTATGCTCGGCGAAATGCGCGACCCGGAGACTATGGCCGCAGCGGTAACTGCCGCAGAAACCGGCCACTTGGTGTTCTCCACACTCCACACCAACAATGCGGCGCAGACTATCGACCGCATCATCGACACCTTCCCGGCGGCGCAGCAAGACCAGATACGTGTACAGCTTGCGGGCTCTTTGGCGGGCATATTCAGCCAGCGGCTCGTGCCCCGTGTCTCGGGCGGGCTCATTCCAGCATGCGAGCTTCTGATATCAAACCCCGCAGTGCAGAACCTGATCCGCGAGAAGCGCTCCCACGAGATACAGACGGTTATCGAGACCGGGGCGCAAGAGGGGATGATAGATATGAACCGCTCGCTGGCCGACCTGGTGCGTGCCGGGGAAATCTCGGTCGAGAGCGCCTACGCCCGCTCGCTGAACCCTAACGTCCTGCAAAGGCTGATTTAATATAGATATATGGAATTTAAGTACGAGGGACTCGACCAGGCAGGCAAATCGCAAAGCGGCGTCATTAACGCCAATACCCAAGACGGCGCTATTGATGCGGTTCAGCGCAAGGGCATCACCATTACCTCCATTACCGGGGCGCAGGAAAAGTCCTTCATGGAATCGTTCGGCAAGATGTCGTTCTTCGAGGGCGTATCAAGCCGCAACCTGGTGCTTCTCTCGCGCCAGATAGCGACGCTCTTCGAGGCCCAGGTTTCCGCCTTGCGCATCTTCCGCCTTTTGGCCGAGCAGGCCGACAAGCCGTACTTGCGCCAGGTGCTGGCGCAAATTAGCGACGACCTGCAGGGCGGCAACTCTATATCGGTTTCTTTGGCCAAACACCCTAAGGTCTTCTCGTCTTTCTATACGAACATGGTCCGTGCCGGCGAGGAGTCGGGCAAGCTGGACCAGACCTTCCTCTTCTTGGCCGATTATATCGACCGTAGCTACGAGCTTACTGCCAAGGCCCGCAACGCCCTTATTTACCCGGCGTTTATCATGGTTACGTTCGTGGGCGTCATGGTCCTGATGCTCACGGTCGTTATTCCGAAGATCGGCGGCATCCTCTCGGACTCTGGCCAGGCGCTGCCGCTCTACACCCAGATTATTCTCGGGTTCAGCACCTTCCTTATCGACTACGGCATATTCCTTTTAGTGGGCCTCATTGTCAGCGGATACTTCATCTGGCGCTACGTGCAGACGCCGGTGGGGCACCTGGCCCTCTCGCGGCTCCAGCTCTCGGTCCCGTACATCGGCCAGCTGTACCAAAAGCTCTTCTTGGCGCGTATTGCCGACAACATGAACGTGATGCTCGGCTCGGGCATTGCTATGGTGCGCGCTCTGGAGATTACCGCCGAGGTTGTGGAAAACGACGTGTACGAGGCAATCATGCGCGACGCGATAGACTCGGTTAAGGGCGGCGCGCCGCTCTCCCAGGCCTTGGCGCGCTACAGTCCCGGCGACGTTCCGGCCATATTTGCCCAGATGGTCCAGATCGGCGAGGAGACTGGCGAGATGGGGACCCTGCTCGAACGCCTGGCCAAGTTCTACAACCGCGAGGTTAATGCCGCGGTTGATACCCTCGTTTCCCTTATCGAGCCGGCACTCATTGTGGCGCTCGCTTTGGGTGTCGGCTTCCTCTTGGCTGCCGTGCTCCTCCCTATATACAACACCGCCTCGGCCCTCTAGTCGGGGTCTTCCGGGGGTCGCTTAAGGAGAGCTATCCACAGGGTCTCTATGAGGCCTTCCAGAGGGCAGCTATACTAGGGCTACCTGCGGCCTATCCATTAATCGCAGATTTATTACTTAGTTTAAGCATATGCATAAAAAGTTCTCCCGAGGCTTTACCCTCATCGAGCTCCTGGTTGTCATCGCCATCATTGGCATCTTGGCCTCTATCGTTCTCGTTTCTCTTAACGGCGCACGCGGCAAGGGCCGTGATGCGAAGCGTGTAGCCGAGCTCCAGCAGATCGCCCGCGCGGTAGCAGTTGCTGACACCGACCCTGCAGCGCCCATTACTTGTTCGGGTGTCTCTCCGTTGGTCGGCAGCGTAAGCACCTGTACTGCAACAGGCTTGAGCTTGACCCAGTTCTCTGACCCGACCACTGCAACTGCTTCGTGTGCGTTGTCAGGAACGCTTTCCGCTGCTTGCCAATATGTTATGTCTACTGCGGCAGGTGTTGCAACAGGTATGACCACCCAGAACTGGCGCGTACGCACCTACCTCGAGACCGGAGCAGGTTCTCTTGTCGCTGGCGGTGTCTGCATCGGCAGCGCAACCTCCACTCCGTACCAGTGCCTCTAATCTAACTTTCTGTTAGTAACAAAAAACCCGGCCCAAGCCGGGTTTTTTGTTTTCCTTAGCATCTTCAGTTTGTCCCCACTGGATGGCCAGGCGGGGGAGGGGCGGGATATACTGGTGCTATGCAAAACAAGCAACCCCGAGGCTTTACCCTCATCGAGCTCCTGGTTGTCATCGCCATCATTGGCATCTTGGCCTCTATCGTTCTCGTTTCTCTTAACGGCGCACGCGGCAAGGGCCGTGATGCAAAGCGTATTTCAGAGTTAGGCCAAATGGTACGAGTAATCAACCTGAGCAGCAGCGTTGATACCAGTGCGGCTTTTTCTACCTGCACAGGCGCTTATGCACGAGCAAGTACCTGTTCTTCTCCCAGTTTTGGAAGTTTTATTGACCCTTCCAGCGCTGTTGCTTGCACCACGGGTACGCTTTCGGCGCCGTGCGATTATGCGGTGTCAAAGCGAGACGGGACGGCCGGCGCTCTCTTTAATAACTGGCAGATAAAGACGTATCTTGAGTCTGGGGCAGGATCCATTCCTTCAGGAAAGGTCTGCATAAGCGATGCGACCACAACTCCTTTTACGGGCGCAGGCTGCATCTAGTTAGCACCTTATCCCCACACGCTGCCTAAGCGGGGGAGGGGCGGGATATACTGGTGCTATGCAAAACAAGCAACCCCGAGGCTTTACCCTCATCGAGCTTTTGGTCGTTATAGCAATTATCGGTATTTTGGCCTCTATAGTGCTTGTTTCCCTTAACGGCGCACGCGGCAAGGGCCGCGACGCCAAGCGCGTAGCCGAGCTCGGCCAGATGGTTCGGGTTATCAACCTGAGCAATAGCGTTGACACTTCTACAGCTTTCTCTACTTGCACGACTGCAGGGTACAGCGTTGCTTCTACCTGCACCTCTCCGGACTTCTCCGCATTTAACGATCCTTCCGGCACGGGCACTTGTATCGCAAGCCCTGTCTCTGTCTGCAACTACACCGTATCCAACACGGCGGGCACCGGTGCGGCTAATTTCAACAATTGGCTGATCAGGACTTACTTGGAGTCTGGTGCGGGCACCTTGGGCGCTGGCGAGGTCTGCGTCAGCAGTGCAACCTCAACTCCGTTTACCGGCGCAGGCTGTAATTAATTCTCTATGCATAGCGGACAAAACCCCGGATATTCCGGGTTTTGTTTTGGGAGCCTCTTGACGACTCTTGCGCTTTTATTGGATCATGCTATTCTCTTGGCATATGAAAACCCTAACCGCCCTTGTGCTGGTTCTTGGTCTTTTTAGCCCCGTATTAGCTGAAGCGTCCACTCCTAAAGATAAGACTGCTCCGTCTGTCGTCTCGGTCCACATAGGCTCCAATAACGCTAATCCTGCCCAGGCTAAGGCAGGGGACAAGGTTACGATTACTTTTACCGCAAACGAGAAAGTTACTCCGATAGTCCTGGTAAATACCCATGCTATTTTTGTTAAGGCGCGCAACTCCTCCGGCAACAGCTGGGACGCTTCCTACACCGTCGGATCCAAAGACCCGACCGGCAAGGTTGCCTACCTCCTGACCTTGGTGGACACGGCCGGCAACATTTCCTTATGCTCCTCGGTGCGCCTGCCGTTTATCGGCTTCTGCCCGCCGACCGACGGTTCCTCGGTTACAGTAATCAAGCCTACGGCTCCAGTTTCGGACACCGTAGCCCCGGTCATTGCAGTGCATGCTAACGTTGCAGCCGCTACTACAGGAACGAGCACCCCGGTTTCTTACGCGCTCCCTACTGCTACGGACAATGTGGACGCGACTGTTACGGTAGCCTGTCTGCCCGCATCCGGCTCGACTTTTACCCTGGGTACTACCACGGTTGCCTGCACCGCCAAGGACGCTGCAAACAATACGGCTACCAGCTCGTTTAAGGTAGTCGTTACTGCCACGGCGATTCCAGACACCACGGCCCCGGTTATCGCCCCGCATGCCGATGTTGTAGCCACCACTACCCAAGAGAGCATAGAGATTTCCTACGAGCTCCCTACGGCTACCGACAATCGCGATAGTGAAGTTGTTGTAGCTTGCGAGCCTGCATCCGGTTCAGCCTTCGTCTTGGGTACCACTACCGTTACCTGTACCGCAAGCGACGCGGCAGGCAATACGGCCTCGAGCACTTTTGCAGTTGGCGTTTATCAGGAGGAAATAACTACCCCAGAGCCTGTTATCTACACTATGAAGGAGCAGAATGACGAGTCCTTCTTGTGCGGGAGCTCCTGGCTTTACTGCAATGACGACGATAAACTCAGCTTCGTTAACGGGCATGATATCAACAAGCTGGGCCAAGAAACTAACCAGGCAATAATCGATCTGGGAGAGGGCTCAACGCTCGGCGGGGGAGCGCTACAGTCTATAACTATCGCAAGGGACGAAACAAATCTGGTCACTCCTCAGCACATCTGGTTTATCATGATTAGGTGCTATACCGAAGCAGGGGATGCTTGCCCTGATTGGGTTGAAGCAGCAACTCAGGAGAGTCGCCCAGACTTAGCTATAAAGCGTCCCGCACTCTTAGGCCGCACTGACATTATTGCCGAAGAAGCTTCTCAGAGGACCGGCAACAAGTATTGGACTGCCAACTTCAGTAATCCTCCGGCGAATGGGCAGAACTTTAACGGCTCTCCTGTTATGTTTAATCCGTCATACCGCTACGAATTAGTCATAGACGATACGGCCTGGGATGTGGGTGTGTACGGTTCCGAAAGCCTGGCAGAGCCCTACTGGGTCATGCGGGGGATAAAGTAGTTAGATTTAGAGGAGGTGTGGATAGTGACGCTTGTTAAAACAACTGCATGCTAAAGTTGGGGCAATGTCTCTATTGCCAAACTCCTTATCCTGTTCCCAAAACTCTAAATTAAGTATGGCATTGGCGATACTTGCCGCCTGTGTCTCAGTCTTATTTCTGGCCGTGCCGTACCTAGCAAAGGCAGAAGCGCCTTTCAATGATGACTTCGACCTATATACAAATGGAAATATAAAAGGACAAGGTAACTGGGTTGCGTATATTTCTGATCCAACAGGACCGAATCCTTCGGTTATTTCATCAGGTTGCGTATCGGGAAAATGTATGGAGTTTAATTCTAGTAGTTATGCAACTATTTCAAACGATGGAGCAACTACAACAAAGGGTGTGTGGAATATAGATTTCTATGTCTCTTCTAATCCTCCGTTTGACGGTGATTTTGTTGTTGCAATGAATAATCCGGGTGTGTATTCCGGTAATATGGGACTTTTTTTTACAGGTCGGGGTGTAACTGGCTATAACATACTCAACCCTAACTTCCAGCCTATATTTGAAAATATTTCTACTTCTACGTGGCATACGTTAACTCTCTCGTATGACATCTCAGACGGGGGGTTGTGTAGCTTTACTTTAGACGTTGATCACTCCGGTTCTCCTGAACAAATATACGCTCATCCTAATTGTGAAACTGATTCCCACTACGTCGAAAACGGTCTAACCGGACTGGTTTTCGGTAGTTCAGGAAGCGCTCCGATATACAGAGTTGATAATATTTTTGATGCTGACTTATCAAATCCTTTTTATTCAAAAATATCGAACACTCCAAGTGGAACTTTGGCTTTGAGAGAAGATCCTGACACGTCCGCTGATATCTTAAAAATACTACCTGAGGATTGGATAGTGTATGTATCTAGTACGACAAACCAGACAGATGGTTATGTAGTGGCTGACGGATATCGCTGGTATGAAGTATCAGATCCGACTGATGGTATTGAAGGTTGGATGGTAGGGGCAAATGCCTCAGGGACAGTAAGTTACTTGCCGTATGATTCAATAAATCAGGCTGCTCTCGAGGCAAGTTCTACAAACTATATAGCAACTTCATCAAGGCCAGCTCTTATTTTGAAAGCGATAGATCACTATTACAATAACGCAAATTCTAATAATTCTCTATACGATAGCGATAATGGCTCAAACAACATTTCAGATTTAAAAGACGGTGACTATGAGAAGAAGGTAGTTTGGGGCATTGCTGCACATGAGAATGGAGGCGCTACATTTGGGTTTAATAATGAGAATGTAAGTCCTGACTATGGACACGGCGCCATGCAGATTACATTTAATGCCTGGTTCTATGAACCTAGTAACCCCCACTCTACTTATGACAATAGGGGATATGGGAGTTTTGTTACCATTCCGCCTTGCGCAAGTATAAATACAGATGACTATATAAACTGTTACACCAATGCTGGCACTCACCATTCTGCAGCAAAACACTATAAGCCTTATGGGGGAAATTCAAGTAACCCTACATATAAACAATATTCAAACACTGAGCAGTCTTTCTATGCAAATATCAAAGATGGAATGGGTTTATTGTCGGATAGGTTTAACTTGTTTAGTTACATAAATTCGACATCTACAGTTTTTGGTACTACTTATAGTCCCTTGGAAAAGAAGATTATTTTGACAACAGAAAGCTATAACGGAGATAATTGTCCCTATATCGGTCTTATTGCAGATGTCCTTGATGATATAGATACCTACTATCCATCTGCAACCACAAGCGACATAATTCCCTTGATTGATAAAATGCATGCAACAGAAGTTTCGACAACGACGTGTGCACAATTACACAGCCCGGCCGAACTAAGTATTTATAGTCAGAAGGGAGAAGTGGCGGGGGTAATTCACGGAGAGATCAAAAATACCTTTCCTTTGGCGATTGTTAATAAAGAACAAAAGTTGGTAAAAGTACTGGCGGCTGAAGATAATTATTTCTATAAGGTGGTTGGTACTGATAAGGGTACCTATGGGCTCGATATTGCCATAAGAGTAGGAGGTAAACTTATGCAATTCGATGCAAGAAATATACCTACTAAGATAGGGGAAGCGCATATTTATTCAATTGACGCACAGGGTCTTTCGGAAGGAAGAAGCGATTCGGTTTTTGTTCAAGTTGATAATGAGGGAGACGGGAAGATTGATCGTGCTTTTAAAACTGGTGCAACTCTCAACTCTGCTGAATTCTCTAATCCAAAAACACTGGAACAGGAAGCTCCAGAAGTGGAGCCAGAAGTTGAAGCCCCTACTAATCCACAGTAGGTTATATTTATAACGTTATAGTTAGGGTTATGTATAAAGAATTTACCTCAAGACGCGGCTTTACCCTCATCGAGCTCCTGGTCGTTATCGCAATCATTGGAATTTTAGCGAGCATTGTCATGGTCTCTTTGTCGGGTGCTAAATCTAAATCACGAGATGCTAAACGGCAGGCTGATATAAAATCGATTCAGCTTGCCTTGTCTCTCTATTACAACGACAACAGTGTGTACCCTAAAAATATTTACGCGGCTAGCACCATAAGTGGTAAATCTGCACCTGATACAGGTTTGGCTGGCGCTTATCTTCCGGTTGTCCCCAGCGATCCAAACTCGAGCGCTGCCTGTGCCAGCTCTTCCGGGACTGGTTGTTACAAATACATTGCTTATACAGCTGGAAGCAGCACAAACTGTAATGCTACAACATATCCCCCGGTAACCTATCACTTGGGTGCAGCTATGGAAGATACTACGGGTGCCGGCGGCCTTACTCAAGATGTTGATGCTGACACCGGGAGCACCTACGTATATACCGGCTACACTGCTTGTACGCTCAGTGTTCCGGGTGCCGCTACCTTTAACGGCAATGCAACTGCCTGCACTGGCACAACCGCTGCGACCACTGATGCCTGCTACGACGTCGCTCCGTAATGCCGCTGCTAGTATATATTTTCGTGGCGGGCTTGGGGCTCATACTGGGGAGCTTTCTTAACGCGCTCCTATTCCGCTTCAATACCGGGCGCTCGGTCCTTAAAGGCAGGAGTGCCTGCATGCGCTGTGGCCACGAACTTTCAAGCCTCGATCTTGTTCCGCTCCTGTCCTATCTCTTTCTGCGCGGCAAGTGCCGCTACTGCCGCGCCCGCATCTCCTGGCAGTACCCGGCGGTAGAGGCTATGGCTGCAGTGCTCGCAGTCTTTGCGTATCTCCAAAATCCGGAGCCTTTGTGGTTTTTGTACTGGTTTGGGGTATGGCTCGTGCTTTTGTTTATCGTAGTCTACGACCTGCGCCACCAAATTATTCCCTGGTCGGCGACGCTTGTGCTTATGGCGCTCGCCTTGGGCGGGGCGCTTCTCGGCTTTTTCAGCCAGTCAGCAATAGTAGGGGAGAGTATGGGCTACTGGGGCCTGCTTGTCGGTCCGATACTGGCCGGGCCGCTCCTTCTTATATCCCTTGTATCCCGCGGCCGATGGATGGGGTGGGGCGACGGCATATTAGAGCTTTCTTTAGGCTGGCTTTTGGGGCTGACGGCCGGCTTTACGGCGCTCCTCATAGCGTTTTGGTCCGGAGCGCTTATAGGAATAGCCCTGCTCTTAGTGTTTAAAAATAGATATACAATGAGTAGCGAGGTGCCCTTTGCGCCGTTCCTGATACTCGGCGCCGCCACCGCTTACTTTTTCCATGCAGACTTCTTTCAATCGCTTACGCTCCTACTTTAGGCATTCGCGCCCGGCGAGGGGCTTTACGCTGATCGAGCTTTTGGTAGTGTCGCTCATTATCGTGCTCATTACCGGCTTCGTACTCTTCCGCCAGCAGGGCTTCAACAGCTCCACGCTCCTGCGCAGCCTTGCCTACTCCTCCGCGCTCTCGGTGCGCCAAGCGCAGCTCTACGGCGTCTCGGTCCGCGAGAGCGGTGTTGGTACCGGCAAGTTCTCCCAGGGCTTCGGCGTCCAGTTTGGCAACAGTGGGCTGGTGGACTCCAGCCACTACCTTTTATTTGCGGACACTATACCCGCAAGTGCAGGCAACGGGCAGTACGACGCCGGCGAGGAGCTCCCGCGCTTTACGCTGGGCAACGGCCGCGGCACCGACTACTACATCAGCGACTTCTGCGCCCATAATATCGCCAGCGGCAATGACGAGTGCCAGTCAGGCGGCACGACCATCACCTCGCTTACGATATTCTTCCGGCGCCCCAATCCGGACGGGTGCTTTGCTACCAGCCGCAATCCGGGCGCATGCGCGGTCAATGCCGTGCCGGTCTACTCGTATGCCTACGTACAGCTAAAGGCCGCGGCCGGCACCGATGTGCGCACGGTAAAGGTAAGCAGCGCGGGCCAGATCGCCGTATGCAAGGTCAACGCAGACCCTGCCTCTTGCTAATATGACTACTTTCCCCAAAAAGAACCGCAAAGCCGGATTTACCCTCATTGAGATGATGGTCTCGGTGGCGATATTCTCGACCGTTATGGTCATTGCGCTCGGCGCGCTGTTGGCAATGTCTGAGAGCGACCGCAAGGCGCAGACCTTAAAGTCGGTCATAAACAACCTTAACTTCTCGCTCGATGCGATGTCGCGCTCGATGCGCACGGGCGTCAACTACCACTGCGATGTATCTTCGGGCACGGTTACCGTGCCGCGCGACTGCAGCAGCATCCCCGCTACCTCGGTAGCCTTCCTGTCGTCCGACAATCAGACCATTAAGTATTGCCGCGGGGCCGGATCTACGTGCGACCCCGCAGGCACCGCCGTCCTGGTATCGAAAAACGGCGCGGCCTATGCGGCCGTTACCGCAACCGAGGTTACCATTACCAATTTGCAGTTCTATGTCTCGGGCGCGGAATCTGTCGGGCTGCAGCCGCACGTAGTGATACTGCTGTCGGGCACCGTGCCGGTGAGCGTTTCGCAGAATTCCGTCTTCGATCTCCAGACGTCCGTAACCCAGCGACTGTATGATCAATAAAATGAAAGACATAGTCCGCGGCTTTACGCTCATCGAGACCCTGGTGGCAGTGCTGCTCTTAACGAGCGCCATTGCGGGCCCGCTTACCATTGCGGCAAAAGGACTCAGCTCCGTTCTGGTGGCACGCGACCAGATGGTGGCGTTTTACCTGGCCCAAGACGGAGTCGAGTACGTGCGGTTTGTGCGCGACACCAACAAGCTTGCTGGCGGCAGCTCCAATTGGCTCTCCGGCGACGGGACTGCGCAGACTAAGGATTTGACCGCCTGTACAGGTTCCACTGGCTGCTACATAGATCCCTCGACCAACGTCATAGTTGCATGCCCGGCAGTTTCCTCGGGCGGCTGTCCGACCCTGGCCAAGCACGATGGCGGCGGCGGCCAGAAATACTTTACCTATAGCAGCTCCGATCCGGTTACTCCGCAGCGCTTCGTGCGCACGATCATCATCGCTTCGGCGTCTGCAGGGGAGGCGGTGCTCACGGTTGCGGTGTCCTGGCGCGCCCAGTCGGGCGTGACGCGCGTCATAACCGTCCGCGAAAATATCTTCGACTGGCAATAATACCTTATGACCACACGGATGATAAAAAACAAAAAAGGCTTCACCATCTTCTTTGCGATGTTGGTCGGGAGCCTTGCGCTCGCCGTGGGGCTTGCCATTTACGACCTTACGGTGCGCGAGCTGGAGCTTTCCGCGGCAGCAAGCCAGTCGCAGTACGCTATCTATGCGGCAGATACGGGGGTTGAGTGCGCCTTGTATTGGGATTCCAAGTACGGCGGCTCGGGCAGTGCATTTGGCACATCGACCGCATCTACCTGGGGATCTTCCGTCTTAAACTGCAATGGCGCTGATATAAAAGTGACCCCGCCTCCGGCTGCAGATGTTACCCGCTATACAGAGTGCCCGGCAAGCCCCTCGGCCTGGTGCACTTCGAGCACGGCTTCTGAAGCTACGACCACATTCTCGGTTTCGATACCTTCGGGCGGTACTCCCGCGCAAACTTATTGCGCAGTAGTACAGGTAAGCAAAGTAACCCTAAGCGGAGTGCTCTACACCACGATACTTTCGCGCGGCTATAACAACTGCCAAGCACTCGGCGTGGCCCGGTTGGAGCGCACGCTCAAGGTTAACTACTAGTGGCTAGCCGCCAGCGGCTCGGGTATGCTAAGGAAGTGATACCCCGCAAGGCAAAAGAACGCTATGACAAGCTCAAGTCACTGCTTGAGCACCATCGCCGCTTGTACTACACGCTTGACGCGCCGGAGATTTCCGACAGCGCGTATGATGAGCTGGAGGCGGAATTGGCGCGGATAGAGGCACAACATCCGGACCTTGCCGCTGCGGATTCTCCTACGCAGCGCGTCGGAGGGGAGGCGCTCCCTAAGTTTAAGAAAGTGCCGCACAAAGTGGCGCAGTGGTCTTTTAACGACGCCTTTACGCCGGAGGACATGCGGGATTTTGATAAGCGCGTTAAGAGGGAGATCGGAAAAACTTCCGATAAAAATTTTTCAGAACTTAAGTACACCTGCGAGCTCAAGATTGACGGGCTCAAGGTCGTCTTGGAATACAAAAAGGGCGAGCTCGTGGTTGCGGCGACCCGCGGCGACGGAGTGGTGGGCGAGGATGTCACGCACAACGTGCGCACCATTGAATCTATTCCGCTCACTCTTGCCCGTCCGGTAGACGTTATTGTTGAGGGCGAGGTGTGGATGAGCGAGGCGCAGCTTATCGAAATAAACAAGAGGCAAGAGGAATTGGGCAAGCCTCCGTTCGCCAATCCGCGCAATGCGGCCGCAGGTACCATGCGCCAACTGGACCCTAAGATTACCGCTGCACGCCGATTGGACTCCTTTATATACGATGTCGCGCAGACGAGCGAAGGCTTGCCCAGTACCCAGCACAAAGAGCTCGAATACTTGCGCGAGCTGGGCTTTAAAGTGAACAAGCATTTTGCCCTGGCCCGCGACATAGAAGAAGTTATTGCCTATTGGAATGAGTGGAAGGGCAAGAACAAATCGCAGGGTTACTGGCTCGACGGCATCGTGGTTAAGGTAAATAAGAAGGAGCAGCAGGACGCGCTTGGTTACACGGGCAAGGCGCCGCGCTTTGCCATTGCTTTCAAATTCCCGGCAGAGCAGGTAACCACAGTGGTCGAGGATATTGTCCTTCAGGTGGGCCGCACCGGAGTGCTGACGCCTGTGGCGCATCTGCGGCCGGTCTTGGTTGCGGGCACGACCGTCTCGCGTGCGACGCTCCACAACGAGGACGAGATACGCCGCCTGGACGTGCGCGTGGGCGACACAGTGATACTGCAAAAGGCGGGTGACGTCATACCCGATATAGTGCAAGTGCTTACCGAGCTCAGGCCGGCCAAGACAAAACCGTACCGCTGGCCCGAGACTGTTGCCGAGTGCGGAGAAGACGGCCGCATCGAGCGCGTGCCGGGCCAGGCTGCATGGCGCTGCGCGGACAAGAACTCTTTTGCCGTGCTGCGCCGCAAGCTGCGCTACTTCGCATCGCGCGGAGCGCTCAATATCGAGGGCTTGGGCCCGAGCACCGTCGACGCGCTTTTAGAGAAAGGCCTAGTCGAGCATGCGGATGGTTTCTTTACGCTTACCGAGGGCGACCTTTTGACGCTTGAGGGCTTTGCAGAAATTTCTGCAAAAAAACTTATCGAGTCAATTAAAAAAGTATCGAAGGGTGTTGCCCTCTCGCGCCTCATTACTTCCTTGTCCATTTCCCAAGTAGGGGAGGAGACCGCAATACTGCTCGCACAGAATTTTAAGACTATTGATGATGTGGCACAGGCGAGCGAGGAAAATCTGGCAGAGATAAACGGCATCGGGCCCATTGTCGCGCGCGCGATTTACGAGTGGTTCCGCGATAAGGAAAACAAGCGGCTCGTAGAGGCGCTTAAGGGGCATATAAAGATACAGTCCGAGAAAGTTCCTAAAGCGGCGGCAGCGCACCTGCCGCTTGCAGGAAAGACGTTCGTGCTAACTGGCAGCATGGAATCCATGTCGCGCGACGAGGCCAAAGAACGCATACGTAAACTGGGCGGCGATGTTTCCGGCAGCGTCTCCAAAAAGACATCGTACGTAGTGGCAGGCGATGAGGCGGGCTCCAAGCTCGATAGGGCCCGGGAGTTGGGCGTAAAGGTACTTTCCGAGGGGGAGTTTTTGAAATTGCTGAAGTAGGCTACTATTGGCCCATGATATCGCTCGAGGACATACAGAAGCTGGCCCTGCTTGCGCGGCTTAAGCTTAGCCCCCAAGAGGAGGAGAGCCTGCAGAAGGACATTTCCAATATTCTCGACTATGTCGGGCAGGTGTCGGCCGTGCCCATGCCCGAGATTAAGCAGGACGCTGGGCTGTGGCATAACATTATGCGCGAGGATATTCCCCGCGAGGGCGGAGTCATGCTGGAGAAGGGACCGGCTTTGATTGAGGCATTTCCCAAGTCGGAGAACGGCTATAACGTCGTACGCAAGATAATCCAGAAAGACGAATAGCATATGGACGACCTGACAAAACTTACTATCGCCGAAGCGGGCAAGAAAATGGCTGCCGGAGAACTAACGGCAGTCGACTTGGCGCGCGCCTGCTTGGCAAATATCGACGCACGCAACCAAGAGTTGAATGCGTACCTGGAGGTGTTTGATGATGTGGTGGCTCAAGCCGAAGCTGCCGATGCGCGCCGTGCGGCGGGGGAAAGCCACCCACTGCTCGGCATTCCGCTTGCGATAAAAGACAATATTTTGATAGAGGGCCGCGTTTCCTCTGCATCCTCTAAGATGCTTGAGCACTACATTGCTACCTACGATGCGACGGTCATAAAGAAACTAAAAGAGGCGGGCGCCGTGTTTGTGGGCCGCACCAACATGGACGAGTTTGCGCTTGGAGGCTCGACTGAAAATTCGGCATTCGGCCCCACTAAAAATCCGCATGATGTTGCACGCGTGGCCGGCGGCACCTCGGGCGGCTCGGCTGCGGCAGTTTCTGCCGGTTTGTGCCTGGGCGCTTTGGGCACCGACACCGGCGGCTCGGTGCGCAACCCTGCGAGTTTCTGCGGCGTTGCAGGATTAAAAGGAACGTACGGCCGGGTATCGCGCTCGGGCGTCATTGCAGCGGTCTCGTCGTTTGACCAGGTAGGTCCGTTGGCGAAAACTGCAGAAGATACACAGATTATTTTTGATACAATCTCGGGCCGCGACGAGCTCGACAGCACTTCGATAGACCCGGGCTTATATGCGCCGCACAAGCCGACCAAAAAGGTAGGCGTACCGCGCAAGCTTATGGAGGAAGGGCTCGATGAGGATGTGCGCGCCGCCTTCGAGACTAAGCTCGAGGCGCTCAGGGCGAAGGGCTATGAGGTGGTAGATATTGAGCTGCCGTCGCTCTCTTTTGCCCTGGCGACCTACTACATCATCAACTTTGCCGAGGTGTCGGCAAACCTCGCGCGCTTTGACGGGGTGCGCTACGGGCTTTCGGCAAAAGGAGACAGCCTTTTGAACGACTATGCAAAGAGCCGGGCTGAGGGCTTCGGTCCTGAAACTCGCCGCCGCATCATGCTCG
Organism: Candidatus Adlerbacteria bacterium; assembly: GCA_028286685.1. GTDB lineage: Bacteria > Patescibacteriota > Minisyncoccia > Phycocordibacterales > SBAW01 > GWA1-54-10. Next base: position 140,707 of record JAQBRA010000002.1, on the reverse strand, counting down.
GCACCTATGTGCTGTCCTCGGGCTACTACGATGCCTACTATGGGCGCGCAGGTGCCGCGCGCGAGGCATTGCGGCAGGAATTTGTCGATGCGTTCAAAAATGTAGACGCGGTTGCGACGCCGACTATGCCGACTCCCGCCTTTGCGGTAGGGGAGAAGTCCGACCCGCTTTCAATGTACCTGGCAGACATATTTACCGTAACCGCGAACCTTACCGGCAATCCGGCGCTTTCAGTGCCTATGGGTACCGTAGAGCGCGGCGGCAAGCAGCTGCCGGTCGGCTTGCAGCTCATCGCGGCGCATGGGGATGAGGCGACCCTATTCGCTCTCGGAAAGGAGATACAATAAGGGGAATGGAAGAAGAGGGATTTCATTTCTTAAATCTTGAGTACCTGCTGCTGCGCGTCTACGACTTCTTCGGAAGCTTTAGCGTCGGGGATTTGTGGGGCACGCTGCCTTCGTGGCTGCATTTTCTCACTACGCAGGTGGCCATCTGGGGCATGGTTATTACGCTGCTGTTTGTCCTCTTGATCGTATACACGCAGATAAAGCTCCTTATGGTCGAGCACGAGGGCTTCCATGGCAAGGAAGAGCATCAGGTGCATGTGGAAGAAACCGTTGCGGCTCCGCCGCAGAGCGAGCGTTGGAGGCGCGTCATGGAGCTGGCAAGCTCGGGGAGCCAGAGCGACTGGCGCCGCGCGATACTCGAGGCGGACATTATGCTGGCGGTAGTCCTGGCCGAGGCAGGATACGAGGGTAGCTCGATAGGCGATCAGCTTAAGATGGCGAATCCCTTCCAAATGAGTACGCTCGATTTGGCGTGGAAGGCGCACAAGGTCCGCAACCAGGTGGCGCACGGCGGCGAGACGTATGAGCTTACCGAGCGGGACACGCGCACGGCTATAGACCAGTATCGCCGCGTATTTGAGGAATTCGGCGCGATTTAACGTGTTGCCAAGGCCAGTCAGGAATCGGTCACAAGTCGACCTTGGCCGTCGCCAAGCTCGCTTGCGACCCCGCCTCGCGGCTGTGCAAATGCACAGCAACGCTGCGGCCTGCAATTCCTGCACGAAAGATGCTTGAGCATCTTTCTCCCGCAACACGAAAAAATCCCGCTTGTGCGGGACTCTTTCATTCGTGTTGCGGGGGCAGGAATTGCACCTGCGACCTTCAGGTTATGAGCCTGACGAGCTACTACTGCTCCACCCCGCTATATAAGCACTATATACATATTATATAAGAAAAATGGTATACTGCAAGTCATGACAAATATTTTTTCGATAAAGGAGTCGGTCGTATTTGGCTGGCACAAGGTCAAAGCCCACTCGGGGCTGGTCTTTGGGGTAGTGGTCACCATGATACTGTTCCAGTTCTTTTCTTCGGCGATACAAAGTGCGCTTGAAGATTCGGGACCGGCATTTTTTCTCGCGTCCGTAGTCTTCTCTGTTGTTAGCATTGTATTAGGAGCCGGCATGACGGTTATCTTCCTGCGGCTTGCCCGGGGCGATCATGCGCATTACCGCGACCTGGTGCCCAAGCTCGGCTTGGTATGGAAGTACTTCTGCTCCGGCCTCCTCGCAGGCCTTATTTCTTTCCTGCCTCTCTTGGTTGGCGGACTCCTAGCGCTCGGCATCCTCGTTGCTACTGGATCGGTAAACTTCTCCGAGGGCCCGTGGCAGGGAAGCGTGGTAGCGGTCGTGGCCGCGGCTCTTATCGGCGTCGTAGCGCTTGTCGGAGCGTTTTATCTGTCGTTGCGTTACTCCATGTCCCGCCTCGCGGTCATAGACGGCGCAGGCATCATAGAGAGCATCGACAAGAGCAGCAAGCTGACCCATGGCGTCAAAGGGCAGCTGGTGCTCTTTATCCTGGCCCTTATCGGCCTTAATCTTTTGGGCCTTTTAGCCCTGGTGGTGGGGCTTCTGGTAACTATACCGATTACGGCGTTTGCCTTCGCCCACGTGTACCTGAAACTGAAGTCCCACCACGGGCATCACTAGCCTCGGGGCCCGAAAAATGATACGTTGAATTTGCCTTTAAGGGGCAAGTATGTCGGTGTAGCTCAGGTAGTTAGAGCATGGCACTCATAAAGCCAAGGTCGAAGGTGCAAGTCCTTCCACCGACACAAGGTTCGATATTGGTAAATGGCCTATTTTAGGCTACAATCGGCCTGTTTGCGGGAGTAGCTCAACTGGTTAGAGCGCCGCCCTGTCACGGCGGAGGTTGCGGGTTCGAGTCCCGTCTCTCGCGCAGCGAGTAAAAAGCATCCCTTCGGGGATGCTTTTTGGTTGCCGGGCAACGGGGACTCGAAGGCCGGAAGAAACGCTCCGGGGAAGCGTTTCTGAGGCGGGGTCACAGATAATTTTGCTCTGCAAAATTATCTGTGACCGAGTCCCGTCTTATTGTGTCTGCGACGAGTCCCGTTCAGCAAAACCGCGAGGCAGGACTGCAAGCGAATCGCTGACGAGCCGATTTGACCGAAAGCAAAAACAAGAGGTGATAGTATTAGCCAATGATATCGGGGCCAATGAGCAGAAAGTGGTCTATATTTTTTTCGGTGCTATGGCTGGTCTTATTGTTCCCATCTGTAGTGCTCGCTTGGACTGTTATGTATTTTGCCGCCGTTTCGCCTAGTTCGGGGGCGGTGGGCTTTGTCGACAGCTTATACAAGCTCTGTATCTATGTCTTGCCGCTAGTCTTGATAATTTCAAGCATCGGAGGTTTTGCCAGTGTGGCCGCCATAAAATCTCCGAGAAATCATATACTTGTAAAAATGTTCGCAATGCTTCCGATGTTAAATATTTTCATAATAATTTTTTCCTATGCCGTCATAGGAATAAGATCGTATTTAGTGCAGTAAGTGTAGTGATGGGCGGGTGTTTTAGTCCCCATGCTCCGCTAGGTCGTACATGTAAAATGCTATAATAATCCCATGGACGCCATCATAAACATATTCAACCTTTTATTGAATTTTCTCCTCCAGTTCCTGACGCTTATCATCACGTTTTTTATCTCCATACTCAATCTCATTCTCGACTTCGCCCGCTCGCTGGTCGGTAGCGTCTCCTAAAACTCCTTCCTCCAGCCGCAAAATGTGCGCTGTATGAAAGGGCCATGTACCTGTATGAAGCAAACGGGCCTTATTTTTCAATAAGATTCAGCAGATCTTCATTGCACCAAAGTGCACCGCTTGCTGTCAATGTCAAGACGACCCCATAGTTAGAAGCGTGAAAGTAGAAAAAGAAATACGTTCTCTTAAAGCTCTTAATAATAAAATTATCAGCACGGCAACCGCTGCGGCATCCCGCTTGCGTGCGCGCCGCTATGGATTCTTCAAGGCGGTATTCCTCGGTGTCATACTGACTAATATCACCCTGCTGCCAATTAATGTATCGCTCAGCGTTTCGCAGGCCGCGGTGGCAAGCTCCGGCGTCAGTGCCTGGTGGCCCAAGAACGACGCGCGCCTCAGCGGCTCCCAGCCGTTTAAGGCCGCTCTAGACGGCGTCGACCCCGGTACCTATGAGATGTTCTGGCAGGTGGACGGCGGCTCATGGAATTGGATGGACAACAGCTACACTGATGCGCCCCACAAGGAGTCTGGTGTGGACGTGTCCGGCTGGAACTGGAAGGGAGCGGGTCCCTACAAAATAAACTTCATTGCGCGGCAAAACGATACGATCATCGGGCAGAAGAGCGTCGATATCTTTGTAGAGAACGGGCAAGCATCCGTGCCGGTGCCGCCTGTGGCAGCTGTTGTGGCGACGTCCAGCGCGGTGCAAGCGGCAACCTCGAGCGCAGGGCAGTCTCAGCCGATGCCTTCGCAGCCGGCCCAACAGGTTACCGTGCCGGTCGTAAGCAAAAATCCGCTCAAAGACCTGACCTTCTACGTCAATGCAAATTCTTCTGCAAAAGCACAGGCAGCCTCGTGGAGCCAGAATCGCCCGGATGATGCCAGGAAAATGAGCTATCTGGCCGCGCAGCCGACTGCTTCCTGGTTTGGCGGCTGGAATCAGGATGTGCAGAGCGATGCGGCCCAGGTGGTAAATGCGGCAAAAAAGGAAGGCGCTGCGCCGGTCCTAGTCGCCTACAATATTCCAGGCCGCGACTGTGGCGGTTATTCTGCGGGAGGATCTTCCAGCAAGGATGCCTATACGAAATGGATCGGCGCGTTTGCGCGCGGCATTGGCTCGGCCTCGGCAGTCGTCATACTCGAGCCTGATGCGCTCGCGGGCAATGCGTGCCTCTCTGGCGCGGGCCAGCGAGAGCGCGCCGACATGCTCGCCGCGGCAGTCTCCATACTCAAGAGCAACAGCAATACAAAAGTGTACATCGATGCCGGCCACTCGGGCTGGATCGACGCCAAGGATATGGCTGCGCAGCTAGAGAAGGCGGGCATACAGAAGGCCGACGGCTTCTCGCTCAATGTGTCCAACTTCAATACGACATCGGACGAGTCCGCTTACGGCACGAAGGTGTCCCAAGCGCTCGGCGGCAAGCACTTCGTCATCGATACCGCCCGCAACGGCAACGGCGGCAATAGCGAATGGTGCAATCCGTGGGGACGCAAGACGGGCCAGAGTCCGTCTGCAGCTACCGGCCAGAGCCTCATAGACGCCTATCTCTGGGTAAAGACTCCGGGCGAATCCGACGGCGCATGCAACGGCGGCCCCTCGGCCGGCACCTGGTGGCCCGAGTACGCGCTCTCTCTAGTTAAGTAAACAAGCTCCACAAAAACCTTTCAGAAAAAGTCCTCGGATCTCCCGTATCGCGCTTGGAGCGCTCTCGGGCCAGACTATTTTCTGAAAGGTTTTTGCTTACCCCTATTGCTCTGGGGTAGTGGTGCCGGGGACGAAGTCCTCGCCGGCAAGCGGCGTGTCGTAGCGTATCTTGTAGACCCAGAGCGCGAGTCCCGGAGAGAATTCGCGCATGTCGACGCGCTCGAAATGCTCATCGAAATAAATACGCATGTCTTCCTCGTAGCCCTGGTCGTAGGAAAGCAGGAGCCATGCGTATTGGTAATTTTTTGTCGTATCCGTAACTTCCTGGGGCATTGCATCTGCGGAATAGGCGGGCAGCGGTCCGAACGCGTAGCGGTCCCAATTGGGGAGCGTAGCAATGGGAGCCGGCCCGCGGTAGTAGTACTCGACCGGATAGACGGTAAAGGGTGCCGAGAGTATCACGATATCCTGCGCCGCCGCATTCTCAGTCAGAAACTGCGCCGCCTCGCGGTAGTTTTCCTTGACCGGGGTGGAATTGCTGAACATTTCGATAGCGAGGCCTGCAAGCATGAGGCCGATTATTGCGTAGCGGGCAAAGGAAGCCATGCGCGGCGGGTAAGCCGATATGAGTGCCCCCAAAAGGAGATAGAGCGACGGTACGGTAAAGATGAGGTAGCGCGAGACGAACACGGGCTCGATGAGCACGCTTACGATGAATGCCAGCGCCATCGACAGAAATACGCTGATCATGAAATATAAAGTTTCCGGCTGAAGCGCGCGGGTTCTGCGCAGCGCCAAGAAGCCCAAAAGCACCGTAATGGGCCATAGGGACAGCACGATGGTGTTGAGATGGTCTGTCTGGAATCCGAAGATAAACTGCGAGAATGCGCTAAAGAAGTTGATGGAGGTGGGGCTCTGGAGCACCGGCGAGGCCTGGTTCGCCTGACCCTGATGGAAGACCCACCACACCCATGGCGCGAACATGACCGCAAGTACGAGCAGGATTCCGAAGAATTTCTTGAACGATCCTTGGGGAAAGAGCCCGCGGCGCAGGACGAAAAAGAGCGCCTGGCCCGCGAGCGTTAGGAAGAAGAAGTAGTGTGTGAATATGCCCAGGAGGGCGGTGAGCGCGTAGAGCGCCCACGCGCGCTCGGTCCTCTCTCTCGTCTCTTCGGCTGACTTGAGTATGCGGATAAAGAAGTACTGGTTGAGTACCACCAAAAAGGTAAACAGCGTGTACATGCGTATCTCGCTGCCGTACCAATTCATAAACGGGGATATGGCGAGGAGCGTTGCGGCAAAAAGCCCGGCTTGGCGGCCATAGGCGATCCGGCCGAGGAAGTAGAGCGCCGGTATGGACGCCATGTAGAATATCAGCGACAGGAGCCGGCTCGCCTCAACGCTGTCGCCCACGAAGACGCGCCAGAAATGGAGGAGCTCATGATAGAGCGGCACGTGCACGTCCTGCGCGACGATAGTCAGTATCTCCGGGGCGCTGCGCCCCGTCTGCCAGAGGCTCTGCGACTCGTCGAGCCGCATCGACTGCTGGAAGAAAAAGAAAAAGGCCAGTGCCGCGACGAGCGCCATAAGCCCGCCTAGCTGCCAGAAAACCGTATTACTGCGCATGAACTTTGTGCTTAGGTTTTATAAGAGACGATAGGGGCACAGAACCGGGCTCGGCTGCCGCTGCCGGGTGCGCGTCGCCGCGAGCTGCCTTTATGTAGGGGTAAAACACCGCGGCGTTGAGCGCCACCCAGGCTATGTTGTTGACGAGCGATGCCGAAAATCCCTCGCGGTTGAGCGCCACTAAGATGCCGAAGGCCGCTATGGCGACATAGGCTATGTGCGGCGCAGCGAGCCTGATAAAGTTGCCCGACACGGCTTCCTTGGAGGTTATGACGAAGGCCGACTTCTTTCCCGTCATGGCGGCCCACAGGGCGCTGAGGTGGATCGTAAACGCGCTCATCGACAGCGCCAGCGACGCGAACGTAAACGTAAAGTTGGAGCTGCGCTGCACGCAGTAGAGCGTCAGGAACATGTAGGGGAGGAATACCGCTGCCAAGAACATGCCGCTGATCTCAAGCGGTACCGCGCCCGTATAGAGGAACGCCAGCGGCAGCATAAGGTCGATGAATACCACCGTGCCCGACAGGTAGAAGCTCGCCGACGCCAGATACTGGATGCGCTGCGCGAACGTAAGCCCGCGCCGCAAAAGCGGATTGTAGCGGAAGATAACATCGAGCGAGCCGCGAGCCCACCTGAATTGCTGCTTGGAGTAGGAGAGGAAGTCCTCGGTCGCCAAGCCTTCTGCCAGGACTTCTCCTACGTAATACGACTTTAATCCCAGTGAGTGCATGAAGAGCCCCGTTACGAAATCTTCGGCGATCGACTCGGTTGACATGCCCCCGACGCGCTCAAGCGCCTCGCGGCTGATAACCATGTTGGTTCCGCACATGGTCGCGGCGTTGTGCCGATTTTTTCCCTTGCAGATGGGGCCGAAGAAAAGCTCCTGCTGCTCCCACGATGCCTGGGCCAGGTAATTGGCGCCGTGATTCTTGTAAAACTGCGGCGTCTGCACGAAGCCCATTTTCTCGTCAGCAAAATACCCGACCGTCTTTTCCAGGAAATCCTCGTGCGGGACATGGTCCGCGTCGAATATGGCTACCAGGGGAGCGACGGTGAGCTTGAGCGCATTGTTAATGTTGCCGGCCTTGGCACCCCCAGGAACCGTACGAGTGATGCAGTGCACGCCCACGCGCGCAGCCATGGATTCAATCTCGCGCCAGTTGTCCTTTTTGGCGACATAGCCGTCGTTAAGTATATGGACAGAGAAGGCTCCCGCGTAGCGCATATTCCTGGCCGCGCGCGCGGTCTCTTCGACGACCGAAACGGGCTCGCCGGCTACTGTGATAAACACGTCGACTGCGGGGACCAGTGCGGCATCGAAGCGCGCCTTGTGCTCGGTGTCCCAGACCGTGTAGAGGAACGTGAGCACCTGCCAGAGATGGAACACTTCGCCCGCGACCAGGAGGCCCCAGAGCAGGGGATTGCCGTGCTTGAAGAAGAAGGTGAGCACGCAGAAGTACAGGACGGCTAGTGCCGCATTTGCCGCAAAGAGCGCGCGCGAAGAGCCGGTTTTCAGAAACGCGGTGCGCAGATCAATTGGTTGTTCGTGATTATTCATAGGGTGGTTACAAGCGCTACCATACGCGGCCGCGCATGAAGGGCGGCTTAAGGCGTCAGGAAAGCGCTTGCCGGCAAATTGTCGGAAAGATTGGGGAGGAGGTTGTGATAGAGTCCGATGCCGAACCAGGCCCAGTTATCGTCGTAATAGGAAAGGCGCTGCTTCCAGTCGTTGGTATCCGGATTGTAGAGGCTTCCGAGTTTCTGCTCATAGACGTTTCTCGCTGCCGCCTTGTCCGCGACTATAAAGTAGCCGATAACTCCGCCGTAGAAGGCGGGGGTCTCGTAGTCGCCCAAGACTGTGCCGTCGTGACTGTAGGTAGTGCTGAGCGTGCCGCGCTCTTTCCATTGCCGCGAGAGGAAGCTCATGCGGGAGAGCGTCTCGCGGGCGCGTTCTTCCTTGTTCCATTGGTAATCGAGCGCAAGGCGCCAAGGCATGCGCAGCGCGTCGTAGCCGAAGTTGGTGGTCAAGTCCCCGCCAGTTGGCGTAAGCTCGCCGGTTGCCTTGTTGATGCGCACCCAGTCCGGTGCAAGCCCCGCGCTTTCCGGTGCGCCAAGCGGCAGCTCGATCGATCGCCCGATAACATCGTAGGACGTGTCGATCAAGCCTTCCCAGGCATGATTGGAGTCAACAACCGCAAATATCCGGTACGCGTACGGAGCCAAATAAGAAGGGTTGATGATCGCCGTTTCAGAGGAGGAAAATTTCTCAAGATCATTGGCGGCGAGATAGGGCTTTCCCTGTATCATGATCACTTCTTTCTCCCAGATATCGTCGAGTATGCGGCGCGCCTCTCCTATGTAGGCCGGGTCCTGCCAGCGCGCGTAGGCGAATATGAGCGCGAGCGCGATATCCTGGTCTGCATCGCTTGCGGTCGAATTGCCGCCGCGCTCTGCCAAGACGCCGTAAGAGCCGTCGCTGCGTTTGCCAAAGATCCAGGCAAAGAGCCAGTCATCGTCGTGCAGCAGGTTGTCTTTGGTCCACGTCCAGGATGCGTCAAAGGTCTCTTTGTCGCCCTGCCATACGGCCCGGAGCATCGTGTAGCTTTGGCCCTCGGATGTGGTGACATTCTCGCGCTGCTTGTCGAGCGTGCGATTGGTGCCGGGCTCAAGGTACTCCTCCTTGTAGTGTCCCCAGGTGGCTCCCAGGATTTGCGTAGGGGAGAACATGAGTGGGATCCGGCTCCGGTCGGAGCTTAGGTATATGACTGCAAGCAGCACAAGCAGCGCCGCTCCGAGCAGGAGGTATCCGACAAACTTTAATCTCATACGCGTAAGGAGTGCGTGCGGCGCGCAGGGCCGGCGGCAAGGAGGCGCTCGAGAGTCCCGCGCTCCACTAATAAGAATCCGCCCACCGCCATTGCCAGTGCGGCAGTCAGCAGTATCCGCATCTGCGCGGCAGAGAGGCCCTCTGCTTCATAGACGCCCGCCTGCGGCGTCCCGTTCTGGTCGCCCAGCGCTGAGATCGCTGCGGCCGCAGGCTGTTGTGCAACTGGAGCGTCCGGCCGAGCGGCAGCGGCGGTTGTGGTGGCTGCGGCCACAGTTGAAGTTGAAGTGGCCGTAGAGGTTGCAGTCTGCCCGTCTGCTGCAACTTCCTGTTGCGATGCCCGCTGCTCTTCTTGTGCCTGGCGTGCGCGCTCCTGTCGCGACTCGCGCGCGCGCTCAAGTGAATCGAAAATAGACTGCACTACCGAGCCGCTTCCGCGGTTTTCCCCGCGCTCCTGGGCAAGCGCGGGAGTGGCGGCAAAGAGCAGGCCCAGAAACATAACGGGTATAAGCAGTTTTTTCATAGGTTATAGGTTCATGCCCGCAGCAAGCTCGGCGTCTTTCTTGGGGAATACCCAGAGGCGCGACAGCGTGTAGTTGAGCCCGAAGGTAAGCAGGGTGGTAAGCAGGAGCGCCTGGAGGTCGTGGATGCCAAGACCGTGCACGAACATATACATAAGGCTCACGTTGAGCGCCATGCTGGCGGAGACGGTCGCGTAAAAGCGCGCGACCTCGGCAAATGTAAGCGGTGCACGCACGCCGAAGGTCCAGCGGCGGTTGAGAAGCAGGCTCGATACGGTGGCCGCCAGGAATGAGAAGAACTTTGCCGCGACAATGTCTCCCGCAAACGCGGCGGTAAATCGGGTGAGCATGAAATATAGGCCAGCGTCGATGGCGGTATTGACGACGCCCACCGTCATAAAGCGCCCGAGCTGCGCCATTGAGGCGTCTCCGGTAAGGCCGAAGCGGATGCGGAACACATCGACGAGGCACTGGAAAACATCGCGCGTGCGCACCGTGGTAAAGTCCGAATGCTCCCAGCGCACGCCCACCTCGGCGACGCGCAGTCCTTTAGTCTTGGCGCGGGAGAGTACCTCAAAATCAAAGCTGAAGCGCGGCAAGTGGAGATTCCTAAACAGGGACAGTGCAGCCTCGCGGCGGTAGAGCTTGAAGCCGCACTGCGTGTCGCGGAAGGGGAGGCCCAAGACCAGGCGGATCAGCAGGTTGGAGGTGCCGCTGAGTATTGAGCGGTACCAGGGCTTTTTGGTGACGATGCTTTCTGCCACGTTGCGCGAGCCGATAGCCACGTCAAAGCCGTCGCGGCGCACTCGGCGCAGAAGCTTGTCCATTTCGCCTATGGGAGTGGAAAGATCGGCGTCGGTGCAGAGCACGAACTCGCCGTGGCTTGCAAGTATGCCGCGGGCCAGGGCCGCGCCCTTTCCCTGGTTGCGGGGCGCGCGGATTATCCGCACATTTTTTATATCGCGACGGTTGGCAAATTCCTCAGCCACCTCGACGGTCTTGTCGCTGGAGCCGTCGTCGACGACGATTATCTCGTGCGCAGGAAAGGCACCCGAGCGCAGGTACTCATATACGCTTGCAAGCGTAGCCGGCAGGCGGCGGGCCTCATTGTAGGCGGGGATAACTATAGAAAGGGAATTTTGGTTGCTCATGGGTGTGGGTGTATAAGTAGACGTGCCTCTAACTTCTCTGCTTACTGAAGCCTCCTTCAGATTTGCCCGCGTAACCGCCTGCTGCTTTTCTGATGCACTCACGCAGAATACGGGAATAAGATTAAGGTTTGCTGAAGTCTGTGTTTCTTCTGTAGCGCTGGGCCGGTTTGAAAAAACGCCGGAAATGGGCTACTCTGCATAAGTTCGTACAAGCCGAAGTAGCTCAGTTGGTAGAGCAACTCCATGGTAAGGAGTAGGTCGCCGGTTCGATTCCGGCCTTCGGCTCCCGGTTAGCCCGGAGCCTTTATACATACGCCGAAGTAGCTCAGTTGGTAGAGCAGCGGTATCGTAAACCGCAGGTCGCCGGTTCGATCCCGGCCTTCGGCTCCAGTTCGCCCGCCATGCATTTATGGAAAAGGCCGAGATAGAAAATCGAATCCGCGAGATAGAGGGCGCCATGACGGCGCCGGATTTTTGGAGCAATCCCCACGAGGCACAGGCGCTCATAAAAGAGCTGCAGGATTTGAAAATAGAAGCCGAGGGCGGCAGTGCTTACGACCGCGGCTCGGCGGTCGTAAGCTTTGTGGCCGGCGCCGGGGGTGACGATGCCGAAGACTTCGCCCGCATGCTTGTGGAGATGTATTGGAAATTTTCCGAGAAGCGCGGCTGGAGCATGCGCGAGCTCCACAAGAACGAGAACGATCACGGCGGCTACCGCAACGCCTCGTACGAAGTAGAAGGGAAGGATGCATACGGGATTTTAAAAAACGAGTACGGCGTGCACCGCCTGGTGCGGCAGTCGCCCTTTAATGCCAGCCAGAAGCGTCAAACCTCTTTCGCGCTGGTCGAGGTCCTGCCGGTCATAGATCAAGTGGGCGCAATTGCTCTTGATGAGAAGGATCTTGAAATTACCGTAGCGCGCAGCTCGGGCCCCGGCGGACAGAACGTCAATAAGCGCGAGACTGCCGTGCGCATTGTCCACACCCCGACGGGCCTCTCGGCGCACGTAGACGGCGAGCGCACGCAGGGCGCGAATAAGGAAAAGGCGCTCGCAATCTTGCGCGCCAAGATCATGCGCCAGCTGGAGGCCGAGCGCAAGGAGCGCGTCGATGATCTCTCGACTGCGACGAATAAAATAGAGTGGGGCAGCCAGATACGCTCCTACGTGCTCCATCCCTACAAGCTCGTTAAAGACCATCGCACCGGGGTAGAGGTCCATGATGCCGAAGGGGTATTGGGGGGCGACATTGAGCCCTTTCTGGTCACCACGGATACAAAAGGTGTATAATAATAGGTGGGTCTTTTCCGTTGCGGCCGCACGACCCCCTAATTCAGAACAATGATCTATTACGACCGCGTATCCAAGATATACGCAGACAACTCCACGGCTCTTGAAGACGTGTCTTTTTCGGTCGAGCCGGGCGAATTTATTTCCATAGTAGGGCACTCCGGCGCGGGCAAGACCACGCTGGTGAAGATGCTTCTGGCCGAAGAGCGGCCCTCCGCAGGCTCGGTATTCTTCGAGTCCATAAATATCCACGAGCTCCCGCTGCACCGCATCGGCGAGATGCGCCGCAAGATCGGCACGGTGTTCCAGGACTTCCGCCTTTTGCCTAACAAGACCGCGTACGAGAACATCGCCTTTGCCATGGAGGCCGCCGGCCGCTCCGAGGCCGATATCCGCTCCGACGTGCCGCACGTATTGGAGCTGGTGGACCTCGGCGACAAGCTGAACAATTTCCCCGACGAGCTTTCCGGCGGCGAGCAGCAGCGCGTTGCCATAGCCCGCGCCATCGTCAACCAGCCGGACGTCATCATCGCCGATGAGCCGACTGGTAACCTCGACCCGGTCAACACCTTCGAAGTGGTGCAGATTTTGAAGAAAATCAACGACCTCGGCACGACCATCATACTTACCACCCACAACAAGGGCGTCATCGACAGCCTTAAGAAGCGCGTTATCACCATGGATCGCGGCAAGGTCATCCGCGACGACCGAGAAGGAAAGTACATACTCTAAAACCGCACCTATCATATGAACTGGGTAACCTTAAAAAGAATATTCCGCGCCGGCTTCCTCGACTTCTGGCGCAATGCCTTCGTCTCCTTCGCGTCCATCCTGGTCATGACGGTAACCCTCTTTGTAGTCGGACTCACGATATTCGCGGGCGTGATGCTCAACTTCACCATCGCCGAGCTGCGCAATAAGGTCGACGTCAGCGTCTACTTCCTGACCGACACTCCCGAGGAGCGCATCCTCACGCTCAAGTCGGCGCTTGAGGCGCGTCCCGAGGTTACTTCAGTGGGCTACATATCGCGCGACGAGGCTTTGGCCCAATTCCGCGAGCGCTACAAGGACGACCAGCTGGCGCTGCAGGCGCTGGAGGAGCTCGGGCAGAATCCTCTTGAGGCTTCGCTCCAGATACGCGCCAAGGATATTGCGCAGTACGAGGCCATAGCGCAGTTCGCGGAAAGCCAGGACACCGAGTCCGGCACCGCCGCAAGCATAGACAAGATAAGCTTCTACGACGCCAAGTACCGCGTCGCGCTCGACCGCCTGCAGGACATTACCGATTCGGCGCAGCGCCTGGGGCTTATCGTCATCGCCATACTCATACTCACGACGATCGCCATTTCGTTCAATACGCTCAGGCTCGCTATCTACTCCTCCCGCGAGGAGATACAGGTCATGCGGCTCGTCGGCGCAGGGCAGTTCTTTATCCGGGCGCCCTTCATGATAGAGGGCATGCTCTACGGGCTCGTGGCCGGCGTTGTCACGCTGCTGCTGTTCTACCCGCTCACGTGGTGGCTGGGCTCGGCTACCGCTTCGTTCTTCGGCGGGGTCAACATCTTCACCTACTACCTCCAGAACTTCCTTATGTTCTTCGGGATAATCGTCGGCACCGGCGTCTTCCTGGGAGCTATCGCCAGCTTCTTGGCAGTGCGCCGGTATCTGAAAATCTAGGCAAAGGCCTGGCGAGTGTTGCGCGAAAGCCTTGAAAAATAGCGTTTTTCTGATATCTTTCGGTGGTATTGCCAGGTCCACTAATGGTATAAGACCGGTAGTGCTGTATTGCCAGATCGTCTAATGGTAGGACAACGGACTCTGAATCCGTTTATCTTGGTTCGAATCCAAGTCTGGCAGCAAAAGAACATAGTGATGAAGCGCTGACTTGGATTTGAACCGGGAAGGGGTCGGGGAACGGGAGTTCCCCGTGGAGGAAGGATTGGGAAAACCGAGGGTTTTCCAGGATGTGAGGTTCCAAGTCTGGCAGCTGAGGAATGAAGAACAGTGGACAATAGACGAGCTATAATAAAGCCATATGGGAAAAGGAAACAACGCATACCGCAAGGACAAAAAGAAGCCCAAAAAGGGAGGGACGGGCAACTAGCTAAGTGCCCTGTGTAAGCGCTCTCAGGGGCCGCGCATTAGGTCGATAACATTGATTTTTACCGAAATCAATGTTATATTTCGGTATATGAAAGAGTTTAAGAAGGGTCCGCGCAAGGGCTCCTACAATCCTATCCCCTTTAAGGGCCCGCGCGCCGGCGGGTTTAAGGGGGCTCCCAAGCGCGATAAGTCGGGACCGCTTGAGATGCATCAGGCTACCTGCGTCAGCTGCAAGAAGTTCTGCGAGGTGCCCTTCAAGCCCAACGGCAAGAAGCCGGTCTTCTGCCGCGACTGCTTTGCAACCCAAGAGAGCGGCTCTACGACGCGCCAATACGCATCGAAGCCCGCATATGCCGAGCGCACGGTAGTGCGCAGCAGCATCGTTCCGCGCCAGGACGACCTCCGCTCCGAGGTACAGGCGCTCACCGCAAAAATAGATACGCTTACCCGCATGGTCGCGGCTCTGGGGGACACTCCGGCACGCAAGGCGGTCAAATGACCCGCGGAGAGGTCATAGTCCGGTTCGAAGGCGTCTCGTACGACTTCGGCATCAAGAAGCCTATCTTGGAAGAGGTTGATTTTTCCATACGCAAAGGTTCCAAGATTACGCTCATGGGCCAGAATGGCGCGGGCAAGAGCACCATCTTCGGGCTAGTTACTGGTACGGGCGAGCCCACCGAGGGCATCATCCATATCCAAAGCGGGCTCTCGATCGCTATAAGCCGGCAGGTCATACCGCGCGACCAGCTCGACCTCACGGTGCGCGAATTTTTCCAGAAAGTATTTCCCAAGGTTGTATACGATATTGACCCTAAGATCGATGCGGTGCTCGAGGTGGTGAACCTTGTTGCGCCGCACGATAAGATAATCCGCGCATTTTCCGGCGGACAGCAGGCGCGCCTGCTGCTTGCTTCGGCCCTCATACAGAATCCGGATCTCCTCCTTTTGGACGAGCCCACCAACAATCTCGACCACGACGGCATCGAGCACCTCACGAAGTTCCTCATCGACTACAAGAAAACGGTAATCGTCATTTCGCACGATGCCGAATTCCTCAACTCCTTTACCCAGGGCGTCCTCTACCTGGACGTGCGCACCCGCAAGGTAGAGCAGTATGTGGGCAACTATGACGACGTGCTCCAAGAGATCTCCGTGCGCATCGAGAAAGAAAACCGCAAGAACGCGCTCTTGGCCAAGGAAATCCAGGAGAACAAGGACAAGGCCAACTTCTTTGCCAACAAAGGCGGCCAGATGCGCATGGTCGCCAAGCGCATGAGGGAGAAGGCCGAGGAGCTCGAGGAGTCCAAGGTTGATGTCCGCAAAGAGGACAAGGCCATACGCTCCTTCCGTATCCCGTTCCAGGAGAACCTGGTGGGGGAGATACTCACCATTTCTTCGCTTTTGGTTATAAAAAACCATAAGCCGGTTGAGCGCAAAATGAAAGCTTCGCTGCGCCGCAATTTCCACCTCCTCTTGGCGGGCCCCAACGGCATCGGCAAGTCGACACTGTTGCAATCTTTGGCGGACGGCACGGCAAAAGGCGCCACGCTGCTCCCGGGCGTGCGCCTGGGGTATTACCGACAGGACTTCTCCAACCTCGACTTTGATAAGACGGTTTATCAGGAACTTTCCGCAGTGCTGAGTCGCCCGATAGAGGAAGAGGTGCGTCGCGTGGCAGCCGGGTTTCTTATCTCGGGCGAGATATTCCACTCAAAAATCGGCACGCTCTCGGAAGGGCAGAAGGGTCTGGTCGCGTTCGCGCGCCTGGTCCTCTTGAAGCCCGGTCTTTTGATACTCGACGAGCCTACCAACCACATCAACTTCCGCCATTTGCCCATAATTGCCGAGGCGCTCTCCGCCTACGAGGGCCCCATGATAGTCGTCTCGCACGTGCCGGACTTTATCGAAAAGATCCGCATCGACGAAGTCCTGGATCTCTCCAAGTAAGCTGCCCCAAACGGCACAATGGTATATGAGCCTCGGCGCTCATATAACCGTCGCTCGCTCGGAAAGAAAGCTTTGCTTTATTTCGCTCGCTCGCTCGGGTTATACTTACGGCATTAGCAGCTTAGATTTTTAATTCATGCACAAGTTCCTTTCATTCCATTGGGCGGCAAGCTGGGGCGACGCGGGAGTTCTTGTCTTGCGCCTGGCATTGGGCGCAGTATTCGCTATGCATGGCTACCAGAAGCTGACCCAGATGGGCGTTGAGGGCGTAACCGGCTTCCTTGGCGGCCTCGGCTTTCCCATGCCGGAAGTCTTCGCGGTGCTGCTTATCGCGGCAGAGCTCGGCGGCGGCATCCTGCTCATATTAGGAGCGCTTACCCGACTCTCTGCATTCGTAACCGGTTTCGTGGCGCTCATGGCATTCCTGACGGTACATGCAAGCCATGGCTTCTTCGTCGGCGGTGGCGGCTACGAGTTTATTGTACTTATCTTTGCCGCATGCCTGACGCTTCTGGTTTCAGGGGCGGGACGCTACTCGCTCGACCGGCTCTGGTTTAAGCTCTAGGACTTCAAGCTTCCTTCAGCTGAATTCAAGGATAATGCCCGTATGTATCGACATGCGGGCATTATTTTGTGCGCGTTCGCGCTTTTGGTTTGCCCATCCGTCTCGTGGGCCAGCATCGCCTCTGGCGAGCGGGGAGCCAATATCGCCCCCATGTGGTCGACCGATTTTGACAGCGAGGAATTCAAGCAGTCGCTGCGGCAGCTTAAGGCCGACCATGCTAATGCGGTTAGTTTGGTGGTGCCCATCTTCCAGGCCAATATCTATTCTTCCGAAATTTACGCCGGGGGGCAGACGCCGAGCGATGCCTCTATCGGCCGCGCGATAGATTTTGCACACAGTCTCGGGCTTTCGGTCACGCTAAAGCCGCATCTTGATCCCCAAGACGGGCAATGGCGCGCAAATATAGATGCCGACCGTGCGCCCTGGTTTGCCTCCTATGGCGCCACCATCAAGCGCTACGCCTCGCTCGCGCAGGCGCACGGCGCCGAAAGCCTCATAGTCGGCACTGAGCTTATAAAGATGTCGGCAGGCGACGCCAGTGCAGCCAATACTCCCGGCTGGCGTAAGATCATAGCCGATGTGCGCTCGGTCTACTCCGGCACGGTGTCATATGCGGCCAACTGGGGCCCCAAGGGCCAATGGAACGACGAAAAGAACCGCATCGCTTTTTGGGATGCGGTCGACTATATAGCCATCGACGCGTACTTCAAGCTCGGTAACGATTACAACGACAACTCGGTTGCGACCTTTAAGGCGGCGTGGGAGGCCGTAGACAAGAACGATCTCGGGCCTCTCGCGCAGCGCACCGGCAAGCGTATCGTGTTCAGCGAGATAGGGTACAAGTCGACCGGCGGCGCGCACCTGGACCCGGGTGACTACTATATAAATAACGGCATCAACCTGCAGGAGCAGGACAACGCGTATGAAGCGCTCTTTTCTTACTGGAACAATTCGCCGTACTTGAGCGGCGTGTACTTGTGGGAGTGGAGCGCGCGGCCCAACCCTTCCGGCCAAGACACCAATTACTCGCCCCAAAACAAACCGGCGGAAATCACAATGAAAAACTGGTTCAGCGGCGGCGCGTCCTCGACGCCTCCCGCCTCAAGCGGCCCGCATGCGCTTGCCGCAAGCGCGCAGTCGGCTACTGTAGCTCCGGGCTCGGCCGCGACCATCAGCGCGTCGGTTACCAATACCGGCCAGGCAGAGCAGGGCATTGTGGTCGATATCGAGGTGTACGATTCGGCAGGCGCCCGCGTACTGCAAAAATTTTATGAAAATGAGAGCATCCCCCTCGGTACCAAGAACTACTCCGTATCGTGGACTCCGTCCGCCCCCGGCACCTACCAGATAAAAGTGGGGGTCTTCGGGCCCGGATGG
Source organism: Candidatus Adlerbacteria bacterium (assembly GCA_028286685.1). Taxonomy (GTDB): domain Bacteria; phylum Patescibacteriota; class Minisyncoccia; order Phycocordibacterales; family SBAW01; genus GWA1-54-10. Next base: position 122,591 of record JAQBRA010000002.1, on the reverse strand, counting down.
ACTCCGGTCTATGCGTGGAACGGCAGCGCTGGCACTGTAGCTGTTTCCTCAGGCACGCCGACTCCGCCGCCTGCGGCCGCCGCGTTTACTGCAAGCGCCTCGGCGCCGGCGCAATCTCCGCTCGGCCAGGCGGTAGGCTTTACCGCCTCGGCAAAAGCCACGGGCGGGGCTGCGTCTGCCCTGGTCGACGTCGAGGTGTACGACTCCGCGGGGCAAAAGAAGTTCCAGCAATTCTTCGGCGCGCAAAGCTTTGCGGCGGGGGAGATAAAAAGCTACTCGCTTTCCTGGACTCCTCCGGCGGCGGGTACGTACCGCATAACCTCGGCAGTATTCAGCCCCGATTGGTCCAAGCTCTATGTCTGGAACAACGAGGCGGCGGCCTTCTCGGTCGTAAGCGGCCAGCCGCAAAGCCCGCCCCCTCCTTCGCCTACCTCGACTCCGCCGGCCTCTCCTCCTCCCTCGTCCGGCCCAGCACAATCGCCCATCCGCAACGGCAATGTACAGATTGTAGTTACCGATCTGCCCAAGCAGAATGTAGTGCAAGGCCAGCAGCCCTCGGTCGGCGCCTCGCTCATAAGCCAGGGCGATAATGCCAACAATGTATCGGTACGCGTGCAGCTTATAAACAGCGGCGGCGCAGTTGCGGCAGAGAGCAGGACAAATGCCGATATACTCCACGACTCGCAAAAGTCCTTCAGCCTCAGAGTGCCTGCGACCCTGTCGCCCGGCGATTATGCGGTGTCTGTCGTAGTGCTCAACAATGCCGACGGCCTGCTCAATAAGCGCTTCGACAACATAGGCACGGTGCGCGTCGTTGCATCGCAATAAAATAAAAAGAGCCTTTGTAAAGGTGAAATAATCGCTGTAAGGCGGGTGTAGTAATAGGTGAGGGAAGGAAAGATCCGACCCTCGCCGGCATTAATTCCTAACACCAACGCATACATGAAAAGCACACTGACTAAATCCCTCCTTGCCCTAGGCGCCCTCGCGGCGCTTGGGGGCGGGGCAGGCATGGCGACTCTCGCAAGCGCGCAGACAGTCGATGCGGCCACGGCGGTCACTACAACGACCGATACCTCCGCATCGGCTCAGTCGCAACGCAGTCCGCATATGGGGGGCCACGTCGGGCACAATGGCATCAAAGAGGAACTATTGACCGGCGACGCCGCGGCTCGAGTCACTGCAGCGGCCTTGGCGGCAGTCCCCGGAGGCACAGTCGAGCGAGTCGAGAACGACGCCGAGGGCGCTGCTTACGAGGCTCACATGACTAAGGCAGACGGCAGCCGCGTCACGGTAAAGTTCGACCAAAACTACGCAGTTACCGCAACCGAGACTGGTCGGCACGGCCGCGGGACACCCCGGGTGCAGTAACCGAAGCAGTCCATAGGCACTACAGGCCCCTTTGCGGGGCCTGTAGCCTGTATGAAATAAACCGGGCAGCTGGGTTGTATTATTAAGGGATGACCGACGAAGAGCTCGCAAAAGCGGTGCAGGCGGGCAATCCCGACATGTTCGGCCCTTTGGTGGAACAATACGAGGCTAAACTCCTGCGCTATGGGCGCAAGTTCCTGTCCGCGCGCGAGGACATAGAGGATATCGTGCAGGACGTGTTCGTGAGCGCGTACCAGAACATCCAAAGCTTCGATGCTTCGCAGAAGTTCAGTCCCTGGATATACCGTATTGCGCACAACGCGTTCGTAAACGGCCTGCGCCGCAAGTCGCGCAACCCTCTGGTGTATGTCGACTTTGATACGTTTTTGGCGCATCCGGCTTACGACGATCCTGCGCCGCGCGAGCGCGAGCAGGAAGAAATAAAAGCGATGCTCGGGAAGTCGCTCGACGGCCTCGACTATAAGTACCGCGAAGTGCTGATACTCTACTACCTAGAAGAGCTTTCTTATAAGGACATAGCAGACATCCTCCAGGTGCCGCAGGGCACGGTGGGGATCAGGCTCAGGCGGGCGAAAGAGGCGCTCAGGAAGGAGTACGAAAAGCTGGAAAAATCTTATGGATAATCTAAAAGAGAATTTACTGAAAAAAATACGCGACGGCCAGGTATCCATGCGCCCGCGGTACTACTTCGTGCTCAAGGTGGCAGCCTTGTCGGCAATAGCTGCTGCAATACTGGTGGTTTCGGTTTTCATACTCAATTTCATCCTCTTTAGCATCCGCATCAACAGCCAGGGAACGCTTATTGGATTCGGCCCGCGCGGCGTGTTCGCGTTTTTGGCGTTCTTTCCTTGGGTGCTTCTGCTTATCGATACTGCTCTCGTTTTCGCGCTTCAATGGCTAATACGGGAATTCCGCTTTGGCTATCGGATTCCTGTGGCATATGTACTTGCGGGTCTTGTGCTTGGCACGCTTGTTTTTGGATTTTTACTTGATCGGGGAACAGGGTTCAACGACGAGCTCTTGCGCCGCTCCGACAGGGACGAGCTATTCCGGCCCGCAAACATATTCTATGGACAGGTTCGCCGTATGCCGCCGCCTAGGAATGGTATATGTGTATGCAGTATTTTGAACATAGATAAAAACATGTTGCAGGTTAAAGACGTGCGCAGCGGTTCGCTCGTAACCGTCATTCTGCCCCTAAATGATCTTCGAGCGACTACTTCGGGGCTTGTGGTAGGGGACACCGTCCTTATTGCGGGCGATGGAGACAAGGATAACGATGAGGACGATGTGGTTATACGCGCTTTTGGTGTGCGCAAGGTGCCATCCCATGCGCCGGAGACGCAGGAGATAGAAAATTGAAATAATAACCTTTCTTGGTTTGTATTAAGGAAGTATGAGTACTAAAATTTTGGGCCTTGTAGGCTTCGTTGCAATTGTCGTATTTTCGGCAGCCTTCTATATGCGCACCCCGGAGATGTCCCTGGCGGATGCGCCGCAGGCGGCAATCCCGGTTCCGAAGTCCTCCGTCCCGACTTCTTCCGCGCCCGATTCCACAACAAAGCCGACAGCGCCGGCTAAGGCCCCAGTTCAAACACCGACCGCGTCGCCCTACACCATGGCGGCGGTCGCAACACATAACTCCGCCGCAAGCTGCTGGAGCGTCGTCAATGGCAAGGTGTACGACCTTACCTCTTGGATAAATCAGCATCCGGGCGGCAAGTCAGCCATACTGTCGATGTGTGGGCGCGACGGCTCTGCGGCCTTCAACGGCCAGCATGGTGGCGAGCGCCGCCCCGAGTCTGAGCTCGCAAGCTTTTATCTGGCAGCGCTCGCCCAATAATTGGTATGGATGACCTAATTCTGTATATCCATATAGCCGGTCTCGCGCTTGCGGCGCTGGGCATGCTCTATGCGGATTCGCAGGCGCTGGCTTGGCTGCGTGGCAAAAAAGATGTGCTGCTGCACCAGCACATTCTCAGGGCGCATCATGTAGTGTCGGTAGCCCTCTCGCTCATTATCCTGACTGGCCTCATACTTTTCTGGCCGATGCGCGATTACTTGCTCGGGCAGCCGCTCTTTTGGATGAAGATGGCGTTCGTCGGAGCCTTGGTAATCAACGCATTCGTTATAGAGAAGCTCATGCACTTGCCGACCCGGGGCTCGTTTGCCTCGCTGACGAAAAAGCAAAAAATCCCGCTGATGCTGAGCGGCGCGGTTTCTGCCGCATCGTGGGTCGGAGCGGCCATACTGGCCTTGGTTCTGTTTTGGTAAATATATGAAATAAATGGCTTGCGAGGGGTGTACTAGTAGCCAGGTAAGCTGAAATGCTTGTAATGGAGTACTGTCGTCCGTTTTTGCCGTCTCACTCATTTTATTCTTTAAATACCATAGCCACATGAATACGCTTGCTCGATTTTTCTCCGCACTTGGGACATATGTATCCGCGCACAGGGCCATAAGCCTCGTGGCAGCTGTCTTGCTGCTTGCGGGAGGATGGTATGTCTTCGGCAAGGCAACGGCGGCAAGCATTGAGACGCGCTATGTGCTGGGTACGGTCGAGCGGGGGACGATCGTTTCCTCCTTGTCGGCTTCCGGTCAGGTATCCGCATCCAACCAAGTAGATCTAAAGCCTGGGGCGTCGGGCAAGGTGACCTATGTCGGAGTTAAGGCCGGCCAGGAAGTAAAGGCAGGCCAGCTGCTGGTGCGGCTCGACGCGGGAGACGCGGCCGACGCTCTTGAGACCGCGCAGCTTGAGTACGAAAAGCTGGTGACGGTGGATTCGGGCGATCTGCGTGATGCACAGACATCCGCAGACGAAGCAGGGGAAAATGTCGAGGCGTCTTATGTGTCAGCTCGGGCAACCCTCACCAAGGCGTCGACCGACATGCCGGATGTTCTGACAGGCCTCAACGACCTGTTTGCCAGAACTGGGTATCTATCTATACAAAACTACAGCCTTACTCCGACAGAGAAGGAATACCGTGATCGCGCGCGGGACGCCTGGTACGAAGCAGACCTGCTCCTCAGTGCCCTTGTAAAGAGTTACCGGTCGGTGCCGCTCGCCGCTTCAGAGTCTGAGATTGATACACTGCTTAATCAGTCATACGAGGCAGCTTCAGCAGTGTCTTCGGCCGCCAAATATTCTCAGGATGCAGTCGTGTATATGCGCAGTCATGACGGCAATTCCGCTGCTGATGAAGCCTACGCTTCTGTAACCGAGCTCACGGGGACGGCAAACGGCATCGTCTCGGCGCTTTCCTCGGCGCAGGCATCTATTACTGCAAGCAAGCGAGCTTTGACCAAGGCGCAGGATGCGCTTGGTGACATAAAGGATGGTCCGGACGATCTGGATCGCCGCTCGCAGGCGCTAGAAGTTGCTCAGAAGCGCGAAGCGCTCGCCGACTACTCCGTATATGCGCCGTTTAGCGGCGTAATAGCTTCCGTGGATGCCAAAGTAGGGGAGGCCGGCAGCAGCGGCACTGCAGTGGCGACGCTCATTAGTAAGTCCCAGATCGCCGAAGTGTCTCTCAATGAAGTTGATGCGGCCAAAGTAGCGGTAGGCCAGAAGGCGACGCTCACGTTCGATGCGCTCGAAGACCTGACGCTTACCGGCACGGTCGTCGAAGTTGATGCGATCGGCGCCGTAAGCTCCGGGGTCGTTTCCTATGGCGTGCAGATAGCGCTCGACGCTCAGGATAGCCGCATCAAGCCAGGCATGACGGTCAACGCGAATATCCAGACTGAGACGGCGCTCGACGTACTCATGGTGCCCGCAAGCGCGGTTAAAACATCGCAGGGCCAGAATTACGTGCTCGTCTTTGACCCGGTCCTTGATGAGAGTGCGGCTACAGCCGGCTCGCAAGGAGTCGCCTCCGCCGTCGCTCCGGTACAGGTTCAAGTCGAGGTTGGAATTTCCGACGATGCGAATGTTGAGATAGTTTCCGGCTTGGAGGAGGGGCGCCAGATCGTAGTGCGCTCAATTGCCGCTTCAAGCGCCGCCACTGCATCTGCCACAAGATCTGCTAGTGGCGCTACCGGAGTACGCACTGGCGGCGTGGGCGGCACGGCCCCGGCGGGAGCGGTCATGCGGGCCTTCTAAATTTCATGATTGAAATTAAGGACATAACCAAGACATACGGGCAGGGCGAGACCGCATTCCAGGCGCTTAAGGGAGTCTCATTCCGAATCGAAGACGGAGAATTCGTCGCCATCATGGGCCCGTCGGGCTCGGGCAAGTCGACCCTCATGCACATATTGGGGTGCCTCGATACGCCGACATCCGGCGCGTACCTCCTCGACGGCAAAGACGTGTCGACGCTCGACGACGAAGCGCTTGCCGATATCCGCAAAGACCACATCGGCTTCGTGTTCCAGGCGTTTAACCTGCTGCCGCGCACGACCGTGCTGCGCAACGTCATGCTGCCGCTGATGTACGCCGGGGTAGAGGAAGGGGAGCGGCAGCGGCGCGCCGAGCGTTCCCTTGAGGCGGCAGGCATGGTCAAGACCCATTTTCTACACAAGAGCAATGAGCTCTCCGGCGGGCAGATCCAGCGCGTGGCCATAGCGCGGGCGCTAGTCAACGACCCGACGCTCATTCTGGCCGATGAGCCGACCGGCAATCTCGACACCAAGACCGGCGAGATCGTGCTCGGCACGTTCCAAACGCTCAACCGCGAGCACGGCCGCACTATTATTCTCATTACCCACGAGCCGGATGTGGCGGCGCATGCCGACCGCGTCATTACGATCCGCGACGGAGTTATCGTATCCGACGAGAAATCGCGCAGAGAAAAAGTTTATGAAAAATAGTCTGGCCCGAGAGCGCGCCGAGCGCGATACGGGAGACCCGAGGACTTTTTTCAGGAACTTTTTCTAGAAGCTTATGACTTTCAACGATACCCTCCAGGAAACATACGCCGCCCTTTCGGCAAACAAGACCCGCTCGGGACTCACGATGCTTGGCATCGTTATCGGCATTTCCTCCGTCATTGCGCTTGTCTCCATCGGGCAGGGCGCGACCTCTTCCATACAGTCGAGCATCGAGTCCCTGGGCTCCAACCTGCTGCTTATTTCTCCCGGCGCAGCCCGTACGCAGGGCTTCAGTGCCTCGGGCGGTCGCGGCGGCGCTAAGACGCTGACGGTAGCCGACGCCGAAACGATCGCGAGCCTTGAGGGAGTGTTAGGCGTTGCCGGCGAAGTATCGGGCCGCTATCAGATAACCGCCAAAGGCACCAATACTAATACGACGGTTAACGGCGTCACTGCTTCCTATCCGGAGATACGAAACCTGGCTGTGGCCGAGGGCTCGTTTTTCAGCGAGAGCCAGGATGCCTCTGCGGCAAAGGTAGCGGTCCTAGGGCCTACCACTATGGCCGATCTCTTCGGCGAAGAAGCGCTCGCTGCCGATGTCATAGGCTCTGCGATCCGCATCAAGGGCATGGAGTTCAAGGTGATCGGCATTACGGCGGCAAAGGGCGGGAGCGGATTCCAAAACCAGGACGACATCATCTATATCCCGCAGCAGCCGGCCAGCCGCTATCTTGCGGGCGATAAATATTTGACGACTATCGACGTACAGGCTGCCTCGTCCGATGTGATGACTGGGGTGCAGGCCGATATCACCGCGCTCCTGCTTGAACGACATCGCATCAGCGACTCCTCGGCGGCTGACTTCAGCGTGCTCAACCAGGCCGATATACTCTCGAGCGCCTCGTCCATTACCGCAACGCTGACCCTTCTTTTGGGCGCTATCGCCGGGATATCGCTTTTGGTCGGCGGCATCGGCATCATGAATATGATGCTCACGACGGTGACCGAGCGCACCCGCGAGATAGGCCTGCGCAAAGCCATAGGTGCGCGCCGCTCCGACATAAGCCGCCAGTTCCTAGTCGAGGCCATGGCGCTGACGGTCATAGGCGGCGTGGTGGGCATTGCGCTTGGTGCGGCGATATCGTGGGGCGTCAACCAGAGCGGACTCATATCGACCAGCCTGTCGCTCACCGCAGTGGCACTGGCGTTTTGTACCTCGGCGATTATCGGCATCGTGTTCGGATGGTATCCGGCGCGGCGCGCAGCGGGGCTCAACCCCATTGAGGCGCTGCGGTACGAGTAACAGCATTACTACTAGAAGTTAGAAATAACGCATATGCATATAACGAAGAATCAGATGATAGGGGGCGCAGTCGCGGCAGTAGTGCTCCTCAGTGCGAGCTTTTGGGGCGGCATGAGCTATGCCAAAAGCGCCTCGACGATGCGCAGCGGCTTTTCAGCCGCAGGCGGCAATGCGCAATTTATGATGCGCGGCGCGGGAGGGACAACTATGGTGCGCGGCGGCGGACTTGTTGCGGGCGAGATACTGTCCAAGGATGCAAATGGCGTAACGGTCAAAATGCAGGACGGCAGCACCAAGCTTGTACTGATAGGCGGCTCGACCCAAGTGCTCAAGCAGGCAGAGGGAAGCGCGGATGACCTTTCAATCGGCACCATGGTCACGGTAACCGGCAGCGCCAACGGCGACGGCAGCGTGACCGCCCAGTCGGTCCAAATCCGCCCGGCTGGCATGGCGGCTCCGGCCGGCGGTTCTGTCCGTACCCAGGCTCGGTAACCAGACCAATAGCCGGATATATGCCCGTGCGCGATGGCTTGTCTTATCGCGCATTTGGCGTATACTATATATATGAGAGCGCCCAGGCGCTTTTTTGTTTGCGGCGGCGCCCGCAAGCATATATAAAAAGATCGCTAAAACTATTATGGAAATCCGCAACATCGCCATCATCGCACACGTGGACCACGGCAAGACCACCCTTACTGACGCACTTATGCGCCAGACCGGCGCTGCGGGCGAGGGTACCTCCATGGACTCCAACGACCTTGAGCGCGAGCGCGGCATCACCATTTACGCCAAGAACGCCGCCGTCGAGTACAAGGGCACCAAGATAAACATCGTCGACACGCCGGGCCACGCCGACTTCGGCTCCGAGGTCGAGCGCGTGCTGCGTTCCATCGACTCCGTGCTCCTCGTTGTCGACGCTCAGGAGGGCCCGATGCCCCAGACGCGCTTCGTTCTTAAGAAGTCCCTCGAGCTGGGCCTCAAGCCGATGGTCATCATCAACAAGATAGACAAGCCTGCAGCCAACCCGGCCCAGGCAGAGGAGCAGGTGCTTGAGCTCTTCTTGGAACTCGGCGCCAACGACGAGCAGTCCAATTTTCCGGTCATCTACGCTATCGGCCGCCAGGGTATTGCCAAGAAGAAGCTCGACGACGATTCTAAGGACCTCACACCGCTCTTGGATGCGATCCTTGAGCACGTGCCGTCCGTAGACGAGTCGCTTGCAAGCAAGCCCTTGCGCATGCAGCCGTTTAACCTCGGCTACGACAACTTCCTCGGCCGCCTCGCGGTCGTGCGCATTTACGAGGGCATCCTTAAGACTGGCCAGAGCCTCTTTGTTAAGAAGCCGGACGGCAAGAGCCACGTAGCCAAAGTAATCAAAATATTTTCATTCAAGGGCCTTGAGCGCATCGAAATCCCGGAGGCGCAGGCCGGAGACATCGTGCTCGTTGCCGGCCTTGGCGACGTTTACATCGGCGACACGGTAGGGGAGCTGGAGACGGTAGAGATGCTCCCGACTATTGCTGTGGATGAGCCGACCATCGGCCTTAACTTCCTCGTTAACAACTCGCCGTTCGCCGGCCGCGAGGGCAAGTTCGTTACCACTCGACAGATCCGCGACCGCCTCGAGAAAGAGCTCGAGATCAACGTAGGCCTTAAGGTGGACTTTTCCTCGGCCGAGGCATTCCGCGTCTACGGCCGCGGCGAGCTCCACATCGCTATCCTTCTTGAGAATATGCGCCGCGAGGGCTACGAGCTCCAGGTGTCAGAGCCCCAGGTTATTTTCCACGACAACAACGGCACCAAGGAGGAGCCGTACGAAGAGGTTATCATCGACGTTCCGGAAGAGTACCAGGGCTCCGTCATCGAGCGCTTGGGCAAGCGCAAGGCGATACTCAAGGATATGAAGCCGGGCTCGGGCGTGGTGCGCATGATCTTCGAGGGCCCGACCCGCGGCCTCTTGGGCTTCCGCTCGCAGTTCGTGCTCGACACTAAGGGCGAAGGCATCTTCTCCTCGCGCTTTATCGAGTTCCGTCCGTACGCCGGCGAGATAGAGAAGCGCCCGGTGGGTTCGATGGTTTCCATGGCCGCAGGAAAAGCCTTGGGCTTCTCGCTGTATAACCTCCAGGACCGCGGCGCGCTCTATATCGGCGCCGCTACCGAGGTGTACGAAGGTATGATCATCGGCAATACCTCCAAGGGCGATGAGATGTTTGCCAACCCGACCAAAGGGAAGCAGCTCACCAACATGCGCGCATCGGGCTCGGATGAGGCAATACAACTCATTCCGCCGTTTACCCTTACTATCGAGCGCGGGCTCGAGGTAATGCAGGGCGACGAATACCTCGAGGTTACGCCCAAGTCGATCCGCCTGCGCAAGCAGCCCGGCGGCCGCACGCGCTAAGCAGCCGTATTTAAAGGTTTTTCTGACAACTTCATAAAAACTTCATATTAATACCTCATGATTGGGGTATTATTTATTTCATTAATATTTTATGAGCAGAGGAGGCATTTCTTTCCGCGCAACTCCCGGTCAGTTTTTGGTTCGCGCAATTGCTTTTGGCTTAGTTTTGTCTTTGGCAGGCACGCCTTTAGTGCAAGTGTATGCCCAAGAGGCAGAAATTATCCCCCCGAATTCTTCGCAAGTTCAAATACCTGAATTTCAGACAAGTCCGCTGCCTGACCCAATATTTCCCATAGAAGAAGGGCCGATTATTGAACCGGCGGCAGTTCCTGTTAGTTCGCCGACAGAGCAGGAATCAGTCCTTGAGGAAAGTTTTACAGAACCCTCCACGGTTGAGTCAATGGACTCCCTCACTCCTGAACCCCAGTCGCTTAGTTCGGCAAGCGCCGTTGACGACAATCTGCCTTCATTTATCAGGCAAAGTGCTGCGCTGGGGAGCGTGCCGGACAGCTCATCCGAATCATATACGGGAGCGTATCTCTACCAGGTCCCGCTGAAGGTGCCGCCAGGGCGCAGTGGCATGGAGCCGGATCTTAAGCTTGTGTACTCGTCCCAATCGCACCATGACGACGATTTTTACGGATATGGTTGGGATATGCCTATCCCGTATATTGAGCGCATAAACAAAAAAGGCCTCGGTACGCTGTACGCGACGACGTCGCCGGTCTATTTCTCCTCCTCGATGTCGGGCGAGTTGGCTACAACTTCAACTTCGACCTTGTTTGTGGCGCGCGATGATGATGGTTCAAATTTGTCTTATTCATTCAGTGGCAATGCTTGGACTGTAACGGATAAAACCGGCAAAACGTATCTTTTCGGCACTTCAACCAGCGGGAGGCAGGATGATCCAGGTAACTCTGGGAGAATATTTAAATGGATGCTGCAGCAGGTAACGGACTCTAACGGCAACACGATAATCTACTCTTATTCTAAGGATTCCGGCCAAATCTATCCGGCATCAATTTCCTATACGGGCAGCGGCTCTAGTACAGGCATATTTTCAGTCGACTTTGCCAAAAGTTTGCGTGCCACTTCCACAGCCACTTCTACTGCTACCGGTTTTACGGTAAAGACCAAATACAAGATAGACGCCATCACAGCCAAGGTGAGTGGCGATACTGTTCATGCTTATACTCTTACTTATCGTGCTGGGGACAACGATTCCAGGCTTATATTAGCCAGTGTTACAGAAGCAGGCCAGGCCGAAGGAAGTTCTACGCCGATCGCTTTGCCGCAGACAGCCTTTGGTTATACGGAGTCTTCTAAAACGTGGGCCACGACTACGTGGACCCAGCCTATGGCTACTGGTTTCGTCGGAGATGGCTGGGATAAGGGCGTCAATGTTGTCGATATTAATGGCGACGGGCTTGCAGATGAGGTGCAAGCTTATGATGCGTGGAACGGTAGGAATGGTTATGACGTTTATCGCCATGTATACATAAATAACGGCGAGAGTTGGACTCTCGACTCGGGCTGGACTCCTCCGTGCACGTTCACCTATCTCGAATCTAACAATTATTTATTCGATGGGGGAGGCCGGCTAGCGGACGTCAACGGAGACCTCCTGCCTGATTTCATATGCGACACGAATGTATATCTCAATACCGGTAGCAATTGGTCGGCAAGTGCATGGTCGTTGCCTTTAAGTATAAGATTCGAGGGCTTGTATGATAATGGCGTGCGCTTCGGCGATATAGATGGCGACGGATTGATTGACGTGTTGCGCTCTTTCGCAAATATAAACGCCTTCACTGGGGCTACAACATACTCGCAAAGCATATATCTCAATACGGGGGCTGGTTGGACCACGGCTGTTGGGTGGGCGTTCCCGACAACAACTATACTCTTTGGAAACAGTAACCATAACGGTAATAGTCGCGGCCAGGTGGCCGACATCAATGGCGACAATCTTGCCGACCTAACACAAGAAGGTTCCGTTTATATCAATACCGGCTCAGGCTGGTCATCTGATCCTGCGTGGTCGTTGCCGGGAGACATAGGCGGCCAATCTGCGCGCCTGGTGGATATAAATGGAGATAGCTTGCCCGATGTGGTCTCAAGCGAGGCTCAGGTGGGGCCGTATCCAACCCCTCCGGTTGTTCATTGGCTGGGAAATAGCGTTTACCTCAATACTGGCATTGGGTTTATTCAAGATCACTCCAGGTGGGCGCCTGTCGCGCTGCGGCACAGCGGACAAGAAGGCGGCGTGCGGTTTGCAGACCTTAATGGCGACGGTATTGCCGATTTTGTCGCGTATGGTTGGGGCCAGCCCCATTTCTATTCCTGGGAGCAGGACAGTCAATTTATATCCCAGGGCCAGGAACCCGACTTGCTCTCCCGGGTGATTAATCAGACAGGCGGCACTATTAGTGTGGCCTACAAAGGCAGTGCGCAATACAGGGATGACAGCGATGAGTTGCTCAATCCCTCGCTTCCAGCGACACTAACGACCCTTGAGAAGGTTGAAATCAGTGACGGTCTCTCTGCGACCAGTACCGATACGTTCGAGTACGCAGACGGTGACTTTTACTTCGACAATCCGTTTGATAGGCGCATTGCGGGCTTTGGGTCTATAACCAAGACTGATGCAGTAGGGGATACGGTCGTTACCCGCTATCACCAAGGCAATGCCTCAGAATCTTCTTTGGGAGAATACTCTGACGACCGCTCAAAGATAGGCAAAGTATTCCGTACGGATGTTTCCGATAGTTCCGGCGACCTGTTTAAGTCAAATATAAATAAGTGGGAGACTCATGACCGTGGCGGGGAAGCTAGGTTCGTCAAAACAACACAGGCACTCGAGCAGGAGTATGACGGTGATTCCGACCATAAAGACAAGGCTGTCTCGTATGCCTACAACAATACCAATGGTAACCTGGTTCAAAAGATCGACTGGGGCGAGGTAACCGGCTCGGGCGACGGCACTTTTAGCGATACTGGCAGCGATCTTGCCTCAACGACTATCTCCTACGCGGCGAGCTCGACTCTTGTCGGTCTTCCGTCAAGCGAGCTTACGCATAATCAGAGCGGAGCCAAAATAAAAGAGGCGCGCTATTACTATGACAACCAGACGCTTGGCAGTCTGGTCAAAGGTAATCTGACTAAAAAGGAGGATTGGATTGCCGCTTCTGCCTACGCGTCTACCACCAAGGTGTACGGTACCTATGGCCTGGTAACTCAGGAGCGTGACGCCAAGTCAAATCTTACAGCCTACGCCTATGATGCGTTCAACCTGTATCCAGCGACTACCACCAACGCGCTTAGTCAGGCAACCGGGTATTTGTACGACTATTCTTCCGGCCAGGTGCGCCAGATTGCCGATCCCAACGGGCGCCTGCATGTAAAAGCTTACGATGGTCTGGACAGGGTGCTCGCTGTGCAAGAGCCCGATCCTTTAACTGGTACGCTCGCTACTACGACTGCCTATGCGTACAGCGCCAGCAGCACGCCGGGCTCCACCAGCGTAGAGGAAACTAGGTACTTAAACGCTGCTACAACCACCTCGCGCTATACGTATTTTGACGGCTTAAACCGCAAATTCCAGGAGCGCTCGCAAGCCGAGGTTGCGGGCACGTTTGCAGTAAGGGATTGGAAGTATGACCGGAGGGGCCTCATGTCTTCCGAAAGCTTGCCGTACTTTGCCTCGGGCTCCTCGCGTTCCTCTGCCACTTCGATTGGGACGCTCTACACGAACTACCTGTATGATCCGCTCCAGCGCGCGGTGGGGGTTGGGACTGCCGTGGGCACGACCACCAATGCCTATGACCAATGGAAGACTACCACTACGGACGCTAATGATAAGGCAAAAGAATATACAAAAGACGCGCGCGGCAATCTTATAAGCGTTGTTGAGTATCTTTCGGGGACGCCGTATACCACTACCTATGCGTGGGATCTTACGGGCAGTCTTGTGAGTCTGACCGACGCTGCGGGCAATGTGCGCAGCTTTGCGTATGACGGCCTCGGCCGGCGCACTTCTGCGGGAGATCTCCATGCTCCGGCAGATGCCTCATTCGGCTCGACCACTTATAGCTATGATGCGGCGGGCAATCTTACCCAAAAAATCGATGCAAAGGGCCAAACGGTCCAGTATTCCTACGATGTGCTCAATCGTCCCGTATCAGAAAATTACACGGGTCAGGCGGGTACGGAGGTGTCCTACGTCTATGACTCCTGCCAAGACGGGGTAGGGAGGCTGTGCACGGCAAGCTCCACCAACTCTCTTGTCCAATATGCATATAATCCTGCGGGCCTTGTTAGGGCTGCTACTTCAACCTTGGTCGGTACTACGACCGCATTTGCAACTGCCTATGAGTATGACCGCCAAGGCAATCAGACGCTCGTGACGTATCCCGACCAGGCGCAGGTTGCGTACTTCTATAATGCTGCCGGGCTTGTTGATGCCGTACAGAAGAAAGAAAGCGGAGAGCCTTCTTTTGCGGGCGTTGTAACGCGGATTGACTACGCCCCTACGGGCAAGCCTGCGGTCGTGGCATACGCCAACGGCGATGTCTCTACCAGCACCTATAATGCCGCTGCGCTCTACCGACTTTCGCGAGTCCAGGCAAAAAACTCCTCCGGCCTTACCCTCCAGGACTTCAACTATACCTACGACCCTGTCGGCAATATTGTGGAGATTTCCGACCTGGCAAGCTCTACAGCGCCAAAAACAGCAAGTTACGATTACGATGATTTGTACCGTCTGGCTCAGGCACAGTATGCAGTCGGCCCCTCTTCCGATTGGTACGACCCGAACTGGGATTATCGCGTGCCGGTGGCAGCCAGCTCTACCAAGGTGCTGGAAGATACTAAAGACGTCTATCTCGACTTGTCGCTGTTGCCTATAAGCTTCCATACCGGGGTCAAAGCCAATGGCTGCGATATCCGCGTAACCAAGCAAGACGGCACGACTGAGCTGCCCATAGACCTGGTGTCCTATGGTGCCGGAGCAGGGCAGCTCCACTTCTCGACCGGCAACGCCCTTTCTGCGAGTTCGTCTGCGCAATACTACGTCTATTACGGCAACCCGGATGCTAACTGCTATTCTGCGGGCAACACTTATGGAGCTCGGGAGGTGTATGACTCCGATACTGAGGGCGTCTGGCATTTGGAGGAAAATAGCGCTACCGGGGGAGCTATCAAAGACTCAACCTCGGGAAGCCATAACGGCACCATGTATTCAAACTATGTGGCGTCAGCCATAGGTACCACTACCGGCAAGTTCGGCGCCGCTGCCAACTTCGATGGTGTCGACGACACTATCGACGTGCCCGATAGCAGCAATTTTGAAGGAGCGTCCATGACGCTTGAGGGTTGGGTATATATGGATGCGACGCCGAGCGCGCGTGGCGAAAATGCCCGGCTCATCAGCAAGAAGCACACTGCCTCGCCTTGGCGCTCCTACTCCTCATACGTATCGAGCCCGACTAACCGGCTCGATGGCGAATGGATAAGCGCTGCCAGCAGCACTTCGTACGCGGGCACCTATGCGGGCTCTATGGCAACCGGCACCTGGTACTATGTCGCGCTGCGCCACGACCCGGCCAGCACCACTGCAGAGGCGTCGGTGCGCGCCAACGGCTCGAGCGCCAATACTTATACGGCCGATACGCCCGGCACTACCTTTAACTCCAACGACGTCCTGCGCTTTGGTGCCGACTACGCGGGCGGCGAGCGCCTTGATGGGCGCTTGGACGAAATACGCGTGCATAGTGCGGCCCGCAGCGACAATTATTTGGCGACTCGTTACAACAACATGTCGTCGCCGTCCTCGTTCTGGTCCGTAGGCTCGACAAGCACGTCCACGGCCTCAGGCGGCTATACGCAGACGTACAACTACGACATCTTGGGAAATATTATTGCCAAGTCCGACGTGGGAGCGTATGCGTACGCGGGCACTGGCTACGCTAATCCTCACGCGCCTACAAGCATCGCCAGCTCTACCTATGCCTACGACAACAACGGCAACCTTGCCTCGGGCGGCGGATTTGCCTACGCATGGGACTATGCCAACCGCCTCGCAAGCGCGGGCAGCGGCACGGCAACCTCCACGTACTCCTACGATCATGAAAGCAGCCGCATCAAGCTGGTTGAGGGCTCAAAGACCACCTATTTCCCCAACAGGCTCTATAGCGCCATGGCGGGCGGGGCGGGCACTACTACTAAGAACATCTACGCCGCCGGCATGCTGGTGTCGACCGTGGAAAAATCATCCGCGAGCGTTGGGTCGCCCACGGCTTCCACAACCCAGACTATCTACGCCGATACCACCTCATGGGACAACTGGTCGTGGGGCTCGACGCAGAACTTCAGCAATACCAGTCCGACATACGCAGGCTCTAATTCCATAGCGGTTACGTACACCGAAGCGTGGGGCGGGCTATATCTTCATAATGCGGGCATAAGCACGGTAGGTTCTACTCACCTGCGCCTGGCGTTCCGCTCCACCTCCGCCTCGCCGCTCCTGCAAGTCATCGGCTACAACTCAGGCGGTTCTCCGGCCAACACGGTCCAGCTCTCTTCCTACGTCTCCGGCGGCACCATAGCGGCCAACACCTGGTACAGCATAGACATCCCGCTAGCGGACTTGGGCATCGCAGGCGCGATGACCACGGGCTTCGTGTTCCAAAAGGACTCCACCGGCACGGTCTACTACGACGATATACGCCTGATAAGCATCTCCGGCGGGGCAGGGGGCACTACCCGGTACATACACACCGACCACCTGGGCTCTACCCATGTGGTAACCGACCAGAGTGGCGCTCCGGTCCAATCCCTGGCCTACTATCCCTTCGGCTCGGTACAGGCAGAAACTGGCACGGACGTGAGCCAGCGGGAGTATATAGGGGAGGTGGCGGACGAGCTCTCGGGGCTCAATTATCTAAATGCACGTTATTACGACGGGGGACGTGGTCAGTTCTTGAGCCAAGACCCAGTCTTCTGGGAGATAGGGCAGACTCAGGACGGAAAGGCTGCGCTTATCAATCCTCAACTACAGAATAGTTATTCTTACGCAGGGAATAATCCGATCCTTAATAAGGATCCATCTGGACGATTTATCCCTCAAGTGCTCGCGGCTGGTTTCGTGCTGGGTGGTATTGGAGGAGGTATATACCAAGGTATTTCTGATCTCCAATCAGGCCAATTTAGTGGCTTTGGAGCATACGGCACATCAATGAGTAAGGGAGCAGTTATAGGACTTGCTACAGCTGTAAGTCCGTGGGCGGGCGCAGGAACAGCTTCCACCATTTCCCTCGGAGAAAACTACTTGCAAAATGGCACCATTACTCCAGAGGGTGCAGTGCAAGCTGTCGCTGATGGAGCAGTCACTGGGTTGACGGCTGGTTATCTAAAAGGTCTCCCTCAGGTAAGAGGAGTACAAGCCACTAAAGTTCTAGGAAGTACATATTATACTGGTGCTCATGCGCAACGGTATGCGCAAGAGGCTGCCTTTGGAGTAGGTATTGATACTTACTATGGAAATGTTCAAAGTAATGCAGGTCAAATGTACCAAGGTGGACAGTCTCAAGCTTCACTCTTTTCGAGTATTCGAAATGCTTTTGCTCCTACAAATTCAACACAAGCAAAGGCAGTCCAAAATCTCATGAGTGCTTTTAAGGTTAAGAATGATAAAAAATGAAAAAGTATACTACTGACTGGAAGAGTATTCTTATGATTGGAGTTAGTGCTGGTGTATTAATGGCATTTACTTTATATCTAAACCGTAACCCTGATCTTGGTACGGATGTCGCTATTAAGGGGCTATTAATTTGGGTAATATTTTGGGCCTTTTTTCTACTTATTACCACTTGTTATTCATATGCATCTATCACAAACAACACTCTCACATACGTCTATCTCTTTTTTTATCGAAGAACCGTTAATATCGACTCAATAACTGAAATCAATGACCAGGCAACTTATAAAACAGCTAAAGGATCATTTCGGTCCCTTTATATTTTTTATAAAGACCAGGATGGGAGTATAAAGTATATTGAGTTTCGCATCACTCTGTTTTCAGAAAAAACTCTTGGTAGACTTGTTAAAGATCTTAAACAACTAAATCCTAATATAGAACTTAGTGGTTATGCTGAAAAACTTGCTGGAAATGTGTAATTATATTACTTATGAATAAATACTGGTTCAAAAAAGATAAAGGATTATACCCGGCCTCATGGGAGGGGTGGGTGGTATTCGCTGTGACAATAATTGCCCTCGTCCAGGTCAGTAATATTTTTCACGACCTAATTACCATTTTTGTAGTCTGCTTTGGTATTGCCGCTCTAGCGATGTTGGTAGTCAAACTCAAATCTCCGCCTTCGGATAAGTAGTTTAAAAAAGTAAATGCTACACTTTGAAGTTTTAATCTTTCCAGCACTCGGTGTTGCTCTTGTTATTTTTTGCCTCTATAACTGGAATAAAAGTAACGATAAAGAAGACCTCTTTTTAAGCATAGGTGCACTAGTTGCTCTCTTTTTCGCTATCTTGACTCGTTTATCAAATTATTTTCCTCCAGAGGTAAACTTGGTAAGATCTTGGGTGGGAATTATTATTCTTTCTGTTTTGTTTGTCGTGACTTTGAGAATGGGGTATAAGCATTTTTTCAAAAAATAAATAATAATACTCTAGATTCAGGGACGGGAAGTATAGATAATTAAAAATATTTATGATTTGGTTAATCTTATCTGCGTTTAGTTTTCTAGTGTTTCTTACAAGTATTGGAATGATGGTTTCCGAGCCGTTCTCTTATAAGGTTCGTACAAAAGTTTTCTTAAACTTTGAAAAGGAGGACAGGGATTTCTTGTTCCAAATACATTCCTTTAGATTGGTTCTAAGTAGCCTAATATTTTCAGTATGGTTCCTACTTCTTTTTCTCAAATTAGTTTAACTGGAAGCCAATAGATCATACTCCTTCCTGCCTATAACCTCTGTTGAGGCGTAAGGTCTTCTTTCAATCTTTATCCCTCCAATCCTTGGAAGATGTCCACTTATGCGGAATTCCAGTTTTCCTAATTCACTTCGACTTTCTCCATCTGCGTAAGCTTTTGACTTCACTGGTACAAATCCGCGAAGTTCAATCTTGTCGTCCCAGTAAGTTACGTTCTGTACATAATCTAATAGAAACTGTCGCTTTGTATTAAAATTGTTTAAGAAAAGGGGAGAGGGGAGGAAAATACTGTCAGGTACCATTCGGGTTTTTTGCTTATATTTCACCAATCCTTCAGGTGGAAGCTCCACAATAGAAGGAATTACTTTTAATTATTATTTTATGAATCGACGGAGGCTTTTTTCCTATTTTGCGGTAGTTGTTGCCATGCTGGTTATAAGTCCAAGTCATTTAACTGCCCACGCGGCAGGCAAAGCGACACCCCTTTCTACTATCCCTAATCCCGCTGCCGCGCCCCAAACTTGGAGTGTTGACCGCTCTTCGCTAAACGTGCCTATTGGCGTCGAGGCCATGGAGGATATCCAATATGATGCCGGCGACGTTGTCACCGATTACGTCGTCTTCAACAAAAAGCTTGAGAAAAATTCGAGCGCCTACAAGCCGAATCCTGACGAGCAAAAGGTGTGGGATATTTTTGCCGGCATAGCGGGCTGGGATTTCATTGATAAGAACATCCGCCAATACATTACGTACAAGCTGCCAAGCCCGGTTTTGGGCTTCGTTGCGCGCGTAAACAGCAAGAATCCCGCCTTTGGCCTCGCTATCAATACCAACGGCATCAACTTCTCAAATGCAGCATGGAAGCGCGACATCTCCATAACGCTGGTCCACGAATATGCGCACCTTATCACCCTTAACTCTTCGCAAGTAGACTATAAGAAGATCAACAAACTCAAGTGCAGAAAGGCAAACCTGTATGCAACGAATGGGGATGGATGCACGCTCACGGACTCCTACCTCTCGGCATTTGCACAGAAGTTCTGGACAGCGTCGGCCCAAAAAGCGGCCAAAGATTCGGCGACGACCGGCGCGACTGACCTTTACTACGCGCAGAACAAGAACAGTTTTACGACGGTTTATGCGGCCACGGGCCCCGAGGAGGATATTGCCGAGGCGTTCACCGACTTTGTTCTTCGCGCAAAGCCGACCGGCTCTCTTGTCAAAGACCAAAAGATTCTTTTCTTCTACCAGTATCCCGAGTTGGTAAAGTTGCGTGATTCTATCCGGAGCGCCATCGGGCCCTACGTAAAATAGGCTATAGTGCGGCAGGTAATCCAATATAGGACTTACGGGCAACCAAAAACTCCAAATGGTATAATGCGCGCATATGAAAGGCTATATAAACGACATAGAAAAAGCGACGTTTGCCAACGATAATTTCAGGAAGGTGCTCTATACGACCAAGCTCTCGCAATTGGTGGTCATGAGCATCGATCCTAAAGGTGAGATTGGCGAGGAGGTGCATGACGTTGACCAGTTTCTGCGCATTGAGGTAGGGCAGGGTAAGGCAGTGCTCGACGCCGTCGAGCACGAGTTTGCTGACGGCTTCTCAATCACAGTGCCCGCAGGCACCAAGCACAACATCATCAACACCTCGCCGGAGGTGCCGCTTAAGCTCTACACGGTATATACGCCGCCTAACCACAAGGACGGCCTGGTGCATAAGACCAAAGCAGAAGCTGATGCGGACGAGTCGAACGATCATTGGGACGGCTCCACCACCGAGTAGCTCCTGCCTCGTGCAATAATGTAGCTAATGCGCCGCACGCGTTTGCTTCAAGACGCCCTGCTTGTCGTCGCCAGCATCTGGGCGGCATGGGCCATCGTGCATTTTAATTTTGTACCGCAAGCGCTCGCTCAGGCGGGGGACGGACTATTGTGGGCGAGCCTGCTGGCCGGTCTCTTTTTTACCTCGCTGCTTACGACTGCGCCTGCTATTGCCGTCTTGGGTGAGCTGTCTTTGGAGGGTAATTTATTTTTGATAGCGCTCGTGGGCTCTGTGGGCGCGGTTGCGGGCGACTATCTCTTGTACGCTTTCGTGCGCGACCGCGTCTCGCAGGATGCCGCATACCTTTTGCGCGGCTCGCGCATCCGCCGCGCCCTGCATATATTTAAAAGCCGGCACTTCAGGCGCGTGCTGCCGGTCATGGGCGCGCTCATCATTGCCTCGCCATTGCCCGACGAGCTGGGCCTCGCGCTCTTGGGAGTTTCAAAATTGCGCACGCGCACGTTCTTGCTTATTGCTTATGGCATGAACTTCATGGGCATCGTATTCATCGGCCTGTTGGCGCGCGGCTTGGGCTGGTAGTGTTCACACTCCCTACACGCCGTCCGGGGTACAAGGGAGTATGCAGCAAGTTATCACCACCGGCCACGAAATTATACGGGCTTGGGCGCTGGAGCGCGGCGGCACCCCGGCGCTCCTCTTAGGTACCGAAACCGGCCTGCGCTTCGATTGGGGCGAAGGCGGGGACGAGCTCGAGCGCCTTTCCTGGCGCGACTTTTTCGATATATTCGAGGAGGAGGGCATGGCCTTCGCGCATATCCAAGACGACGACAGTTCGGTCTACGAGTTTATCGCGCGTGATGAGCTAATGTTGGCCGAAGGCGATTCGTAAGGCAAAAGCGCCCGCTTCGTCTATACTGTATATATGCGTATCACATCATTTGGCGCTTTGGCCGCCTTTATTTTTGTCCTAAGTTTCGCCGTGCTTCCGGGCACGGCTTCTGCCCGCTCGCTTTCTTCCGGCATGTCCGGGAGCGACGTTACGGCCCTGCAAAATCAGCTCATTGCTAAGGGCCATCTTGCCGCAGGCAACAACACGGGGACGTTCGGACCGCTTACGCTCGCCGCAGTCAAGAAGTTCCAGTGCGCGCAGGGCATCATGTGTTCGGGCACTACGGCGGCCGGCTACGGCGTTGCCGGCCCGCGCACGCAGGCGGCGTTGGGCGGCGCTGCAACTGGCGGAGGCACGGCGACGAGCGGTGCTGGCGCTGCGGGCAAGTTCGAATATTCCGGCTGGATACCGTATTGGCGCACCGAGCTCGGTACCGCAGACGCGATGGCGCATCTCGACCAGTTGAGCGAAATCAACCCATTTGTATATATCGGCCAGCCCGACGGCTCAATTAAAGATGCGGCGGACATGAGCCAGCCGGCGTGGCAGAATCTTATCAAGGCCGCTCAGGCTAAAAAAGTCCGCATCATTCCGACCCTCATGTGGAGCGATAGCGAGGCTATGTACCGCATCCTCTCCAACCAGACCACGCGCATCGCGCTGGAAGACCGCATCGTCAAGCTCGTTAACGACAGCGGCTACGACGGCATCGATCTCGATTTTGAGGGCAAGAGCTACGAGACGGGCCCCTTCTTCTCGACCTTCCTCAAGGGCCTCTACCAGCGCATGGGTCAGAAGTGGGTTTCCTGCACGATCGAAGCGCGTACGCCGCTTGATTCTCTGTACGACGAGACGCGCCCGCGCCCGGCCGACGCCGGCCAGTATGGCAACAACTACGTCGAGATCAACAAGTACTGCGACCGGGTCAAGCTCATGACCTACGACCAGGGCACGGCCGACGTGGTGCTTAACAAGGCGCGTTTCGCCCCCTACATACCGGTTTCTGACCCGGGGTGGGTGGGCAAGGTCATCGAGCTTACCAAGCAGAGCATTCCGGCTAAGAAGCTCGTCATCGGCGTCGCTACCTACGGCCGCGAGTACGAGATGACCAAGCTCTCCGAGTTCGGCTACCGCTACGACTATCAGTGGGCCTTCAACCCGCGCTACGCTACCGACCTCGCTAAGCAGCTCGGCATTACGCCCAAGCGCAACTCGGCAGGCGAGCTGTCGTTTACCTACAGCCCGAGCTTGGCTGAAGAGCCCGATGCCTCTGAGACGACCGAAACCGGCACGGGCAATATGGCGACCGAGAGCGCAACCAACGCGGGCGCCCAGGCGGGCACCGGTTCGGCTCCGGTTAACATTGTTTGGTGGAGCGACTCGGTAGCTATCCAAAATCAGATAGAGCAAGCTAAAAACTATGGGCTTAAGGGCGTCGCAATATTCAAGATCGACGGCGGCGAGGACTCTAACTTGTGGTCTGTGCTCAAATAAGCCGCTTAATTGACAATTGGCGGTTCATTTGATACTATACTAATATAGATGCCGAATACCGGATCCAATAAGGGACCTTCAAGGTCCTATAGCGGCTCGCGCCCTGGGGGTGCCAAGCCCGTTTTCCGCCGCCCGTTTAACCGCTCGGGCTCTTCTTCGCGCCCATCCTTCGGGGGCGGACGCCCGTCTTTTGGCGGCAGGGGAGGCTCCCGTGGCGGCGGACACAAGCCGCAGATTTTTTCCGATATCTCCAAATTCATCAATAAGGCGGTCATTACCGAAGAGGTAGAGAAGTTCATCCCCGAGCACCGCTTTGCGGACTTTGCACTCGACGAGCGCGTCAAAAAGAACATTGCCGACAAGGGCTACATCGACCCGACGCCGATCCAGGACCGCGCCATCCCGCACGTCATCCGCGGCGCCGACGTCGTCGGCATCGCCAACACGGGCACCGGCAAGACCGCCGCGTTCCTCATTCCGCTCATCAACAAGCGCCTCCAGGCCGGCTCGGGCCGCGTGCTTATCATGGTGCCCACGCGCGAGCTCGCGATCCAGATTAACGAGGAGTTCAAGGGCTTTGCCAAGGGTCTCGGCATGTACGCGACCGTGTGCGTGGGTGGTGCTGCTATTGGCCCGCAGATCCGCGAGCTTTCCCGCCGCCCGCAGTTCGTTATCGGCACGCCCGGCCGCCTCAAGGACCTCTTGGAGCGCAAAGCGCTCAAGCTCGACGACTTCTCCGCGGCCATCCTCGATGAGGCCGACCGCATGCTCGACATGGGCTTTATAAACGACATGCGCCAGATTTTGGCCCTGTTGCCGACTCCGCGCCACACGCTCTTCTTCTCCGCGACGCTCTCGACTGAGATCGAGAAGCTCATCGGCGAGTTCCTCAATGAGCCCGTGCGCATTTCCGTTAAGACCCGCGACACGTCCTCTTCTATCGACCAGGACATCGTGCGCGTGGCCCCCGGCCAGGACAAGCTCGAGGTCCTGCACGACCTCCTGATCCAGCCGGGCTTCGACAAGGTAATCATCTTCGGCCGCACCAAGCACGGCGTCGAGCGCCTTTCCAAGCAGCTGGTGCAGAAGGGCCTCAAATCCGAATCCATCCACGGCAACAAGAGCCAGGGCCAGCGCGTGCGCGCTCTGGATTACTTCAAGAAGGACCATGTGCAGATCCTCTGCGCTACCGACGTTGCCGCCCGCGGCCTCGACATCTCCGGCGTCTCGCACGTCATCAACTACGACCTCCCCAACACGCACGAGGACTACATCCACCGCATCGGCCGCACCGGCCGCGCTGGAAAGAAAGGTAAGGCATTGACCTTCATCGAGTCTAAGTAACTATATGAAAAAGACTATCGCCAAAATCGTTGCCAAGCCCGAGCACGACTCTAAGGTGCGCTCGGAGCCCTCGCGCATGGGCCGCGGCCCCACTAAGACCTTCCAGCAGGACGGGCATTGGATCGTAAAGGAGAAGAAGACTCCCATACTCGTATGCGACTGCGGTAACAAATACCTCAAGACCCGCGCGTCCCAGGCCAAGTGCCTGCGCTGCATGGCCTACCTCACCACCTCCTCGCATCGCTAAATCCGGCCTCAGCCGGATTTTTTAGTTCATATAGCCTTCAGCCAAAGAGTGGTGTGATATAGTGGCGTTATTAACCTTTCACTAATCCTTCTTCTCTCATGAGCAATACCGGATGGGCAGCAGTCATCGTAGCACTCCTAGTCATTATCGGCGGCGTTTGGTGGTACTCCGCGCAGGCGCCCGCGCCCGCAGTAACCGACACTACCGCTACGCAGCAGACCGGCACCGGCACGGCTAATAACGGCGCGGTCGGCGCAGACGGAAGCGTCGATGTCGGCGTCGGCGACGCCTCGACCCGCGTCGAGGTCCACTACACCGCAGCCGGCTTCGAGCCAGCTAACGTTACCGTTGTGCGCGGAACAGGCGTCACTTTTATCAACGATACCTCGGGTCCTATGTGGATAGGCTCTAACCAGCATCCGACGCACACCGAGTTTGACGGCACTGACCGCACCACACACTGCTCGGGCTCCTACCAAGGCGCCACGCCGTTTGACGAGTGCCAGAACGGATCCTCCTACACCTTTGTCTTTGATAAGACGGGGACCTTCGAGTATCACAATCACTCGGCAGCCCAGTTCGGGGGCGTCGTGACGGTCCAGTAGCATATGGACAGGACTGCGCATCTCTTGCTGCGGGTCGGGGTGGCTTTTGCCTTCCTGTACCCGGCGCTCAATGCGCTTGGCAACCCCGACTCATGGATAGGGTATTTCCCGCCCTTCCTGCTCAACTCGGGCATTCCAAGCGAGCTGCTCTTGCACGGCTTCGGCGCGCTCGAGGTCGGGATCGCGGTCTGGCTCCTGATGGGCCGCAACCTCTTCTGGCCCGCTATGGCCGCCACGGTCATACTGGTTAGCATTGTGCTGTTTAACCTGGCCCAGTTCGAGATACTCTTCCGCGACCTCGCGATAGCTGCCGCATCCTTAGCGCTTGCTGCCAATGCTTGGCGTACGCGTAACAAAAATCCGCTTATGCCGTCTCAACAAGTATGAAAGCGACCCTGGGCGTCCTCGTAGTGCTCGTCTTAATTTTGGGCGTGTGGCTCTCGCTTACCATGGGGCGCATCGAGCCTGCCGAGCAGTCGGGCAACGCGACCACGACCCCGTCGGGCTTCGTGGCGTACGACAACAGCGCGTACGGGTTCTCCTTGCTGTACCCCGAGGGGTACTCGGTGGTAGAGCCCTATGCCTATCAGGCGCTCGGTCCCGGCCGCGACATTGCCGGGGTCAAGTTCGTGGTGCCGGCCGAAATGGCTACGGGCACTAATCTCTCGCCGGATTCCGGCATTTCGATCGAGTTTCTTCCGGGCGCCGTAAATTCCTGCAGCGCCGAGATATACATGAGCAACCCGACCTACGAGGGCTTTGTCGATGAGAACGGCAAGCGCTTCTCGGTCGCGCGCGGCGGGGGTGCTGGCGCAGGCAATCGCTACGAGGAGCGCGTCTACGCCACGCCAATTGAGGGCGGCTGCGTCGGCGTGCGGTACTTCATACACTCAACTACAGTAGAAAATTATCCGGAGGGGACTGTGCGCGAGTTTGACCGCGCGGCGCTCGTAAGCCAGCTCGACGCGATCCGCAAGAGCCTGGTGCTAAAATAGCTCCATGAGATTGCTTTGGGCCGGAGTGGTGGTTTTGGCTGTGGCCGCGGCGGCCTGGTTTTTCTTTTTGCGCGCTCCGGATATCGCCAACTATCCCTCGGCCGGCACCGACATTATCGCGCTGGGCGACAGCCTGGTATACGGCACCGGTGCTCCCCGGGAAAGCGGCTTCGTGCCGGTCCTTTCAAATGACATAGGCCAGCCTATCGCCAACTTGGGGCATCCGGGCGACACGACTAGCGACGTGCTGGGGCGCCTGGACGATCTTGATGCCTACCGCCCCAAAGTCGTCATACTGCTGGTGGGCGGCAATGACTACCTGCAGCAGGTGAGCGACGAGGCGGTCTTTGCCAATCTGGCGAGCATTATAGAGGGCCTGCAGCGCAGGGGAGCTGCGGTGCTTTTGGTGGGCATCCGCGGCGGAGTGCTAGCCGACCCGTACGCGTCCCGGTTTGAGGAGCTTGCGCGCACGTACCGCACCGCCTACGTGCCCGACGCGCTTTCTGGGCTCTTTGGAAAGAAAGAGTATATGTCCGACACGATCCACCCGAACGCCCAAGGATACGCCCTTTTGGCTGCCCGCCTGGCGCCGGTGCTTAAGGATTTGTTACAATAGCCCGGTGGACAAATCAGCACTCGCAGCAATTGCTGCCGCAGTAGTCATTTTCGGCGGTGGCTGGTATTTTATAAACCGGGGCGCCGAGCCCGCACCCCTCAGCGACCTGTACTCCATTAGGGAGCAGGAGCCGCAGCAGGGCCAAACAGAGCAGGCTCCCGCGTCAACAACACAGCAGGCAGCAGTACAGCCTATCAGCACTAACGAAAAAATTATGCAGGCAACACTCCACACCACTAAGGGCGACATTGTCATCGAGTTTAGTGACGCGACGCCTAATACCGTTGCCAACTTCACCAAGCTCGCATCCGCAGGCTTTTACGACGGCACCAAGTTCCATCGCGTCATCAAGGACTTCATGATCCAAGGCGGCGACCCGCTGACCAAGGACGACTCCATGGCGGGGCGCTGGGGCACTGGCGGCCCGGGCTACCAGTTTGCCGACGAAATTTCCGCGACTAACCACAATGCCGTCGGCACTATCTCCATGGCCAACTCGGGGCCCAATACCAACGGCAGCCAGTTCTTCATCAATACGGCGGAGAATTCCTTCCTCGACACCAAGCACACGGTCTTTGGCCACGTGGTATCCGGCATGGAAGTCGTTGCCGCCATTGAAGGCACTCCGGTCGGCGCAGGCGATCGTCCGGTAGAGCCTATGGTCATTACCTCGGTTACGCTCAAGTAATATGCAGATCAAGATCCCGCACAAATTCTCCAAGTTCGATGCCAAGCAGCGCGTTATCAGGGCGCTCCACGAGGCGCGCCCCAATCTGGGCGACCAGGCGACCATAGACAAGGAAGAGTGGCAGGGCGATACGCTCCACTTTGGCTTTACTGCGCAAAAGCAGACCATAACCGGCACCTTTGAGGTGCGCGAGGGCGAGTTCGAGCTCAATGCCAAACTCCCGCTCATGCTGCGCATGTTCGAGGGTAAGATAAAAAAGACGATCGAGGAGCAGGCCCAGGGGATGCTCAAGTAGCTCATTGGGCAAATTATGATTGCAGCAAGCGCGAGAAGAACCTCGCGCTTTTGCGTGCCTTCTTCATTTTTGTGTATGGCCTAAGCGTTATCGTAGGCGTACGCTTACATAAATGGTACACAGCCTCAAATCAAGAACGTACGCCATAGTCGATACTGAAACGACTGGCATGAGTCCGGCGCATGGCGGGATTATCGAGATAGGCATATTGCGCGTGGAAGACGGCAGGGTGGTCAAGAAATATCACTCGCTCATCAGGCCCGAGCGCCGCATCTCGCACGTCATCATGGGCATTACCGGCATCAGCAATGAGGAGCTGGAGAATGCCCCGACCTTCGACCAGGTCTCAGAAGACATCCGCGAAATGCTCGATGGCGCCGTATTCGTGGCGCACAACGCCCGCTTTGACTACGCGTTTATCAAGGCCGAGTTCGCTCGCATCGAGCAGCCCTATCGAGCTAAAACCCTATGCTCGGTCAAGCTCTCGCGCGCCTTGTACCCGCTGCAGGCGCGCCACAACCTAGACGAGGTCATGGCCGCGCACGGCATAGCGTGCGCCAACCGGCATCGCGCCATGGACGACGCGCAGGTGGTGTGGGAGTTTTTGCGCTCGGCCGAAAAAGGCTTGGGCACCGAGGCGCTTAGAGGCGCCATAGATCGCGCGCTTAAGTCCAACACGCTGCCCTCGCAGCTCAGCCGCGAGGTAATCAGCGCCATACCCAACCGCCCCGGCGTCTATATTTTCTACGCAGCAGATGGCGAGGTCTTGTACGTGGGCAAGAGCGTTACGCTGCGTACGCGGGTGCTGTCCCATTTTTCAAACGATCACGCATCTGCCAAAGAAATGCGCATGTGCCAGGACACGGCCGATATCGAATATCGCGAAACTTCAGGCGAGCTGGGCGCACTGTTTTTGGAATCCAAGCTCGTCAAGGAGTTGCTGCCCACCTACAATCGCGTTTTGCGCAAGCACAAACAGCTGGCGCTTATCGTTTCCCGGGCCACTGCCGAGGGTTACACGGCGGCTGATGTCGAGTACCGCTCGGAAATTGAAGCCAAGGACTTTAATAATATCTTGGGCGTATGCCGCACCCGCGCACAAGCCAAGGCCTTTTTGCGCTCGCTCGCTAAAGAAAAGGGCCTGTGCGGCAAGCTTCTGGGGCTTGAGAAGGGCGGCGGGGCCTGCTGGGGCCGGCAGCTCGAATGGTGCGCAGGAGCGTGCACGGGTGCCGAAACGCCCGCGAGCTACAACAAGCGTGTAGCCGCGGCCTTTGCCCGCTACAAGATAAAATCCTGGCCATTTAAGGGCGCCATAGTCGTGCGCGACGAGAACGACGAGGGCGAGGGTACGGCCTACGTGGTCAACCAGTGGTGCCTGGTGGAGACCGTCGAGTACGCAGAGGGCGAAGTATCCTCGCAGCGCCACGAGGTGGTGTTTGACCTCGATAGCTACAAGATACTCAGCCGCTTTTTGCTCAATGGTCGCCGCGCCCGCGGCACCCTCAAAGTCGAGCCATACGAGACTCCCTTTACACAGGCCATAGAGGTATACTAAAAAATAATGCTCCGCCGCAGAAATTCCAAGCACTACGCGGCCCACAAAGAGGCCGCCCGCGCCCTGGTCCACACTAGGCTCGCGCACTACAACCGCTACTACAACCATACGCTCAGGCGCGTATTTATAAAGAACTCCAAGAGCCGCTGGGGCAGCTGCTCGAGCAAGGGCAACCTCAACTTTTCCTATAAGCTCCTGTTTTTGCCGCCCGAGGTCGCCGACTATGTCATCGTCCACGAGCTGTGCCATTTGCGCGAGTTTAACCATGGGCCCCATTTTTGGGCGCTGGTGGCGCAGGCGTGCCCCGAGCATAAAGCCCTGCGCCAAAGGCTGCGCCTAGCGGAGAAAAGCGCATAGGAGCGTTCGTGGCAAAATCCCCCAAGTATTGGTAGGGTAGAAGTGGAACAATTCTTTAAAGAGAGGTGTCATGAAAAAAGCCGTTGCCACTATCTGCAGCTGGAAGAAGCGGGCAGACCCCGACCAGATGCCGGCCTCGCAGCTCTATTTGGGCCGGCACATTGCGCAAGTCGAGAACATTGCCGGGACCCAAAAAGCCGACTATTACATCTTGTCGGGAAGATTCGGCCTGCTGCACAGCACCCAGGAGCTGCATCATTACGATTATCGCCTGCCCGACGACGAGGCGGTTATCGAGGATCTTGCGCGCAAGGTTGGCATCCAGATGACCAACTTCGGCATCACGGAACTCGACTTTTATGTTGAGGCGAGTGACGGGTGGAAGCCGTACATAAGCGCCATGCAAAAGGCCGCGGAAGGGGCCGGGGTCGAAATAAATCTGTTCGAGCTCGGCGACATCTAGCCCAGGCTTGCCGATAGGAAAAGAAAAACGCCCGGACCATTGGTCCGGGCGCGCTATTTGCTGGGTGCATGAATCCAACTGCCAGTCTTTCTTTTTTAGGGCAGGAGAGTACAGTGGTGGGCAGAAGGGGAGATCCTTATGGAATGGAAGCAGAGGTTTCCGCCGGAGCACTCGGCGATCCGCTACGGCATGCCGATCTTGAAATCGGTATACAAAAATAAGGCATGGAAAGTGCATACTCTTTCGGTGCTCGACAAGGAGATGAAGCGCCAGTTGCAAGTTATCGACCTCCGGCACCAGTTTTCCATTACTCACGCGTATGAGTTTTGGTACTTGGTAACTGTGGCAAAAGAATACGCGCCTTGCGCGCCGGACCATAGGGCTGTGTCGCGCCTGGTTACACAGCGAGTGTATGCGTATCTGGACTCCATGGATATCATCCGCAAAACTTTATATGTAGACGATAAGGTGGATGCTGAGGAGCAAGAACAGCTGGATGCTGTCGCGCATAAGATAAAAATGACGCTGCACGACCTTATAAACTAGTGCAAAGAAAACCGCCCGGACCAATGGTCCGGGCGTTCTGTTCTAGTTGGAGACCGGATTAAACCAGTGTCCCGAGAAGGGCACTGAGGAGCCTGCGCGGGAGGACCAGATCGTTACGACTTGAGGATGCTTCAAGTTCTCCTCCTCAAGCTGGACGCTTTCTACCCTGAAAGGCCCGTCGCCGTACTCGCTTTTTAACTCTTCGAGCGTCTCTGCAAGGTTCGGCTGGTCCTGTTCGCGCCAGACAACGAATTCGTCCGGAACGAAGAGATATGGCGATGTTGCCATGCGTTCTCCTTTTATCATGCGTCGGTAAGCCTGCGGTCGATAGTGTACGCCATCCCGTCGTCGAGTATGCGGATCGTGTAGCCCCGCTCGTCGCCGTGCGCTTCCGAAAGGATGGGGCGCATGGTGTCGTAAGGGCTTCGTATCCAAAACCCGTGCTCGCGGCTGAGGGCAGCAAGCGCGTCGGCAAATGCCTTGGCGCGGACGGCCAGGCCCTGTTTCCAGGGCAGGTGCGGCCACATGGCCTCTGCCATCCGGCCGGCCATAGCAATGCTGCGCTCGTGTACGGGTCGCACGGCGCGCAGGTCGTCCTCGGTTACTTCGCGCAGTATATACGGCGGACGATGGTGGAAAGGGTTGCCGAGCTCCGGCTCGTTTAGAGCCAGCTTGCCGCGCACATCGTAGAGCACGCCCAGGCCGGAGGGCTTTTTTGGGTTGTAGGCCAGAGCGTGCCGGATCACCGGCCCTTCCATAAGCCCGACCATAGACCAGCCAAGGCCCCGGCTGAGCCCGATGGCAAACGCATAGCATTCGCCATCCAGGAATACGTTCCGCGCGAGCGACTGGATGGTCTCCAAGCTCTCCCCGGTAAGGGGCGCTACAAGGGTTGTCATGAGCTAGCCTCTCTGTGGTTGTTCTCTAGTCTGCAGGCAAAATACAATAAATAGGCCTATTTGGCAATTGTCGTACGACAGGGGCAAAAGAAAAACGCCCGGGCGTCTGGTTCGCCTTGCTGTGCTGTTCCGACGCTTCGGATCGGCCACTTTTATTATTTTGTTATGCAGGAGGGAGGGACTTGAAGGCTTCTTGTCGGGTGTACTATAAGGGCATATGGCAGAGCAAAAGCCTACCGAATCCACTCCAGGCTTCTGCAGAAAGCTAGAATAAAAAGTCGTGAGGGTGGGAATAGGTGTAGTGTTGGGGCAGTGGAGATGTGATACTTATGATCAAAAAAACTAAGAATGTCTGGCGCACGTGCACCCGTGGCCACAAATACCGCGGCACGGGCGTGTGCCCCGTCTGCTGGCCGGGAGGAAAGCGGAAGTAAGGAAGTAAGTATGTATGTAAGCGTTCGGGTGGTGGCGGGGGCCAAAAAGGAGCTGGTCGAAGAGCTGCCCAAGGGGCGGCTTAAAATCTGGGTCAAAGAGCCCGCCGAGCGCAACTTGGCCAACCATCGCGTGCGCGAGCTGGTAGCCGCCCACCTCAATCTGCCCTTAGCGGATGTTCGCCTTTTGTCGGGCCACACCAGCCCCTCCAAGATTTTTTCGGCACAGTCTTAGTTGACAAAATATATATTTTGGTATATAATAGAAAAAGCTATAGTACGGTTTTACCCTCTGCCGAACAAAGGGGGTTTGAGAAAAGAGCACATCATGCGCTTTTGGGATAATGAAGAAGCTAACATAAAGCGTCTCTGGGACTATGTTTTGGTGCAGGAATACGGAACTGCGGACCTAAGCTCCCTTAAGGAGTTGCCGCCCGACCCGCTGGGCAAGGCTTTCTTCAGTGCAATCGAGAAGGCGTTTGCCACTAAAGATTTCGTACCCGTCGATGCACAGTTGGTATCGTATATGGCCGCTTGGGCGAGAGACGTAGCAAAGGGGCATGATCGGCGCGGAGGTCCCCTCCTCCCAGATCATAACCACTGCGTCGAATGGGCGTTCAATGCGTTCATTCATACCCTCATTCGGGCCATCGAGTACGGACAAGTTCGGTACTACGACGAGACCCGTATCATGTATGGCTGCTTCGTTTTACCACAGTGGCTCATTGATATGTGCATGGACGAAGTGCAGGAGAGGGCAGAGCGACGCAATGAGGAATGGGACAACGATCCGATCTCGCGTCCCTATATTCTCGGCACGGGCAGAAGAGTGTTATTGACCGCCCACTAGCAGAAGACCTCCCCTCACCGGGACCTTCTCGGTGAGGCGGTTTTTTGTTTACGTAATTAAATCAGTAGCTGTGCACATCGTAATATTGAGTCCTTCATACGGGGATATACTGGTGGCATGAATCTAAACCTCCCAAGTTTTGGGACCGACCCGCTTTTGTTCGTCTTTTTGGTGCTTGTAGGCTTTTTTGTAGTAAGAGAGTTGCTCACTTGGTACTGGAAAACAAATAGGATAGTAAGTTTGCTTGAGCAGATAGATGAAAACACTCGCAAAGATATCCCGATAGTCTCAAAGAAGACTACAGAGGCGCCCACTCATAATGGCCCTTTAGCTAAGTAGTATGTCCATTTTTGAATTACTTGGGTTGCCTCATATCCCTTGGTGGGTTTGGGCAATTACCGCAGTGCTTCTTGTTGGATTGGTTGCTTTAGCCTTGCTCATACAAAGCAAAGAAGAGGCTGTTAAATATTTTAATAAGAAGGCCTCAATTTTCGATACCAAGACTGAGGCTGAGATGTACAAGATTTTGCTTGAGCTGTATGGCGACAGGTTTTATATATTTGCCCAGGTCAATTTTACTCATTTTATCGAGCCTAACAAGGACTTTGATTACCGCGAGCGGATGAGGCTGAGAAGCCGGATAGATAGGAAATCGGTCGACTTTTTGCTCTGCGACAAAGAGCGTGCGGCGCCTCAACTAGTTATAGAACTAGATGGCGGCAGCCACTCTATCCCTCGTCGGATGGATAGGGACGACCTCGTAGATAGCATGATGGCTGATGCTGGCGTATCCATTTTGCACTTAAGAGCCGATAAGTTGGATAAGGAAGCTATAAAAGGGGAGGTAGAAAAGAAATTGGTTCTAAAACAATAAAAACCGCGCGCCTTGCAGCGCGCGGTTTGGCTATTTGTCGACCAGAACGGCATTGGGCCAGTACGTAGACCATCGGCCGTAGCCGTGCATACGTACATACCCTTGTGTCCGTAGGTCGACTAAGATTCCTTGAATAATTCTATCTGTGCAGTAGCAGCCCATCTTGCGACGGATGCCAGGAGTATTAATCCCAGGATGCTGCATGACCAGATGAAAAATCCAAAGGTGGGGGTTGCATCTGCAGTACGACTTGAGACAAGTCGAGCTTGGCAGTGGTCTTGTAACAAGAGGAACTGGTAGGGGTGGTATAACCACGGGAGAGGGATTGCTATGCTTTACCTCGCACCCAAGGAATCTACACAACCAAACAGCCATATTACTCCTGCTACTACAGAACCATTGAACAACGTCCATCTTATACCTCCATCGATATTGCAGCTGAAACCCCTTTCGGGGCTCAACTAGACAAACCGACGAAAGGGAACAGCCAGCGAATACATTACATACATAAGTTTATTATGTCAATATTAGTTTAAGTAGGTAGCTAAATCCGCCACATTTGCTACTCTGGGGCCATGGACATATTTACACAGTATTTTATAACGTTCGGCTGGGCTATTACTGGCGCCATCTCGATGGCAATTTCCCTTGGTATTTTGGTTAAATTGTTCTCCTTCATTACCCCTATTAACGAGTGGGAGGAGCTTAGGCAGGGCAATATGGCTGTAGCAATCGTTATGGCAGCGGTCGTCTTTGGTGCTGCACTCGTTATTGCTTTCACCATTGGCTAATATGCGCACCCTGCTCGCCGGTTTAGTACTCGCCATTTCCATCGCTCCGGCGGTGGCGTTGGCTTCCCCCGGCCGCACCGACGCAAAAGGCTGCCATACCGAGAGCAAAACAGGAAACTACCACTGCCACAGCAAGCCTGCGGTTAAAACTGAGGCAAAGGTAGTTACAAAGACTGTCGCCAAGACTGCAGCTAAATCGGGCTTTGTCGACAAAAACTGCCCTGACTTTGCTACGCATGCACAAGCGCAAGCCTTCTTTATTGCAAATGGCGGCCCTAGCTCTGACCCTCACCGTCTCGACGCGGACAAAGACGGTCTTGCTTGCGAGACATTGAAATAATCAAGAAGCACTCCCTGTTCTCTTTACATGCGCCGTTTCGGATGACTTGTCGCCTTGGGAATAGGTTTCCTTACTGACCACAAAATGATACGCAAAAAAGCTTAAACTATTGCACTAGCTCGAGAACTGTTTACTGTGTCAACGAGGCGTTCAGTAAGGTAGTAGTTGGATACCATACTTTTAGGTTTACTTGTTCTTGCCTTTAAAATAAGCGAAGCATTCTCCCTTGATACGCTAATAAGCCCAACGCCGCTGGCGCGCAAGGTTTGCCTATCTACACGGTCTAAATATTCTTCGGAAATGGCAAGGTACGTGCTGTTAGAGAAAGACTTGTATCTTATGGCCTGACTGACACCAGACTTCCAGTCACTTAATTTTGCCTCTATCGAAACAAATTCGTCTGCCACTGGTTGGTACTTCCTCCGGACGATGAAATGGGTGTCGTCTTGGTACTCCACAAAGCCATAGTTGCTCAACACATCGAGTATGCCATGTACCCGCTTTCTGTTTTGCAGGTCAATTCCAAGCACTTCGTCCACATGGTACACGCGCCCTTCTTTATTTAAATGTCTTACGAGCAGGTGGAGGGTCTCGTAATCAAGTGCGCCTCGTGAGGACGTCTCGCTTGTGAAACGAGCAAATACTAAATCTGGACGACCGTTCCCGCTTACGAACTCTTCGGCAGCGTGAACTGCACCAAAGATCCTCGATAGATCCCTTTTGAGCACCGGAATCATCTCTTTTTCAAGCTGGAACATGCTTACTGCTATTTTAGCCTCTGAAAGACATCTTTCCAACCGTTGAGGTGTGCATAGTCGGATGGCTTAAAGACGCTCGGCGTGAGCAGAGCGTAATTATCCAACGCTGTACTTATTCTCTGGATGAAGTGCCCGATCCGTTCGCCTTCGGGCAAGGCAGCGATTTCCGCTACCTCCTGAGCGCGCATTTCGAGGAAGTGGAGTTTATTATTTGCCGCCAGTATCGATCCTGCTGCATCTTTGCCGCCGCAATAACGGCATGTACATATTCCTATTTTGTCGCGAATGAGGTCGAAACGGGCGGGGTCTTTGCGCAAGATGGCAACTGCTTTCATCAGTGTGGGGTAATAGTAGCGCTCGTACAGGTTGAAAGATGGCCTCTCCACCTTGTACAAGTCCTCGTTAAAGGTTTCAAAGCGTGCGGCGCCAGAGGTAAAGCCTGCCACGCCGGCGCACAATAAGCCGAGACCAATTCCATTTACCCGTGCGGCAATAACCGGCTTCCCAGTCTTTAACTGGAGTTCCCGCAAGAGAGTGATGTAGTTGGATAGTGTGGCGCGAGAGGTGTTTTCGTCTATGCAATCGACATAGACCATGTATCCGTCGCAATCAAAAATTGAAAATGTATTGAGTATGTGGCGCAAATCACGATCGTTGCTCAACGACGTATGATTAACGCAGATACCGGCGTATAGTGGCTTGTCACGTAGTGCTGGGGTTGCATCACGATAGTCGATAGCCTCTTTTAAAAGCTTCACGTCGAGGTCGAACCATTCGGCATGGGGGTTAGCCGTTGTAAGCGAAATATTACTATTGTGTGTGTAATGAAAGGGTGCGAGTAAGATGTCGGCACCAATTTCTGCTTCTGTATCCAGCACTTTTTTTACGTACTCCTTCTGCTCCTTGTAGTCCTTTAAGTTGTCTGGGGTAATGGGCTGGAAATCCTCCCTTGCGTAGGGAAGTCGTTTTAGACCCTCGACATCAGAGAAAGTGTCGTACGCGAGACGCACTGTTGCTGGGTCGACAATCATAATCACATTCTTGTTTTCACGCACAATTTTTAGGAGGCCCTTTTGATGATCGGCAAGGTTTGCAGGGAACTCTACAAAGAACTTACTTTGGTGAGTGGGGAGGTACTTCTCCAAGGTACTTTTGTCGTCGTAGAGCCGTAGCACAAATCGCGGCGTGAGGTCGTATTTTTTCTTTGTAAGTACGACAGACTTTTGGTTGAGCGACTGGCGCAACTGCGCGACGTCACTAAAACGCCCGTACGGTTGCTTTTCAAGACATCGCAAGATAACGTTTTCGGTTTCGTTGTTTATATCAGCAACTCTGCGTCGTGGTGGTATGGCGGGTTCGTTCTTTATCTTGTCTATGAGCTCAGGTTCAGATTGATAGTCGTGAGGATGTTGGCCTGTCAGCATTTCATAAAGCAGTACCCCGAGGGCGTATACATCGGAGCGCCGGTCCACGTGCTTGCTGTCGACTATCTGCTCGGGTGACATGTAAGGGCTCGTGCCAATAAAGTCACCTGTGCTTGTTATAGAGGTAAAATCGATGATTTTCGAGATGCCAAAATCGGACACTTTCACTTGGCCCGCCCCGTCAATAAGTATATTTTCAGGCTTCAAATCCCTATGGACAACTCCCGAGACCCCCTCGGCCACAGGTGTGTGATGTAAGGCTTCTAGGCCGTCCAAGACCTGGTTGAAATATTGGAGAGCAGTCTTCTCATCGAGCTTTCCTTTACCGTCGATTATCGTTCGCAGGTTTGTGCCGTCAATGAACTCCATGACTAGGAAGTGGTGTGCAGAGCCGTCAATGTCTGTGACGAAGTTATCCACGTAGTTCACGAGGCTTTTGTGGTTCGCCGACTTCAAAATGTCTATCTCGCGCTGTATGCGATTGTCTCCACCGTTGCGATATTCCTTGAGTACATAGGCCTCACGAAAGAGCTTAAGAGCATATAGTTTACCTTCTTTCTCGGCCTTGTAGACCACGCCGAAACCTCCGTCGTTGATAAATTCAACGATTTCATACCCATTTACGACCTTGCCAATTAGGTTCATAACGTGGGCCCATTATAGTCCTATGTAGCACTAAAAACCACTGCTAAAAACGGCCCTTTTTAAGGGTATATTTTCGCCGGGCGGCCGCTCAAGGCAGGGGATATACATATAGTTCTAATCCCAATGGCAGTACTAGCCCAACTCGGCCTTTAGGTCCCGTCCAAAGAGTAGTCACCTGCTAAGCTCTCCTATTATAGGCTGGTTCCAATTTTGTACCACTTGGGATCACTAATGGCCGTACAATAGACCCATGGCCTCCAAGCTCTCCAAGACCGAATACATCATGTTTAGGGAGTGCCCTAACAACACCTGGGTGCGCCGCCAACGGCCCGACATACACAGCCAGTACGAGATATCGGAGTTCGAACAGGCTTTGGCCCAAATGGGCAACGAGGTCGAGGAGCTGGCGCGCGGGATGTTTCCGGGCGGCTACCTTATCGAGCAGCGCCACGCGGGCGCCCAGGAGCTGACTCAAAAGCTTGTTGCCGAGCAGACCCCGGTACTATTCCAGGCCGTATTTGCCACCGACACCTGCTTGGCCGCTACCGACGTATTGGTATGGAACGCCGGTGCCGGGGCGTACGACTTGTACGAGATAAAGATGTCCTCGTCTGAGGCGGACGGAGAGGGCAGGAAGGACAGGAAAAAAGAGGAGCAGTTTGAGTACGACCTGGCCTTCCAGGCAAACGTGGTCGAGGCGTGCGGCGTTAAGCTCAATAAAAAGTACCTGGTCCGGCTCAATAGGCAGTACGTGCGCCAGGGCGACTTGGACTTCTCAAACCTTTTTATACTCGAGGACAAGACCGAGGCGATGGCGGTGGCGCAGGAAAATGCGGTGCATCAGATGAAGCATGCGCAAGAGTACCTGAGCCAGGCGGTACAGCCCGAGGGCCATTGCCCGTGCTACTACAAGGGCCGCTCGGCGCACTGCACGAGCTTTGCCTTTATCAACCCCGACGTGCCGGCCTACAGCGTCCACGACCTTAACCGTATTGGCCTGAGCAAAAAGTATCTCGAAGAGCTGCTGCATGCCGGCGTCTTGCACGTTAAGGATGTGCCGCTGAATGACGACCGGCTTACGGAAAAGAAGCTCAACCAGGTCCGCGTGCATCTCTCGCAAGAGCCTCTCATTGATGTGGTGGGGCTTGCCGAGGAGCTAAACAAGCTTGAGTATCCGCTGTACTTTTTGGACTACGAGACGTATCCCACAGCTATCCCGCCCTTTAGCGGCTACCGGCCCTACCAGCATATTGTCTTTCAATATTCGCTCCACGTGCTCGAGGCACCCGATGCCGAGCTTAAGCATTATGGCGACCTGATATTGGGCGGCGACCCGGCGGAAAAGATCGCCGAGGCGCTGGTGTCGCATATCGGCCCCAAGGGCACGGTTATATCGTGGTCCAAGGCGTTTGAAAACAGCCGCAACAAGGAGATGGCCGCGCTGATGCCTGAGCATAAGGACTTTTTCTTAAACGTGGTGGAGCGCACCTACGACCTTATGGATATTGTGGAGCACCAGCACTACGTGCACCCGGGCTTTATGGGCCGTGCCTCTATCAAGAAGGTGCTGCCCGTCTTGGTGCCGAGCTTGTCGTACAAAGAGCTGCCGGTTAAGAGCGGGACCGACGCCATAGAGGGCTACCGCCAGCTGACCCGCGCGCTAATTGAGGGCGAGGAGGCCGAGCAGAAGCAAAAGGACATGCTCGAGTACTGCAAGCTCGATACCTTGGCGATGTACGAGATATGGAAGCATTTTAGGGGCGTGGCGTCCGGGGTTTAAGCTCTAACTGCTGAGCAAGTGGCGCTGGAGGCAATTTGGCCCTTTTGCTATACTATCTGCATATGCAAAAGCAAATATTCGTAAACCTGCCGGTTCTGGACCTGCCGCGCTCGATGGAGTTTTTTAAGGCCCTGGGCTTTGCCTTTAATCCGCAGTTTACCAACGAGCAGGCCGGCTGCCTGGTAGTCGAAGAGGGGAGCATCTATGTCATGCTCGTTACCGAGCCGTTCTTCAAGGGCTTTATCCCGGCCCACGAGCAGGCCGACGCGGGCAAGGTCAAGGAAGTGCTTACCTGCATCTCGCTGGAGAGCCGCGCTGCGGTAGATGAAATGCTCGGCAAGGCGGTTGCTGCCGGCGGCCGCGAGTACCGCCCCGCCGATGATTATGGCTGGATGTACGCCCGCTCGTTTACCGACCTGGACAGCCACGTCTGGGAAATAATGTACGGCGACGCTTCGCAAGCCCCGGCTACTCCGGACGCTCCCGCTGCCCAGGCGTAAGCTATACTGGAATTTATATGGAAAAAGCAACATACGTAGACGGGTTTGTTCTGGTCGTTCCGAAGGCCAAGGCGGCTGCTTATAAGAAGATGGCCACCGAGGGCCGCGAGGCGTGGCTTAAGTTCGGCGCGCTCGATTACAAGGAGTGCGTTATCGAGGACGCAAACCCCAAGGACATCGTTGCCCCTTTCGGCAAAATGATTAAGGCCAAGCCGGGCGAGCAGGTGTGGTTTTCCTACATCACCTTTAGCTCCAAGACGCACCGCAACCAGGTCAACAAGAAGGTGATGGCCCACTTCGGCGAGAAGTACGCCGACGCCAAGCCTCAGGCGATGCCGTTTGATATGAAGCGCATGGCCTACGGCGGCTTTAAGGTAGTGGTCGGCTAAGAAATTCCGGCCTTATACTAGGGGCATATGACCCATGTCCTTGCCCCGCGCGGCCACCATCACTTTATAGACAAGCTGGCCGTCGTTAACGGCGCGGTTGCGGGCCTGGCCCTGTACCCGCAGATATTCGTGAT
This sequence comes from Candidatus Adlerbacteria bacterium, assembly GCA_028286685.1. Lineage (GTDB taxonomy): Bacteria > Patescibacteriota > Minisyncoccia > Phycocordibacterales > SBAW01 > GWA1-54-10. The sequence goes on along the minus strand of JAQBRA010000002.1, from coordinate 82,038 downwards.
ACTTGCCTGGGGCGTACAAAACAACCTCTCGCCGCTTACGCTGTGGCTCATTTTGGGCAACAACGTCGTGTGGATGGCCTACGGCATCCACCGCTCGCTCTCGTCGGTGCGGCTGGCGGCAATCTTAAGCTGTTTGGCGGCGGCGATACTTTTACTCATTTAGCGATATACTATTTGCATGCGTAAACTTGGATTTTGGGCCCTTATAGGAGGCGTTATTTTTGCAGTCGTTCCGGTTATAGTTTTGCTTATCGCGATTGTGATGGCCGTTGCCAACGGCTGCCAACTTAGCGAGGCGGCTGCGTACCCGTGCCTTATCGGGGGAATCGATTTCGGCGGCCTTTTGGGCATGATGGCGATGACCGGATGGCTCGCTCTCTTCTCGGTGCCGGTCGGCGGTCTGGTGGCGGCAGTGGGGCTCGTACTTTATATCATCGGCCGCGTTATGGGCCGCACGCAGGCTCCTGTGCCCGCTCCGGTAGCAGAGGATGCTGTCGAAATCATCGCACCAGGGGAACAGCTCTAGACTCGCGGCAACGCTTGTTTCCGAGTGTATTATCCCCAAGAACTTGTGTATTTCTTGTTTTTGAATGCACAAATTGTGCTACAATGTGTATATTAGCAGCTTAGATATACACAAGTATGGACAGCACTCTCACTGGCAAGCAGAAGCGCGTATTGGAGAACATATCGCTCTACATACAGGCTAAAGGCGAACCGCCTACCATAGACGAGCTGCGGAAGAACTTGGGCTTTAAGTCCATCCGCACGGTGGCGCAGTACCTCGAAATTCTCGAGCGCAAGGGCTACCTGGCGCGCCGCAAGTTTGCACGCCGCAATATCGAGCTGCGCCCCATAGACGCTTACGGCCGCACTGAAACCCTGGTGTCCATACCGGTGGTGGCCAATGTAGGCTGCGACGACTTGTCGGTCTTTGCCCAGGAGCAGTACGACGAATTTCTCCAGGTTGATAAGAAGATCGTCGAGGAAAACGGCGACATCGTGGCGGTGCGCGCCGTGGGCGACAGCATGCTCGACGCCGGGGTCAACAGCGGCGACTACATTTTGGTGCAGTTTACCGACAATGTTAAGAACGGGGACCGCGTGGCGGCCATTGTGGGCGACATGGTAACGGTAAAGCGGCTCGAGCGCCGCGACGGAGTAACTATCCTTTACCCGGAGAATAAGGACCCCAAGTACAAGCCGATCATCCTGCGCGGCGACTTTAAGATTGCGGGCCGCGTGCTCTGCATTATTCCGGCGGGCGCCGCAAACATGGAGGAGGTTACTCCGCTGGAAGAGGAGTGGAATTAGCCGCATAAAAATACTGCATATGCCCAACAGCGAAGCGGAATGGAAGAAAAAGCTCACTCCCGAGCAATATAAAGTACTAAGAGAGAAGGGGACCGAGGCGCCCTTTACTGGAGCGCTGCTGCATGAGGAGCGTGATGGTATGTTTAAGTGCGCGGCCTGCGGCAACCCGCTCTTTCCGTCCAATGCCAAGTTTGACTCCGGTACTGGGTGGCCCAGCTTTGACCAGGCGCTCCCGGGCGCGGTCAAAGAGATAGCGGACAAGAGTGCGGGCATGGCGCGTACCGAGGTGGTGTGCGCCCAGTGCGGCAGCCACCTGGGACACCTGTTTGACGACGGGCCCACGGTAACCGGCCAGCGCTACTGTATGAACTCGGTGTGCCTGGAGTTTGGGGAAGGAGAGAAATAAAAAACAGAAGGTCTCCATAAAAACCAAGCTTGCCGGAGTGCGGGAATTTTTTGCTAAAAATTCCCTAACCTCGATTCCGTCGAATCTACAGACACTCCGGCAAGCTTGGTTTTACAGAGACCGGGCAAACTTCGCCAAGCGAAGTTTGCCGTAGCGGAGCAAAATAGAGTTTTAGGAGGCTTCGCAGGCGCGACTGGCGCCGAGACTGAGTAAATTTTTAGCAAAAAATTATACGTACTCCTAAAAATCTGATTTTGCGCAGCCTATGACTCAAGAACAAGCCCTTACAATCTTAAAAACAGGAGCGAACGTATTCCTTACCGGAGAGCCCGGCGCGGGCAAGACGTACGTTATCAACCGCTACGTGGAGTGGCTGCGCGAGCGGGGGATCGAGCCTGCCATTACTGCCTCGACCGGCATTGCGGCTACCCACGTGGGAGGCATGACGATACACGCTTGGAGCGGGGTGGGCATTAAGCAAGAATTGACTGATTGGGACATAGAGGCGCTCTTGGAACGCGAGCCCCTGGTGCGCCGCGTACGCGGCGCCCACGTGCTTATTATCGACGAGGTATCGATGCTCGATGCCAAGCTCCTGAGCTTGGTCGACCGCGCTCTCTCGAGCCTGCGCGGCTCGGATCGCCCGTTTGGCGGCCTGCAGGTCGTATTTGTCGGAGACTTTTTCCAGTTGCCGCCTGTTTCTAAAAATCAGCGATCGCAGTTTGCCTTTGCTTCCACTGCCTGGGAGGATGCTAACCCTTTAGTGTGTTACTTGCACGAGCAGCACCGCCAAGACGACGGCTTGTTTTTGCAATTGCTCGGGGCTCTGCGCTCGGGCGAACTCGAAGACGAGCATCGCGAGCTTTTGCGCAGCCGCTACCAGAAGAACGGCGCGCCTAAAAATGCCACCCGGCTGTATCCGCACAACCTCGACGTCGACCGCATCAACACCGACGCGCTGGGCCAGATTGAGGGCGCCGTGCACACCTTTCCTATGCGCACCTCGGGCTCTACCACTTTGGTCGAGGCCCTTAAGCGCGGATGCCTCTCGCCCGAGACTTTGGTGCTTAAGGTAGGGGCCGCGGTCATGTTTACCCGCAACAACTACGAGCATGGCTACGTTAACGGCACGCTGGGCGTTGTAGAGGCCTGGAGCCCTGCGGGCTGGCCTCTGGTGCGTACTCGCCAAGGGGCGCTTATAGAGGCTGACCAGGAGGAGTGGCGCATAGAGGACGGCAAGCGCGTCCTGGCCCAGATTACCCAGGTGCCGCTGCGCCTGGCGTGGGCCATGACGGTCCACAAGAGCCAGGGAATGAGCCTCGATGCCGCGGTTATGGACCTCTCGGGCGCGTTTGAGTACGGGCAGGGCTACGTAGCGCTTTCGCGCGTGCGCACGCTCGAAGGGCTTTTTCTTTTGGGCTTTAACGAGCAGGCGCTGCGCGTGCATCCGGAAATTCTGGAGCGCGACGCGGCCTTCCGCTCGGCGTCGCTTGGGGCCGAAGATATATTTGGCAAACTGCCGCCCGAAGACCTCTCGGTGCTCCAGAAGAATTTTATAAAAGCATCCGGAGGCCGCGAGCCCGAAGTAGTTCAGGAAGAAAAGGAAGCGGCCCGGAAAGACAAAGAAGAGAACGGCAGTAAGCTCGATAAATTGCGCGCAAAATTCCCCAACGCGTACCGCCCGTGGAGCCGCGAGGATGATGACAAGCTCACTGAAATGTTCCGCGAGGGCAAGTCGGTAGCGGCACTTGTTAAAGAGTTCGGCCGACAGAAAGGCTCGATACAGGCGCGCCTGATCCGTTTAGGCCTGGTAGAGCCTGAGCTCGACTAGCGGGCTACATCAGTGCTATCTCTTCCTCTTCAACCGGTGCGTCTTCCATGGGGATGCCGCCGGCGCGCTGGTTTATGCCATTGTGCGCCAGCTCAGCCAGCTTGCTGCTGGCGTTCTTTTCCTCGATAAGCGTCGCGTCCAGAAGATCGGTAACGCCCTGGTGGTCCATCATGGCCGCCCACTCGCGCGCGGAAGTGTATCCGGCTATCTCGTAGTGCTCGGCATACTGCGCCGCGGCAATGAGCGCCGCATCGCGCGCCTCCGGAGTTACGTGGCCTGCAACCCAGCTGCCGTCCTCTGCAATGCCGCGGATCCCGGCAACCTTTTCTTTCCTGGGGTTAACGTCCAAAAGCTGCATGGCCTCCTCCAGGCGCCGTACCTGCACCTCTGTCTCGCGCAGGTGCATCTCAAAGGCCTCGCGCAGCTCGTAGCTGGTTGCCGCTTTGGCGAGCTTGGGGAGCGCCTTGGTCAGTTCCTGCTCTATGTCATAGAGGCTCTGGAGCTTTAGTATCAGGAGCTCGTGCAGGGTGCCGTATTTCTTGCTGCTGGCAGACGCCTTCGTTTTTGCCTTGGGTTTTGATTTTTTGGTAGCCATGTCCTAGCGAGTGAGTGAATAAAAGCGCGGCTTTGGTTCCGAGCGAGCGACGGACATATGAGACGTCTTCGTGCTCATATGTGTCGAGTATGCAGGCAGGGGAATGAATGATATATGAATGCATTCCTCTGGCGTGATTGTGGTACAGTGGGGGCGATGAAATACGCCGCACTAGCACTGTTCTTGGCGCTCTCCTTTCAAGCCACGGCCGCGCAGGCGCAGGAGCTTGTCCCCGATACGGTCACTATCGTTAAGGCGCAGGTGGTCGAAGTGGTGTCTGACGATACGCGCCCCATACCGGGGATAGGGGCTACGAGCATATACCAGAGCATCAGGGCGGAGATACTCGAGGGCGAGGATGCGGGGCAAGTGCTCACGCTCGATAATGATTATTTGCGGCTTAAGGCGGGCGAGGTTTTTTATGCACGGCACACCGTTAATCGGATCGACGGTACCAACCGCTATACAGTCCTCGATCCGTACCGCCTGCCGGTCCTGGCATTTTTTGCCGGGCTCTTCCTGGTGTGTCTGTTCGCGTTCGGCGGGCTGCAGGGCTTGCGCGGACTCGTGGCGCTTGCCGCAAGCATCGGCTTAATAGTCTACGTGCTCTTGCCAGGGATCCTTTCCGGGATATCGCCGCTCCCACTTTCCATAGGCGTTGCCGGCATCATTATCATCGCGGGCTCCTATATAACCCACGGAATCAATCGGACTACGAGCGCCGCAGTCGCGGGCATGCTCGCCACAGTGGTCGTAACCGGCATCCTGGCCTATATCGCCGTGCATTGGGGGAGGCTCTCCGGCTTCAGCTCCGAAGAGGCAACCTATCTCAATATCGATACGCGCGGCGGCATCGATTTCGTCGGCCTCCTTTTGGGCGGCCTGGTCATCGGTCTCTTGGGCATCCTCTACGATGCGGCGATAAGTCAAGCCATCGCGGTCGAGGAGCTTTTGGGCATGAATCGGGACGCGTCGCGCGCCCATATTTTCAAGCGCGCCCTGCGCATCGGGCGCGAGCATATCGGCGCCCTGGTCAATACGCTGGCGATAGCGTACGTCGGCGCCTATCTGCCGCTGCTCCTCCTTTTCAAGCTCACGTCGACGCAGAGCATCTGGATAACGATCAACCAGGAGCTTTTTGCAACCGAACTATTGCGCACCTTGGTAGGCTCGACCGGGCTCATACTCGCGGTGCCGCTCACCACCGCGCTAGCGGTCTGGATGCTCCATGGCAGGGCGCCTGCCGCGCATGCGGGCCACAGCCATTCGCACCATAGCTAATCTTTGGTATTTAAGTATTTGCAAGTTATTTGCGTTTAATGTAAGATAGACTCATGCCATCGCATGACTGCAGGGAAGAGCTCCGGGCCGCCGGGTCGCGCGCGACTCCGGGGCGCCTGGCGCTTTTGGCAGTATTGGAGCGGGCCCGGTGCCCGCTTACCGTGTCTGAGCTGGAAGAGAAGCTCCCTGACCTCAACGAGGTAACGCTCTACCGCGCTGCAGAGGCGCTGGCGGCGGCGGGGCTCTTGCGGCAGGGGATGCGCGAGGGCGTCATGCAGTACGAGTACGCGGGCCGTCCGCACCATCACCACATGGTATGCACCGACTGCGGGGTTTCAGCGCAGTGCCGCGTTTGTTAATTATCCGCTACTTACTTTTCATGACACTATTTTTTATCGCCGCCGCAGCTTTTGCTTCGACTATGCTTGGCGGCTACCTGGCGCTGCGCTTGCGCGACCGGCTGCATCTTATCCTGGGCTTCAGCGCAGGAGCGGTTATTGCGGTCGCTTTTTTTGACCTTATGCCTGAGGCGCTGGAGCTGGGAGCAGCCTATGACGCGAGCGTTATATTAGGGGTCGTGGCGCTCGGTTTTATGCTGTACCTGCTGCTTGATCGCCTGCTCCTTTTGCACAGCCATGCGCACGAAGACCACGAGCACGAGGCGTCCCGCGGCCATGTCCGCGCCGGCTCGCTCTCTTTGCACAGCTTCCTCGACGGCATCGGAATTGGCCTGGCGTTCCAGGTCGATGTCGCGGTCGGGCTTATCGTCGCAGTGGCGGTCTTGGCGCATGACTTTAGCGACGGCATCAATACCGTAAGCGTCGTCACGCGCCACGGCGGATCGCGCACGCGCGCGATGCAGTGGCTCCTGGTGGATGCCGCCGCTCCCGTGCTGGGCATCGCGGCCACCATGCTGTTTGGCGTGACGGATGAGAATCTCGGCCTCCTGTTGGCGCTGTTTTCCGGCTTCTTCCTCTACATCGGCGCTTCGGACCTCATACCCGAGTCTCATCACGCGCATCCGACCTTTTGGACTACGGCAGCGACGCTCTTGGGCGCGCTCGCTCTTTTTGGCGTCATTCGGCTGGCGGGGATATAAAGGTATACTACGGGTATGAACGAACAGCTCGACCGCATGGAAATAAAGCTTGCTGAGCTAGAGGGCAAGCTTGACGTTGCCGCGGCCTCGGTGGAGAAGATGCGCAAGTACATGCTCTGGACCGGAATCATTACCTTGGCGGTTATCGTCATTCCGCTCCTACTTATACCGCTCGCCATACCGGCCTTTTTGAGCTCTGTCGCACTCCCCGCAGGTCTCTAGGTTCGGGTTGAAATTCCGCCCCTAAGTGGTAGGATTGGCCCGCTATGCTGAAACCCATTCTGTACGCCCTCGCTCTTGCAGGACTCCTGGTGCCGGTCTTGACTGCAGCCCGGACTTCTTATGTAACTCCCGAGCTCGATTGCGCCGCAGCTTATCCGGTCGTCTCTTTGGGCAATGCGGGGCGCTTTACGGCCGTTGCTACCGCGCCCGGTCCTTTTATGTGGAGTACGAATGATCTCGGCTTCGTTGATGCGGGTTCCGTCTTTGTAGCGCCCATGACCGAGCTGGGCGTGCAGCAGGTAACGGTTATCTGGGGCAGCCGCCGCGCCAGCTGCTACGTTGAGGTGGTCCCCATGCCGGGCTATGGCGAGCCGTTTTCGCCGTCTTTCTACCAGCCGTACGATGGCCAAGGGCCGCGCGTCACGCTGACCTCGGCCCTCTATCCTTCGTGGCCTCATGCGGGCTTTGCTCCGCACAATGCCGCCGCCCTGGCCTTTGCGGTCGTGCTCCTGCTGGGCACTTCGATAGCGCTTTACCCCTATGCAAGACAAGCCCTTGCTGCTGTTACACGCTAGGTCCGCAGACAGCGATCCTGCCTGGGCCCTTTGGCTGCGCCGGGTAGCGGTCGTTATAGGCATACTCATGGTGGTTATCGGCCTGGCCGATGTCAGCTCGCGCCTGGCCCAGGCAGTCGCCGGAGACGGCGCTTTGTTTGATGCTTTCGCTCCGGCCGCAGCGCTTAAGCCTGCAGTCGTGCCGGAAGCTTCGGCGAGCTCTACGGCCTTGGCGCCCGCGCGCCTCAAGGTGCCATCGCTGGGAATTGATGCCGTTGTCGAGGAGGTGGGCAAAAAGGCCGACGGCTCGATGGGCACGCCGCGCGATTTTATGAAGGTCGGGTTTTATGCGCCGGGCGCAAAGCCGGGCGCGGCAGGCAGCGCAGTCATGGCCGGCCATGTCAATAATGCGCTCACTGAGGCCGGGGTGTTCGCGCATTTAAGCCAGATACAAAAAGGGGACTATGTAACCGTCTCCGATGCCGCAGGCCGCACCCTGGTCTACCAGGTAGCCGAGCTGCGTCTGTTTGACGCCGATGAGGCGCCCGCGGCCAGCCTGTTTGCGACCTCGGGGCCTTCCCAGCTCGTTTTGATTACCTGCGAGGGCGAGTGGATAGAGAGCGAGCGGGGTTTTGACAAGCGGCTGGTAGTCATTGCAAAGCCCGCATACTAGTGCTACAGTGAGGGCGTTCGCAGTAAGTGCTCCATGTGCCATCAGGCGTCAGGAGGGTCGCCTTACGAGGAACGCTTTACTCAAGAAAGTTGTTTTCGTAGATATGGCACGCAAACTTTTCGTCGGCGGTCTTCCGTACCGCACGACGGGTGATGAGCTGCGCGATGCATTTGCCCAGGCGGGCGAGGTTGCATCCGCTTCCATCGTGACCGATCGCGAGACCGGCCGCTCCCGGGGCTTCGGCTTCGTGGAGATGGCGCAGGATGCAGACGCTGACAAGGCCATCGAGATGTGGAATGGCAAGGATTTCGGCGGACGCATGCTGACGGTTTCCGACGCTCGCCCGAAGGCATAATTCTTCGGCCGATAGGTCCAAAATGCCCCGCTGCAAAGCGGGGCATTTTGCTTTAGAGTGTGGGGTATGCAGAAGCTTTTGCGCGACCTGAGGGCGTTTTATAAAAAAGAGGGGAGATCCCATTTGCCCTGGCGCGCAACCCGCGACCCGTATCGCATCTTAGTTTCCGAGGTGATGCTCCAGCAGACGCAGGTCGCCCGGGTCATTCCGTATTATAAGAATTTCCTCAAGAAGTTTCCCACTGCAAAGGCCCTCGCTAAGGGACCGTTATCGGAAGTTTTGCAGGCGTGGCAGGGCTTGGGCTATAACCGCCGCGGCCGCTACCTGTACGAGGCAGGGAAGATTTTGGCGCAAGAAGGGTGGAATGGACGCAAGCTGCCGGGCGTGGGGCCCTACACTGCTGCAGCGGTCTTGGCCTTTGCCCACAATAAGCCGACGGTCTTTATCGAGACCAACATACGCACGGTCTTTTTCTATCATCTGGATACTAAAGAGCCGATGTCCGATGCGGAACTCCTGCCGCTGGTTGAAGAAGCTTTAAAGAAATCCAAAATGGAGCCGCGCGACTTTTACGCCGCGCTCATGGACTACGGCTCGGATCTTAAGGCAAAAGGAGTCAAGCTAAACGCCAAGAGCAAGCATTACGCAAAGCAGTCGAAGTTTAAGGGCAGTGCTCGCGAGCTGCGCGGAGCCATACTGCGCGAGCTGCTAAAAAATCCGGCAACCCTGGCCGTGCTAGCAAAAAACCTCTCCCGCAAAGCGGAAGAGGTTGCGCGCGAACTATCGCGCTTGGTGAAGGATGGCCTCATTATCGAGGCCGGTAAAAAGTTTAGAATTGCGGCTTAAAAGTGCCGCCCGCTCTCCTCGCTGGTGCCGAACTGCTTCTCGAACGCCTGGCTGGCGCTGATGAGTAAGGTTTGCATGTCGAGTCCTTGGTCTTTCAGGAGCTTGCCCAGCTCCTGGTCGCTTATAGGCGCTTCTTCAAGATTCAGCACTAATGATAGCTTGCCTTGTCCCCGCATAAGATCCCCGTTTTTCAATAGAACAAGCCACCCCTTGTGGCCCACGGGTTACTTTAGCGCGTAAAGGTTTTTTGTCAAAGCAAAAGGCGCGGCATATGGAATGCCGCGCCCCGAACGTTCCCTAGCTCTGCTTACCGAACAGAGGCATCAGGTCGCGGTATTTATCCGAGAAGCGCTGCATGCCGCTGGGAGCGCTTTTATCGCTCCTTAGAATCAGGCTTGGATCCATGTGTGTCACCGCCGGAGCTGTCCGGCCGCCGGGCACCTGTTTCTTTTTCTCGTACTGATCCTTGGCGTGCTTCTTTTCGTTGGCCCTGTATGAGCGCAATCATTTCCTCCCTGGGTTCAAGTCCGCTAAGGTTTATAGCACGCCCGTCCATTTAGGGCAACGAGATTAGAAAAAGGCGCGGAATGTTCCGCGCCTTTTTCTTTTAAGTATTCGGTTAGTTACACGCCGAGCACTACCGGGATAACGATCGGGCGCTTGTTGGTCTTCTCGAAGAGGAAGCGCGCGAGGTTGTCGGTAACCTGATTCTTGACGAAGTCGAAGTTGACCGGCTGCTGGCCCGCGGCCGCATCCTCGATCGATTTCTTGACCAGTATGCGCGCCTGGTTGAGGAGCTCCTGGCTCTCGCGCAGGTACACGAAGCCGCGCGAGATGATGTCCGGGGACTTGCGCAGCTTGCCGGTCTTGGGATTGACGGTGGCGATGATGACGAACATGCCTTCCTGGGCCAGGACGGTGCGGTCGCGGATGACCACCTCCTGGATGTCGCCGATAGAGAAGCCGTCTACGAGGCGCAGGGAATTAGGAGCGGACTCCTTGAGGCGCACGATCTTCTGACCCTCGTCCTGGATCTCGAGTATCGCGCCGTTGTCCGGAACGATGATCTCGTCCTCGGTGCGGCCGCAGGCCTTGGCGATGTCGGCGTGCACGCGCAGCATGTAGTGGTAGCCGTGCATCGGCATAAAGAAGCGCGGGTTGATCTTCTGGTGGATCCAGAAGGTCTCGTCGCGGTTTGCGTGGCCGGAGGCGTGCACGTCCATCTGCTCGCGGTGGATGATGCGGGCGCCCTGGCGCGAGAGGTTGTCCTTGAGCTTCTGCACCGAGCGCTCGTTGCCCGGGACTACAGAGGAAGACAGGACGACGGTGTCGCCCTTGCGCATCTTGACGTACTTGTGCGTCTTCATGGCGATGCGCATGAGCGCGGCAAACTCGTCGCCCTGGGCGCCGGTCGCCAATATCATGACCTTGGGGTCGGGGAAGTTTTCAAGCTGGGCGGAATCGATAAAGGTCTTCTCGTCTACCTTGAGGAGGCCCAGCTGCTTAACAATTTCGATGTTGACCTTCATGGAGCGGCCTTCAACCAAAATCTTGCGGCCGACGCGCTCCGCCTGCTCGATGATGCGCATCAGGCGCTCGAGCTGCGAGGAGAACGTGCCGATGATGAGCCGGCCCGGAGTATTGGCGATAATGTCGTCCATGGTCTTGGTGACCACGCGCTCGGGGATAGAGAAGCCGGCGCGCTCGCAGTTGGTGGAGTCGGCAGCGAGGAAGAGCACCTTGCGGTCCTTGAAGTAAGCGAACTCCTTCTCTTCCTCGGGGGTAGGGACGCCGTCGTTGTGGTCGACTTTGAGGTCGCCGGTAAAGACGAGGTCGCCGTACGGGGTCTCGATAATGACGCCCATCGCGTCGGGAATGGTGTGGGTAACGCTGAAGAATTTAACTTTGAGCTTGCCCACGGTAACGGTGTCGGCCTTCTCAACCTCCTTGATGTCCAAAGGCTTGAGGTTAGGGAACTCTTCCTGGCGCTTGCGGATCATGACGGAGGTAAGGGCGCGGGTGTAGACCGGCGGGTAGCCGATGCGATCGATGACATACGGGATGCCGCCGATGTGGTCGAGGTGGCCGTGCGTGATGAACAGGCCTCGGATCTTGTCGCGGCGCTCCTCCATGTACTTGGTATTGGGCAAAATGTAGTCGACGCCCGGGGTGTCAGCCTCGCGGAACTGGAACCCGCAGTCGATAGCGATAATGTCATCGCCTACCTCCACGAGGGTCATGTTGCGGCCGATCTCCTCGACGCCGCCCAAAGGGATGATGCGGATATTGCCGGGGGCTAGGGGAGGAATAGGCTTATCTTCAGGGTCCGGGATGCCCGAGCCAATGTCCTGGCGCACGGGGTGCGCCTGATGCGGCTTGGGGCCGCCCTGGCGCAAGCGTCCGCGTCCTCCGCGGCCGCCTGAGCGCCCTGCGGAGCCAAAGGGGCTCCTGGCTCCCGGTTTGCCGCCTTGCGGGCGCGATTGCTGGGGGCTTCTGCCCGGGCGGTTGCCGCCTTGGGATGGTCCCGGCTGGGCCTGGCGCGGCGCCACGTGCTGCGGTTTCTTTTCTTCCATGATTGTAATGCTAACGGTTAACTTTTATTAAAGGAAAGACTCTGTTTTTGGAGCTGTCTTAGCTAGCGGTTGCCGCCTAAAAACACGGGCCACACGTAGTCCACTTCGCGGTGCCACTGCGTTACGCTTAAGAAACGGTCGCTCGGGCTCTCAACTAATCCAAGGTTAAGCCCCTGAATGTCTTTAGGGATACTATACACGAAATCGGGCGCATAGAGAAACACGGCCGGAATGTCCGCGGCGAGCTCGTCGCTGAACTCCTGGTACAGCTTGGCGCGCTCTGCCTGGTCGGTTGTCTGGCGCAGGGACTCTAGCGCATCATCGGCGGTCGAGTTGGCGTAGCCAGCGACATTGAGGCCCGGATCGTTGCGCTGGCTGCTGTGCCAGAACGCGAAGAGGTCGAGCTCGCGGCCGATGACCTCGCCAAAGAGGAGCGCATCGTATTTGCGCGGACGGATAACGTTCTGCGAAAGGTCGCCCGCCTCGAATACCTTGACGGTAACCTGGACGCCGAGCCGGCCCCACGTCTCACGCAGGTACTCCGCCGCGGCGCGCAGCTCCGGCACGTTGGCGGTTGAAAGGTCGAAGGCCAGCGTCTGCGACGTGGCATTTTTGCCGGTACCGGTCGTCTTTACCTGCACGCCGCTCTCATTAAGCTCCCATCCGTTGTCAGAGAGAATTTTCTGGGCTTTTGCCAGGCGGTCTTGCGCGGCAAGCGTGCTGGAGGCCGGCTCGCTCTTAAGCGCGCCCATGATAGAAGGCGGCACGGGGCCGGTAAGGGGCGTGCCGTAGCCTCCGAGCACTTTCTCTACCAGGTCCTGGCGATCTATGGCCGCGTCGAGCGCCTCGCGCACGGCCTTTTGCCTCAGGAGTTCTGATTGGTTCTGATTGAAGAAAACGCCGAAGACCCGGTTAAGGGATGCGGTCGAGATGTCGGCCTTGAGTCCCGCGAGCTTGTCGGGAGAGAGTCCGCTTGCCGCATCAACCTCGCCTCCCTGGAGGGCCTGCACCAGCGCGTCCTCGCTCTGGTAAAAGCGCAGGGTAAGCGACAGGTAGGGCTGCCCCAGCATGTAGTTCTTAAAAGGGACAAGCTCGTAGGAAGAGGGGATGCCGGAAGCGGTGCGGGATACTTGCTCGACGCGGTAGGGGCCCGAGCCTACTGGCTCGGCATTAAGCTCGCTGAAAGGGAACTCTTCCTCCGAGATGCTGCCCCAGAGGTGCTCGGGAAGTATGCCCAGCGTCAGGTTTTTTATAAACGGCGCGTAGGCGGCCTTGAGCGTAAAGCGCACGGTTGCGGGGTCTACTGCTTCTGCCAGAACGCCGTCCCAGTTGGCGCGCAGGGGCGACTTGAGCGCCGCAGCCTGCGCCTTCTGTACCGTAAAGACTATATCTGCCGCAGTAACCGCGCGGCCGTCATGGAAGGTCGCTTCGGGCCGGATCGTAAAGGTGTACGTGAGGCCGTCGTCGGATACGGTATATGCGCTCGCCAGGTCGGGCTGGTAGGTGCCGTCGGAATTGGCGCGCAGGAGGCCCGAGTAGGTCAATGCGGTTAGATCGCGGTCGGCGTCCGAAAGCGCCAAGATCGGATTTATGAAGCGCGGCGAGCCTATGAGCCCTTCGGTTAAGGAGCCCCCGCGCGCTGGAGCGGCCACCAAGAGGGAGGCGTTGAGCATATAGACGAGACTGAGCGAAGATAGGGCGCACAGCGCGGCGAAGAATAAGAAAAGCGCGCGGCCCGATGCGGTGAATGAGTCGTAGGTCTCGTGCGCTTTGCGCAAAAACGGCAAACGTAAGCTCGGGAGATGGAGTTTTGACATAACGCGTAAACGTAAAGCCGAAGTCGACCTTAAGCTTGTGCTTGTGTAAGTAAGTTAGATAACGAGTGCGAGGAGTGCGGTGCCTGCAAAGAGTACCGCAATGACGATAGTCGCCCAGAAGAGAAAGAGCTCCGAGCCGCGGCGGGTATGGTATGCCGCAGAGAAGTTATCTCCGCCGAAGGCGCCTCCCAAGGAGGCCCCGGTCTGCTGCAAAAGCACGCTTGTGATAAGCAAGATGCTGAGCACCATCTGGATGTAGGGGAGAATCCCCGCGAGAGTCATTGGTAAGTATAGTACCACACCGAAAAAGCGGCGCAATAGGCGAGAGAAAAGGGGTCTTGACCCTCGGGACTTGAAATGGCCCGAAGGACGAACTATAGTAAGCCCGAAATACGATATCGTTATTAGCTTTTTTATAGGATTGATATGAAGAAAAAAGCAAAGGCAAAGCAGGCAAAGAAGAAGGCTCCTGCAGCCAAGCAAAAATCGGCAGCTCCGAAGGTTATTGCAAAAAATAAGGCGGGCCTCACGCCGCTCGGCGATCGCGTTCTGGTCAAGCCGCTTTCCGCCGAGGAGGGCATGACCACGAGCTTCGGCATTATTATCCCCGACACTGCCAAGGAAAAGCCCGAGCAGGGCATGGTTGTGGCAGTGGGCCCGGGCAAGCGCGGCGACGATAACGAACTTGTGCCGGTGTCGGTCAAGATCGGCGACCGCGTCATGTTCTCCAAATACGGCTACGACGAGGTGAAGGTTGCCGGCGTCGAATACTACTTGGTGCGCGAGGACAATATAGTGGCGATACTCGACTAATTATTAAGAGCGCCGCGTCCAAAGGACGATTACGCGGCGTGATTTCGACTAAATCAATGGCTAAACAGATTCTCTTCAATGAAAAGGCGCGCCGCGCGCTCAAGGCCGGCATCGACAAGGCGGCTAATACGGTAAAAGTGACCCTCGGTCCGCGCGGGCGCAATGTCGCTTTGGACAAGGGCTACGGCGGCCCCACCATTACCAACGATGGCGTCTCCATCGCGCGCGAGATAACCCTTTCCAACAAGTTTGAGAACATGGGCGCGGAGATCGTTAAGGAGGTTGCGGGCAAGACCAACGACATCGCGGGCGACGGCACTACGACCTCGGTCGTTCTGCTCCAAGCGCTTATAGAGGAGGGCATGAAGCATACCGAGGCGGGCCTTTCTGCCATGGGCGTGCGCGCAGGAATCGAGAAAGCGACCGCCGAGGCGGTTGCGGCGCTCAAGTCGCTCGCTAAGAAAATCCAGACCGACGAGGAGATCCGCCAGGTCGCGACTATTTCGGCTGAGTCCGAGGAACTGGGCGCTATCATTGCAGACACTATTAAGGAGGTGGGCAAGGACGGCGTCGTTACGGTTGAAGAGTCGCAATCGCTCGGCATTGAAAAGGAGATCGTCGAGGGTCTTGAGTTTGACCGCGGCTACGTCTCGGCTTACATGGTTACCGATCCTACCCGCATGGAGGCCGTGATGCGCGATTCTCTTATACTCATTACCGACAAAAAAATCTCTTCGGTGGCGGAAATCCTGCCGGTCTTGGAGAAGGTTGCCGCAACTGGCAAGAAGGAGCTGGTGGTTATTGCGGACGACATCGACGGCGAGGCCCTGACCACTTTGGTGGTCAACCGCCTGCGCGGCACCTTTAACGTGCTCGCGGTAAAGGCGCCGGGCTACGGCGACCGCAAGCAGGAAATTTTGGAGGACATCGCGGCTATGACCGGGGGAGCGCTGATAAGCGAGAAGACCGGCATCAAGTTCGAGAATGCGACGCTCGAGATGATGGGTCGCGCGCAGAAGGTTATCGCCACCAAGGACAAGACGGTGGTGGTGGGCGGCAAGGGTGCCAAGAAGGATATCGATAAGCGCGTGGCGCAGATCCGCAGCATCCTGGCCGACACCAAGAGCAAGTTTGATAAGGAGAAGCTCGAGGAGCGCCTGGCCAAGCTGGTCGGCGGCGTGGCTATTATCCGCGTGGGCGCTGCAACTGAGACCGAGATGAAATACCTGAAATTGAAGATCGAGGACGCAGTCAATGCGACCAAGGCTGCTATTGAAGAAGGTATTGTGCCGGGCGGCGGCTCGAGCCTTATTAAGGCAGCGCAGAAGGTTTCGGAAAGCTTCGCCAAGAGCCGCGAGAAGATGGATGACGCAGGTCGCGTGGGCTACGAGGTCGTCTTGCGTGCGCTTGAGATGCCGTTGCGCCAGATTGCCATGAATGCCGGCGTTGATGCGGGCGTTGTCGTCGATAAGGTCAAGAACGCAAAGGGCAACGCGGGCTACAACGCTCTGACGGGCGAGATGGTAGAGGACATGCTGGCCGCAGGCATTGTTGACCCCGCTAAGGTTGCGCGCACGGGCCTCGAGCGCGCCGCATCCGCTGCGGCCATGATATTGACGACTGAGGCTCTGGTGGCCGAGGAGCAAAAGGATGAAAAATCTCCCCAAGGAGGAGAGATGATGGGCGGGGAGGACTACTAGCCAAAATAAATAAAAATGCGGCCCGGAACCAAGAGTTCCGGGCCGCATTGTTCTTTGCTCTATCAGTTTGTGCCGATCCTGTGGCTAAACG
Source organism: Candidatus Adlerbacteria bacterium (assembly GCA_028286685.1). Lineage (GTDB taxonomy): Bacteria > Patescibacteriota > Minisyncoccia > Phycocordibacterales > SBAW01 > GWA1-54-10. The sequence continues at coordinate 65,868 of JAQBRA010000002.1, read as the reverse complement.
GGAGCACTGCGGCTCAATCGATGCCGGGGAACTCCTGATGGAACTGCAGTATCTTGATGCCGATGCTGTTCTCTCCCGCGGGGACAAGCGCTCGGGCGTCCTTCTTCGCCGCATCTTCATCCGTGTAGACCGTGTTTCCGCTAAAACACCGCTCGGCCACGCGCCGATTGAGGCTAATGCCGTCTTGGCAGCGCAAGCCTTCCTCGAAGTCCCGCCTGGTCAGTATGGCCAGGCGATACTCGCGCTTCTGGCCCGGCTTGCCGGTGTCGAGGACGACGATCGTCCGGGCCGGATACGTTTTAGTCGTCTCCGCGCCATGACTGTTGGGGTGGTAGGGCGAGCCGTCAGAAAGAGGGTTATTCAGCGAGCGCATCGGTACTTCTCCTGGGTTTGATTCCGATTGGAAAGTACCATTTTTAAAAGGGCCTTGCAATCTGGGTAGACCTGTTACAATTACGGCATGACGATAATCTACATAGTGCTGGGGATCCTGGTGCTGTTCGCGGTCTGGGTTATCGCGGCCTACAACCGCTTTGTGCGGCTCGTGCAGCGCACCAAGGAGGCGTGGGCGGATATCGACGTGCAGCTCAAGCGCCGGTACGACCTTATCCCTAACCTGGTAGAGGCGGTTAAGGGCTACATGACCCACGAGGCCGGCACGCTCGAAAAGGTAACCCTTGCGCGCGCCGCCGCCATGGATGCCGGGTCTGTCGAGGCAAAAGCCGAGGCCGAGAACATGCTCACTGGAGCGCTCAAGTCTTTGTTTGCCGTCTCTGAGGCATACCCGGACCTTAAGGCCAACACCAACTTCCTGGAGCTCCAGCGCGAACTTTCGGATACGGAAAATAAAATTCAAGCTGCGCGCCGTTTCTACAACACCAATGTGCGCGACCTCAACACTTCGGTAGAAAGCTTCCCGGGCAATGTCATTGCCAGCACGTTCCGCTTCGAGCCGCGCGAGTTCTTCGAGTTGGGCGAGATTGATGCGGCTGCCCGCCAGCCGGTCGCAGTTAAGTTCTAACTCTATGGAGGTACCCACTCCCATCTACTCCGATCTTCATCGGATCGCTATAACCGGTATCATTTGGCGCAAAGACGTGGACGGCTACCGCTACCTTATAACCAAGAGAGCACCGACTAAAAAGGCGTGGCCCAACATGTGGACGGTGCCGGGCGGCGGTCTTGAGACCAAGGACTACATGGACGGGGAGGCTACCTATGCCAACTCCGAGAGTCCGCAGTGGTACGGCGCGGTCGAAAACACCCTTAAGCGCGAGATTAAGGAAGAGGTGGGGATTGAGGTGTCCGATGCGCAGTACCTCTTGGACCTGACCTTTATCCGCCCCGACGGCGTTCCGGCAATCGTCCTGAGCTTTTACTGCAAGTACGAGGGTGGCGAGGTTGTTCTGGACGAGGATGCAACCGAGTTTGCCTGGGTGCTTGCAAGCGAGGTTAAAAACTACGAGCTTATCCAGGGCATCGACCATGAAATAGAGATGGTCGAGGAGCGTCTCAATAAAACAAACTAATGGCAACGCTATACACGCATCAAGAGTCAAACATCGCCAAGACTTGGATACTTATGGCCGGGTTCTTGGGCGTGGTCGTGCTTATCGGCTGGGCGCTGTCGTACTATTTTAATAATCCCTCGATCCTGCTTATCGCGGTTGTATTCTCCATTGTTACCAACGTATGGGCCTACTGGAGCTCCGACAAGGTGGTCATTGCCATGAGTGGCGCCAAGCCGGCAAGCGACGCGCAGTATCCCGAGCTCAATAATATTGTCGAAAACCTGGCTATTACGGCGGGCCTGCCCAAGCCGAAGGTGTATGTGATTGATGACCCGGCACCCAACGCTTTTGCCACCGGCCGCAACAAGGAGCATGCGGCTGTCGCGGTTACCACAGGTCTTTTAGGCATGATGGAACGCACGGAGCTTGAAGGGGTTATCGCGCACGAACTTTCGCATATCGGCAACCGCGACATGCTAGTGTCGACCGTGGCAGTGGTCTTGGTGGGCTTTGTTACCTTGGCCTCTGACTTTTTCTTGCGCTCGACCCTATTTGGGGGAGGGAACAACGATCGCGATAACAAAAACCCGATACTCATGATTGTTGCGGTGGTGCTCATCGTTCTTTCTCCCATAGTCGCCACGCTCATTCAGCTTGCGATATCGCGCAAGCGCGAGTTTCTGGCAGACGCATCGGGCGCACTGCTAACCCGCTACCCGGAGGGTCTGGCAAACGCGCTGCGCAAAATCGGCGGCTACCAGGCACCCATGCGCCGCGCCAATAACGCCACAGCGCACCTGTATATCTCAAACCCATTCGGCCCCAAGGCGGCCATGAGCGGCCTAGCCCGGCTATTTTTGACCCATCCGCCGGTAGAGCAGCGGATTAAGGCGCTGCTAAGCCAGTAATTGAAAGGCTGTTATAGTAGTGCTTGACTTTTTGGGTCAAATATGCTACTATTAATGAAGTAAGCCTCTCCGTGGGGGAGAGGCTAAAGCGGGGACCTTACTATGGTGCAGGTGGTTTTTGAACGGCGCAGCGGCGGCCGCGTGACCGAAAAATCGATCATCAATACGCGAAACGCCGGTTTTATACCGCGGCCTTCGAAGGCGTTTGAGCCTTCTGGTCGGATGGAAGGCGAGCAGCTTCTGCCCGCGCACGAAACTACGGCTCGACAAAGCCCGACAATGTCGGACTTCGCCAAGCTGTATGAGCGCCCGGCGCCGACCCAGCAGCCGAAGGCTCGGGTGGACGACAGGCCGAAACGGACAATCTATCAGACGTCAGCGGGCGGCCAGAAGAATCGGACCACCTTCGGCAAACGCCACAAATAGCTGCTACGCGGCAGGCCGGATTCCTCGAAGGAGAAATCCGGCCTTTATCTTTGGCCGAAATAAGGGTATTTTGTATGAGCACTGGAGGCGTCGCATAGCGGTCTAGTGCACCGCCTTGGAAAGGCGGCGTGGGGCAACCCACCGTGAGTTCGAATCTCACCGCCTCCGCAGTTGTAAAACAGGCCCCCTTGCGCCTAAGCAGGGCTGGTATACTATAGACAGGTCTTATTAACCGTTTAGAAATAGTTAGTTTACATACAAATCTTATGGCACCCGCAAAAGCAAATTCCGCATTTATGAAGCCGATGCAGATCAGCGATGATCTCGCCGAGGTAGTGGGCAAGGGCCCTATGCCCCGCTCCGAGGTCGTTAAGGCTCTCTGGGTATACATCAAGAAGCACGATCTCCAGGACCCTACCAACAAGCGCAACATCAACGCTGACGAGAACCTCAAGAAGGTCTTCGGCGGCAAGGACATGGTAAACATGTTCGAGATGACCAAGCTTGTCTCCAAGCACCTCTCCTAATTGCCTGTGAGGGCCGCACTACAACTGCCGCTCATACTTTTAGCACTGGCGGCCGCCCTGGGGGCGGCTTTCGTGCTTTATGGGCAGCGCCCCGCTCTGGTACCTACTCCCATGACCACGCATTCAACCGTCACTCTTTCCCTGGGCTCAACTGAGGTAGTGGCCGAGGTCGCCGATACTGACCCTTTGCGCGAGCGGGGCTTAGGCGGCCGCAACCGTCTGGAAGAAGGCCGGGGCATGTGGTTCGTATTTGATACCGACGAGTTGTGGGCTTTTTGGATGAAAGATACGCTCATTCCGCTCGATATCATCTGGGTTGCCGCAGACGGCACTATAGTCACCATTGCGCCTCTAGTCGCCCCTGAAAGCTTCCCTGAGGTGTTCAGGCCGACACAGCCTGCTCGCTATGTGCTTGAAGTTCCGGCCGGCTTTGCCGCAAAGCACGGCATTGCCGAAGGACAGAAAATCGTGGTACAATAGTAAAAGCGCGTTTGGTTGCAGCTCTGTCGCAAGACGGAGAGGAAAGTCCGAGCTCCCACTGCGGGCAACTGCAGTAGCAAGGTAGCAGGTAACGCCTGCCGTACGATATTAGCGGTCGTAAGGGGTGCGAACAGTGACGAACCGATTTAGTTCGGGTGAAACGGCAAAATCCCTACCCGGGTGCAAGGCCGTGCCGCAGGCAACTGCGGAGTGCCGCTCGAGCCCAGGGGCGACTCTGGGCCCAGATAAATTGCAGCCCACGACAGAACTCGGCTTACAGACGCGCGCGCTAAATGCGAGGACCCCGGCTAACTGCCGGGGTTTCGCCTTGCTGTCCCCATCTTTCCATATTTTCTTTAAACTTGGGTTTATACTGATAGAGGTTCGTATTAATAGGGGAGGGCATCGTGCCCTTCTTAAGCATAATCGTATATGTACTCAAGACTACAGGCGTGGTCTCGGGGCCTGTACCTGGCAGGTATCGTTCTTGCCTTGGTGCTGGTCATCCCGACCGCGTGGTTCCCGTTTCAATTAGCAAAGGTAGCCGTGTTTGCCGCACTCCTTCTTGGAGCGGCGGTGCTGTTTGTCGCCGGGGGCGGCATGCGCGAGTTCGTCCGTTCGCATGGGGCTTGGGCGACGCTCGCCGTGTTCTTGCTGCCGGCCGCTTATACATTATCGGCCTTCCTATCGCTCGACTCCACCGTTTCATGGAGCGGCTTTAGCGTAGAGTGGGACACAGTCCTCTTTACGACGCTCGCCGCGCTCGCCTTCGTCTTCTCGTCGGCGCTCTTCCGCACTCAGCGCACCGCACGCCTGCTCTACACGACGGTCCTGTGGGCGCTGGTCGCCGCAGTCGTATTCCAGTTCATCGCCATACTCTTTGGCACCTCGGTCATACCGTTCCAGACGTTTGCCGACCGCTCGGTCAACCTCGTGGGCAAGTGGAACGATCTTGGCCTCTTGGCTTCGCTCGCGTTCCTCTTTGTTCTCGTACAAATAGAGCTGCGCCGCTCGTCCAACCTGATGCGCATCGGCTCTATGGTATTGGGCGTCGCGCTAGTACTCCTCTTGGCGTTCGTCAACTTTAGCTTGGCATGGGCCTTGGTCCTGGTCGCCTCGCTGTGCGTCGGTCTCTACTCGTTTATCTCGCATCGCGGCGAGGAGGGCGAAGTCCAGCATGTGCCCCGCGGCCTTATGGGCCGCATGCCGTGGATCGCCATCGGCTCCGCCATGGTTTCGATCGCCTTCATCTTCTGGGGCCCGCTGTTCAATACCGGCCTCACGTCGATCTTCCCCGTATCTTCCTTGGAGGTCCGCCCTTCCTACCAGTCTACTCAGGCCGTACTCTCGGCAGGCCGCGACGGCTCGTTTGGTCGCACACTTACCGGCACGGGCCCTAACACCTTTGGCGAGTTGTGGCTGGCCCACAAGCCGGCTGAGGTTAACCAGTCCGCGTTCTGGAATCTCGACTTTAACGTCGGCTTCTCGACGCTCACGACTGCGCTCGGCACCGTAGGCGTGCTCGGCGTCTTGGCTTGGATACTGCCGTTCCTCCTGGTGCTTGCCGCTTTGGCACGCGCTTGGCGCGTATCGGTGCTCAACCGCGAGGACAAGGGCCTTGCCATGGCGCTCGCCGCAGGCAGCTTCCTGCTTTTGGCATCCATGATCTTCTATGTCCCGAGCCAAAACCTTATCCTCTTGGCTCTTACTTTGGCCGGAGCATCCTTCGGCTTCTTGTGGCGCCAGGGGCGTCCTGCAGTTACGGAAGAGGCTCCGAGCCGCCCCGTGCAGCTCTACGCGCTGGCGCTCGGCATGCTCATCATTATCGCTGCGCTCGTGGCATCCGCTAAGACTTCGCAGCGCGCTTTGGCCGAGGTGTATGTCGGCAAGGCAAGCGTTGCCTTGGCAAACGGCAATGCAGACGAGGCGCTCGCACTGGCAGTCAAAGCCGAGGGCATTGAGTCTATCGGCGACGCCTTGCGCCTCCAGGTAGATGCAGGCGGCACCAAATTGGCAGGCCTCGCGCAGAATACAAACACTCCTGCTGCGGACCTGCAGACCCAGTTTGCCGCCGCTCTGCAGTCGACTATTGCTGCCGGCCAGAAAGCCATCGCCGCAAATCCGGATGATTACCGGCCGCTCCTCTCCATGGCGCGCGTATACGACCTGCTCTCCTCGCTTAAGGTAGAGGGCGCGTATGCCCAGGCAAGCTCTACGTATCTGGCCGCACTGAGCCGCAATCCGCAGAATCCGACCATTACGCTCGCGCTGTCGCGCCTCTCGGCTATGAACGGCGATCAGGCGGGCACTATCGAGTACCTGCGCGCTTCGCTGACCCAGAAGCCCAACTACACTGACGCGATCCTGTTCCTGGTACAGCTCAATGTCGCCAACAACGACCTTAACTCGGCGGTCCAGGCCGCACAGGCTGCGGTGCAGTCGGCGCCGGGCGTAGCGCCCCTGTGGTTCCAGCTCGGCTTGCTGTACTACGCAGGCGGAGCCCCGAAGGAGGCTATCGCGCCGCTTGAGCAGGCGCTCAAGATCCAGGCCGATTATGCGAACGCCAAGTACTTCCTGGGTCTCAGCTACTACACGCAGAGCCGCCAGGTAGAAGCGCTGCAGTTGTTCCAGGACTTGGTTCGCACCAATCCGGACAATCAGGAAATCAAGCTGGTCATAAGCAACATGCAGGCGGGCAAGCCGGCGCTCGAGGGAGCGACGACCACCCCGACCCAATCCACCACCGCTCCGGTGCAGGAATAAGCGCGACCTTGCTCTAACTAAAACCGCCGCCCATCACGGGCGGCGGTTTTGTGTCTTTTCCTTATATTCCAAGGTAAAATGGGGGAGTGGTACGAGCTTTTTTAAGCGTCATAGGGCGCGAGGTCCGCGGGATGCATCAGGCCGCCTACTTGCTGGCGGCTTTTGCCTTGGGCAGCCAGCTTCTGGCCTTGGTGCGCGACCGGCTCTTGGCGGCGGAGTTCGGCGCGTCGCATACACTCGACGTGTACTATGCGGCATTCCGCATTCCGGACTTGCTGTTTGCTACCGTCGCTTCGCTCCTGTCGCTGTATGCGCTCTTGCCGGTGCTCTCGAGGCTTGCCGAGACCGACGAGGGGCACATGATTTCCTTCCTGCGGCAGATGCTCTTATTTTTCTTTGCGGCAATGGGAGCCATATCGCTGGTAGTGTTCATGCTCGCGCCCTGGCTCCTGCAGCTTATCGCACCGGGCATTGCAAATCCCGACTTGGTACTGCTCGCGCGCATACTGCTCCTGCAGCCGATATTCTTGGGCGCCTCAAACATCCTCGCTAACTTGACCCAGATGCGGCACCGGTTCTTCCTCTATTCCATATCGCCGCTTTTATATAACCTAGGCATCATATCGGGTATCGTATTTTTGTATCCGCGCATGGGGCTTGCGGGCCTCGCGTGGGGCGTGGTTATAGGCGCGGCGCTCCATATGCTCGTCCAGCTCCCGTTCTTTGCGGTCGAGCGCCCGCAGACGCACATGCCGTGGCGCGAGTCGCGCCGCGAGCTGTGGAAAGTGCTGAGCCTCTCGGTGCCGCGCACGCTTTCCTTGGGCGCCGGGCAGATATCGCTCATCATCCTCACTGCGCTGGCGTCGTTTATGGCGCCGGGCTCCATTGCAGTATTCATGTTCGGCTGGAACCTGCAGGCCGTGCCGCTGACTATTATCGGCGTGTCGTACTCGGTCGCGGCATTCCCGACGCTCTCCAAGCTCCATGCGGGCGGGGAACTCTCGGAATTTGCGCGGCACGTTGAGGTGGCGCTGCGCCACATATTCTTCTGGACCATACCTGCAACGGTGCTCATAATCGTTTTGCGCGCGCAGCTGGTGCGCGCAATACTCGGCTCCGGCGCGTTCGATTGGGGGGCGACCAAGCTCACCGCCGCTGCGCTGGCGCTGTTTGTCGTGTCCCTGCTCGCGCAGTCGGTATCGATGCTCATTGCCCGCGCGTATTATGCGGCAGGCAATACGTCCAAGCCTTTTTATTTCGGATTAACGACTGTGTGCGTCTCGGTGCTCTCGGCGCTGCTATTCATTGCGGTGTTCCACGGCAATTACCTCTGGCGCGACATGCTCGAGGCCATGCTGCGCGTTTCCGACCTCACGGGCACGACGGTCCTCATGCTTGCGCTAGCGATGACCCTGGGCTCTTTGGCGGGGTTTGCGGCCGGCTTCTGGCACTTGCGCCGCGACTTCAAGCTGACCCTGGGGCCGCTATGGAGGCTCTCGTTTGAAAGCCTGGGCGCCTCGATAGTGGGCGGCGGCGCGGCTTATGTCGCGCTTACCGTCATGGGCCTCTTGGTCGATATAAATACTACTGCCGGCATTTTGACCCAAGGCTTTGTGGGCGGCGCAGTGGGGCTTATGGTGACGGCCGTGGTACTTTACCTGCTTAAAAACAAGGAGATTGCGGAGACGTACCTGGCGCTTAAAAACCGCTTTATGCCGCCTAAGGTTATTTTGGAGCCGACTGATGTATCGAGCTAGTTTTTAGGCCTTAAAAATGGTAGTTTAGTGCAGTGCAGCGCATACGCAATTTCTCCATCATCGCCCACATCGACCATGGTAAATCGACCCTGGCCGATCGCTTTTTAGAGGTCACCAAGACTATCGAACCTCGCCGCATGCGCGAGCAGGTGCTCGATTCCATGGACCTTGAGCGCGAGCGCGGCATCACTATAAAAATGCAGCCGGTGCGCATGAAGTACGCCCTCGAAGGAGAGGAATACATGCTCAACCTTATCGATACTCCCGGCCATATCGACTTTAGCTACGAGGTGTCGCGCGCGCTGACGGCTGTGGAGGGCGCGATACTCCTGGTCGATGCGACCCAGGGCGTGCAGGCGCAGACGCTGACCGTGCTGCGCAGCGCCCAGCAGCTCGGGCTCGTGATAGTTCCGGCGCTATCCAAAATAGACTCTCCCTTGGCGCGCGTGGAGGATGTAGAGGGACAGGTCATGAGGCTCCTGGGCGTCGAGGCGCACGAAATTTACCATTGCTCGGGCAAGACCGGCGAGGGAGTTGAGGAGCTCTTGAAGGCGGTCATTGCCAAGGTGCCCCCGCCCAAAGAGGCGGAAGAAAAAGAACCCAAGGCGCTCATCTTCGACTTCCAGTACTCGGATCACCAGGGCATCATCGTCTTTTTGCGCAACTTCGCCGGAGCCATAAAAAAGGGCGATGCTCTGGAGTTTTCCGCCAGCGGCCGCACCTTCAATGCTCTCGAGGTCGGCGTATTCTCGCCGCAGCCGACCCCGGTGCCGGAATTGGGCGCGGGCTCGATAGGCTATGTCGTAACCGGCATCAAGGAGTCGGGCTTTGCGCGCGTCGGCGATACCGTACGCGCGAAGGGTACTAAGACCGTGCCGCTGTCGGGCTACGCCGAGCCTCGGCCGGTCGTGTGGGCATCCGTCTATCCCGAGAGCCAGGACGACTTTGTCGGCCTGCGGCAGGCGCTCTCCCGGCTCCGCTTGTCCGATTCGTCGCTTTCGTACGAAGAAGAATCGTCCGGCGTCTTGGGTCGCGGATTCCGCTGCGGGCTTTTGGGCATGCTCCACTTGGAAATTATCACCGAGCGCCTGCGCCGCGAGTCCGATATCTCTCTTATTGTCACGACGCCGACCATTACCTACGAGGTTGAAACCAAATCAGGCGAGCGCATCATTGTCTATTCTCCGCCGTTGTTTCCGGACCATGGCGAAGTGGCACACGTATGGGAGCCGTATGTCGAGGCCGAGATTCTGATACCGGGCGAGTACTTGGGCAATCTCCTGCCGCTTTTGTACGAGCACGAGGCCACCACGCTCTCGACCGACCGCTTTTCCGAGGAGCGCATGATGCTCAAGGTGTCGATGCCGCTGCGCGAGCTCATGCGCAACTTCTTTGACAAGGTAAAGTCGGCCTCCTCGGGCTACGCCTCTATTTCTTATGAGATAGGGGAGCTGCGCCCTGCGGAGGTAACCAGGCTCGATATTTTGGTAGCCGACGAGCCGGTTCCCGCGTTTACGCGCATTGTGGCGAGCCATCGCGCCTACGAGGAAGCAGTTGCTGCTGTGGAGAAATTATATAAAATCCTGCCGCGCCAGATGTTTACGACCAAAATCCAGGGCGTGGCTACCGGCCGCATACTTTCTTCCAAAACCTTGTCCGCCATGGCCAAGGATGTTACCCAGCACATGTACGGCGGCGACATTACCCGCAAAATGAAGCTGCGCGACAAGCAGAAAAAGGGCAAGAAGAAGATGCTCGGCCGCGGCAAGGTAAACATCCCGGAAGATGTCTTCCTTAAGATGGTGAAGTCAGGCGATTAGACTGCCGGAGCGAAGTAGGCGATAACCATCGAGGCAATAACGACTACTGCCAGGACGTATCCGCCGATTTTGACGACGCGACTGTGGTGTTTTCCGTACATAGCACTAGTCTAGCGCATATAGGGCGGTGGATAAAGGGGTCCCCGGAAGAGGGTACAATGAGAGCATGCAGGACTATCGCAAGCGCCGAGCGGGCCGGCAGGATTTGATGCAGACGGGTTTCGGCCTGGCCGGCGTGGCGTTCCTGGTATTTGTGGCTTTTATAGCGGTGCGGGGCACTTGGGGCATGTACGGCAAGTTTGTGGCTGCTTCAGGTGCCGATGCGAGCGCTCGCGCCGAGCTGGAAGAGCTCCGGTCCCAGCACAAGCACGTAGGGGCCGCCGTAGCCGCTTTGTCGTCGGATAGGGGGGTGGAGGCGGGCGTGCGCGAGCGCTACGGGGTAGCCCGGCCGGGCGAGGGCCAGATAGATATTGTGCGGCGGCAGGCCACCACAAGCTCCGAGTCGGCCGACTCGCCCAACTTTTTCGTAAGGATATTCAGGGCGCTCTTCGTGTGGTAAATTAGGCCCGTACGCGGAATTGGTTTAGTGGTAGAACAGTTGCTTCCCAAGCAACGGGCGGGAGTTCGATTCTCCCATTCCGCACCGAGGAACTATAGTGACAAGAGTGCGGAATGAACGACCCGCGGGGCGGGTTGTGTGGAGAATCGAAAGCCGGAGCGGGCCCCGTGCCAGCGGGCACGGGAGCGAGGCAGGGTCGTGCGGCGTATAATGCGACGGCATTATACGAACGCCTGACCGATTCCCATTCCGCACCCGAGTGAGACAAATAAAGCCCGCTATTATTTGCGAGCGAGGGAAGGAATATAAGTCCCAGCTTCTATTCCGCACAGTTTATAAAAATTTCTCTCCATACCGGCGCATGGCGCTTTCGACTACCCGCAGGCCCTTGCCCCGGGGAGTCGCCGAGTAGCTGCCGTCTTTGAGCTTCTTAATAAGCCGTTCGGACTCGAGGATTTTGAGCTTCAAGGTCAGGGTGCGGGTCGATATGCCCTCAAGCGAGCGTTCGAGGTCGCAAAAGCGCCTAGGGCCCTCAAGGAGGTCCCGGATGATAAGCATGGTCCATGTATCGCTCAGCAAAGTGGCCGTTTTTTGTACGGGACAGCCGCCTTTTTTGTGTGCCAGAGGGGTAGCCAAAGCCATAAAATAATCGTATCACAGCGCCTACTACTTTACAATGTAAAGTATCGGTATATACTGAATCTATGGATTACACACAATTGGCATCAGAAGAGTCGATTACTAAGACAGTCGCAGGGCTTAAGGAGCGCGGCTTCGAGCCGGTAGTCGTGGCTACCAAGGAAGAGGCTTTGGCAAAGGTTAAGGAGCTTATTCCTCAGGGCGCTTCAGTCATGAACGGCGCGTCTGCAACCCTTGAAGAGATCGGCTTTATCGATCACCTTAAGGCCGAGGGTCATGGCTGGGACAATCTCCATGCGGGCATTGTTTCCGAGGCGGATGCTGAAAAGCAGAAGGAGTTGCGCCGCCAAGCTCTCACTTCCGAATATTACGCAGGCTCGGTGCACGCGCTTTCGGAGACCGGCGAGATGCTTATTGCCTCTAACACCGGAAGCCAGCTGCCGCACATCGTGTATAGCTCGCCCAATGTCGTCTTCGTAGTGGGTGCCCAAAAGATCGTGCCGACCCTGGCTGATACCTACAAGCGCCTCCTAGACCATGTGGTGCCCCTGGAGGATGCGCGCATGAAGAAAGTATACGGCCCCGAGGCAGGTACTGCGGTTAACAAAGTGTTCGTGTTCCACAAGGAGAATGTCGGCTTTACTGGCCGGAAGATCCACGTGATCTTAGTTAAGGAAAAGCTCGGATTCTAGCCTAAGAGCCTGCGTGATATACTGGAGTTACTAGCAAATAACCAAGGATTTATGCAAAAGACCGTTACTATCTACAGCACGCCGACCTGCCACTTCTGCGAGATGGCCAAGGATTTCTTTGCCGAAAAGGGCATTGAGTACACCGGCTACGACGTCTCAACCGACGCCGCAAAGCGCGAGGAGATGATCCAGATGACCGGCCAGCTAGGCGTCCCGGTTATCGTTATCGGCGATGAGATGATGGTGGGCTTTGACCGCGCCAAGGTGGCTGGCAAGCTCGGGATCGAGGCGTAGCCCAAAAGGCGAATCTGTAGCATACTCAAAACCGGCGAAAGCCGGTTTTGTCGTAAAAACAGAAAGCCCTTATAGCTCAACGGATAGAGCAACTCCGTCCTAAGGAGAAGATGTAGGTTCAATTCCTGCTAAGGGCACATAAAATCTTCAGGTAGGCACCTGCTATACTGGCTTTATGAAGCGCTTGTTAGTGTTGGTCGCCGCGGCCCTGCTTATTTTGCCTGCAGGCCAGGCCTTTGCCGCCGCCTACAAGGACACTTCGACGCCGGCAATCCTCCATAAGGCATATAAGGATGCACAGAAGGGCAAGGGCGATTTTAAGGTGCTCATTGTTGCCGGGCATGACGATCAGTTTAGTGGCACCTCCTTTGCCGGCCTGCGCGAGGCTGACCTAAATCTTGAACTTGCAGAAAAAATTAAGGACCTCTTGGGGGATAATAAGAACTTGGAGGTGCGCATGGCGCGTACCGAAGAGGGGTACGACCCCGACCTCCTTGAATATTTTACCGATCGACGGGAGCAGACCGAGGATTTCATCGCGCGCTACAAGGACCGCATGGAGCGTCATTTGGAGTCGGGGAATCTTGAATCTGCGAGCGGCGTGCCGCATGGGACCGCCGCCAGCGAAGCGGCGCTCAGGCTCTACGGCATCAATAAGTGGTCCAATGACGAGGAGTTCGATCTCGTCTTGCATGTGCATTTCAACGATACGGCGCGCTACGATCTTAACTACCCGGCTCCGTACACCGGCTTTACTATCTACACGCCCGAGAATCAGTTTGGCAACGCGCGGGGCTCCTGGGCGGTCGGAGAGGCCCTGCGGGACCGCCTTATGGATGTAACCTACCCGAGCACCTTGCCGGGCGAAAGCGCGGGTCTGGTGGAAGACCAAGAGCTTATCGCCATAGGCGCATACAATACGCTGGAGGCCGCAAGTGTGTTGGTGGAATATTCCTACATATACGAGCGCCGCATCCAAGACCCGCTCCTGCGCGAGAGCACACTCAATGCCATGGCCGAGGCGACGCAGCTGGGGCTCGAGGATTTTTTTAAGGACAAGTAGCTGTGCGTGATACAATTTAGGGCATGGATACGGAGATAGAGGAGCTTAAAGAGCTGGTGCGCCGCAATACGCTCTTAAGCCAGGACACCAACAAGGTGGTCCATGCCATGCGCCGCAACCAGCGCTGGCATACGTTTGTGGCCGTCATATGGTGGGTGCTTATATTCAGCGTCTCGGCGTACACCTATTACGCCTATGTGCAGCCCTACGTTCATCAGGTATTAGGCTTGTACGACTCGGCACAGGGTTTTGAGCAGCAGGCACGGAGCTTTTTCGGCCAGTATTTCGGGACTTCGACTAGCCGCTAGGCCAGTGGCCTAAAGTCCCGCTTTTTGATAAGCTGGTCTTATTGCTTGGGTAGCTCAGTTGGTAGAGCGCTTCCCTGAAGAGGAAGATGTCGCCGGTTCGAGCCCGGCCCCAAGCACCATAAAGTAAAAGACCTGCCCTGCGGCAGGTCTTTTACTTTATGGCTAGAACCTAATTCGATTTGACCTTGAGTTTTGCCTGGCGGCCCTTGTCGAGCTTGGGGAGGCGCACAATGAGGAGGCCGTGCTTCTCGGAAGCCTCAGCCTCTTCTATCTCCACCTCCTGGGGCAGGACGATGGTGCGGCTAAAAGCGCCCCAGTAGAGTTCCTGGAAGAAAAAGTCGCCTGCAGTACCCTCGGTATGGCGCTCGCGCTTGCCGCGGATAGTAACCATATCGCGGGTTATGGAAACGTCGAGATCATCAGGCTTAACGCCAGCTATCATGGCTTTAATGACGATATGGGTCGGGGTCTGGTAGACATCGACGGCCAATTCTCCCGCTGGTTCCTCCTCGGGCTCCTGCAGGGGCATGGGAGCGCTTGGTGAATGGACCGGGACGCGGCCTCCGCGGGCCGGGGTTGCGGCAAAAGAGGCGCCGCCTTGCTCGAGTTCGTCAAAAGAGTAGTCCGCTTCGCCTTGGCTCCCCGTAAGCCACTCAAACAATGATCGCCTTTCTCGTGCCATAAATAATATAGGGATAGTTAGCTAACAGTAGTCGCGCGCCGGCTGCTTGACCTGCTCTATGGTAAAGAGGAGTACTACGATGCCAAGCCAGATGGCGAGGAAGACCATAAAGGTCGACCCCTTGCCGCTTGTAAGTATAAAAAAATTAAAGAGCGTATGCAATGCGACCGCAAGGATAACTCCCGCGAATGCGGCGAATTTCCGCAGCGCCACGCTCTTGTAGAACGAAAGCGCCAGCGCAACGCCGATAGTTGCAGATGAAAGCGTGTGCAAGAGCGTTGCGCCGATAAAGCGCAAGTCACCCGTGACTATGGTGCGCAAAAGATCGCCGTCGCCGACTGGTGAGAGGAGGAAGAATACGTTTTCAAGCGCGGAGAATCCGAGCGCCGCCGTAACCAGGTATATAACGCCGTCCAGAGGCTCGTCAAAGACCCTGAAGCGCAGTGCGGCCGCGTACGCCGCAGCGAATTTAAACAACTCCTCAAGCGTTGCCCAGGCCAGCAAAAGCTGCGTCCCCGCCAGGTAATGCGCCACATACTGCTCGATAGGGAGTATAAGCGGGACCGCTACCATGCCGCCGATAAAGCAGAAGAATATGTAGCGCTTGGGCTCGGGGTCGCAGCGGTCCTCCATGAGCCAGAACGTGAGCCACAGCAGCGCGGGCAGTATCCCGCCCACAACGGCGATAAGAAGAGCCACACCGGACATAAAAAAAGTATAGCACAGCCCCTTTGGGGCAATTTAGGAAGGCCACGCTTCGACCATAAGCAAATCTTTACGAGAAGGCATGTCCTTCCAGATTTCCTCGGTTACAAACGGCATAAACGGGTGAAGCGCCTTTAGGAGTATATCGAGCGACTGCAGAAGCGCTGCAGCGCGGGAGGCCGCGCGGACCTTGTCGTCCCCGCGCAAGAGCGGTTTGCTCTCCTCCAGCACTTCGTCGGCAAAGCGGTGCCAGATAAACTGGTAGGCGGCATCGGCAGCCAAATCGAGGCGGAAGGTGTCTATATGCTTGGCAACTTCTTGGGCCATGACTTTTGCTTCGGCTATAAGGCTCTCGTCTGCGGGATTGATGGGGGAATCAACGATGGCATCTGCTTCCTGTGCGCTCTCGAGCACGAAGCGGGTAATGTTCCATACCTTGTTGGCAAAGTTCTTGTAGGCGCGTATGCGGTTCTCATCGAGACGGATATCGTTGCCTGGGGCAGCGCCCACGATAAGCGAAAGGCGTACGGCATCGGCGCCGTACTTATTTATCATATCCAACGGGTCGATAATGTTGCCCAAAGACTTGCTCATCTTGCGGCCTTGGCCGTCGCGCACGAGGCCGTGGAGGTATACGTTCTTAAACGGCACTTCTTTCATCAAAAAGCTGCTCATGAGTATCATGCGCGCTACCCAGAAGAAGAGGATGTCGTAGCCGGTCTCAAGGACTGAGGTAGGGTGGAAGGTTTTTAGGTCCTCCGTCTCCTCCGGCCAGCCCAAGGTGGAGAAGGTCCACAGACCCGAGCTAAACCACGTGTCGAGCGTGTCTTGATCCTGACCCCATCCTTCACCCTCGGGCGCCTCTATGCCTACGTAGGTCTCAGTACCCTTATACCAGACGGGTATGCGGTGCCCGAACCAGATCTGGCGGCTAATGCACCAGTCGCGCAGATTCTCTATCCAATGGAAATAAATCTTTTCAAAGTGGCTAGGAGTGATCATGACTCCGCCGGATGCTACCGCCTCGCGCATAAGCTCTTTAAGTGATTTGTCGCCGCGCTCGGCTATAGGCTTGTTGACGTCTATGAACCACTGCAGCTTCGGCAAGGGCTCGATAATGCCGCCGGTGCGCTCCGCAGTCGAGACGTTTTGCTGGATATCCTTCTCTTCAATAAAAAGACCTTCAGTCTTGAGCCATTCCAAGACTGTTTCGCGGGCCTCAAGAACTTTTTTGCCGCTGAGCGGTCCCTCGACGGTCATCTTTGCGTACTCGTTTATTACTTGGGGGCGCGCGGCAATATTATGCCGGTCGGCTATCTCCCAGTCGGTTTGGGAATGCGCGGGAGTAACGCCCAAGGCGCCGGTGCCGAATTCCGGATCGACTTCCTTGTCGGCGATAATTTTTATATGCAAAGGCACGCCGCAAAAGGTCGCGTCGTATTCTTTTCCTACAAATTCCTGGTAGCGAGCATCGTCCGGATGCACCGCGACCGCCGTGTCGCCCACTTTGGTCTCAAGTCGAGTGGTAGAGACGGCGATGGGGAAGTCTTTGGAGTATTTAAACGTGACCAGTTTTGCCGTGCGCTCCTCGTGCACTATCTCGTCATCGGAAATAGTCGTCTGGCCCTTGGGGTCCCAGTTAACTATGCGATTGCCGCGATAAATGAGCCCAGCGTCGTACATGCGCACGAACGCCTCCATGACCGCCTTATAGCGCTTATCGTCGAGCGTGTAGGCATAGCGGCTCCAGTCCAGGGAGGAGCCCATACGCTTAACTTGGTTGACGATAGTTGTTTTGCTCTCTTCGGCAAAGGCGTCCACGCGTTTGAGGAGCTCGTCTCTCCCCAGATCGTGGCGGGATTTGCCCTCGCTCTTTTGGATTTCCTTTTCAACCTTGCTCTGGGTGGCGATTGCCGCCGAATCGGTGCCCGGTATCCAAAGCGCCTTCTTGCCCTTCATGCGGTTGTAGCGCACTAAAATGTCTTCGACTGCCAGCATGGAGGCGTGGCCCAGGTGGAGCGTGCCGGTAACGTTAGGTGGCGGCAATACTATGGAAAAAGGCTCGGTGCGCGCAGAGCCGTCTTGGAGCGGCGGCAAGTTGTCGGGGTTAAAGTAGCCCGACTCCTCCCATGTCTTATATATAGAGGCCTCTGAGGCCTGGGCGTCGTAGGGCTTGAGGAATTTCTCCGGCATGGGCTTAATTTACAACACTTTTTGGGCTAGAGAAAGGTTGCCCTGAGCCTTAAAATCCAGATCTGTGCCGGACTGGTCGAGCTGCCAGTCGCCCATAAGGAGGTGGGCGAGGGCCGCCTCGGCAATCATAATGGCGTTGTCCCCGGTGATGGAAAGCTCCGGGAGGCGGAATTCGACATCGTTAAAATCCTCAAGCACCATTTTCTGCAGTTCCTCGCGCAAGTAGCGGTTGGCTGCCACACCCCCGCCTATGACCAAGGTCTTGGCGCCGGTTTGCTCCAGCGCGCGGCGCGTCTTGGCGCACAAGACTTCGACAATGGCATCCTCAAGCTCGGCGGCAAAGGCCGATATTTCGTCGCCTGAGAGTTTTTGTACGCCGCCGCGGTCGCGCAAAGCGTAGAGTGCCGCGGTCTTAAGGCCCGAGAAGGATACGTCGCAGGAGTCGGCATGGAGCATAGGGCGTGGAAGCTTGATGTCGGACTTTAAGGACCGGACACGGGCGCCCTGCGCGAGCTTGGAGATTTGCGGCCCGCCCGGGTAGGGGACTCCGATCATGCGGGCCACCTTGTCGAACGCTTCGCCCACGGCATCGTCGAGCGTGCGGCCGATAAGCTCGTATTGAAACCAGTCGCGCATCAGGACAAATTCGGTGTGTCCGCCGGAGACGAGCAGGGCGAGTATTGGAAACTGCGCATCGCTTAGTACCCTAGTGTTCTGCAGAATACTAGAATGAGTATCGGGGCTGGTAACCGGCCGTGCGAGCGAGGAAATAATATGGCCCTCCATATGATTGACGGGCAAGAGGGGCTTCTTAAAGTCGCTTGCAATTTTTTTTGCAAACTCGATGCCGGTCCAGAGCGCCGGCTCGAGTCCCGGTCCTTGGGTGACCGCAATGGCGTCAAAATCTTCATCTTTAAACTGCTCAAACAGTACTGGCAGACTTGCTGTGTGTTCGCGCTTGGCCAAAGTGGGGAAGACTCCTCCGTACGGTGCATGCAGAGCGGCCTGGCTGACCAATGCCGCCTTGAGGGTGCTAAATTCCATGCCTGCCGGAGTGCGGCGGCCTTCCACCAGGGCAATGCCGGTCTCGTCGCAGGAGGTCTCTATGGCGAGCACTTTCATAACACCAAAATACCACAAAAATCACTTATTTCAAGGGTTTTTGCTTATTCTAACGGCTTCATGTAGATCACAGGTTCTATCCAGTAAGCTTGAAAGCGGATATTGTTGTGTATCAAGTAATGGGTAGAGTGTAGCCGTATTCCAGCTTGCTCTTTGGGAGGGGTTAAATGACGGACGTGGTGGGGGATCCTTATGGGAAAGCTTCCTATATCCCCAAGTTAAAAGAAAGCGGCATCATGGTGCTTACCGACCTTGATGGGACATTTACAACGGGAGATAAGATTCCGTCTTCGAATGAGTTGAATGACAGAGCGGCTGTTCGCCAGCTGCTTTTGGACAGAGGGTTGGTGGCGGGTGCTGTAACGGCCCGTACGCCTGCGCTCACTATGTCGAGCTCGGTCTATCAAGCGTCGAAAAAACTCGGCTTCCTCGAACCTGAGCCCAAGTGGGGCGTTGAGCAGGTAACGGGCAGGCGCGTGCCTGTTCCGCTCGAGGGGGTTTCGTTTTTTGACCACTCTCTCGATTGGGATGTTTCCGCCGGCTTCGGGAGCGGCATCTGCCTGCGTAACGGGCACGGGTACATGGTTGATCATAACTACTTCGATCTGCTCAAGCACGACGCTGCCAAGAAAGGAGCATCGAAGCCTGAGCCGTGGCGCCTGTCGATGCTGGCTTTCTTGGCGGACACCTTTCCTGAAGCGGGAGAGTACATGTCTCCCTTAGAAAATAGGAGTAACTACGAGCAAGACCTGACTGACGTCGCTCCGCTGGAATACAGATTCCAGCTCGACTTCAAAGGAAGTAGCGGATTGGCCCAGATGAATGCGCTCGTTTCCGCTATTGAACGTAAGAAGTCCGAAGGGCATTCGGTCGCCCTTCGTATTGCGCTTGTAGATGAAAGCAGGCCCGACCGGAATAATCCTGAAAACAGCAAATACACGCTCTACCTCATTCCTTGGGGAGCAAGAAAGGAGAAGATGATCAACCGGCTGTTTTCGGAGTCTGCGAAAGCAGCCGGCCGACCGACAAAAGACCTGCGCCTCTTCTATGCCGGAGATACCCTTACCGACCTTCGGGCCGGATTATGGGGCGGCGGCGATGCTCAGACGACCTTCCTGCTGGCTACTGGCTCGCGGGTGGCGCCCTATATACAAAATAGGGAGCCGTCTTTCGGGAGCGAATCGCTCGACTTTCTCTGGTCGAGCCTCAAGCGTCCGGAAGACCGGTTGCAGCGTACGGATGAAGAAGGTGTTTACACCTTCAACCTCCAATCGAGTTACTACAAGAAGCCCAATCGCATCGTTATTGGTGATGAGCGATACTCCGGCATGACTCCTCCGGGTTCTGTGCACGCGTTCCTTAAGGAGTTCCTATAACAAAAAATGCGCCGACCTTCGGGTCGGCGCTCTTTCTTTATTCAAGGTACGTAAAAGGGAGGGAGTTGCCGTGCGGCAGCCTGAAGCTTGCGGCGCCTTTGTGGCCGTTGCCGCCGTATTTTTGCGCCAGCAGGGACAGGTCTACGCTGCCGTCGCCGCGCAGGGAAAAGCCCCGGCCTTTCGAGTCCTCGCACCAGATGATGGCGAACGGCCTGCCTTTTTGCGCCGAGAGCCTGTGGCCGATCTCATCGCGCACCAGCTGCGAGCCCTGGACGTTTACGGCAAATACGCGATGTCCGTCAATTTCTACCTCCTCTGCCTTGGTTGCCAAGTAGTCGCACAGGCTTGCGAGGTAGGCGAGATAGGCGCCGCCTTGCGCGACAATATTTTTAAAGCCGTCTTCGGTCTCTATGTTCTGCGCAAGCTTGTCGAAGTGGCTAAAGTCGAAAGGTTGGATGCTTATAAATGTGGTTATTTCCCGTATGTTTGTCAGGCTGTTTTTATTTATATCGTTATCCTCGACGTAGTCGACAAGCCGGGGCACGCTCGCGTCCGGATGGAAGTATCGCCATGCAATGCCGGCACCGGAGCGGTCGTTATCAAACACGTGCTCGTGCACGGCCTCGACGGCCTCGCGGGCGCCCATGTGGTGATCGAGCACTATCAGGCGCTTAACCTTTTTCTCCAGATCAAGAAGGATGTCTTTCTTAAAGCTGTAGTCGATGCAGTACACTTCCTTGCCTTCAAGCCCTTGGGGCGGCTCTTGGCCATGAGACATGGCAATATAGTCAGCCTGGTCGCCAAACTTTTTCCAAGCGCAATAGGCGCTCGTAAACCCGTCCGGGCAGTTGCGATGATATAAAACGACTATGTCTTTCATTTGTGCGCGGTGCAGGACTTGAACCTGCGACCCTCCCCACGTCAAGGGGATGCTCTACCAACTGAGCTAACCGCGCATCTCCAAAACCTTAGCGCATTTTGGAGCTTTTTTCAATTATTATGCCGCCCGCATTGTCGGCTGTATGATCCCAAAAAGATTGCCCTCGGTATCCTTGTAGTAGCGGATCTTTCCGACATTCGGCACATCCATAAGGTCGGTCTGGGGTTTGCCTCCTGCCGCCTCTATCTTAGGCATTATCGACTCAATATCGCCCACGCCCATAACACTGGTAAATGCGTTGGGAGACATGCCGTCCGCGGGCAGCGGAGCGTTGCGCTTCATCATTCCGCCGTTAATGCCCAGGTCTTCCATCTTGACCCCTTCGGCCATTTCGTCCGGGCCAGGGCCGGTCGTAATAACTCGGTAATTGCCGTATTCGGGACCCATCTGCTGGAAGGTCCAGCCGAATGCTGTCTCATAAAACTTCTGCGCACGGTCCAGATCGTCTGCCTGTATCTCAAAATGTACTACTCGGTTCATATATATGCAGGTAAGCGGCTAATGCAGCCAGTATAGCAAAGAGGTTAAAAAAGTGTTATTTTGCGTGGTACGGAGGAGTGGCTGAGTGGTCGAAGGCACCACACTCGAAATGTGGCGTGGGGGAAACTCCACCGTGAGTTCGAATCTCACCTCCTCCGCCAAGCCCAGGGTTAAAGCCCCGGGCATGCGGCCCCATCGTCTAACGGTTAGGACGCCGGCTTTTCAAGCCGTTAATCCGGGTTCGATTCCCGGTGGGGTCACAGAGTTGATTTAAATAAAATAGTGTGTTATTTTGCCTGCGGATACATCGATAGTTTTTCGTCGATGAAAAACATCTAAGAGGAGGGTCGTATGAACTACTTGGCACCGCCAGCCGTCGCCTTAGTAGAAATTCCTACTGCTGCGGATGACTGGGATCTACCTGAAGAGTATGCGACTGCAGTGCGGCTGCACTCCCCGTCGCACCCATCGCTTTTCTATCTTCCTTGGCCAGTGAATGCTATTCCTGCTGAAGGGAAGGAAATTGCCTTCAACTCAATTGCTCGTTTCTCAGAGGCGAAAGTCACTGAAATCGAGTATTACTATCACAAGGAAGACGTGACTGTCTACATTAAGACGGAGGAATGGAGCGGCAAGGGCATCGACCTACAAACCTTGTTTGAAATGGCAGAACTCGGCTTTCTGTTTGAGAGCCGGATAAGTATCACAGATGCTTTTACTTGCGCTGGTTTGCCGTCAACGGAAGAGAAGTATCTTGAAATACACAAAACATACCCGAAGAAGGAGTAAGAGATAAAGTCCCGGAGAAGTCACGCACTTCTCACGGGACTTCTTCATTTCTAATCCCCAATATCAGTACTAGACCCGCTCGGCCTCTAGAGCCCGCCCAAAGGCATACCAAGCCCCTAGCTCTAAAAGAAGTTGTTCCAGTTTTCTCCCACTTGGGTCACAAATTTTCCATCCGGTACGAGCGGAACTGCACGTCCATAAAGTCGGTGCGGATGCCGCCGCGCCCGCGGCCCCTGATGGCGGGCGTCCCGCTCTGGCCGCGGTCAATCGCCTCGAGGAGCTTCAGCCAATTGGTGTCCGACTCCCGCTTCAGGTATAGGCGTATGGCGATGCCGCCGTCAGTATGCGCGGTCTCGGACCGTATCGAGAGCCATTCCCCGTGCGGCAGGAGATTGGGGTTTTTGTCGCGGTCGTAGGCGCCGGGGAAGGCCGGCGCCTCGGCAAGCGTATAATACGCGCCGTTGTATTTTTTCTTTATCACGGCCATGCCGTCGACGCGCAGGCCCGCGTAGTAAAGCGTATCGCCGTCCACGTACCGGCTCATAAGAAAGAGCCCGTTCGACGCGTTGCGATTAGGGCTTTGGCTCTTCTGGTCGGCAACCAGGCGCAGCTCGACCTCCTGGCTCGCGTCTCCCCACAGGCTGCGCGTCACGAGACGGAAGATGTTCTGCGGATGGAGACCCTGGTCGGTATCGGTCGGGTTGGAGGCGGCGTAGGCCGTGCGCCATCGGTCACCTTGCGGCGCGTCGCCCTGCATCGTGCTGCCCAGGGAGCCGGCAATCTCGATTCTGCCGCCGGAGTTTAGCCACCAGTAGGGGCTCGCGGTCCTGGACGTATTCCTGGCCTCTTCCAGTGCGCCGTTCCCTCCGAACAAGTAGACATACGGCGAGGCGACCGTAGCCACGGGCGTGCCGACTCGATCCGCGCCAAAAAGGAGCGCCACTGCGGCTAAAAGGATCATCGCCGATAGTACGCCATAGAACTGCATAAGCATGTTACAGCGGGTCTGCGAGAAAATTGGTCACCAGGAGGCTCGCCGTGCCTGGTTCAGGCGCCCAAGTCTGTATGCCGACGCCGCCCTCGTTGCGGCCAGTCGGCGCGGAGAGCAGGACATGGCCGTTGTACAAGCAGGAGATAGCGGCATCTTCCACGCGGATACCCAGCTTGACCCCCTGTCCGTATTGGATCTCAGACTCCGCGCGCTTGGCAAGCGGGATGATGCTGGTGCCGCTGGTGTCGTGTATTTCGACCTCGCCGGGAGAGAACGAGCACGACCGGTATGTGTGGGCGTCGCGCACCGCGCCCATGATCACCGCGTACCCGTGTTCCCAATTGACCGTCGCCTCCGCTTGGTACGCGCTCCACAAGAGACTCCCGTCCAGCACGCTCCCCGCGCTGGTATCCTGCGGGCCCGCACCGAGCTCGAGCGACCCGATGGGCTGGACGCTGCCCCAGGAGTGCCGCCAGCCGCTGTCGACGGCAAAGTTATCCCTATATGGCAGCGCCTTGGGGACTCCACCCTCCATAAATGTCTTGAGCGTCTCGCCTTCCCAGTCGTAGTCGACGTGTATGCGCCTGCCGAGTATAGAGGGGTAGCTGGGGTAATTGAAGGTAAAGTCGCGCCGGTCGGTCTGCAGCCACACGAAGTCGTAGAGCCTGCGCGCTTCCGCGAGCGTTATATCGCTGCCACCGGCGTAGTTGTCCGCCGCGCGGTGTCCGGTCTCTCCGCCAAAGGGGACGGCAAACGTGTCGACTGTTACGCCGTAGCGCGCTTCGAGCGCCTGGCGCGCGCGCAAGAGATCGTCGTGCACGCGCGCGAGGAACTCCGCGTCGGTCTCCAGGCGCCCTTGCGTGGGCATCCAGAGTTTGTCGGTATAAAAGATGCCGGTCCCGCCTGCGGGGTCGGTGGGGTAGGTGTGGTGTGCGTCAAAGGAGTGCGAGCCTATCTCCCAGCGCCCGGTTGAGAGCATGGCGCTTATCTGCTCGGGCGATAGGTAGTAGATGCTTTTGGGCGTTTCGCTGGCGGATACGATGACGTACTGTACCGCGCTGTAACCGAGCGTCTTGAGTATGGGGTCGACGGGGTAGTAGCTCTGCTGCGCCCCGTCGTCGAACGTCAGGAGAAAGGTGCGCTCGGGGAGCGTGCGCGTGCCCTGCACGAACTGCCGGTACTCCTCGAGTGTGGCGGTGTGCCAGCCGGCGCGGTGCAGCGTCTCCATCTGGTCCATGAAGCGCGCCACCGGAAGCTGGCCGGCCTCCTCGGTGAGCGTCAGGCGGTGATAGGCCAGCACGGGGACAGCTCTCGCGAGCTGCGCCTGTGTCTTTTTTGGCGCCAGGAGCGCTGACAGATCGCCGAGGGAGTGCCACCCATTGAACGCCGCCGCTACCGTGCGTTCTTCGACCATGAGGACCAGCCAGTTGAAGAACGGCGTCTGCCCGTAGTGGGCGCTCTTCCAGGTGAACGTCGAGACAGTCGCGACCATGAGCAGTACTCCCGCAAAAACTATCGGGCCGAGCCTTTGCAGTGAAAATCGTGCGAATCTCATGGGAGTTAACGGGTGCCCCAGCGGGAGTCCTTGAGCGTGATGAGTGCCCAAGGGAGCTGCCACATAAGCACCACGGAATTAAACCAAAAGCTCATTATCCCCGTGAGCCACGCTCGCGGGCCCATGTACAGGCGGTAGTAGAGCCCGTGCAGCATGAGCATGAGGAAGAGTCCCGCGAGGTACACAAGCGGCACGCTTGCGGTCGTAAGCGGATGCCAGATCATCGCGCGGGCAAACACGATAGGAGAGGCGAACGCCAAAAAAACGTACGTATAGAAGGATATCGCCGCGAGCGGATGCTTGCGCCACATAAATCCGCATGCGATAAAAGTCTCGCGTATCCACGACTTTTTCCAGCGCTGTTGCTGGCGCACGTACGTGGCGAACTTCTCGGGCACGACGGTGCGCGCTCGCGCCTCGGGCGCATAGACCGCCTCGAATTTCCGCAGGATAAAGTTGGTGAGCGAGCGGTCGTCGCCAAAGGTGCACTGGCCGCCCAAAAAGCGCTGGGTAAGCCACTCGTCGAGTATGGGTATAAGGTAGGCGCGCTTGTATGCACTGCAGCAGCCTGGGCAGCAGGTTACCGCGCCGAATACCGACTCCGCCGCCTTGTAGACTCGGAACGCCAGGTAGTAGCGTATGGCCTGCATGCGGGTGAGGAAGTTTGCCTGGTCGTTGTGGACGTCGGTATGCCCCGAGACCGCGCCGACTGCCGGGTCGGCGAAGTACTTTACCAGGTGGGTGACGCAGTCGGGCTCGATGAAGCTGTCGGAGTCGATGAAGATGATGATTTCGTGCCGCGCGCGCTGTACTCCTTCCGCCATGCCGTGGCGCTTGCCGCGATTGTGGCCCCAGTGGATAACCTCGACGCGCGCGATGCGCGCACGTATCTCAAGCGCAGCTGCGCGCATCTCCTCAAGCGTCCGGTCGGTGGAGCCGTCGTTGATAGCTATCACCTCGATAAGTTCGGGCGGGTAGTCGACCTCGCTGAACTTGCGCATAGTCTCGCGTATGTTGTCCTCCTCGTTCTTGGCCGGCACCACGAAAGTGACGGTCGGGCGGTAGGCGGGGTCCGCGCGGGGCACTACATGGAAATGCGACAGCAGGAAGCGTGAGAGGATGTAGGTCGTGATGAGCAGACTGTATAAGCCAAAGAACCAGTGGTCGACGATGGAGGAGACAGTCGCGGTCTTCAGAATGATGATGAAGTAAACCACGAGGAAGAACATAAACAGGGGCCCTGCGTCCTGCAGGAATGCGAGCCGTCGCTGCGTGGGTAGTGGTTCCATTGCCTTAGCGGCCTATGCCGCGGTAAAGGATGCCCGCCCGCAGGTACTGCTCCTTTTGGAGGCAGTTGCGTCCGTCGACCACCACGCGCACGCCGCGCGAGGCGAACACCGAGGGGGGCAGTCCAGCGAACTCCGCATGGGCGGTCGCGACTATTGCGGCATCGGCCCCGTCGAGCGCCTCGGCGAGCGAGTGCGTCGTCGATCGGTCGGGCGCATGCTCGTCGAAGGTGCGCACCCGTGCCCCCTTACTCTCAAGCAGTTCCTTAATCTCGAACGACGGGCTCTCGCGCAGGTCGCTTACGTTGGCTTTATAAGAGAGGCCCAAGAGCGCCACGCTCGAGTTGCTCAACGTGCGTCCGAGCGAGTGCAGGCCTGTCTCGACGAGCGAGACTGTATATGCGGGCATGCCTTCGTTTATCGTGCGTGCGAGCGACAGGAAGCGGTGCGAAAATCCGTTGCGCTTGGCGTACCGTATAAGGTAGTACGGGTCGACCGGTATGCAATGCCCTCCAACACCGCACCCCGGCTGATGGAGCAGGAAGCCGAAAGGCTTCGTCGCGGCGCCGCTCAGCACGTGGCTGACGTCGATGCCAAGCTTGCTGAAGGACATCGCGAGCTCGTTGACGAAGGCAATGTTAATGTCCCTAAAGGAATTCTCAACCACCTTGACCGCCTCGGCCTCTTTAATGCTCTCCATCTCATGGACCGACGCGCTGAGTATCGAGCGGTAGAAGCTGGCCGCCAAGCTAAGCGCCTTTTCGGTCGTGGCGCCCACGACGCGGGGGATGCGTTCTATCGTCCAAACCTTGTCTCCCGGGTTGATGCGTTCCGGGCAATGGGCTACGCCGAAATCCTTTCCGGCGCGCAGGCCCGACGCTTTCTCTAAAATGGGGATAAAGATCTCGTCGCAGGTGCCGGGATGCACGGTCGACTCCAGTATGACGAGTGCGCCTTGGTGCAGGTTGCGCCCGACGCGGCGTGCAGCTCCCTCGATCAAGGAGAGGTCCGGGTTATGCTCGTCGTCGACCGGGGTCGGCACGCATACGATGACAATGTTCGCGCTGCGCACCGGGCCGAAATGGCCTGAGACCTCTAAGGGCTGCACGCGCAACGCCTCCGTAAAGGAGGCGTCCAGGTCGGCCACGGCTGCGTCACGCACAGCTGCGCGCTTGCGCTCGTCGATGTCGATGCCCCGCACCCGGTAGCCCTTTGCGCGGGCCAGGAGCGCGAGCGGTAGGCCGACATAGCCGACGCCGACCACTGCTACGTTCAGTAGGCGAGGGGGTGGGTGCTCATCTTCCTGCCCGTTCCGCGGCTTGTCGATGCGGGATTTCGGTCCTTTCTTGTCGTCCTTTCCCGCTATTCTCTCTGTCGCAGATTGAGCTTCCATATCACGGCGTACTGTACCGTAGTACGCTGAACTGATAGTGAACCATGGCCTGTTGCACTGCGCTGAACGGGGGATGAGTCGATTTTTAGGTCGGTAACCTTACTGCACGAGCGCGGCGGTACAGGTGGATGCGCACGAGCCGGAAGGATTGGCGCCTGTCATTGCAGTGAAGTGCGCATTGATTTCAGTCTGCGTCAGCAGTCGGTTGTACACGGCGACCTTGCCGACCGCACCCTTAAACCAGGTGTCGAGCGCCATCGTCCCGATAGTAAGCGGCGAACTGCCGGCTTTGGGGGATATTTTGTACTGGCTCATGCATCCGGTCGGTGCATGTGCGGCGAAGTTCTGCTTGATGCCGTTGACCCAGATGTTGATCGATCCGGGGTAAGCGGAGGAGCACCCAGATGGCGTCGTCGATAGGTCGTATTCTGCGACCACGTGGAGCCACTTGCCCGCCTGCAGGAGGCCCGCCTGCGGCTGCCAGTCGGCCGCGCTCCCGAGACCGGCCGATGGGTTGAACGCGTAGGCTGAGAGTCGGTTGGGGCGGCCTTGTGCGGTCGATGCGCCGTAGATGCGCGCCTCCCACTCGCACGTCGGCGAGTAGTTTGCGCATTTGCCCATCCAGTCGACATAGCCATCGCTGCTGGCGTTGGAAAACTGGAACGTATCGGGCCGGATCCACGCCTCCCACGTCAATTTGCCGGTAGTCGGGATCGAGAGCGAGGCGTTCGACGGCACGGTCAGGTACTGGCTCGAGCCGTTGAAGTTGGCTGCCGTCTCCCCGTTAGGGAGCGCGGCCGTCGTGGGCGTGCCGCCTTTGTAGGCGCCGGCGTTGTTATGGCCGCTTAGGTCCGACTCTTTGCCCGTGCTGAACGAGTTCATTGCAAGGTACATGACTGGCTTGCCGCCGAGCACGGTAGCGTCATATCCCTGTGCGGGGGTAGGCGTCGGCGTAGGTGTGGGTGCTGGCGTCGGGGTCGGAGTGGGGGTGGGAGTAGGGGTAGGTGTGGGTGCTGGCGTCGGGGCTGGGGTCGATGTTGCCGCTATCTCCGAGAAGAGGAAGTCGTCGAACTGCGCGTCCGCGTAATCGGTTTGGATGCCGACGACACCCGCGCCCGTGATAGGGCTGCCGAATTTCGCCTTGTCGTCGATAACGCTGAGCGCCTTGCTCCACGCGCCGGTCTTACTCACATCGGTAAAGAGGGTAAGTTGCGGGCCTGCGCTGGTGTCTTCAATCGTGAGCTTAAGTCCTATCCAGGTGTTTTTAGGGATGAGGTTAGGATTTGAACTTGCGTTATACGTGCCAGAGAGCACCTTCTTCTGCGAGAGCGTTTGGTATGCGCCGTTCAATTTCTTTTTGATGACGACCGTGCCATCGGCTCGGATGCCGGCATAGTAGAAGGTTCCGTCACTCTGGTACCGCGCGAGGATCGACTCGCCGTTGTAGGGCTGTCGATTGGCCGGGTTTGTAAGGTTGTCGGCCGTACGGCGCACATATATCTGTGCGGAGGTGTTCTTGTATGCGGCCCGGGTTAGCAGGAGGAAGGTGTTCTGCGGGTGCGCGCCATTGTCGGAGGCCGTGGCGAGGGTCGATGCATAGGTCTTTCTCCACGGATCGTCGGCGGGAAGGGCGCCTTGTATCGTGTTGCCCACACCATCTTTGATGACGAGTTTGGCGCCGCTTTTAAGCCAGAAGTAGGAACTGGGGCTTTTTTCGGCAGAGCTCGCTTGATAGAGCGTGCCCGCACTGTTGAACGGGTAATAGACCGAAGCTGTCTGCGCCGACGCGAACGTCGGCAGTAGCACACTGAGGGATAGAGTCGCGACGAGCGCGGCTTTTGTAATACGCATGGGTTGCAATCTTGGAATTCATAACGGGTAAGCTTCGCACCTGCATATTCTTTAAGACTCGGTGAATATGGTCAATAGTGAAAGGACGATGAAACTTAATGAAGAATCGTATATCGCACGGTTGCGCCATATTTCATCTTCAGATTATTGCGCTGTGCTACGGCATGCGTGCTTTGTCCATAGCCTTTGTTCACAGTCCTATCACGGCATACGCACTACACTTACGCGAAATCGCGTCCGTATGTTAAAGACGATATGTAGGTATGAAAGACAATGTAAACAATTGGTGGCGCGGGCGAAAGAAAATAGCGACGCTTATTGTCATGGTGGCGCTGGTGGCGCCGCTCGGGGTCTCCTTCGGCGCTCCGGTCCCAAACCAAGAAAGCGCCGCGGACCCTAACCTGCAGCGCGCCGGGCCCATACTCATACCGCACCGCGAAACCGCGCAAGAGCCCAACATAGACAGAAAGGCGCCTATACCGAGTCCTACGCTGCCGAGCGGCAACAAGACAGCGCCCGCGGCGGCTCCCGCCGCGCTCGCTCCGGCAGCTTCCAGCTTTGGCCCCAATCTGGTGCCTAATCCCGGGCTTGAGACTGCCGGTCAGCCCGGCCTGCCAGCCAGCTGGCACAAGGGCGGCTACGGCAGCAGCACGCGAGCGCTTACGTACCCCGTGCCGGGCAAAAGTGGCAGTGGCGTTGAGGTCGCACTATCCAATTACGCAAGCGGCGACGCCAAGTGGTACCCGGACGACATGCCCGTAACAGGCGGCAAGACCTACGAATTTTCGGACACCTACAAAAGCACGGCCGCAAGCATAGTCACTATCCGCTTTGCGCTCTCGGGCGGCACGTTCGTTTATAAGGACGTTGCCACCTTGCCCGCGAGCGCCGCATACACGAACATCACGGTGCAATTTGCGGCGCCCGCGGGCACGGTGTCAGCGACGATCTTCCATCTTATTAAAAGCAACGGCACGCTCGATACCGACGACTACGTCCTGCGCGAGGTCATGCCGCCGTCCCCGCCGCCTCCGTCCGCCCAGAACTCGGTGCTAAACGGCGACTTCGAGACCGCGGGCTCCGGGGGGCTCCCAGCGCGTTGGGCCCGCGGCGGCTATGGCAGCAATACGCGCGTGTTTACATATCCCGTCTCGGGACAGAGCGGCAATGGCGCGCAGATAGCTATGTCGGGCTACGCAAGCGGCGACGCCAAGTGGGTGCACGAGCAGGTGGCGCTCTCACCGGGCGCGTATACCTACTCGGACAGCTATATGGCGAACGTGCCGACAATCTTGACCGCAGAATTCCAGCGCGCCGACGGCAGCTTTTTCTACGCGGACCTCAAGACCTTGCCTGCCGCCTCGTCGTGGACTACTGCCACGGCCGCTCTTTCGGTGCCATCTGCTGCGGCCAAGACGAGAGTCTTCCACCTTATCAAAGGCAACGGTACGCTATCGCTCGACAACGTAGCCATAACCGCCTCTTCGGCCTCGAGCGGCATATTCTTGACCGGGGCGGTGACCTTCCGCTTCGATGACGGCTTAAGCAGCCAGTACTCCGCGGCCGCGCCCATGCTCGATACGGCCGGATTCAAGGGGATGTTCTATATTATCTCGCGCGAGACGGCCGACAATGGCTTTCCGGGCTTTGTGTCCAAGGCGCAAGTGCAGGACCTGGCGGCTCGCGGGCACGAGATAGGCGCGCACACCCGCACGCATGCGCACTTGACCGCGCTCACACCCCAGCAGGAGCAGGACGAGATAGCCGGGTCGCGGCAGGATCTTTTGGGGTGGAGCGTGGGGTCGGTGCTTTCGTTCGCGTACCCGTACGGCGAGTACGACGCGACGACGCTCCAGGTCGTGCGAGACGCAGGCTTTACCAGTGCGGCCGCGACCATAAGCGGCTACGTGTCCACCAACTCCGACCCGTACCAGCTCGAGTACCAGGAGCTGCGTAATACCGTGACGCTCGACCAGGTCAAGCAGTGGGTCGATACTGCGGCGCAGACGCGTACGTGGCTCATACTCGCGTTCCACGATATTGACACTAACAACAGTCTCTACTCCGTAACGCCCAGCATGTTCCAGAGCATAGTCAATTATATAAAACAGAAGGGGATACCCGTCGTAGGGGCCACACAGGGCCGCCAGTCGTTGCCGTAATTTTTCCGCGCCTATTTGTAGGGAGCTGGCATACTGGCACTATGACACGCAGAAAAAGTCTACATAAGACTATCTAGGCTTCTCCTAAACCGCGGAGCGCAGCTGCTCGGGCTCTTGGCGGTCATTGCCGGCATCGTAGGCACGATTATGAGCAAGAAGAAAAATTCTGGCTAGGCCCGGCTTAATAAGTAGCCACTCGCAAATGCGTTACAATGTGTTTATGAAAAAAGAGGCAATCATGGGGATAGGGGCGGCGGTGGCACTTGGGGTCGCGCTGATGCTGGTGCTGTTCGGCGGGCAGAAGGCTCCGGATCAGGGTTCGGTCTCCAATACCGAGGACTCAGCTATTCGGGCCGCTATCGAGGGCCTGGGCTCGAACATGAAGAATGTCTCGCTCCTGGCTCCGGATGCTGCGGCGCAAGTGGGCGCGCAGTACGGCCTCTATATAACCCCGGAACTTTTTGCGGCATGGCAGGCTGACCCTAAGAGCGCCCCTGGCCGCCAAACCTCGAGTCCGTGGCCCGACCGCGTCGAGATTGCCGAGGTTAGCTACAAGGATGCGACCGCGACCGCGCAGGGCACGGTAGTTGAGGTAACGAATGATGATCCAGAAGGCTATGCCGCCACGTATCCGGTAACTATTGCGCTCGAAAAACGGGCGGAGCAATGGCTTATCTCCAGCTGGCAAAAGGGCGCCACAGAGCCACCGCCTGAGCGGGTAAGCGTTACGGGCGTCTGGGAGTGCCTGCCGCACAAGGGTGACGGCCCACATACTATGGAATGCGCCTTCGGCATCGCAATAGACCAGAGCGACGGCCACTACGCCATAAACACCTCGCTTATGTCCGCATCGCCGGTCGATTTCCCAACCGGCGCCAAGGTCAAGGTTGAGGGCCCGCTGCATCCGGCCGAGGCAAACACTCCCTACGACATAGACGGCGTTATCTGGGCGACCACTATAGAGCGTTTGTAAGAGCTGGCGAGGACGTTATACTTATTCGCATGACACCTAAATCATGGGGAATTCTCGGCCTTATCATCATCATTTTGGGCGGCGTGGCGTTTACGGTCTTTAGGCACGACACAAAAGCCCCGGCCGGGCCCCTTGTCTACTCGTGGGAGTTTTCCGAGCGGGGCGAAAAGGATGGCATACCGCAGACGCAAGTAACCCTCATGGCAGGCGGCGAGAGCTTCGACATCGGTACGCACGAGGGCAGCTGCGCCGAGATGGACTCCGACTTTTTGGAGTATGAGAAATCCAAGGTCATCTGCTGGTTTGCTGGCGGCGGCCACGAGATAGGCGTCTTTGAGGAGCCCGGGCAGGTTGTCGTGCGCGTCGGCGATGTCGACGAAGGCGCTTCGGGAAACCCTGGTTTCCGCGGCAACTTTACGCTCGTCAAAACCATACGATAAAAGAACTCCGTCTTGCATGGCTGTCACTCGCTCGGAATTAAAAACAAATTTTTATTCTCTCACTCACTAAGTCATGAAGAACCGCTCGCCCTGGCTCTACCAGCTCGACCAAGCCCGGGTGTCAAAGACTCTCCCGGGCGACCTTGCAGCCGACGTGGCCATTATTGGCGCGGGCATCGCGGGCACGGCCACGGCGTATTTCACCCTTAAATACACCGATAAGCGGGTTGTAGTGCTCGAGCGCTTTAAGATGGCGCATGGCGCTACGGGCCACAATGCCGGGCAGGTTACGAGCTACTTTGAGCGCGGTTTTGCGAGCCTGGCAGAGGAGTTCGGCCTGGACATGGCGGCGCGCGGCCAGCGGGCCGTCGAGGATGCCTGGGCGCTTTTAGACGAGATGTACACTGATGCCGGGCTCGATATCCCATTCTCACGTTTCGAGGGCCATGCGGGCTTTACCAGCGAGACCCAGGTCCTGCTCCATTTGAAAAATAATCACCGGCGCCAGGAGGCCGGCCTGCCGCTCGAGCGCATGCGAATAAGCGAGACTGCTGCTTTCTTAAGCGCCATACCGGCCGAGTACAAGGGGCTCTACGAAGTCGTGCCGCACCAGAAAGTCCTGGCGCTTTTGGAGTCCGAGGCGCCGGAGTACGTGGCCGCGCTTTCCTATCAAAAAGGCTGCATCAATAGCGCGCTTTTGTGCCAGGAGGTATTTGCGTATCTCCTCAAGACGTATCCCGACCGCCTGGCCTTGTACGAGCATGCGCCGGTCCATAAGCTGATCCTGCGCGACGCCGACGCGCTCTTGGATGCGGGAACGCACACTGTAACGGCAGACAGGGTCGTCTTGTGCACCAACGGATTCGAGGATTTTACGATCATCAACGAGCACGGGCTTGAGGTAAACGGGCGCTTTCATGCCGGCCTTAGCGGCCACATCGGCTACATGTCCGGCTATCTCGAGAAGCTCAATAAGCCTCCCGTAGCTATTAGCTACTTCCCGCAATCCGGAGCGAGCGCAGGAGAAGTTTACTTTTACCTGACTCGCCGCCCGTATGAGTACGAAGCTCACCCGGGCCACAACCTTATATCGATAGGTGGGCCCGAGGCGGCGCTCCCGGAGCGAGGCGCGTATTCCTACGAGCAGGAGTTTCCGGAGGAGTATGTGCAGGCGATCGATGACTTTTTGCGCAAGACGTATGATTCGGATCCGAACAAAAAAATAGAATACATCTTTACCTGGCACGGGCTCATGGGCTACACCAAAAACGGCGTGCGCATGGTCGGGCCCGAGCCGCAAAACCCGGTGCTTTTATACAACCTGGGCTGCAATGGCATAGGCATACTGCCTTCGGCCTGCGGCGGACGCATCATTGCCCGCCATTTGGCAGGGGAGAAGGTCGAGCCTTCTATATTCGACGTCCCTAAAAAAGGCTAGCTGCCCGACTTTATATACAAGTAGATATCCTCGAGCGCTTTGACCGCGTCTCCCGCGGCAATATTGTTTTGGTGGTACAAGCCGTCCGTGCAGTCGCCCGCAGCCCATACGCCCGCAACTGAGGCGCGCTGCGTGCGCGGGTCGACCTTTATGTGATTGAAAGGGTCGAATTCCACGAGATCTTTGACCAGGCCAGTGGCGGGCAGGGCACCGATTTCAACAAAGATGCCTCCGGCAGGGAGATCTTTAGTCTCTCCGGTCTTGGTGTTTTTAACCGTAAGCGCATTTACGAACATCGTGCCCTTAACCTCTACGGGCTCCGTGTCGGCAAGTATGGTCATGTTCGGGTGATTGCGCACGGCTTCGACGGTCTTGGCGTCGGCCTTGTCAAATGCGCTGCTGCGGTTAAGGAGCGTAACCGATTTTGCATAGGCCAAGAGCTGCGCTGCGGTCTCAAACCCGGCATTGCCCGCGCCGATAACCACCGTGTCTTGTCCGGCAAACAGCGGGCCGTCGCAGGAGGCGCAGTAGACAATGCCCTTGTTCTCGTATTGTTCGGCTCCCGGAATGCCGAGCTTGCGTCGCGAGCCGCCGGTGGCGATAAGGACCGTCTTGGCCTCGTATGAGCCCTTCTGAGTCGTTATGGCAAATCCTGTCGCACTCTTCTCTACAGTTGCGGCGCGCTCGCCAGCCTTAAGGTCGACGATATCGCTCGCATACTCGCGCAGGTGGGCCTCCAGGGCTTTAGCAAGCGCGGGGCCGGGGATATGCGGGATGCCTATCCAGTTCTGGATATCGAGGGAGTCGGTCGACTGCCCGCCGAAGGTCTCTGCAATAAAAACTGTCTTAAGTCGTTTGCGGGCCGCATACACGCCGGCGGCAACCCCCGCAGGGCCGCCGCCGATAATCGCAAGGTCGTACATAGAAATCTATTTTACCGCGTAAGGGCCCAAAGAAGAAGCCACCGCTTTTGGCGGTGGCGTATTGAGAAACTGAGCGCCTGCTGGCGCGCTAAGCGGTGGCAGGGAAGAGGTTATTGACGAACTCAGCCTGTTTTTGAGCGGCCTTCCAATGCTCTTTCATGCGCGGCCTGCCTTTGTAGAAGTATGCCCGAAGGCAGCGCTCGGCTTCATTTTTGTTGATGCCGAGGTCCTGAGGGCTTATTCCGGCGATGACCGCGTGTGCTCGGAACATCTCCTTGCCGTTGCCGCTCCTTATCAGCGGGTGGCTTGGGTTATCGAGCGGCAGCCGTCCTCCTCGCAGTAGTGCCGCCCGTCTGACGCCGGCAAGTTCCTTAGGGGGAATAAAGTCCCCCAGAATCAGTCCGGTTCGCTGGCATGCCTTTACCATAAATATGATTATGCTATCGACAGCGGCTACCGGCTCGTCTGACCTGAGGTATTCGATACTCTGGGGAATCATTGCTCGGGCATGGCCTTTTAGCTGGTGCAAGTAGAGTTTGGGGCTCGGCTCAGCTATCTGCCGCCAGATCTGGTCGGAACTAGCGGCCCGATGGATGCAAAT
The DNA here is from genome assembly GCA_028286685.1 of Candidatus Adlerbacteria bacterium. GTDB lineage: Bacteria > Patescibacteriota > Minisyncoccia > Phycocordibacterales > SBAW01 > GWA1-54-10. Next base: position 30,221 of record JAQBRA010000002.1, on the reverse strand, counting down.
TCCCTCGATCTCTCTGCCGGTAAAGGTGCCTGGCTTTTTTCTGAGAGAATTCCGGATCAGTTCTGCCTCTTGTTCAGACATGGCATCCTTTATGTGCGTTTGTGCGCCAAAAGCGGCGGATTGGGTCCGCCGCTAAGATACAACTCTATGCGCCTTTTGTAAACTACTTAATCTTGGGGCGGCGCAGGAAGCTCGGTACCGCGCCCCACTCGTCGTCATCCTCGTCTACTTTGATCTTGATGGGCTCCTGAGAGGAAGGTGCCGCTACTTTAGGTTCTTCCTTTTCCTCGCGGGGAGCGGGGGCCTGGGGCGCATTAAAGATGCGTCCTGCCTGGCCCAAGGGCGGCACATCCTCCTCCTTCTCCTTTTCTTTGGTGGTCTCGCGGCCGAATGCCGTAAACAAAGGCGTGCCGCGGGGAGCGGCCATACCCGGGGCGGGGAAGCCGGTCGCAATAACGGTCACGCGAACCTCGCCCTTCTTGAGCTTGTCGTCCTTGACTGCGCCGAAGATGATCTTGGCGTTCGGGTCGACGGACTCGGTGATTATTTTAGCGGCCTCGTGGACCTCGAGCATGCCCAGGTCATCGCCACCCGCGATGGCGAACAGGACGCCCTTGGCGCCGTTGATGGAGAGCTCGAGGAGCGGCGAGGAGACGGCGGCCTTGGCGGCGATGGCGGAGCGGTTTTCGCCCGAGGCGATACCGATGCCCATAAGGGCCGAGCCGGAGTTTTCCATGACCGCGCGGACGTCGGCGAAGTCGACGTTGATGATGCCCGGATTGGTGATGAGGTCGGAGATGCCCTCCACAGCCTGCTTCAAGACGTCGTCGCACTGGGCGAAGGCCTGCTTGAGCGTAGTGTCCTTGGCGACGGTAGCGAGGAGGCGGTCGTTGGGGATGATGATGAGCGCGTCTACTTCCTTGCGCAGGTCGTCAAGCCCGGCCTCGGCCAAGCGCATGCGGGCCTGGCCCTCGAAGGCAAACGGCTTGGTAACGACCGCGACGGTAAGCGCGCCCATTTCCTTTGCGGTGCGCGCAACGACGGGCGCTGCACCCGTGCCGGTGCCGCCGCCCATGCCGCCCGCGATAAAGACCATGTCAGAGCCCTTGATGGCCTGCTGTATCTCTTCCTTGGTTTCCTCGGAAGCGCGCTTGCCGAGCTCCGGGTTCATGCCGGCGCCGAGGCCGCGCGTGAGGTTCTTGCCGATATGGATTTTCTTCTTGGCGAGGGAGTGGTGGAGGTCCTGCGCGTCGGTGTTTATCGTGATGAAGTCGACACCACGCACCTTCTCCTCGACCATGTGGTTGACGGCATTCTTGCCCGAACCGCCCACGCCAATGACGCGAATGCGCGCGAATGCCTCGATTTCAGGATGTACTTGTGCCATAAGGATTGGTTGGTTGTTTAGGTGTGCGTGCCGTGTAGCCCTACAACTCTACTTGTTCCTAAAACCTTTGGCAATTTTGACAAACCTGGCTTTTGTATCGAAAAAGCCGCCCTATGGCGGCGCTTGCCTAGGGCAAGAATTTCTTAAACCAGCGCCACAGCGACCTGAGGGTTTCAGAAACGGTGCTCGGCTCGTGGATCTCCAGTTCGCCGCCCTCGCTGAAGCCCCAGACGGTAAGGCCGTAGGCTACTGCCCACGATGAGTCGCGCAGCTGCATCTTTGCCGCAGTGCCTTCCGCAAGCGCCGCCGTGCGCGAAGGGAGCCGCAGCACTGCTTTGGCGAGGTCTGCGACCGACTGCACGGCCGAGCCGCCTCCGGTGAGTATGATGCCCGCGGGCAAGAGCTCGTCTTTGCCGATCTTTTTCAGGTGCGCCTCGACGAGCCGGAACATGTCCCCGACACGCCGGGCAATGAGGTCGTCGACTTTTTTCTTAGGATAAGTCGATCCGAGCACGGCGCCGGACTTCAATCCTTCCGCCTCTTCGGGGCTGATGCGCAGACCGAGCGCCAGGTCGTTGGTGATGTCGGATGCGCCTACGGGAAATACTTTAAGCGAGGTGGGCGCATTGTCCTCAAATACGATAATGGAAAGGGTTTCGGCGCCGATGTTGGCGAGGACGCAGCCCACGCGCTTCTGCATCTTGGTAAGCGCGATAAACGATGCAGCCAGGGGAGCCGCTACGACATCTTCAACCTCAAGCCCTGCGTCCTCTACGGCGGCAACCAGGTCATGCACGTGGCGCTCCAGGCAGGTGATAAAAAGGGTCTCGACCGAAAGGCGCACGCCCTTCATGCCGGCGGGCGTACGGCCCATGACGCGCGTGCCGTCGACGGAGAGCTTGAGCGGTATGGTGTGCAGTATCTTGCGGTTAAGGGTCGCGGATGGCGGAAGCGCCGCTTCGCTGGCCTTTATGGCGCGCGGCAGGTCGCGGTCAGTAATCTCGCTGTCGCCGCGCTCAACAACCGTCTCTCCGCGCGAGAAGGCCTCGTCGAGCCCCACGCCGCCAACCGCCAGATAGGCGCGCTTAACTTTTACCCGCGCGGCCTTGCTTGCCTGGGCCACCGCTGCGGCGACCGAGCGAGAGACTTCGGGTATGGAGACGATGTAGCCCTGGCGCAGGCCGCGGGACTCGGCGTAGCCGGTGCCCAGAATGCGGGGCGGTACTCGGGGGTCGTCCGCGCGCTCAGCAATTACCACTTTGACGTGGTAAGTGCCGATGTCTATGCCGGTGACAATATTATTCATGCGCGCGAAGGCCGAATTTTTTTAAAATCCGGTTCTCTTCACGCTCCATTGTATCACTATGCTTGGACCCTTTAAGGTGCAGGCATCCGTGGATAAAAAGGTAGGCAAGGGTGTAGGGCTTTGCGGCATCGGGGCAGATGAGGATTTCGCCGGACGTTTTGGAAAGCGGGAACGACAGCACGTTGGACGTCTTCTTTCCGGCTATTTTCTCGTACCGGTACTTCATCGCTTTTCGCATCTCCTTCTCAACCAAAAAAACGACCGAAAGGTCGTAGCTGGGGCCGAGTATCTCGGCCTGGATCTTCTTAAATACTGCGGGGATGCGTACCACGCGGAGATTTACTTGCGGCGGAAGCGCTGGCCCGGGACGCGGGCCTCCATCTTGCCGAGCTTGATGAGCTCGGTTACCTCCTCGCGGCGGGCCATGCGCTTAAGGGCGCCCTTGCGGGTAACCAGCTTGGACTTTGCGCGGGCAAAGTAGCGGCGCTTGCGGGTAGCCTGGATAAGGCCCGTTCCCTGGACGCGCTTACTAAAGCGGCGGATAAGGTTTATCGCGTTCTCGTTGTCGTTCTTTTTTACCTCTGCGTTGGTTGCCATGTGTGGGGAAAATATAACACGGGTAAGGACGGGCTGCAACTGCCCCTGGGCCCTAGTGCAGGGCCTTTAAATAGCGGGGGAGCTGGGAGAGGCCGAGCGTCGTCTGGGCACTATTGTCGGCCGCGCGGACGATAACCGTGCCGTCCAGAGCCTCGCGCTGGCCCATAATAATAAGGTGGGAGACTCCTGCCGCAGTTGCGGCCAAGAGCTGCGGGGAAAGGCGGGACGAGTCGAAGGATTGCAGGACCGGGATGCGGGCTACGCGCAATATGTCGCTTACCTCGAGCGAACGCAGCTTGGCGCGCATGCCCAGCTGGACAAAGTAGATGCGGGGCCGCCCTGTGGGGCTCTCGAGCTGGAAGTTTGAAGCGGTAAGGCCTTTCTTGCGGAAAAACAGGCTGGCGTGGACTGCCGTAGCCTCCTTGTGGCCGGTGAGCCGGCGGACATGGTCATCAAAGCGTCCGCCGATAGAGCCCAGGACCGTGGCGTCTTCATTGAGGTCGATAGCAAACGCCACGCGCGGCTCGCGCTCGTCGCCCATCAGCATGTCATCAAGCTCGTAGGGGAGCCCCAAGTGCTCCAAGTGCTCCAAGACCTCGCGGAAATGGGCGCGGCTCTTCTCCGATAAGAAGTTCATCGCGCGTGGACCGGACTCGAGCGCCGCGCGGCATGCCTCGTCGGCGCAGGCAAACACTGCCATAGGGTCTTCAGGCGCCTTGTCGCGGCACTCGGGCGACAGGTTGTGCGACTGGCGGCGCAGGTAGCTTGAAAGTTCGCGCGCAAAGCGTTGCCGGGAGTCCCGGTCGCCGAGCGCATTGATGCGCACCCGGGTCATGGTGCCGCCCCACTCGCTTAAAATAGTGGCGACCGTCTTGAGCAGGAACACTTCGCCGACGCTCTCTTTGGCGCCCGCCACCTGCAAGCCGAACTCGCCCACCTCGCGCGCGGGCCAACCCCCGGGCACATGCAAGGGGGAGGCGCTGGCATAGTAGGCCATGACCGGCTCCGGGAGCACGCCGCCGGAGCTGTGCGCCAGCGCGGTCGAGGCGGAGGAAAAGTTGTGCGCCCCGCGCTTGTAGATGCCGGGGGCAAGGCTCTTTTCTATCTCGCGCAGCGGCCGGAAGCCGTAAAAGGAGGCAACGTCCTGGGACAATTTAAGGAAGCTGGCCGGGGAGGATTTCTGGGGGGCGCTCATATTACTGAGAGTACGTAGCCGAGCCGGGGAAGACGCCTGCGTCCCCGACGGGCAAAAGCCGTACCAGGGCGCGTCCTATCATATTTTCGCGGGGAAGTACGCCCCAAATGCGGGAGTCGGAGCTTTCGGGACGATTGTCGCCCATAACAAAGTATTCGTCTGCGCCGAGCGGATACGATGAGTCGCGGCCGTTGCCGATGTTTTTTACGTACGGCTCGTTGAGTGCGACCGCGCTGCCGTCCGCGCCCATTACCGATACGGTGCCGTCCTGGATCGTAACGGTTTCGCCCGGGAGTCCGATAATGCGCTTGATAAAGAACTCGGAAGGGTTGCGCGGGTAGCGGAAAATAACCACGTCGCCGCGCTTGGGGTCCTCCAGGCGGTAGGTAAGCTCGTCGACAATGAGGTATTGCCCGTTCTTAAACGTCGGATCCATGCTCTCGCCGGAGACAATGAACGGTTGCGCGACAAAAAGGCGCACCGGGAGCACGATGACGGCCGCGACTACTACGAATTTGAGGAGTTCGGTGAAAAAAGAATCACTGTTCTCCTGTGGCATGGCATTAGTTTATACCTCTTTGCAAACAGTGCAAGCTTTTTTAACATCTCCGGCAGAAAAACAATAGAAAAAAGTCCTCGGGTCTCCCGTATCGGGCTCTGAGCCCTCTCGGGCCAGACTATTTTTCTATTGTTTTTTGCCTGCGTGGTATAGTGCCTGCATGTCTTGGATAGTAGTGGGGCTCGGGAACCCTGATAAGGAATACATTGGCACCCGGCACAACGTCGGCAAGGACCTTCTGGCTGCGCTTAAGGACAAGCTGCCCAAAAAAGCGAAGGTCGCCGAGCTTAACGTGTATATGAACAACTCGGGCGGCCCCATAAAGAAGCTGATTGCGAGCAAAAAAGCTGCAGAAAAGCTTATCGTGCTCCATGACGAGCTCGATCTGCCCTTGGGCCGCGTCAAAGTCTCCTTCGGCTCGAGCGCCGGCGGCCACAACGGGGTTAAGTCGATAGAAAAGGCCCTTAAGACCAAAGACTACGTGCGCATCCGCATCGGCATATCGGGCGCCACCCCAAAGGGATTGCTCAAGCGGCCCGCGCCCGAGAAGATTACCGACTTTGTCTTGGGCAAATTCAAGCCTCTCGATGCGGAGAAGCTCAAAAAAGTTAAAAAGATAGTGCAGGAGGCGCTGGAAATAGTTTTGGAAGACGGCGTCCAAGCCGCAATGACCGCAATAAATGCGCGGTAGTAATTTTTGCGCAAGGGGTGCTCATGCCGTATAGTGGGGCAAAGTACAAAGGAGGCGTCCCATGCGAGCGCTCGTCGTAAACCACACGGCAACCTCTATCGAGGCTGTGGACTGGGAAAGCAAGCTGGTTACGACCGGATGTATCTCTGTCTCGACTGTTAGTGCTTCGGGTCTTGTCGAGGTAGCCGAGGAGTTCGACTTGGTGCTGCTCTTGGGCCTAAGCAGCCAGGCAGAGGAGGGCTTCGTGCTCATCGACACTATCCGCAAGCGCTGCGGCACACCCGCAATCGTTGTCATATCGCGACATGGCATACCTGCCGTGCAGCAGGAGGCAAAAGAGCGCGGGGCGCACTTATTTTTGGGCAAGTTCATTTCAAGGGAGCAGTTCAATGCCCTGCTTAAGAATCTGATGCAAAACCGCCTCTCTTAATTGAGAGGCGGTTTCTTGTTTGCGCGGATATCGGCAGGATTTACTTCTTATCCCCTGCGAAATTCAATGCCATGCGCATATCCTTCGGCTCGAAGAGGGAAATGGTGAAGGGGTAGCGCTTGCCGAGCTCCAAGCTACCGCGGAGCTTCTCCTCGGTGCCGAACTCGGAGACGTGCACCAGGCCGGCAATGCCTTCCTCGATAGAGGCGAGTGCGCCGTGCTTGTTGAACTTGATGACCACGCCCTCAACCTTGTCGCCCTTGTTGTAGCGGCCCTTGGCAGCCTCCCAAGGGTTCTCCTTGAGCGCCTTCACTGAGAGGGACACTTTGCCGTCCTTGATATCGATGATCTTCACGCGGACCTTGTCGCCGACCTTGAAGAAGTGGCGCGGATCGTCTACCAGGCCCCAGTCGATCTCGGAAATATGGACCAGGCCCTCGAGGCCCTCCTCGAGCTTCACGAAGACGCCGAAGTCCACCATGCCGGTAACCTCGCCGTTAACGGCGTCGCCCACGGCGTAGTTGGCGATGAGCTCCTTCTTCTCCTTATCGTCTGCGCCCTTCTCGCTGAAGATGAGCTTGCCCTCCTTCGGCTGTGCGCCGATTATCGAGACCGGGAGCTTGGTGCCCACGAGCTTGCGCAGCTCATCAAGAATGCGGTCCTTGTCGCCGTCGCTGACGCGCGGGTAGTGTTCTGCCTTGAGCTGGGATGCGGGGAGGAATCCGGCAATACCCTGCCACTCCATGATGAGTCCGCCCTTGTTGGCCTCCTTAACGGTAAGCTCGAGCATGGTCTTGTTCTTGACCATATCCTCGGCCTCGGCCCAGGCAGCGGCCTGGCGCGCCTCCTTAAGGGAAAGCTCGATGTAGCCGTCCTTGGTGTTGGTGGAAATGACTTTGGCGCTGATCTTGTCGCCGACGTTGGTGCGCTTGATGACCTCGCGCGCGTTCATGTACTCGCGGCCGTAAATAACGCCGGTGCCGAAAGGCGGCAGGTCGACGTAGAGGCGGGCGCGGTCCAAAGAGAGCACGGTGCCCTCGATAATATCGCCAGCCTTGGGCGGCATGTGTGCCTGCTCGGCAAACATGGCCATCACGGATGCGGGCAAGTTCTCCTCGGTAAGGTTAGATTCCATAATATTTATTGATTTGTACGGTAGGGGGCCAAGATCTGGCTTTACTCCTACGCGCTGTTTCTAATAATAGAGACTCCCTCTATTGGCTCAGACTATAGCCCGAAAGGGGCCTTTTTGCAAATTAGGGCAATAAAAAAGCCGGTTCGCTCAACACCTGAATGGTGCTGCGCGAACCGGGCTTCTGCGAGCGCCTTAAAGGCGCTTCTGCGTTCTCCTCCCAGAGACTTGGATCTTTAGAGACGGCGTGACGCCTTGAAGCGGCGGAATCGGTTGCCCGAATCCGACTACTCCAAGTACGCTTGGTTCAGGCGGGGATTTAGGTCCCGCACCGTGTTGCTGCAAGGCTTGAGGAATTCCCAAGCCATGCATTGGTTTGATGCTCATGGAACTCCTCCGGGTTGTCCTCGACGGCGCGCCGGCGCCGCCGAGGATGTGGGCCGATCGCGCGTTAGCGCTGCGAGCCCTTGCCGGGCTGGGTGCCGGGCTTGTGGGCGCCGCCCTGCTGCTGGCCGCCTTGGCCGGGCTGCTGGCTCTGCTGGCCGGGCTTCTGGCCGCTTTGGCCGCCCTGCTGGTCCTGATCCTTCTGACCCTGACCCGGCTTGTTGTTTTGACCCATTGTCGTCTCCTGTGTGCTGCACGTCCTCATCCTGACTCTGCCCCCTGGGGAACAAAAAGGGCGCCTTTTGAGGGCGTCCGCGTCAGGCGAACATGTATAGGCAATATAAACTTCCGATATGAAGATGTCAAGTAGATAGAAGCCGATTTATGGAAAAGCGTTCATAAATATGTTAAAATGGAGGCATGGTTATCAGCTACCTGGGCGGCGAGTGCTTTAAGGTTACCTTTGGCGATCTGACTATCGCTATCAACCCGCCCGGCAAATCCTCCAAGCTTGCCACCTCTAAGTTTGGCGCTGACATCGCCCTTGTCTCTTTGCCGCATGAAGACTTCAATGGCACCGAAAACGCCTCCTTCGGCGAGCGCCAGCCGTTCGTTATAAGCGGCGCGGGCGAGTATGAGGTTAAGGGCGTAGCAGTGCGTGGCTTTGGTGCGCCTACGACCTACGACAAGCAGGCGACTATCAATACTATCTACTCTATATCGCTCGAGGGCATGAACCTGTGCTTTTTGGGCGCCATGGGCTCGGCCGAGCTGCCCGCGGCTGCCAAGCAAGAAGTTGATGAAGTCGATATACTGTTTATACCGGTCGGCGGCGGCGAAGTGCTTGATCATGCGGCGGCCTATAAGCTGGCCGTGCAGCTCGGCCCCAAGGTAATCGTGCCCATGCACTACGATGCGGCCGCGCTCAAATCATTCCTTAAGGAGGCGGGTGCCGAGGGCACAAAGGCCGAGGAAAAACTGACCGTCAAGCGCAAGGACCTTGAGGGCAAAGAGGCCGAAGTCGTCGTTTTGGGCGCATAATATAGATATGAAGAAGTATCTCGATCACATAAAGACCAAAGAGCCCCACGAGCGCCGCCAGCATGCGATGCAGATCGCGGGCGTCGTTACGGCGGGGGTCTTTGCTATCTGGATTACGACGCTGGGCTTCCGCCTTTCCTCCGACGAGACGCAGCTGGCGCAAGACGATACTAACCAGACGTCGCTTACTGCGGCGGCGGCGCAAAGCGGCTACAATGGGCCCAACCAGTTAATACCGGCCCCGACTTCAGGATTCTAGTATGGCAGACAAGGAAGAAAACAAGACAAAAGAACAGGGCGGCACGGGCATCGTCGGCCGCAGCATCTCCGCTGAAATGCGCGAGAGCTTTATCGACTACGCCATGTCGGTCATTACCGACCGCGCCCTGCCCGATGTGCGCGACGGTCTCAAGCCGGTGCACCGCCGCATTCTCTACACCATGCATCGCCAGGGGCTTACCCCGGGCGCGCGCTTCCGCAAGTCGGCAACTATCGTGGGAGACGTACTGGGTAAATACCACCCGCACGGCGACCAGTCGGTGTACGACGCGATGGTCAAGATGACGCAAGACTTCTCTATGCGCTACCCGCTCATTTTGGGCCAGGGTAACTTCGGCTCCATCGACGGCGACTCGGCCGCCGCCTACCGCTACACCGAGGCGAAAATGTCGCGCGTAGCCGAGGCGCTCTTAAACGACCTTGATAAAGACACTGTGGAGTGGCGCCCCAACTACGATGGCACTATCAAGGAGCCGACGGTGCTGCCTGCCGGCATGCCCAACATTCTGCTTAACGGCACGCTCGGTATCGCCGTCGGTATGGCAACCTCTATTCCGCCGCACAACTTGGGCGAGGTCTCCGGCGCTTTGACGCATTTGATAGAAAACCCGGACGCAACCGTCGAGGACCTCATGGAGTTTATTACCGGCCCGGACTTCCCGACGGGCGCCGTGGCATTTGATAAGAAAGCGCTTTTGCATGCCTACAGCACCGGCAAGGGCGGCGTAGTCGTGCGCGGCGTGGCAGAAATTGTAGAAGGCAAGAAGGGCGACTTCCAGATCGTCATTACCTCCATTCCGTACCGCGTCAACAAGGCCGACCTCATCATGCGCATCGCCGACCTGGTCCGCGACAAGAAGCTTGAGGGCGTGCGCGGCCTGCGCGACGAATCGTCCAAGGACATCCGCGTCGTTATCGACCTCAAACAGGGCGCGCATCCGCAGAAGGTCCTCAACTTCCTCTACAAGCACACCGCGCTTGAGGACACGTTCCATTTCAACATGGTTGTGCTTGTCGACGGCGTGCCGCAGACCATTTCACTCAAAGGCATCCTCGAGGAGTTTATTAAGCACCGCCGCGAGGTCGTGCGCCGCCGCACGCTGTTTGATCTCACCAAGGCGCAGGACCGCGAGCACATCTTGCTCGGCCTCGCCAAGGCGCTCGACATAATTGATGAGCTCATCAAGACCATCCGCGCCTCCAAAGATGTGCCGGAGGCGCATGCCAACATCGTTAAGAAGTACAAGTTCAGCGACTTGCAGGCCACTGCCATTTTGGAGATGCGTCTTTCGCGCCTTGCTAACCTCGAGCGCCAGAAGGTCATGGACGAGCTTGCAGAGGTCCAGGCGCTTATTGCCGAGCTGACCGCGCTCTTGGGCAGCGACAAGAAGATGCTCGCGCTTATTAAGCATGAGATCGAGGAGCTTACCCGCCGCTTTAGCGACGACCGCAACACCAAGGTGATGAAAGGCGCCGCCGGCGTTATCAATGTCGAGGATCTCGTGCCCGACGAGGAGCAGGTTTTGGTATTGACTGCAGGCGGCTACGTTAAGCGCACCAACCCCGACGAATACAAGCAGCAGAAGCGCGGCGGCGTTGGCGTTATCGACCTTGATACTAAAGAGGAGGACTTCGTTACTACCTTCCTGACCACCTCGACCCATAGCGACCTTTTGTTCTTTACCGACGCAGGCCGCGCCTTCCAGCTCAAGTTCTACGAAATTCCTGAAGGCAAGCGCTCGACCAAGGGCAAGGCCCTGGTCAACTTCCTGCAGCTTACCGACTCAGAAAAAGTATCGAGCGTGCTGCCGATGCGCAAGAACCAGAAGGAGGGCGAGAAGTTTTTGTACATGATCACCAAAGAAGGCGTTGCCAAGAAGGTAGACGCCACCGCCTTCCATGACGTGCGCCGCTCGGGCCTTATTGCTATCAAGCTCCAGAAGGGCGACGAGCTTATTGCCGCGCTCCTGGTAGAGAAGGGCGACGAGATCTTCCTCTCGACCGCCAAGGGCCAATCGATCCGCTTTAAGGAGGGCGACATCCGCGCCATGGGCCGCGGTGCCGGCGGCGTGCGCGGTATGAAGCTGGGGGCCGGCGACATTATCGTGGGTGCCGACGTTATCAAGAAGGGGATGAAGAACCTCGAGGTTCTGGTGTTGTCCAAGAACGGCTACGGCAAGACCACCTCGGTGGACGAGTACAAGAACCAGAACCGCGGCGGCTCGGGCATCAAGACCATGAATACGACCCCCAAGACCGGCTCGCTGATTGCGTCTAAAGTAATTTCAAAAGAAGAAGGCGTAGGCGAGGACGAGATCGTTGTCGTCTCCAAGAAGGGTCAGGTCATTCGCACCGCGCTTAAAGAAATCCCGTCCCTCTCCCGCAGCACCCAAGGCGTCCGCGTGATGAAACTCCGCGAAGGCGACGCAATTGCCTCCTTCGTTTGCTTGTAAAAATACAAAAACTCCGAGCCGAAGCTGGAGTTTGGGAGGCGGGTCCGAACGGTAAGTGAATGTTGGTGCCTGAGTGGAGAATGTTGCGTACTCTCCAGCAACTCCTCAGCCCTCGATCCGAAATCGCTCGGCGTAAGCCCATGCCCGGTAAGTGGGTCGCCCCACACAATATGCGATCAAATGGATCAACCAATGTCGCTTTAGGATCAGTAGAAGCCTCTATGCTTCCTGACCTACCTACTTCCACCAGTATAGCATTTTGACCAATTCACCCCAAAATGGCATAAAAGGGGATAACGCTGGGGATAACTTAAGTATGACTAAACCGATAATTACCCACACAAAGTCCAAATATCCGCAGTTTTTGCGCTACCTGGTGGGCGCGCCCCTGGTTTGGCTCATGCTCGTGCCGGTCGTCATCTCAGACATTTTCTTGGAGCTCTATCATCAAATTGCTTTCCCGCTGTTTGGCATCCGCAAGGTTAAGCGCAGCCACTATATACGCATTGTCGATCGCGCCAGGCTGCCGTATCTGACCTGGTACGAGAAGATCGGCTGCATGTACTGCGGCTACGTAAACGGCTGGCTGCACTACGCCTCGGTCGTGGCCGGGCGCACGCAAAACTACTTCTGCGCCATCGCGCACCTGGAGGAACGCGGCTTTATGCCGTCGCCCTTCGAGCAGTCGTTTGCCAAGTACGGCGACGAGGCCATGCTGCGCCATCGCTACGCCCAGCACGACCTCGATTACGGCGACAAGATAAACTAGCGGCAGAATAAGAGTATTTATTTACTAAAACGTCAAATTTGGTAAAATAGGAGCAGACAAGCAGCTCTAGAGGATTGGAGAAGATGGCAGTACGCCTGTACAGCAACGTTAATGCGAAGTTTAGGGGCCTGGGTACGGCAGGAATAACTTCGATGTCCCAGGTGGTCTATGGCCCCAATCAGGAGACTTTCTTCGAGGCCGATACCCGGCGCCGGGAAGAGATAGTGGCTCGAGAAAAGATCGAAGCGCAGGATGCAAAGAAGATCCGTCGGGTCCAAAAAATCCTGTCCGAAGACAATAAGCGCCGCAAGAAAGGCAATAGCTCCGGTCTTCCGCGCAAAGTCTTGAGTGAGATAAAAAAGCTCAAGCTCAAGACCAAACTCAGGCGCAAGACAAAAAAATAAGCGAAAAGAATAGCCCGCGGCCCTATGGGTGCCGCGGGCTTTTATTTTGTTGATTTTGACAGGGTGGCATAGTAAGGTGTCGGCAGCGGCGCAGTTCCAGCCCGGAAATGATACGGAGGTATCGAAATGGCAAAGTCCAAACGGCAGAGTGAGCGGATCAAGGCTCGCAAAAAGGGGGTCAGGACCCCGCCGTCTCCTCCCAAGAGCGGAGATGGCAAAAGCTACAGAGAGGCGATGAATAAGTTTGCCAGCGCGAACCCCCACAGCGGTTATCGCTATAGGAATTGATTGAGAGCCCGCGGCCCCATTGGGTGCCGCGGGCGTTTTGTTTGTATACTAGGGATATGTCAAAAGGAGATCCGGTACCAATGTTGCCTGCAGACGCCCCTGAGGCAGGGGAGGTATATAAGCACTACAAGGGCGATTTATATAAAATTATCGGCGTTGCGCTCGACTCGACTGATCAATGGGCGGTGGTGTACGAGCCGATGTATGACAATGCGGCCGCGCCGCTGTTTACCCGCCCGCTTGCCGAGTGGAGCGAATCCCTGCAGTGGGAGGACAGTCAGATGCAGCGATTTTCTAAAGTCGAAGGGGATAAGTAAGTTGACCGCGCTGCGGGGTGGAGTACCTTTGTGGCAGAGGCTGGATCTTGGGAGGTCGTCATGGCGAAGCGGGTCGTGTCGTTTTTCAGAAACAAAGAAGCGTGTCGCAAGGCGGGGTTGTGGGCTGCGGGATTGGTGGGCGTTTCTTTGTATTGTGCGCCGTTCCTTCTGTAATTTTTAAAGACAAGAAGCTGTTTTATTACCCGCCGCACATACGTGCGGCGGGTAATTCATGTAAGAAACAGGCAGGTTGTGCGTTTATGTATATATGAGCGAGAAAGTTTCTAATAAAATGGGCACGGCAGGAGTGGTCGCCCTAGCGATGGTCTGCACGGTTGCATACTCGCTGTGGGGCGCATCGGTGCTCTCTGCAGAACGCCAGGCTGCCATCTCCGGCACTCCGTCCGAGGCCGTGGCGGTTGGCCGGTAGCGGTACTGCCCGCGCGGCCTCTGACTTATCCACCCCCGCTCAAGCGGGGCTTTTTTGCGGGTGTAGAGTTGAAGCAGACAAGCTCTAGCGCGGGGTAGGTAGCGATGTTATTTCAATGCGAGAGGTGCGAAACAGCCTATATCGAGCAGCCCAGGGCTCTCCGGTGCTGCGCGGTCTGGAAGGCCCATGTCCAATACGCTTGCGCTACATGCAAAAGCCTCTTTGATACGGAGGCCGAGGCTCTCAGTTGCGCTGCAATTGCGATAAGCCCGCTGCTTAAGGGGTGGGTTTATTACCAGGATATTGAGTATGAGCTCGGCGACTCTTTTATCCTGCCGGTAGCCCATATGCGTTTTTACAGCATTCCCGTTGCTGAAACTTTAGGCGGTAGATGGGTGGAAGAAACGGAATTGAAACCCAAACTTGCCCGGATCGTTTCAGTGCAAGCCGCCTAGCCCGCCCAGACTTTCTGGGCGGCGCTTTTTTGGATATATACTGAACGCAATGGAGAGTTCGTTTCTTAATCCGCAGGCAGCAGTGGCGGCGTGCCACATAAGCGAAGGCTCGCGCGTGGCCGACTTGGCCGCTGGCTCGGGCTTTTTTGCCCGCGCGGCTGCCCGCGCGGTAGGGGCCCAGGGCCAGGTGTGGGCCGTAGATGCCCATCAGGACATGCTCCCGCGGCTTAAGAATCTGGCCGAGGCCGAGGGCTTGCGCAACATAGAGGTTGTGCGCGGCACGATAGAAAAGCTTAACGGCACGCATTTGCCCGAAGGCACCATGGATTTTTGCATTTTGGCCAACGGGCTCTTTTCGACCGAGGACAAGGCTGCTGCAGCCGCAGAAGCTGCCCGCGTGCTGCGCCGTGCCGGCCGCCTCATGCTTATCGACTGGGGCGACTCGCACGGCGGCTTGGGGCCGCATCCCGACCAGATAGTGTCCGCTGTGGAGGCTAAGAAAATATTCGAGGTCGCCGGATTCAGTCAGGCAGAGGATATCCCCGCAGGCGCCTACCATTGGGGGCTTATACTAAGGAAAAAGTAATACCGCATGTCCAGCTTCCAAACCATAGTTACCGGCATTTTCGTAGCCCTTGTCGTCATCGGTATCGGCGTCTTCGCTCTTTTTGGGGGTGTGGGCGGCCAAGGGGGAATAGGCACGGTTATTGTCTGGGGCACTATCGACCAGTCGACCATGGACTCGGTCCTAGGCGAGGTGTCTAGCGCGGATAAGAGCCTCTCGGATGTGCAGTATTACTATCACAGCCCGGCCACGTACGAGTCTGACCTGGTAAATGCCATTGCAGCAGGCACCGGTCCGGACCTGGTCTTCCTCTCGCAGAGCAGCATGGGCGGGCTTTCCGACAAGATAGTGCCTATCCCGTACAGCGCCGTGACGCAAAGCACGTTCATGTCGTCCTTTGTTGACGAGGGCCAGCTGTTTTTGACCCCGGGAGGCATCTTGGCCTTGCCGTTTACCATAGACCCCTTGGTCATGTACTGGAACCGCGACACCTTTACCGGGGTTGGCATCGCCCAGCCGCCCCAGTATTGGAATGATCTCATTACCTTGGCGCCCAAGATAACCTCGCTCTCTGCCGGCTCGGTCCGCAAGTCGGCGGTGGCGCTGGGCACCTGGGACAACATAAACAACGGCAAGGCGGTCCTGTCGGCCCTGTTCATGCAGACCGGAGACTTTGTCACGAGTCGCAATGCTGCGGGCGCGCTTACCACTGTCTTAGGTTCCAAGCCTGAAAACCAGAGCGACACGCCGGCTGCCGGAGCCTTGCGGTTTTATACCGATTTTGCCAACCCTTCTAAAACCACCTACTCGTGGAACCGCTCGCTGCCCAACTCGTACAACGCATTTGCTTCGGGCGACGTTGCAGTTTACTTCGGCTTTGCCAGCGAGTACCGCTCCATAGCGGAGCGCAATCCCAACCTGCGCTTTGGCGTTGCGGTGCTGCCCCAGCTTATGGGCGCTTCATCCCGCATTACCTCCGGCAATATCGCGGGGCTCTCCATTGCTCGCGGGGCGCAGAACCCGGCCGGAGCTTTGGCGGTGGCCCAAAAGCTTACCTCGGCCGCAGGCATTGCTGCCGTATCGGGGCAGACCACCTTGCCGCCGGTGCGCCGCGATGTGCCCATAGACACCTCGGCTTCTGCCGCCGGAGAGGTGTTCGTACAGTCAGCGCTTATCTCGCGCTCGTGGAATGACCCGAACGCCTCGGCGACCAATAACATCTTTAAAACAATGATAGAATCTGTCTCATCGGGGCGCACCGACCCCGAGCAGGCCGTTTTTGATGCCGCCCAGGCTATGCGCCAGCTTTTGCCAAATCAATGAAATTTTATAAATTTATCTCAACCTCGCTCATCCTTTGTGGAATAATACTTATTCCACAATTTGCTTTGGCGCAGGCAAACTCTGTCCAGACAGGGACATATCAAAATTCCGTTCCCACAGGCTCTGATTGCGGATCACAAGGAGGTACTTTTAAGTTGTGTAACCCGCTGGGCGTTGATGATTTCTGCAACCTGGTCAAGGCCCTGCTCAACATTATTATGGCGATAGGCATGCCGATCGCGGTCTTGTTCTTAGTATGGTCGGGTTTCAGGTTTATATTGGCCCGTGGCAGCGCGACAGGGCTCGACGACGCTAAAAGGAACTTTAAGTTTGTCATTTTAGGCATTGCCATATTCCTGGGCGCTTGGACCTTGGCCAGCATCATTTCGGCAACTATCCAAACGCTCGATACCAGCGGTACGATACAGTTCTGTGGCCGCTAATATATGACTTTTTCCGTCCTCGTTGGCCAGATAATTAGCGTTATAAACGTCCTGGTGGCTCTCTTGGGCTCGGTAGCGCTGGCCATATTTTTATGGGGCGCAGTACGGTTCTTGTACCTGTCCGGCGACTCGCATGACAAGCAGGGCCAAAAAGAGCTGTTGGGCTGGGGCCTGGTGGCGCTGTTTGTGCTGGTATCCATATTTGGCATACTGCAATTGCTACAGGGGATATTCCTGCCGGCCTAACCTGGCCCTTTGTTATCCACACGGCAAAGCAAAAGAGAGCAGGGGCCTGCTAGAATAGAGCCATACCCGTTTAAGTTATTTTAATGAAAAAGACCTTCGCCGCACTATCAGCCCTTTCTTTAGCACTGCCGCTTGCGGCTTCGGCTCAGAGCCTACAGCCTTTGGCCAATCTTATTGGCGCCGTAGGCCGCCTCGTTGCCGCCTTGGTTCCGATACTCATCACCTTGGCACTCGTTGTCTTTTTCTGGGGCTTGGTGCGCTACTTGTACGGCGCTGGCGGCAAGTCAAACACCGCCGGTGCTAAGGACCTGATGAAGTGGGGTCTCGTAACTTTGTTTGTCATGGTGTCGGTCTGGGGCATTGTCCGCCTGGCCCAGGATGCTTTGGGTGTCCAGCGCAATGCAGATGTCCTCTCTCCTAAAGCACTCGTACCGTAAATGATAAAAAGGTCTGCAGCTTTGCTCCTGTTCGCTTTGCCCGCATGGGCCTCTGCCCAAGGACTTAACCTGTCGCCTATTGAAAGCCTCTTAGGGGCTTTTGGGAGTCTTATAGGAGCGCTCATACCGATACTCATTACCCTAGCGCTGGTCGTGTTCTTCTGGGGCTTGGTGCGCTACCTGTGGGGGGCATCGAGCAAGAGCGGGCACGAGAAGGGCAAGGACCTGATGAAGTGGGGCCTTATAACCTTGTTTGTTATGGTGTCGGTTTGGGGTATTGTTGCCCTTATGCAAGAAGCGCTCGGTATCGATGAAAATGCCCGAGGAAAAGCCCCGCAGATACAGTATGGCAATAGCAGCGGCCCTCTCTTCGGTAAAGACGGGTATACCCCATAATAATCATGCTATCTGCTGCCGTTACAAATAGCGCTACCTGCACCATCGTCGGCAAGCTGACCGAGGCGTTTATAAACCCGCTACTCGCACTCATATTCGCGGCAGGGCTTTTGGTGTTCGTCTGGGGGCTTGTGGAATTTCTGTGGGGCCTAAGCAATGAGGCCGGCAAGAAAGAAGAGGGCAAACAGCATATGCTGTGGGGCCTGGGAGGCATGTTTATCATGGTCTCCGCCATTGCAATCATAAAACTTATCTCTACTATGGTTGGCGGCAATTTGCCTTGCTAATGTAGTAAGTGCAGAAACAAAACTCCCGGACGTAAGTCCGGGAGTTTTGTTTTGGCTTTCGGGGTATTACCAGCTGAGCTTTGTTCCCTCTATCGAATGTCCGGACTCTATGGAGCGGCCGGAAGGTATTGAGTATCCGGTCTGAATAGAGCGGCCCGACTGTATGGAATGTCCGGAGCTAATAGAGTAACCCGACTGTATAGAATGGCCGGTTTGGATGGACTGGCCGGACGATATAGAGTGTCCCGATTCTACGGAATGGCCGGAAGGTATCGAGTGTCCGGAGGGGATAGAGTAGCCGGAAGGTATAGAGTGGCCCGACGGTATGGATGAACCGCTTGAGATTGACTGGCCCGACGATATAGAAGTGCCTGAGTTTTCAGAGTGGCCGGACGGGATAGAGTAGCCAGGGGTATATGAGTATCCAGGCGTGTAGGAATAGCCCGGGTCGTAAGAGTATCCGGTGGGTACCGAGGCGGCTATAGCTGATAGAGGAGCAAAAAGCGCGGCCAACACGGCAGTGGTTATAAGGGTCTTTTGCATATATCAATAGTAGCATACTTGAGTATAAAAGTCAAGTGATGGGAGAGGGGAGCAAAAGACGGCCTTTTATAAGGGTTTTTGGGAAAAGAAAAACGCAGGACCAATTGGTCCTGCGTACCCCAGAAGGGATTTCAGTAAGAACTAAGTTTGCTAACCGGTATGCGAGCAAGTTCCGCTGCGCCATACCGGCCGCTCTTCCGGGCAGAAGACGCCTTCGAGCTTGCCGTTGCCTCGCGACCATGCGCCCAGGAGTCGAAACCCGCTGGGCCATGGCACTCGAGCTCCTGCAGTAACTCCGGTGCTGCCTCCGACAACAGTGCCGTCCCTGCCCTTGAACCAGACAGGTCCGGCCGTAATATCGAAGATAAACACGCAGCGGTTGGGGAATGTGACCGGCTCTTGGTTGAGCTCTATGGTCGCCAACACGCCATGGGTGCAGTCCGTTCGTGCCACTGCATCACGCCGCTCTTGTTTAGCGCGCCGTGCCTGATCTTGCAGGACGGCCAGACGCTTCTCGTTCGCCACCCGGGCTTCCTCCTGGCGACACGCGGTGTCGCCAGGAGCGCAGAAGAACGGAGCCCGGACAAGAAGTGTCCACACAAAGGCTCCGACCGCGAATACGAGCACTAATGCCGTAAGTCTCCCGCGCCAAGAGGGCGCGAGAGGAGAGACCTTGATAAGTCCGAGTGCGAGCGTGGCAACCACAAGTTGCCAGGTCGGTCCATTCCATTGTTTGTATGACCACCACCATTCAGGGAAGGAGTATGCAAACAGGACAAGGGACAGTGCTACCGCTGCGGGCGGCAGAAGAACATACGCCCAGTTTGTCGACCAATAGGTTACAAACCGACCAGATACGCCCCCTATCGCTTTCCACCAGCCAGAAGCCGCAGGAGGAGTTTTGTCTTCGTTTGCGGTATCTTCCGGTGTTCTGGTAGAAGGGGTTACGGGGGATGGTCTGCTGATACGTGTAGAGCCTTTCTTTTCCCAGTGTCTTCCAAAATAAACGGAAAACACCACGAGGACAAAGATAGCGATTCCGTAAGTCAGTTCCATTTCTATGCTCCAGTGGGTGGTGTGCCTGGTTCAGTGGCAGGGGGTGTGGGTTTGGGTTTTCCTTGCATGCCTTTTCCCGCCGCAAACGCGGCGGTAACGGCTTCCGTAAGGCCTTGAGCGCCGACAATAATCATATTGCCGGACTCTCCGATCGCTCGGGCCGTATCGGCACCGAGCATGTCGTGTCCGGTTACGCCAAGTGACTTCGCTTTCTCTTCAAGACCAGAGGCTTCAGCAAAAAGAAGTGCTTTTCTGGCATTAGCCTCGCCGAGTCCTTCGCGCGTGAGCTCAATCTGCTTAGCTTCTGCCCGAGAAGTTCGAGCAAGTTTTTCGGCTTTGGCGCGCGGGATATCCTGGATGGCTGTATTGAAGGAGTGCGACAGGCCAATAAGTTTGATGTGTGCACTGTCGATCTCGATGCCCCATCCTTTAGTCTGCGCTCGGATGTAATCGTCGTAATGTCGGTTGATTGTTCCGATACCCGCGAAAGCTTGCCGAAGAGTGAGTGCTGTCAGCCACTGCTGGAGAACGGCGATGCTCATGTCTTCGGCTTGCTTGCGCGCTTCGTCGAATCCTCCGAGCCTTACGAAGAACGTCCAGAACCCTTCTTCGTCTTGAATCCTGAAGCGAATGATAGGAGTCACTTCTTGAGTCGACCTGTCATCAAACGGATCGTTTGGATCAAAGCCATCGTCGCCTGCCACTCCCTTCTTGAAGGTCACCCGGATTGGGGGTGACATGCCAGGAGGAACAATCTCTACATCCTCTTTGCGGAAGATGAGATTCGGCTCGTTGGGCAGCTCCATTTGGATGATGCCCCGGGAGATCTCTATGACTTTAAAGATTCCCATGGGCACCAAGAGCGGTTTGCCAGTCACGACAACGGTCGGCGTTCCGAACACCAGGACGCCAGCGAAGTAGTCAGGCTCTACAATCCTGAAGCTGGTCGCAAAGTGCGCGGCTCCCAAAGCCCAGATGACGGTGCTCATGTAGATCGTTAAGCTGCCGTATCCGACGGGTATCCCGTAAAATACGAGACCTGTCAGAAACCAGGCCGCCGCAAGCACAATGAGTGCGAGGAAGTAGTAGGCGGGATAAGTGTCGACTCGGTCCGTATCTCGACTGACGATATCCGGACCTGGAGCAACGTCCATGTGTGTCATTTTAAGACCCCTATTCTGTTGTCGAAGTGCGATGAATTTTTGATACGAGTCGCCTTAGGGCAGACCATACCGTCCGCTATCTATTATATCATATTGTATGGGTTTGTCAAGCTAAAATCCCCTTAAAATAAAGGGGATTTTAGCTTTTCAAAATTGTGCTGGAGAGAGGACTTGAACCTCCAACCCTTGCGGGACCAGTTCCTAAGACTGGCGCGTATACCAATTCCGCCACTCCAGCGATATCGCCATTCTATGCGCAAAGCCATTTTTATGCTATATTTTTCCTGTTCGGATGCGCCTATATGAGAAATCATATAGGCCGCTCGTTCGGGCAATCAGGAACGAATTCCTGGTGCCAGCCTCACTCGCGCCTATAGCTCAGTTGGTAGAGCAGCTCCCTCTTAAGGAGATTGTCCCTGGTTCGAATCCAGGTAGGCGCACACAAGCAGAAAGCCTCCCCTGCGGGAGGCTTTCTGCTTGTGTGCGAGCCGGAGCCATGTCCTACGCTTGCAGGACGGCGAGGCAGGGTCGTGCGGCAATGTGTGCGACGGCGCATGTTGAACGCCTGACCACTAGTGCGAAATACTAAAAATTTAAAAAATCTTCCCTAAAACGAACTTATAGAGCCGAGGTGGATAGGCCACAAACTGAAACCCAAAGTGCGATTTGAATTCAGAAAACCCGCGCCACTCTTTGGGCTGGCCCTTAAACCAAAAGTTGAGCGTGGTTGCAAAAGTGCAGCCGTGTTTTATGGATTCTGCAAACCAATGGTCAATAAGCCCCGTTGCGGCGCAGAGGTGGCGCCCTTCCTCAAGTATAAAGGGCGCAATATGAGTCGAGTTTTTATAGGTAGGAGAATAATTAATAGCAGTGCCCGCTACTATGGCATCAGTTTGAGTGTTACGAACACCCCATAATTTTATATGTCCTTGCGCGGCTGGATGTGCAAACTTGCGCTCAAGATCCTCGAGGCGGCGGAGATCAACACGTTGGGCTATCAGGCTTTGTCGGTAAGCACCTGCAAACGCATCCATTGAAATCGGCACTACTGCATAGAGCCCGCTTGCCACTTTGTCTTTAAAAATTCGCAAATCGCGGCGGGCATTCTTATTCCATGAAAGGGTATAATCCTGATCTTGATCTAGGGATAAAACGCCATCTATGCGCGAGGGTGCTCTGCTAAACTGCATCCATCCCCGGGGTATGTTGGTTTTGCGCACGCGCTCCCACGTAATAACGCGATTGCGGGCCAGTGTGCCTTTGCGCGACTCCTGCAGGTTTGGTTCTTTGTCGCTTATGTAGTCTTCAAAGGTAAAGGGCCATAGACCCCAGCGTACGCCGCTGGGGTCCTTGCCTACACCTTCGCTTGTGCAGGGCCAGGTAGGCTGGGACACGATCGCGTACTCAGGCCACATCTCAGGTGGACAAAAACCCTCAGGTGCTTGCTCTAGCTTTCCGTATAAAAAATCCATACCGGTGCCGGGGGTGGGACTCGAACCCACACGAGATATTAGCTCTGGGGATTTTAAGTCCCCTATGTCTACCATTCCATCACCCCGGCAAATAAACTTGAGGCCACGGCGGATCGGCCAGGCGTTCACATGATACCACTGGATCATGTGCCGCACGGCCCTGCCTCGCTCCCATGCCAAGAGGCATGGGGCCCGCTCCGGCTTGCGATTCCCGACGAGAAGCATCCCATGCTTCTCTCCGTGGCCCCAGCGTCGAATACTCTCCTTGAGGCCACGGCGGGAATCGCACCCGCGCATACAGGATTTGCAGTCCCGCGCCTTTCTACTTGGCTACGTGGCCGACCTTATACACTTTAGCGCACCAGAGGCGCTTACGAAAGCTCGTCGAGGCGCTGGCGCATCTTCTCGCCGCGGTCTATGACGAACTCCATCTGCGGGATGCGCATGCCGCGCACTTTCTTAAGGAGATACATGCCGAACTCGTGCTTGTTGCGGTTGGCGAACTTGACCGCCTCCTCCTCGTAGTCGTCGGGCATGACGGTGATGTAGATGCGGGCGCGCTTGCCGTCGCCGCTCACTTCAGCAGCAGTAACGGTAACCATCGACTGGCGGTTGGACTCGCGGGCCAAGAACTCGGCCGCGGTTTCGCGCATGCGCTCCTGCATTTGTTCGTGTCGTTGGGACATAGGGTAGGGGTGGGGTTATTTGATGACCGTAGTGTACACCTCGATCTTGTCGCCGGAGGCGGGAATGGCATCGGTCTTGAGCATCGCGCCGAACTCGCTGCCCGCCTCGACTTTCTTGGCCGGGGTCTTTCCGGTCTGGAGCGAAATAATCTTGCCGCGGCCGATTTCCTCCTCGCGGCGCACTAAGCGCACTTCCTGGCCCTCGGTAAGGGTACCTTCTTCAACGCGGCCGCCGAGGACTACGCGGTTGCCCTGCACGCTGAAGCACTTAAGTACCGCGGCACGGACTTTAACCTCGTCGACTTCCTCGCGCGGGCGGCGCTCCTCTATAGTGGCCTCGAGCCACTCGGTGAGCTTGTAGATGATATCGAAAGTATTGACCGTAACGCCCTGGCGCTCGGCCAGCTCGCGGGCGGCGGGCTCAATTTTTACATTAAAGCCAGCGATAATGCCCGGGGTGGAGCTGCCGGCGAGCATCTTGACGTCGCCCTCGCTGATAGCTCCGACGGCGCGCGCTATCACGCGCACCTCGAGCTTCTCGTGCTGGGGGAGCTTCTGTATCTCGTGGGCGACCGCCTCGCCGGTGCCGGCAACGTCGGTCTTTATGATGACGGGGAGCACGGTGCGCTCAGTAGCCTCGGCGGGTCCGGTGGCCTCGGGCTTGGCCTTCGCGTTCTTGTTTGCTGCCGCGGCAGCTTCAGCGAGCTTTTTATTTTCAACTACCTCAAAGCGGGTGCCGACCGGCGGCAGCGGGGTAAAGCCCACGATGCGGATAGGGTCTGAGGGCACGGCTTCCTTTATAGGCTTGCCCAAAAAGTTCTCCATGATGCGCACTGGGGCGATGCATTCGCCGGCGACAACGTATTTGCCGCTTATAACCGAGCCGTCCAAAACGATGAGCATCGCGGTGTTGCCGCGCTTGGACTCGGTATGCGCTTCGATAACGAGCCCCCGGCCCGGAAGGGTGGGGTCTGCAGTAATTTCTTCAAGTTCTGCGGAAAGGAGTATGAGGTCCAAAAGCTCGGGAATGCCCTCGCCGGTCTTGCCCGAGACGCCGACCCACGGCACATCGCCGCCCATGCCTTCTACGAATACCTGGTGCTCCAAGAGCGACATCTTGGCGCGCTCAAGATCGGCGCCCGGCTTGTCTATTTTCGTAAAAGCGACGACGAAGGGGATCTTTGCGCTCTTGATAAGCTCGATCGCCTCCAGAGTCTGGATCTTGGAGCCCTCTTCGGCCGAAACTATGAGGATCGCGACGTCGGCTACCTCGAGCCCGCGCGAGCGCATGCCCACAAACGCCGCGTGTCCCGGCGTATCCAGAAAGGTAATGGCGTGCTTGCCCGTGGAGTTCTCGTGCACGGCCTGGTAGGCGGAGAGGTGCTGGGTGATGCCGCCCGCCTCGCCCTCCACAATCTTCGTGTTGCGAATATAGTCGAGCAGGGTCGACTTGCCGTGGTCAATGTGGCCGACGATTGCAACTATGGGAGGGCGCGAGCCCGATGTGGCGGAAGGTTGGGTCATGGGGTTTTATGTTGAAGCTCTCCACCTGATTTATGCCTTGCGGTGCGCAGCCATCTGCTCGCGCGCCTTTTCTACCGAAGCCTTCTCCTCTTCGCTCAGCTCGTAGGTAGAGGCGAATGCCTTAAGGGGCTTGGCGTAGACGCCGACGCGGTCACGGGCGTAGAGGGTCGACAATACCACTCCTTGGCCCCCTTCGTCTAGGAGAGTGAGCGCAAAGCTCTGGTTGCCGCCCTGGCCTTCGCCGGTAAACGGATTGAAGCGCACGACCCCCAGGCCCGATACGGTGCCGCGCAGGCGGCCTTCAGCAAGCTTCAGGTATTTCTCAAGCTCGGTGCGGAACTCCTTGAATTCCTTCATGTCGCGCATGAGTACCGCGATCGTCTCCTCGATAGAGCCGTTGCGGCCCAGCGCGAGCCGGGCAAGCCTGCGACGCAACCGAATTTGCATGACCAAGAGCACTAATGCCATGACGGCTGCTGCAAGGGCGAGATAGGGTGCAGCCAAGGTCAGGTACGTTTTGGCCACGAGGAGGTACGGGTAAAGAGATGCTGCAGACATATACACAGTATATAACAGCAGGGCTGATATGTCCGTCGCTCGCTCGGAAACAAGCGAGCTTGTTTCTCTCGCTTCGCTAGGCCATAGTAGAGCCATGTGGTTTAGAAGGAAGCGAATTTACGCGGATGCAGCAGCGGCTACTCCGCTGTCTAGCAAAGCCAGGCGCGAGATGCTGCGCGTACTTCTGTTGTATGGCAACCCGGGCGCCCTGCATCAGGAGGCCTTGGCCGCAAAGAAGGAGCTGGATGCGGCGCGCAAAAGCATCGCCGATTCGATAGGCGCGCACCCAGACGAGATAATCTTTACCGCCTCAGGTACCGAGGCCAACAACCTGGCAATTTCCGGCACGCTGGGACCGCGCCTGCGTCTCGGGGAAAAAGTATCTGCAGTAACGAGCATTATCGAGCACCAGTCGGTGCTGGCGCCTCTACGGGCGCTTGAGCGCGAAGGGCTCGAGCTTGCGCTTGTCGGCGTGCAGCCTGACGGTCTTATATTTCCAAACGCGGTCACGGAAGCTGCCCGTCCCGACACGGCGCTCGTGTCCGTGCAATATATAAACAGCGAGATGGGCGCCGTAGAGCCCGTGCGCGAGATTGCCAAAGAGGTCAGGCGCCTGCGCGCCCACCGGCAAGAGAAGGGTGGGGAGCTGCCCGTGTACTTCCATGTCGACGCGTCGCAGGCGCCGCTATGGCTTGATATAAAAGTTGAAAAGCTCGGCGTCGATATGGTGACGCTTGATGCGCAGAAAATTTTGGGCCCCAAAGGCATCGGCTGCTTGTACGTTAAGCGGGGGCTTTTGCTCGACCCGGTCATCTGGGGCGGCGGACAAGAGAAAGGCAAGCGCGCCGGGACAGAAAACGCAGCCGCAGCCGCAGCATTTGCCGCCGCTCTGGCCGACGCGCAGAAGGGAGCGGGCAAGCGCGCGGCAAAAACGGCGCAGGTGCGCGACTACTTGCTCGAGGAAATCAAAGCCCTCATTCCCAATGTTTTGCTGCATGGGCCCGCGGGCGAGCATAGGGCCGCAAACAACCTCAGTATTTCCATACCCGGGCTCGACGGGCAGATGGCCGTTATTGCGCTTGATGCCGCAGGCATTGCGGCCTCTACCCGTTCGGCCTGCAGTACCGACGACGAGGAGCCATCCTATGTCATAGAGGCGCTTGGCGCCGACAAGAAAACGGCCCAAGAAGCGGTCCGTCTGACCCTTTTGCCCGATGCTACCCGGCGCCAGGCCCGCCGCATTGCACAAGCACTTTTTGAAATTGCCAATAGGTACCGAAAGTAGTATTATAAGGCTGCTGTGGACCTCGAACATCTCACCAAACATCAGATAGTTCTCCTCACTCTTTTGGTGAGTTTCGTTACCTCCATTGCGACCGGTATCGTAACGGTCTCCCTGGTCAATCAGGCGCCGCCGTCGGTCACCCGCACCATCAATCAGATAGTCGAGCATACGGTGGAAAAGGTAGTCCCGGCGACCCAGGGCGCGACCGCAGCGGCAAGCGCCACTACCGTCACTGAGCGCACCGTGGTCGTCAAAGACGACGACCTGGCCGCGCAGTCTATAGCCCGCATGCAGAAGTCGCTGGTGCGCATCACCCAGAAGGGCAGCGACCTCCTGCTTACTCGCGGCGTTATCGTGTCAGGCAGCGGTACTGCGTTTGCAGACCGCGAGGCGCTGAGCAGCTCCGCCTCAAGGCAGCTTGAGGCCATACTGGCCGACGGCAAGCGCTACCCGGCCACGCTCCGGCCCGCCGCAAAAGGGCAGGCAATAGCGGTGCTTGATATTGCCATAGGCACGTCGACCGGGTTTGCCCCAGCCTCGATTGCTGACGCTGCGAAAGTCCAGCTTGGCCAGTCCGTCATACGCATCGGCGGCGGTGGCGGCGACACAGTCGGTACCGGCGTCGTAGCGTCGCTGCCGGATTCTCACGCAGGGCTCATCGAGTCGAGCGTATCATCGGCAACACCGGGCTCCATCCTCATGACGCTCTTTGGCGAAGTGGTGGGTATTGCCACCGGCGGCTCGCGCCAAACCGGAGCCTATTTCTACACCGTCCCCAATCCAAATCTCATCGCTCCTGCAGCCAGCTAACCTCCATAAAAACTATGCCCCCATTCAATCACTTCACCACTAAAGCAAAAGAGGCCGTCCGCCGGGCCCATGAGCTCGCGGTCGAGCGGGGCCAGAACCAGGTGGGCCCGACGCATCTCTTGGCAGCTCTCCTCTTGCAAGAGGAGAGCCTGGTCGCTTCCGTGCTCGAAAAGCTCGAAGTAGACCTCGTCTTGCTTACCGATACGACCCTTGAGGCCCTGGAGGGCCCCTCGACGAGCGCGACGCTCTCGCCCAGCTACCAGCTGTACCTGACCCCCGAGCTGGTGCAGGCGCTGGAGCGATCCGCGAAGATCGCGACCGAGCTCCACGACGAGTTCGTCTCGACCGAGCATCTTTTTATAGCCCTTTTGGACGTGCCGGGCGCTGCGCGCGAGCTCCTTTCGCGCTTCCGCATCACGCGCGACGCTATCACCCGCGCGCTCCTGGACTTGCGCTCCACCAAGCAGGCCTCGACCGAGCAGCCCAAGAAGTTCCGCGCGCTGCAGAAATATACGCGCTCGCTCACGCAAATGGCGGCGCAGAACAAAATCGACCCGGTCATCGGTCGCGACGAGGAAATCAAGCGTGTAATCCAGATACTCTCGCGCCGCACCAAGAACAATCCGATACTCATCGGCGAGGCCGGCGTGGGCAAGACCGCGATCGCTGAAGGCCTGGCCGCGCGCATCGCCTCGGGCGACGTGCCGGACTCCCTGCGCGACAAAGAGCTGGTGTCTTTGGACTTGGGCGCACTCATTGCCGGCACCAAATATCGCGGCGAGTTCGAAGAAAGGCTCAAGGCCATCATGAAAGAGATAGAGCGCTCGGAAGGGAAGGTTCTCCTGTTTGTCGACGAGATACACACCATGATGGGTGCGGGTGCCGCAGATGGCGCCATGGACGCCTCCAACATGATCAAGCCGGCCTTGGCGCGCGGCGAGCTTCACATGATAGGCGCCACGACCCTGCGCGAGTATCAGAAGCACATCGAGCGCGACCCGGCCTTCCAGAGGCGCTTCCAGCCGGTCTATGTTCTCGAGCCGTCCGTTGAGGATGCGATAGCGATACTCCGCGGACTTAAGGAAAAGTACGAGCTCTTCCACGGGGTGCATATTACCGACGACTCCTTGGTGGCCGCGGTAGAGCTTTCTTCCCGCTACATTCCGGACCGTTTTCTCCCTGACAAGGCCATTGACCTTATAGACGAGGCGGCATCCGCGCTGCGCATTTCCCTGGAGAACAAGCCGCCCCAGCTCGAGGACGCGCATCGCAAGATTATGCGCCTCGAGGTAGAGAAGGAAGCCTTGCGCAAGGAAGCCGACCTTGAAGGTGAGGCAGGACGCAAGAGCACGCCTGCCGGCAGCAAAGCCGCCGCGCGCGTCAAAGTTATCGAGCGCGACATAGCCGAGCTTAAGGAGGCCACGCACGAGCTCGAGCAGCGCTGGAAGAACGAGAAGCAGACCCTGGGCGATATAAAATCAATAAAGAAAGAGCTTGAAAGCCTGCGCATAGAGGCTGAGACCGCCGAGGCCTCCGCTTCGCTCTCGCGCGCCGCGGAGATCCGCTACGGCGAGATACCGGCTATGGAGCGCGAGCTGGAGCAGAAGATGAAGCGGCTCAAGAAGCTGCAGTCGACCCGCCGCATACTCAAAGAAGAGATAACCGAGGCCGATATTGCCGCGGTGGTGTCCAAGTGGACCAGTATCCCGGTCTCGCGCATGCTCGAGGAGGAGGCGCAGAAGCTCATGCGCATCGAGGAAGTATTGCAGGGCAGAGTAGTGGGCCAGCCCGAGGCGGTGCAAAAGATTGCCGACTCGGTCAAGCGCTCGCGCGCGGGCATCTCCGACCCGAACCGGCCGATCGCCTCGTTTATGTTCCTGGGACCGACTGGTGTCGGCAAGACCGAACTGACGCGCGCCTTGGCGGAGTTTATGTTCGACGACGACCGCTCGCTCATACGCGTCGACATGTCCGAGTACATGGAGAAGCATAGCGTCTCCAAGATTATCGGCGCGCCTCCGGGCTACGTGGGTCACGACGAAGGCGGATCGCTTACCGAGCTGGTGCGCCACCGGCCGTATTCGGTGCTGCTCTTTGACGAGATCGAGAAAGCGCACCCGGAAGTATTCAATATCCTCTTGCAGGTGCTTGATGCCGGTACGCTGACCGACTCCAAGGGCCGCCGGGTCAACTTCCGCAATACGATCATTATCATGACCAGCAACATCGGCGCGCAATACATCGACCGCATGGAGGCTATCGGCTTCTCGGTAGCGGGGACCGATGCTACCAACTACGTTGCCGCCAAGCAGAAGGTACAGGAGAGCCTTAAAGACTACTTCCGCCCCGAGTTCCTCAACCGCGTCGACGAGATCATCATCTTCAATATCCTCTCACCCGAGGCCATCAAGGAGATTGTCGGCATCCAGGTTAAGGAAGTGGTAAAGCGCCTCGAAGCCAAGGATATTACGCTCGCTATAAATCCGAGCGTGTACGAGTACTTGGCCAAGGAGGGCTATAACCCGCATTACGGTGCCCGTCCGCTGCGCCGGCTTATACAGGATAAGATACTCACCAAGGTGGCGGGGCTCATGGTTTCGCGCGGCGTGCTGTCGGGCGGCAGGATAGAAGTGGACGTTAAGAACGGGGAATTTACCTTCGATGTCCGCAAGACAGCCCGCGCCCGCGTTTCCAAGACGACTATTTTGGAGACGGCAGGGCAGTAAGTAAAATTAAATTACGTAAATACAAAAAATCCTCCAACCGGGGGATTTTTTGTTTAGGTAGGATTCGGTCACAAGTCGATTTTAGCCGTCGCTAAAATCGCTCGCGACCCCGGCTCGCGGTTTTGCCAGTGCAAAACATCGCTGCGCCCTTCGAATCCTACACGTAAGGTGCCCCGCACCTTACTCCGACGCACAGTACGCAAAACGCCCCCAAATAGGGGACGCTTTGATGTCTGTGCGCCGGGTAGGATTCGAACCTACGAAGGCTAAAGCCAGGAGATTTACAGTCTCCCCTCGTTGACCGCTTGAGTACCGACGCATAGCAGGGCCATGGCCGCTGCGTAACTCACAGAATACAACAAAGGCAGCGGTATCGCAAAAACCCAATGATATGATTCAAGTATGAAGGGCCTTCTCCGGCTGCTCCTTGTCGTGGCGCTTGTGGCGCCCTCCCTCTCCGCTGCCCAAGCTCAAACCGCCACCAAAACGCCGCCGCCCACCTGCAGGCTTTCTGCCAACGCGGAGCGGGTAGGCTACAACACCAAAGTAAGGCTCGACTGGGCGACCACCCAAGCCACCAGCGG
>JAQBRA010000001.1 GCA_028286685.1 Candidatus Adlerbacteria bacterium | reverse complement strand
TACAACAACAGATTATTGCGGTTCTCAAGCTTCCTTCTCTACACACAAGAGAGGAAACTATAAGGGCGCATGGTGGATGCCTAGGCTTTGAAAGGCGATGAAGGACGCGGCGTGGCGGCGATATGTTTCGGGGAGGTGCCAAGCAACCTTTGATCCGGAAATTTCCGAATGAGGAAACTCAATAGAACGAAACTTCTATTATCCTGCAGCAATGCAGGATGCAAACCCAGGGAAGTGAAACATCTCAGTACCTGGAGGAAAAGAGACTAATAAGTATTTCGTTAGTAGCGGCGAGCGAACGCGAATCAGCCCAAACCGTAGAGACTAGACTCTGTGCGCAGCAAGCAATTGCTGTTCTCAGGGTCTAGGAATCTGCGGGGTTATAAGACATTGTTATCCGGCTTGACCGGAAAGAAGTTACAAATCGTGATGATAGCCGAACTTGCTGGGAAGCAAGGCCCCAGAGGGTGAAAGCCCCGTAGGCGAAATCTACACGACTTCTACAAATGCTCTTGAGTAGCTCAAGACACGAATGGCTTGAGCGAATGTGCCGGAACTAACCGGTAAGGCTACATACTTTCAAAGACCGATAGCGAATAAGTACCGTGAGGGAAAGGTGAAAAGCACCCCGGTAAGGGGAGTGAAATAGTTCTGAAACCATGTGTCTACAAAGAGTGGAAGAGGTCCTAGACCTCGACCGCGTGCCTATTGAAGAATGAGCCTGCGAGTTTATGTATGCTGCGTTATGGCTAAGGGGGGAACTCCGGAGCCGAAGGGAAACCGAGTGTGAATAGCGCGTCTGTAGCATGCATAAGACCCGAAGCAAGGTGAGCTACCCATGAGCAGGGTGAAGGTGCGAGAAATCGCACTGGAGGCCCGAACCGTTGAGCCGTTCAAAACTCTCGGATGACTTGTGGGTTGGAGTGAAAAGCTAATCGAACCTTGTAATAGCTGGTTCTCTCTGAAACAGCTTTTGGGCTGGCGTCGTATTTATTGAGTAGCGGGGGTAGAGCACTGGAAGGAACCAACAGGGAGCAATCTCGTGGTTCCTATCAAACTCCGAATACCGTTATTGTTATACGGCAGTTAGTACGTGGGGGCTAAGCTCCACCGTACAAAAGGAGAAGAGTCCTAGATCTCAAGTTAAGGTCCCAAAATCTACGTTAAGTGCATCACAAGGAGGTGGAATTTCAGAGACAATGAGGATGTTGGCTTAGAAGCAGCCATCATTGAAAGAAAGCGTAACAGCTCACTCATCGAGAGATTCTGCGCCGAAGATAATCGGGGCTAAAACGTAGTACCGAAGCTGAGGATGTGCATGTGCTTCGGCATGTGCACGTGGTAAGAGAGCGTTCCCATCGCAATGAAGCTAAAGGCGTGAGCCATGGTGGAGCGTTGGGAAGTGAGAATGCAGGCACAAGTAACCGCAATGCGGGTGAGATCCCCGCACGCCGAAAGATCAAGGTTTCCTTCGCGATGGTGATCAGCGAAGGGTTAGTCGGGCCTAAGGGGATGGCGAAAGCCGCACCCGATGGACACAGGGTTAATATTCCCTGACCGGCATATAGGTGATGGAGGGACGGAGGAAATAAATCGACGCGCCTTATTGGATTGGCGTCCGTGCTCGCAGGTATGTATCGTAGGAAAATCCGCGATGCGCAGTACCGAGAGAGCGGGGAATGTGAGGCTTCGGCCATAGCAGATGTCGATGAAGAGCCTTCCAAGAAAAACTTCTAAACTTAACTATATGTACGTCCGTACCGCAAACCGACACAGGTGATCAGCTCGAGTAGAGTAAGGCGAACGAGTGAGTGTACTCCAAGGAACTCGGCAAAAAATCGGCCGTACCTTCGGAATAAGGCCTGCCCTTTGTTAACTCAAGGGGCCGCAGCGAAAGTTTCCCTGGCAACTGTTTACCAAAAACACAGCTCCCTGCGAACTCGTAAGAGGATGTATAGGGGGTGACACTTGACCAATGCCAGAAGGTCAACCACGGTCGTTGGTATGTAGCAATATGTACTGGTGAACTGTGTAAGCCCTGGTGAATGTCGGCGATAACTATAATCGTCCTAAGGTTCCCCGTTCAACTTAGGTTGAGGGGGGAAGGACTGGGACGATTATGGATGTGAGGAAACAGAAGAAAAATACCTATTCAAACAAAGCTACCTTCTTTGCGGCGACGCAAAGATAGTCCAAACGCGGCACGAAGAGGCCATACGCCGCGCGCTTCACGCAGGAATGCATGAAGAAGAAGATATGGTCCTTCTTTGAGGAACAGAAGAGCGAAATTCCTTGTCTGGTAAGTTCAGACGCGCACGAATAGTGTAATGACTGGGGAACTGTCTCGGAGTACAGCTCGGTGAAAATACAGTACCGGTGAAGATGCCGGTTACCTGCAGATAGACGAAAAGACCCCAGAAGCTTTACTGTAGCTTGATATTGCGTATACGATTGTATTGCGTAGCATAGGTGGGAGAGGTTGAAGTCACGATCTTGGTTGTGGCAGACTCGTCAGTGAAATACCACTCTATACGATTGTATGCGCTAACCGGCAGGCAAACCCTGTCGAGACAGTATCTGGTAGGCAGTTTTAGTGGGGCGCTATCCTCCTAAAAAGTAACGGAGGAGTGTATTAAGGTCCTCTAGGCGCGAATGGAAACCGTGCCGATAGCGCAATGGCAAAAGAGGGCTTGACTGCAAGGCGTAAATGCCGAGCAGGTGCGAAAGCAGACCATAGTGAACCGACCGTTGGCATTAGACGCCGCGGAAGATTATCTGACAAAAGCTACTCTGGGGATAACAGGCTAGTTCCGCCTAAGCGTCCATAGCGACGGCGGAGTTCGGCACCTCGATGTCGGCTCATCTTATCCCGGGGGTGAAGAAGCTCCCAAGGGTATGGCTGTTCGCCATTTAAAAAGATACGCGAGCTGGGTTCAGACCGTTCAGGATCTCACTGCAAAGTGGGGGATTGGACGCTCTGAACCGTCGAGAGAAGAAGTGCGAGGCTAACAATCTCGCAAAGAACTGTTAAAGGAAAACGGCGGCGATATCTAGCGATAGGTATCGAGAAGCTGACTGATTTCGGTGGAACCCCACTGCGCTACGCGCAAGGGCAATACCGAGGGAACGTATGCAAATATGGCCCGTAGAGACTACACGTTAGCCACCTCTTTGAGGTGAAGATATAGTCCAATCCTCTCAGTAATGAGAGAGGCCTCGCATCGTCGCGGGGCCGAAGTATGATGCGTGAGACAGGTTGGTCTCCTATCTACTGCAGGCGTCGATTATTGAAGAGATTTGCCCCTAGTACGAGAGGACCGGGGTGAACGGACCACTGGTCTGCCAGCTTTCCTGCCAAGGGAACCGCTGGGTAGCTATGTCCGGAAAGGATAAGCGCTGAAAGCATCTAAGCGCGAAGCCGGCTCTGAGATGAGTAATCATTACGATCCGTTAGAGATGATGACGTTGATAGGCTTTAGCTGTAAGCGGAGCAATCCGTTGAGGCGAGAAGTACTAATCGATCAAGATTCCTTTCGTGGAGAGTGGAGGTTTGAGCATCGCAATAATCTGTTGTTGATTTGATATTTACCTGAACACAGGAAGCCCAAGGTTACACTTGGGGTTATTTTTGGAAGTTCTGTTTTGGTGGCTTGGCGCCGGGGTCACACCCGTTCTCATTCCGAACACGGAAGTTAAGCTCGGTAGCGGCGATGGTAGTACGGGTACAACCGTGCGAGAGTAGCTAGCCGCCAGAACAGAGAGTCTAAAAAATACGCGATGCAACCGGCCTTAGGCCGGATTTTTGCTATACAATTGAGGAATGGCTTTATCGTGGAGCGGGCGGCGCAAGGCATTGTATACGAGCGTGGTGAGCATCATCGCGCTCATGCTCCTTATTTTCATATACCAATCGCTCTTTACCGCGCCTCCGCTGTGCACCGACCGCAAGCAGAACGGCGGGGAACTGGGCGTAGACTGCGGCGGCCCGTGCAGCCTTCTGTGCACCGGAGCGGCGCGCGCGCCGGTAGTCATATGGGCCCGCGCCTTCGAGACTGCGCCCCAGATCTATACCGCTGCCGCGTATGTGCAGAATAATAATCTCGGATCCGTCGCGCGCCAGGTGGGCTACTCATTCCAGCTCTTTGATGCGGAGAATAAGCTGGTGGTGGCGCGCGACGGCGTCGCCGACCTTTCGCCCGTGCCCACGGTTCCTATAATCGAGACCGGCATCAATGCCGGCCATCGCACGGTTGCGCGCACTATTTTTTCCTTCTCGACGGAGCCGGTGTGGCTTAAGGCAGGGGGGTTACCGGCCCTCAGCGCGTCTAAGCAGTCCCTGTCTCCCGATGGCTCAAGGCTCAGTGCTACTATCCGCAACGACTCGCTGGTGCAGGCGCGCGCTACCATAGCCGCGGTCCTGTTCGATGCGGAAGGGGTCGCTCGAGCCGCAAGCAAGAGCACCGTAACCATTCCGGCGCGCGGGGAAACCCCGGTTGTCCTGACTTGGGGCCTCGTACCCCAAGAGCCGATCGTGCGTGCCGAGATAACCATACTCCCGCTGTAGTCGCGCCGCCCAAAGCGCAAATCCCCTAACTCGGGTAAAATGGCGTTAATGCCCACCCTCGCCTCCGTTAAAGAACGCGCCGTAGATTGGCTCGCGCTCGGCGCCGCAGTCCTGCTCTCCCTTCTGGGTCTCCTCACGATGAATTCCTTCGTGTCCGGGGACCCGTTTTTTGTGCGCCAGGCCATATGGCTTGGGCTCAGTATCGCAGTCTATTTCGGCGCCGCGCGGGTGGACTGGCGCTTCTTGCGCCGCTCGGGCGTTGCTGCGAGCCTGTACTTGGCGCTCATTGTGCCGCTCATGCTCCTCCTGGTGCTGGGCACCGCAGTTAAGGGCGCCAAGAGCTGGCTCTCGTTCGGCTCGCTGGGCATCCAGCCGATCGAGCTCGCCAAGCTGGCGCTCATTGTGGCGCTCGCCAAATATTTCTCCCGGCGGCATATAGAGATCCGCAACTTGCGCCACATTATCGTCTCGGGCGCATACGCCGGCCTGGTATTCGTGCTCGTAG
This sequence comes from Candidatus Adlerbacteria bacterium, assembly GCA_028286685.1. Classification (GTDB taxonomy): domain Bacteria; phylum Patescibacteriota; class Minisyncoccia; order Phycocordibacterales; family SBAW01; genus GWA1-54-10. The sequence goes on along the minus strand of JAQBRA010000001.1, from coordinate 7,733 downwards.
CGCTGCAGCCGGACCTGGGCGGCGCTATCATTGTCGGCCTCATCTGGCTGGGCTTGGTCTTGGTCTCCGGCATATCGCGCAAGCATCTCGCGATAGTTTTTGGCGGCGCGCTCCTGGCGTTTAGCGCCTTGTGGTTCTTCGGCCTCCACGATTATCAAAAGCAGCGCCTCATGACCTTCGTCCATCCTTTGGCCGACATCCGCGGTGCCGGGTACAACGCCTACCAATCGACGGTGGCCGTGGGTTCCGGAGAGCTGCTGGGCAAGGGGATAGGCTACGGCACGCAGAGCAAGCTCCGATTCCTCCCTGAGTACCAGACCGACTTTATCTTTGCCGCGTTCGCGGAAGAGTGGGGCTTCTTCGGCATCGTGATCGTCTTCTCGCTCTTTGGCGTCATATTCTGGAGAGTGCTCCGGAGCGCCAGCAAGGGGGCGAGCAATTTTGAAACCTTGTTCGCGCTCGGCATCCTCTGCTATTTCGGCGCGCACTTCGTGCTGCATGTCGGCATCAACATGGGCCTCCTGCCGGTTACGGGAACCACTATACCGTTCATGAGCTACGGCGGCAGCCACCTCATTATCGAGTTCCTGGCGCTCGGCATGCTCGCGGGGATGAACCGCTACAGCCGCGCCACCCATCGCGACATGCTCGACCGGGAATTTAGCGGCGGCTATGATCGATAACAAAATTTAGTACACCTCCTGCGTCTTCGTAACCATCCGCTCGAGCGTAAAATCATGCATATCTTCTGCATCCAAAATTTCGGGTATACCGCCCACACGTGTGGCCTCGATAGGTAATCCAGCAGCACGTGCTTCCAGGAGTACATAGGGCAGGCCTTCTTTTAAAGAGGGTAGCGCAAATATATCAAATCCGCGCAATACTTCGGCTGCGGGCATAAAGCCAAACAATTTTACCCGGCTCTCTAGCCCGTACTTTTTAATAAGCGCCTCAAGCTCTGTACGCAGCTCTCCTTCGCCGACAATCGCCACGTGCATATGTATGTTTCTGCGGGCAGCTTCTATGAGCGCTTGCTGGTTCTTGTTGCGGTTCAGCTCGCCGATGGTGCCCGTAATGCGCGCTCCCTCGGGGAAAGCTGCGCGCATTACTCGACCGTCGCCAAGCTCCATTGGCCCCACGCCGTTATAAATCCGCACCACTTTCCGCGATATCAGGGGCATGCGGCGCGCCACCTTGGCATCAAATTCCGATATACAGATAACCTGGTGGGAGAGTAGGGCAGTGAGCCATGAAAGCAGCCAAATAGCCGCGCGGGCCGGTGTGCTGCGGGGCTCCCAAAACGGCCAGCCGTGCGCGGTAAACACTACGCGCCTAATGCCCGCCAAGCGCGCGGCTAGCGCTCCGATACCTGCGGCCTTGCTGGAGTTTAGGTGCACGACATCCGGGTTAACTTCAATCATGAGCCAGTACAGCTCAAAGAAGCTCTTTATGTCGGACCAAAGCGATATGTCTCGCTGCAAAGACTTGATGGGGTGCGTGGCAACGCCCGACCGAACCAGCTCTTCTGCCAGGCGTCCGGGCTGCCCAAAGGCAACGGCCGCCTCAAAGCGCACTGGGTCTAAGTGCGTTGCCAAGTCAAAGACATATCTTTGGGCGCCGCCCCAGTTCGATTTTGTAATTACGTAGAGTATCTTTTTCATGCAAATTCTTGGTGTTGTCCGCTCCGGTAACTTGAGTGTTCCTAGTTCTGTTGTAGTATATCGTCAATCATATGCAAACGGTATTCCGCCCCCGGACGCTCATTTTGTTCCTGGGAGACCTCGCCATTTTCGCGATCGCCCTCTATATCTCGCTCTACCTGCGTACCCTCGAGCCGGTCGCCGAGGGCTCGTTCATAACCCACCTCTACCCGTTCTCGCTCCTCTTTGTCGCCTGGTTTTTAGTCTTCTTTATAGCCGGGCTCTACGAGTCGCGCTCCATCATATTGGCGCGCCGGGCGCTCTCGGCGACACTCCTGGTGGCGCAGACCGTCAACATGGCGCTTGCCGCGCTGTTCTTCTTTTTCGTGCCGCTTTTCGGCATCGCTCCTAAAACGCTCCTGGTCATCTACCTCATTGTCTCCTTCCTGCTGGTCCTTTTTTGGAGAGTGGTCCTATTTCCATGGCTCGGGCTTCAGCGCGCCGAGCCGGCCGTCATGGTGGGGGAGGGACGAGAAATTGAGGAGCTTGCCCGCGTCATGAACGCCGCCCAGTACGCCCCTGTGCATGTTGCAGAGATAGTATCTCCGAGCGCTCCCGATCTTTCCCACACCATTGTCGACTCCATGGAGCGTCATAGGGCAGCCATCGTGCTGGCCGACTTCGACAACCTCCGGGTGTCAGAGGCTTTTCCCCAGGTATATAACTTGCTCTCGGCGGGGGTACGTTTCTTCGATGCGCTTTCCATATACGAGAACATATTCGGCCGCATCCCGCTGTCGCGGCTCAATACTGCCTGGCTCGCGCGCAATATCGGGATGCAGGGCAATACGCTCTACGACATCCTCAAGCGTGCCATGGACATTTCCGCCGCGCTCCTTATCGGAGTCGTCTCGCTTATCCTCTACCCGTTCATCATTGCCGCGCAGAAGCTCTATGACGGCGGCCCTATCTTTTACCGCCAGACGCGTACGGGCCATTACAACCGCCCCATGCCCATGCTCAAGTTCCGCAGCATGTCGGGCACCGACCAGGGTAACGAGGTGCTCAAATCAAAACACGTAGTTACACCGGTGGGACGGGTAATCCGCGCCACCCGCATCGATGAGCTTCCGCAGCTGTGGAGCATCCTGCGCGGCGACATGTCGCTCATCGGGCCGCGTCCCGAATTTCCGGCCTTGGTAGAGGAGTACGCCCGGCATATCCCGTACTACAACCTGCGCCATTTGGTTAAGCCGGGGCTCTCTGGCTGGGCGCAGATCTACCACCACCAGGACCCGCACCATGGCACCGATGTCGAGGAGACCCGCAACAAGCTTTCCTACGACCTCTACTACCTCAAGCACCGCTCGCTCCTTTTGGATATTACTATCGCGATGAAGACGGTCCGCCGCCTCCTTATGCGCGGCAATGCGTAATGATCATAGACGGTAAAAAAATAGCAGAGGAAATCATTGCCGGCTTGGGCGATTCTTTGCGCGGCAAAAAGCTCGGCATAGTAGTTAACGCGGGCGACCCGGCCACCGAGAGCTTTGTAAAAATTAAAGAGCGCGTGGCTGAGCGGCTCGGGGTCGAGGTGCTGCGCGGCCGGCTCGATGATTTGCAGGAGCTGTGCGATGTGGTCCTAGTACAGCTCCCTCATCCGGAGGCGGAAACACTGCTGCTGCAACTTTGGCCCGCAAAAGATGTCGATGCTTTGGGCGACGGTCTTATGGTAGAGGCTCCCGTTGTCGGCGCGGTGCGCGAGGTTTTACGTCGGGAGGGAGTCGGCATCGCCAATAAAAAAGCCGTGGTGATAGGTGAGGGGAGACTGGTCGGAAAGCCAGTTGCTGAAATGTTGCGTGCAGAAGGTGCCCTTCTGCAGGTCGTAACACTCGAGCAGGGCTCGCTCGCTGAACTTAAAGACGCCGATATTATAGTCTCCGGTGCCGGTAGTCCTCATTTGATAAAACCCGACATGCTCAAGCCGGGTGTCGTTCTTATAGATGCCGGCACCTCCGAGCAGGGTGGCAAGGTGGTGGGGGACGTAGATCCGGCCTGCGCCAAGGTCGCCTCAGTCTTTACTCCCGTCCCCGGCGGCATGGGCCCCATAGCCGTCGCCAAGCTATTTCAAAACTTCGCCGATTTGATAAAGAAAAACATTTAATCAACTTCTCACGGCCGCCCGTGCCCATCGCTTATTCGGCCTAATATAGCCTATATGTCAACCCCTCCCAAAGCGCCACTATTTCTGGTATCCTCACAGGCATGTTCGCCATACGCTATTGGGCCGTCGTCGTCCTCATCGTCGCTGCTGCGGTCGGCTATTTCGTATTCGCCACCACGGGCACGGGCGGCCGGTTTGATTTCAAATTAGGCCTCGACCTCTCCGGCGGCTCCCACCTGGTCTACAACGCCGACACATCTAAGATCGCTGCGGCCGATATCAACGACTCTTTGGCCTCCCTGCGCGAGGTGGTCGAGCGCCGCGTCAACGCCTTCGGCGTCGGCGAGCCTTTGGTCCAGACCGAGCAGGGCGGTGCCTTGGGCAGCGGCCAGCACCGCCTGGTTGTCGAGCTGCCGGGCATTACTGACGTTAACGAGGCGGTGCGCCTTATCGGCGCCACGCCGGTCCTCGAGTTCAAGCTCGTCCGCGCTGGCCAGGAGGACAACCTCTCCATAACTTCTTCAACTACCGGCGCAGTTACTCCTAACCCGGCCGCGTTTGAAGATACGGGTCTTACCGGCGCCTATCTCCAGCGCTCCTCGGTACAGTTCGGCAACGGCCAGGGCGCGCTTGCAACTCAGCCGGTCGTGCGCGTCGATTTCAATGCCGAGGGCGCCAAGCTCTTTGGCGATATCACTACAAAAAATACTGGCCGCCAGCTCGCGATATTCCTCGACGGCGTACTGCTTTCGGCACCGGTCCTCCAGACCCCTATAACCGACGGCGTTGCTATAATCTCTGGCGGCAATATTACGGCCGAGTTCGCCAAAGAGATGGTCCGCAATCTCAACTTGGGCGCGCTTCCGGTTCCTATTAGCTTGGCCTCGACCGAGACTATCGGCGCTACGCTCGGCGAAGAGGCTTTGCATGCCGGGCTCTATGCCGGCATCTTGGGCTTCGCAATCCTCTCGCTGTTCATGATCTTCTGGTACCGCCTGCCGGGAGTCGTCGCAGTAGTCTCGCTCGTCATCTATGTCATCTTGATGCTCGCGCTCTTTAAGCTCATCCCGGTCGTGCTTACCGCCGCCGGCATCGCAGGCTTCATTCTTTCAGTTGGCTTGGCAGTCGACGCTAACGTTCTTATTGCCGAGCGCATCAAGGAAGAGCTGGCCGCCGGCAAGTCGGCAAAGGAGGCGATAAGCCACGGCTTCAGCCGCGCCTGGCTCGCCATCCGCGACTCCAACATCGCGCACATCATCGCGGGCGTCATCCTCTTCTGGTTCGGCACGTCGCTCATCAAGGGCTTCGCGCTCGTCTTCGGGCTGGGCGTCCTCATCTCTATGCTCTCCGCCATCACTATTTCCCGCACCTTCCTTATGGCTTTGGGCGTTAAGGCCGAGTCGGGGTGGGGGAGGTTCCTGATGCGCTCGGGCCTCACCAAATAAATCCGTATGAATATCTCCAAGAATTTCAAATACCTCTTTATCCTTCCGGCGCTCCTCACCGTCCTTTCTTTGGGCGCGGTTGCAGCCTGGGGATTGAAGCCCGGCATCGACCTGGCCGGCGGCTCATCCTTGCAGGTAAGCTACTTGGCCGAGCGTCCGGCGCAGGAGGCGGTCCTCGCTGCTATCGAGCCTCTTAATTTGGGCGAGGTGCGCGTGCAGCCCTCGGGCGATCACGCTTATATCCTGCGCCAGCGCGACCTCTCAACCGAGGAAAAGGCAGCGCTCACCCAGGCGCTCTCGGGCTTGGGCCAAATGCAGGAAGACCAGTTTACTTCGATCGGCCCCTCACTCGGAGCCGAGCTTATGCGCAAGGCCTGGATAGCGATCGTGCTCGTCGTCTTGTGCATCATTTCTTTCATTGCCTTTGCGTTCCGCTCGGTTTCTTCCGGTGATTCTTCCAAGGAAGCGGGCGTCTCTTCGTGGAAGTACGGCGTCGTCGCCATCATCACGCTCTTGCATGACATCATCCTGCCGGTGGGCCTCTTTGCTCTTTTGGGCTACACCCATGGCGCGGAGGTAGACGCGCTCTTCATCGTGGCGCTCCTCACCATCTTGGGCATTTCCATCAACGACACCATCGTCGTCTTCGACCGCATCCGTGAAAACCTGCGCCTCAATGCCGAGCGCCACAAGCGCGAGGCCTACGGCGATGTGGTGGAGAGGAGCATCTGGCAGACCCTCGCGCGCTCGCTCAATACCAGCCTTACGGTACTCATTGTCTTGGGCGCGCTCTACTTTGTGGGCCCCGCCGCCACGAAAGACTTCGCCCTCACCCTCATTGTGGGCATGATAGCCGGCACCTACTCCTCTATATTCCTCGCCTCGCCGCTCCTGGTAGTCTGGGAAAAGTGGCAGAAAAAAGCTAATATAGGGCAATGATTATCGGCATCACGGGTACCAATGGGGCAGGCAAGGGTACCGTCGTCGACTATCTCGTTAAAAATAAAGGCTTTACGCATTACTCCGTCCGCGGCTTCTTAAACGAAGAGATAGCCAGGCGCGGCCTCATTTCAAGTCGCGGCGTCATGCTCCAGGTGGGCAACGAACTGCGCTCCCTTCACGGGTCAGGATTTATCGCCGAACAGCTGCTTGCCCGCGCCAAGACAGAGGGCGGCAATGTGGTCATCGAGTCCGTCCGTTCCATAGGGGAAGCCGAGCATCTCAGGGGCCAAGGCGCCCTGTTGTGGGCAGTCGACGCGGCTATGCCCGTGCGCTACGAGCGCATACTCAAGCGCATGTCCGAAACCGACCGCATCTCGTTTGAAAAGTTTGTGGCCGACGAAGAGGCGGAGATAAACAATCCGGATGCCAGCAAGCCGAACCTTCGGGGCGTCATGCAGATGGCCGACGCGATCCTCTCCAACGACGGCACGCCAGAGGAGCTCTATCAACAGGTTGAGCTAGCTCTCACCAAAACAGGGGTATAGTTACGGAGGAGCAAAAGCAGGTCTCCGCAGGAGCACTAGGCGAAAAGCCCCGGGTGCCACGGCATTCCGGTAAGCAGCCTCGCCTAGGCTGTCGAAGACATCTTTCCATAAAGGGAGGGACGCAAAATAAAGGAGATTTTACCCGGCACATTGCCGGGCTTCTTTTTGCCCAAAATAGCTATATTTAGGGCCTTAAAATGGCCCCGCTTCCTCATTTGACAATCATATCCAAGGGTATATACTGTCTTTGTAACTGCCACAGGGCAGTTTTTCTTTGACAAGGGCGAGCCGCCCTTCATAAAAACCAGCAGAGCCGAGAGGGTTCTGATGGAAGTTCATTTAGACCACCACCGGTCTATAACGTGCAGCGGCTGTTACAAGCGACCGCTGCACGGCAAGTAAAGCAAGGGATCATTTCTCATCTCTTTAGGAGGAGATGGGCGCTTTTCTCTTGTTCCGTTCAGTTCGAGTTAACCGACAGATTCACAAGATCATATCAGTGCAATCTGTCTATATTCAGAGTTTGATCCTAGCTCAGGATGAATGCTAGCGGCGTGGATAAGGCATGCAAGTCGAGTGGGTTTAGACCCACGGCAAACGAGGTAGTAATACACAGGTACGCACCGAAAAGCCGGGGATATACCGTCGAAAGGCGGCGCAATACCCGATGGTCCCTCCGGGGTAAAGGAGCAATCCACTTTTTGAGCGGCCTGTGCCGCATCAGGTAGTTGGTAGGGTAATGGCCTACCAAGCCGACGACGCGTAGGGGAGCTGAGAGGCTGACCCCCACCGATGGAACTGAGACACGGTCCATACACCTACGGGTGGCTGCAGTCGAGAATATTTGGCAATGGGCGAAAGCCTGACCATGCGACGCCGCGTGGTTGATGAAGTCCTTCGGGACGTAAAGACCTTTTATGAGGGAGGAAGTAATTGACGTTACCTCATGAATAAGGGGCTCCTAACTCTGTGCCAGCAGGAGCGGTAATACAGAGGC
>JAQBRA010000004.1 GCA_028286685.1 Candidatus Adlerbacteria bacterium | reverse complement strand
GCTTCAAGAATTGGAACTGGAGCACGCTGAGCTGCGTCAAGACGCGCGAGGCCCGACAGAAGCAGATCAGCCAGACGATTGGGGAGTACCTTACGAGTTCTTTGCCGGTATTGACGGGGTATGTGGCAATTGCACCTCCTCCGGTCGCAGTAAACAATTATGACGGCACCGCTGGCGGTACCGTAACTTGCCAGCCCGGCTCCACCTATAGCGCCGCGGCCTTCAATTGCGTTAATTCAGAAGGGGATATTACTTCGCCGACCTCTATCGGCTCCAGTGCCACTAACGGTACTATTGCCGCAGCGGCCGCCTCTTATGAGGGTACTGGCACAAATGTCGGCTCTTCTGTGGATTATGGCAATAAGGCCTGCGCTTACGCAGTCAACCAGGTCCTCGGACTTTCGGGAGTTCCTTCTATAGACGGCAACAGCGTCCAGCTTATGAAAGATGAGTTGGATGGCGGCAGAGGCGTGCCTGTAAGCGCGGGAGACGCGCGAGCCGGAGATATTGTGGTGTGGAAAACAAACACAGTGAGCCATGTCGGCATCTGCTACGACGCTAATTGCTCGCAAGTTATATCGAATTCATCGTCCGCACGGGCCTTTACTCAAAAGAGCGGCACGAACTTTCTCGGTGTCCAGGGCGAAATTTATAGAGTTAAATAATAATTATGAATCGTTATCTTGTAGCTTTTATACTAGCCTTAATAGTTGTAGCTGTTATTGCAGTGGGCGTGGTCCTACTTCTGCGCTCCGGCTCTCAAACCCCTATTCCGAAAGGGGAAACGCCCGTGGTCGTTTTCCCTTCCGATTCCCAGCTCCCGGCATCTCCGCAGAACAGCGCGTCTCAAGTAGCGGCACGAGCGGCCTTTCAGAGAGAGGTTGATGCGGATAATCCTGACAATATAAAACTGGGGACGACTATAGTGTCGGGAGGATACGCACTGCAAGCTTGGGGAGGCGATATTACAGGCGGCGAGGCGGTCCTCAAGTACGATATGGGTCTTGGCCGCTGGATTCTTGTCGTAAGCAGTGGCGGGACCTGGGGTGCGGCAGGCCTTGCTTCCTATGGTGTGCCCGAGGATACGGCTGCCGCCCTGGTGGCAGGCATGGGACGTTAAGGCCCAGTTGCGCCCCAAAGCCTTATTTGGTAGAGTGGGTGGGCAATGTCACAAGACCGACTCATAGTACTCAAGCACGCCGCCACGGGGGAGGTGTATTGGACGAGCAAGAACAAAAAGCTCGTGACCCGCAAGATTGAGCTTAAGAAGTACTCCAAAAAGCTCCGCAAGCACGTTATTTTCAAAGAGGCGAAGAAGTAACAAAAAAACCGGCTCAATGGCCGGTTTTTTTGTTTAGCTGGTGCGCTGTAGGAATAGTAGGGTACAAAAAATCGCTCCTTTCGGGAGCGGTTCTTTGTGCTGGCATACTTCGCCCAACTATTGCTAGGTGAGGTCCGTATACCAGCTCAGTAACAATACACCCATTAATGGTCTGGCAAAGCAGGGGTGTGGATAACTGCGGCCACGAGTCGATTTTGCTCGTCAGCAAAATCGCTCGCGACCCCGGCTCGCGGTTTTGCCAGTGCAAAACATCGCTCCGCCTCCCGCAACGCACAAACTGCAACGCAGGTTGCAGTTTGTGTCTTTTGCGGGCGATGTTGGAATCGAACCAACAATAAGGGATTTGGAGGCCCTTGTGATACCATTTCACCAATCGCCCGTATGGGCATACTATCGCGAAAGGAAGGCTTTTGCTAGACGAAGGGCCTCGGTTTTAGAGCCGACCCATTGGATATCTTTATTGCGCTTAAACCAGGTCATTTGGCGCTTGGCGTAGTCCTGTATGGCACGCTCAAGCTGCGATACGAATTCTTCTTTGGTAATACTGCCTTGCAAAAGCTGTGCCAAGTAACGGTACTCAAGCCCCAGCTCCTCCATGCGCTTGTAGCTTAAGCCTTGTTTGCGGAGCTCTACGGCTTCCTCAACCATGCCGCACTGGATGCGCTCCAGGAGGCGCGTGCGGATATTTTTCTTAAGTTTCTCGGGGGCAGGGGCAAGGCCAAGCCATAAAACATCGTAGTGGCTGTCGCTCGTGCCCAGCATTTCCTCTTTGGCCGGGCTTTGTCCCAGTGTTTTTGCAATTTCAATGGCGCGTACCAGGCGGCGCGGGTTGTGCGGGTCGATATTTCCGGCCCGGCGCGGGTCCAGCTTTTGGAGCATGACGAAAAGCTGCGGAGCAGTTTTACTCTCGAGCTTTTTACGCAGGGCCGAATTTTGCGGCACTTGTGGATAGTTCATGCGGCCTAAAAAAGTGTCTACATACAATCCTGTTCCGCCCGCAACAATAGGTATTCTAGTGTTCTGCAAAATACTAGAATAGGCCTTGGTGGCCAGGCGGACGAAGTCGTCTACCGTAAATTGCTTTTTGGGGGAAGCAACATCAAGTAGGTGGTGGGGGATGCCGGCCATTTCTTTTTTAGTCACCTTGCCGGTGCCAATGTCGAGTCCTTTGTAGACCTGTCGGGAGTCGGCAGAAATAACTTCACCATTGAGCTTTTGGGCAAGATAAATACCCAGGGATGTTTTGCCCGAGGCGGTCGGTCCTACAACGGCGATAATCTTGGGTTTAGGCACATCACCAATGTAGCGTAATCTTCAAAAAATGCTAAGTTGTAGGGTATTGCCGGAGTGGCGTAATGGTAGCCGCGCTCGACTCAAAATCGAGTCCCGCAAGGGGTGGGAGTTCAAGTCTCCCCTCCGGCACACGAACGTAGAAATTGTTCCTTGCTGGGTGTTCGTTGTATAATCGGCCTACATGTCGCAGTTTTACAACAACGCCATTTTTTGGGTCGAGGTCGACAAGATCAGGCCCAATCCTTTTCAGCCGCGCCGCGAGTTCGATGAGGCGAAGCTGAACGACCTGGCGCGCTCCATACGCCAGTACGGCGTCATCCAACCGCTCACGGTTACCCGCAAGGAAATACAAAAGCCCGACGGCGGCATTGCGACCGAGTATGAGCTGGTGGCGGGGGAGCGCCGATTGCGCGCCAGCAAAATCGCCGGGGTTACCACGGTGCCGGCGCTTATCCGCGATGTGGAGGACGACGACAAGACCAAGCTCGAGCTGGCTATCGTTGAGAACCTCCAGCGCGAGGACCTCAATCCGGTTGACCGCGCCAAGGCTTTTGCGCAGTTGGTGACTGAGTTCGGCTTTAAGCACAGCGAGGTTGCGGAAAAAGTAGGCAAGAGCCGCGAGTACGTTTCCAACTCCATCCGCCTTTTGGCTTTGCCTGCCGACATGCTCGACGCTTTGCGCGACGGCAAGATAAACGAGGGGCACACCCGCCCGCTTTTGATGCTCGCAGACCGTCCGGAAGAACAGCAGGTCCTATTTCGCGAGATTATGCTCAAGCGCCTGACCGTGCGCGACACGGAGTCTATCGCCCGCCGTATTGCCTTTGATAAGGTTCGCAAGAAAGAATATCTCTACTCGCCTGAAGTGTTAGAGATGGAGAAGGAGCTGGGCGAGGCGCTGGGCACCCGGGTCGCCATTGAGACCAAGGAAAACGGCGGCAAGCTCATTATCGACTTTATGGGCGAGGAGGACTTGCGCGTTATTTTTGCCAGCCTGGCGGCACGCGTCCATCAGACACAGAGCCAGGGTGTGGCTGCAGCGGCAGAAGTTCCCAAAGATGCAGTCACGGAAACGGAGCCGCAAGTTGGCCAGCAAAATGATCTGGCCTCGCCTGCGGCAGCTACGCAGGACGAGGAGATCCGAGGACCTTTTGATGGGCAAGTTGCGGTACAGCCTGCAGCAGAATCTGTTGAGGAAATGCTCGCCCCCGCTCCCGAGCAAATAGCGCCCGAGATGGACGACCGCACGAAGGAAGAAAAAGAGAAAGACGAAAACACGTTCGACCCTTCCAACTTCTCAATCTAAGTAAACAAAAAGGCCCGGAATTCCGGGCCTTTTTGTTTTGAAACCTAAGCCTTCTGTTCCTTCTCGAGCGCCAAGCGGATATGGCGGCGGGCTAGGGAGGTCTTGGCAAAGTCGAGCCATTTCTTGGTGGGATGGGCGGTCTTTTTGGTCTGGATCTCTACGATGTCGCCGTTATGCAGCGTGGTATCGAGCGATACGAGCTTGCCGTTAACCTTGGCGGCAAACACGCGGTCGCCGATGTCTGAATGTATGGCGTAGGCGAAGTCGAGCGGCGTGCAGTGGACCGGCAGGTCGACCACATCGCCCTTGGGCGTAAATATGAAAACGCGATGGGTGAATATGTCGGTCTTGAGCGCCGACTCGAAATCCGGGTCCTCAGCCTCTTCGCCGAGTTCCGCCAGCCATTCGGGGGCTGCCGGGCCGCCGTAGCGGCTCTGGCTGGGTCGCGGGAGCGCCTCCTGGGTTTCGGCTTCTTTCTTGTCGCGGCCGAATGATGGCAGCAGGCTGCGTATCCAGTCAAAGCTCGATCCGTGGCTTCCGGGCGCGCCCTCTTTGTACGCTACATGCGCGGCGATGCCGTATTGGGCCTCCTTGTGCATGTCCTCGGTGCGGATCTGTACCTCGACTATTCCGCCGTCGCCGGTAAACACGGTCGTGTGGAGTCCTTGGTAGCCGTTAGGCTTGGGAAAGGCGATATAGTCCTTGATCTTGTTAGGCAGCGGCTGCCAGAGGCTGTGTATGATCCCGAGCACGCGATAGCAGTCCTCCATGGAGCGCGTAATGACGCGCACCGCCGCGATGTCGTAGACCTTGTCGATGTCGCCGCTCTTGCGCTTGAGCTTCTGGCTGAGGCTCCAGAGCCCTTTGACGCGGTAGTCGGTATGAAACTTGGTGAGCCCGTTCTTGGCGAGCTCTTTGCGCAGCGTGCGGGCCATTTTCTCAAGCCGCTCGAAGGTGGCTTCTGAGCGCTCGGCGACCAGCTTCTTGATATGGGCGTAGTCCTCGGGGTAGGCGTACTCGAACGCAAGGTCCTCAAGCTCGCGGCGCACGACGCCCATACCCAAGCGGTGGGCAATAGCGGCGTAGATTTCCAGGGTCTCGAGCGCGATGCGTCGGCGCTTTTCTTCCGGCACATGCTCGAGCGTGCGCATATTGTGCAACCGGTCCATCAGTTTGATGATGAGCACGCGGGCGTCCTGGCCAGTGGCTACGAGGAGCTTGCGCAGGGACTCGCGGTGGCGCTCGGCGCCGCGGTACTTGTAGCGGCCGAGCTTGGTAACGCCCTCGACCAAGAAGCAGATTTCCTTGCCGAACTGCTCTTTGATGATTTCCGGAGTAACGCCGACATCTTCTATAGAGTCGTGGAGCAGGCCCGCAGCGACGGTCTTGGCGGACATGCCCAGCTCGGCCAGGCCTTTGGCGGTCTCGACCAGGTGCAGCAAATACGGCTCGCCCGAGAAGCGCTTGTGGTCCTTATGGGCCTCGGCGACGAAGTTATAGGCCTTCTCCACCAATGCCTTGTCGGCCTTGGTAGGGGCGCTCATTTTGTCGGTAATATCTTTGAGCGTAGGCATTGTAAATCTAGTGTACTACTCCTTCTTTTTCTTGGCGAAGCCGCGCTTTTTCTTCTCCTCTTTCAATATTTCAAGTGCGCGCTCAAGGGTTATGTCGTACGGGTTGTCGGTCTTGAGGCTACGGAAGTCGGCCTTAGGCTGGGTATGATGGGCAATGTAAGGACCGAAGCGTCCGACGTTGGCGACAATGTCGAGGCCGGTGTCCGGGTGCTTGCCGAGCGTGCGCGGCAAGGCCAGGTACAGCGCAGCTTCCTCTATTGTTACGGTAGCCGGATCCTTTTCCTTAGGAATGGAAGCGCGCTTGGGCTTCTTGGCTTTGGTCTTGCCTTTGCCTTCAGGCATCTCGCCCAGCTGCACGTAGGGCCCGAAGCGGCCGGAGAGCACGTAGATATTCTCGCCGGAGTCCGGATGCGTGCCAATCGGCTTTGCGGGGTCATTAGAAATTACCTCGCCCAACTCAGTGCGAGCACCGATGCAATCGGGGAAGCGCGAGCAGCTCATAAACTTGCCCTGGCGCGAGAGCTTGAAGACCATCGGGCTGCCGCAGACGGGGCAGGTAAATTCTTCAGGTGCGGGGCCCAGGTCGGTAATCTTTCCGGCCTCTTTGTCTTTGAGTTTAACTTCTTTGAGGAACGGGCCGTAGAAATCCTTAAGGGTTTTAAGGTAGCCGCGCTTACCCTCGGCAATCTCGTCGAGCTCATCCTCCATCTCGGCGGTAAAGGTGTCGGAAATATAGGTGGGGAAGTATTCCTCGAGGAACGAGGATACTACGTCGCCGGTGTCGGTTGGCTTCAGCGAGCGTCCTTCTTTCTCCACATAGCCGCGTGCATCGAGCGTGCGCATAATAGAGGCGTAGGTCGAGGGGCGGCCGATGCCGCGCTTCTCGAGCTCTTTGATGAGCCCGGCCTCGGTGTAGCGAGGCGGCGGCGTAGTCTGCTTCTCTTCGGCAGATACGTCCTTAATGTTGAGATTTTCGCCCGCCTCTACTTTGGGCAGCTCGACATCCTCGCCGCGCGCAGCCGGGTCGGCCTTAAGCCAGCCGTCGAATACGACGCGCGAGCCGGTCGCGGTAAATGCCGGGATGTCCTGGTCTTTTGTCTTTGCCTCGATCTTGGAGCGCAGCACTTTAGCGTCGGCCATCTGCGAGGAGACGGCGCGGCTCCAGATAAGCTCGTAGAGCTTCTTTTGCTCCGGCGTGGTGCCGGCCGACTCTTTGGCGACGTTGGTGGGACGGATTGCTTCGTGCGCTTCCTGCGCGTTTTTGGACTTGGTGGCGTAGGTGTGCGCCTCGGCGTAGTTCTTGCCGTACTTCTTCTCGACATGCGCCAGTATCGCCGCCTGGGCCGGCTTGCCGAGGTTCGTGCTGTCGGTGCGCATGTATGTTATGTGGCCCGCCTCGTACAGCTTCTGCGCGATGCGCATGGTGTTGGACGGCGAGTAGCCAAGGCGGCTGGAGGCCGACTGCTGCAGGGTCGAGGTAGTAAAGGGTGCGCGTGCGGAACGCTTGGCCTCGGCTTCGGATACGTCAGAAATTGTCAGGCCGTCCCTTTTAACCGCATCGAGTATCTTATCGGTCAGCTTCTTGTCGCGCGGCTCCTCCACGCACATAAGCAAAAGATTATTTTTTGCCAAAGTTGTGGTATCGGCGGTAATGACCCAGAAGGTCTCGGGGATAAAGGCGCGTATCTCGCGCTCGCGCTCCATGATGATGCGCAGCGCCGGGGACTGCACGCGGCCGGCCGAGAGTCCGTAGCGGACCTTTTTCCAGATAAGGCCGGAAAGGTCGTAGCCTACGAGGCGGTCCAAGACACGGCGGGCCTCCTGGGCGTAGCGCAGATTCTCGTCGATAAGGCGCGGGTGGGCGAGCGCCTCAGCAATGGCCTCTTTGGTAATCTCGTGGAATACGATGCGGGCGGGCTTTTTGAGCTTGAGCTCCTCCTTTATATGCCACGCAATAGCCTCGCCTTCGCGGTCGGGGTCGGTCGCAAGCAGCACCGCCTTGGCCTTGTGCGCCAGCTCGGAAAGCTCGGCTATGATGTGCGCCTTGCCGGGCACCACCTCGTAGTGGGGTATAAAGCCGCCGGGGATATCAATAGCCTTCTTGTTTGATTTGGGGAGGTCGCGCACATGGCCCACGGAGGCGCGCACGATAAAATCGCCGGACTTGTCTATGTCCTTGAGGTATTTCTCTATCGTTTTGGCTTTTGCCGGGGATTCTACTATTACTAGTTTCATAGTTGTTTTGTATCGCAGAGGCGCACGAGAGAGATTGATACCGTACTACAGTACCATATGTCAAATTGGCGCGGGAAAATATAAAGCCCCAACCAATTGGTCGGGGCCTACGCAACGCTACCTTACCGGTTCCGTATTCAGTCTACTGGCGGCTTCCAAATAACATCCTCGTGCTCGGTGCACACCAGCTTTTGGCTTTCGCTTAACTTGTTGCCGCACAGATGGAATTTTGTAGTGCCGGGTACCCCGATAGGGAACTGGCATCCGCGGTTCTTCTTGCGGTTTTTGTCCAGATGCGGCCAAGGGCCGATTTCTTTCTTGTAGCGGTTGTGTATGCCGGCAATCGCTCCTAAGGTCATGCCGACAATCCGGCCGACTTCCGGCCTCGTTACGGACTCTTCTTTGGCATATTCTGCCAGCAGTTTGACCAAGAGCGGACGGTCCATTGCACTTCCTTTCTTTGGTGGAGATCTGTTAAAACTTTACTATAAAAAGTGTAACTGGCAAGACGCTTTAGCTCCGTTCAATTTTCCCCAGCCGCTCCGTAATCAGCCCACGCAATAATAATGAGGAGAGCGCGATGTTTGCTTCTTGCGCGGAGAGCTCTGCTTGTTCTATTAGGTCGTCTTTTTCCATAGGCTCCACAAGGGCCGCAAGTATCGCGGACTCAGGGAGGGTCAGGTCGGCGGGGAGCGGCAGTTGCTCTGGGTTGTCCAAGAGCTTAAGGCCTAGAGCTTGCAGGATGTCATCGGCATTGCGCACCAGCGTGGCGCCCTCGCGTATGAGCCGGTTGGCGCCCTCGCCCGAAGCGCGTCCGAGCTCATGGGGTATGGCCAGCACTTCGCGGTTATAGTCGAGCGCCAAGCGCGCCGTAATAAGCGTGCCTGACTTTTCTCCCGCCTCGACAATAAGCGCCGCGCGCGACATGCCGGCCACTAGGCGATTGCGCTTGGGAAAGTCGTGTATCGCCGCCTTGTAAGGGTCCTTGGTTTCTGAAATAAGGGCCCCGCCTAAGCTAAGTATCCGCTGGGCCAGCGCTTTGTTGGTCGAGGGGTAGATGCTCCGCTCGTCGAGCGAGGAGGGGAGTACGGCTACGGTAGGGAGCCCGACATCGAGCGCCGCCTTGTGCGCCTCGGCATCGATACCCAAAGCCATGCCCGATATTATCGCCACCGGATAGCGCGCCAGGCCCGCGATAAGCGTGGCGCACATGCGGCGGCCATACGGAGAAGTTGCCCGCGATCCCACCACGCATAAAAAGGAGTGCTCCCTGGGCGGCATGGACCCGCGAATATATAAGGAATGCGGCCGATCGCGCTCGGGCATTTCTTCCATAAGCGGCGGAAACTCCTCCGGCAAAAGTTGGCGGATAGGGAACTCCATGTGGCCCTCATTTTACTATGAACTTTTCACGCTCTTATCAACATATAAAAGACGTTGTATGCTTGGGCTATGCTCGATTTGCAGTTTATACGGGAGAACCCGGACCTGGTCCGCACGGCGATAAAGAATAAGAACAAGGAGGGCATAGACCTCGATCGTCTTTTGCAGCTTGCCGAGGAGCGCAAGGCGGCGGCCGGCGAGGTGTCCGATATTAACCGCAAGCGCAATGAGGCCCAGGCGGCGCGCGATGCCGAGGCCGGCAAGAATCTTAAAGAGGAGCTTCGTGCGGCCGAAGATAAGTACCAGCAGATTGAGAAGGAGCTGGTTTCGATTTTAATAAAGATACCGAATATTCCTTCAGCAGATACGCCGGTAGGCCCCGACGAGTCGGGCAACGTGGTCGTGCGCGAGTGGGGAGAGAAGCCCCAATTTAATTTCGAGCCCAAGGCGCATTGGGACATAGGCCGCGATCTGGGAGTCATCGACAGCGAGAAGGCGGCCGAGGTTTCGGGCGCCCGGTTTACCTACCTTAAGGGCGACTTGGCGCTTATGCAGTTCGCGCTCGTGCAGCTTGCCATGTCGGTGCTTACTTCGCGCGAGGAGCTGGCGAAAATAATACAAGAGAAAGGCCTTTCCGTAAGCGACAAGCCTTTTATCCCCGTGCTGCCGCCGGTCATGATGCGCTCGCAAGTGATGAACCGCATGGCGCGGCTCGACCCCATAGACGAGCGCTATTATTACGAAAAGGACGACCTTGTCTTTGTGGGCAGCGCCGAGCACACCATGGGCCCCTTGCATATGGACGAGGCCATCGCCGAGGAGCGGCTGCCGATACGCTACATCGGCTACTCGACTGCGTTTAGGCGCGAGGCGGGTGCGGCGGGCAAGGACACGCGCGGCATCTTGCGCCAGCACCAGTTCGATAAGCTCGAGATGGAATCGTTTGCGAAGCCCGAAGACGGCCTGGCCGAGCAGGAGCTGTTTGTCGGCGTGCAAGAAAGGCTCATGCAGCTTCTCGGGATTCCGTACCAGGTGCTGCTTATCTGCACCGGAGACATGGGAGGCCCCGATCATCGCCAGTTTGATATCAATTCCTGGATGCCGGGCCAGAATACTTATCGTGAGACGCAGACCTCCGACTACATGGGCGGCTACCAGGCGCGCCGGCTCAATACTAAAATAAAGCGTCAGGACGGCACTTCAGAGCCCGTGCACATGAACGATGCCACGGCGTACGCCATAGGGCGCACGCTCATTGCCATTTTGGAAAACTACCAGCAGGCCGACGGCTCGGTTACGATCCCCGAGGCGCTGCGCCCGTACCTGGGCGGCCGCGAGAAGATGGAAAAAGTCATAATTTAAGCAAAGGCGCCCAGCTGGCGCTTTGTTTCGTTTATACTGGGGGAATGTCCCGAGTCGAGTTGCCCCATTCGAGATTGCGCGCGCGGCGCAAGCGGCGCCGCGCGCGCCTGGCGATTGTCGCAGCCGGCTTTTTATTTTTGCTCATGATCCTCCTGGTCGGGGCGTCGTACCTGCCGTTTTTGCAGATAAGGGAGGTTGAGGTTACCGGCACGCGCACCTTGGCTACAAGCACCGTGGCGGCTTACGTAGAACGGGCCATTGCCGGCCAATACCTGTACTTGTTCCCCAAGCGCAACATATTCCTATACCCTAAGCCCGAAATTGCCGCAGGGCTTTTGGCCGAGTATCCGGAGCTGCGGACCGCCGACGTGCATGCGGTAACCTTCCACTCGATAGCCGCCGATGTTGCCGAGCGCGAGCCTAAGGCCCTGTGGTGCCAGGCAGAGTCCTGCTTCCTGATGGACCAGGGCGGCGTTGCGTACGCGCCCGCAGGGGAGGCGGGAGGGTTTGTGTCGTACCGAGGCTTGGCTGCAGGAGAGTCGCTGCCGCGGCAATATTTGGAGCCGGAAACGTTCGAGTCGCTGTTTGCGCTTGTGGATGCGCTCTCGCAAAGGCCGGAGGCCGGCCCGGTACAAAGCGTTTCGGTCGATGCGCAGGGCGATGCGGAGGCAATGTTTGAAAGCGGCTTCGTTCTTAAATTTGCGCTCCATGACGCCGGCGGCGACGTGTTTGAGCGGTTCGAGCTGGCGCTTGTGGCCGAGCCGTTTGTGGGCCGCAGTTTGGCTGACTTTGAATATCTCGACCTGCGTTTCGGCGACAAGCTCTACTACCGCGCGCGCTAGCGCTTTGCACAAGCAAGAAAGCAGGATACAGTGTCGAGGTGAAAAATTTCTGGAACAATCTACCAAAGCCGTTTTTTGCCTTAGCGCCCTTGGCTAACGTAACGGACCCGGCATTCCGCAAAATCATCGCCAAGTACTCGCGCGTGCCCGGCTCGGCGCCGTTTGTCATGTGGACCGAGTTTGTCTCGGCCGACGGCCTGTGCCTGGCGCACGAGGAAGGCCGGGCCAAGCTCATGCGCGACCTGCAGTTTAGCGAGGCCGAGCGCCCGATACTTGCGCAATTTTTTACCGCAACGCCCGCGCATATGGAGAAAGTCGCGGCGCTGGCTCAAGAGCTCGGCTTTGACGGCATCGACATCAACATGGGCTGCCCGGACAAGACTATTGAAAAGCAGGGCGCGGGAGCCAAGCTGATACTCACGCCGGAGCTCGCACAGGAAATTATTGCCGCGGCCAAGCGCGGCGCGCCCAATCTCCCTGTTTCGGTCAAGACGCGCTTAGGCTACAACAAGGATAGTTTGGATGAGTGGCTGCCTAAAATTCTGGCGGCAGAGCCGGCGGCGGTGACCGTACACGCGCGCACCCGCAAGGAGATGTCGCTGGTGCCTGCGCGCTGGGAACGGGTCAAGCGCGCGGTCGAGATACGCAACGAAATGAAAAGCGGCGCGCTTATTTTAGGGAACGGCGATGTGAAAGACATTGAGGAGGCTAAGCAGAGGGTTGCCGAGACGGGCGCGGACGGCGTCATGATCGGGCGCGGCATTTTCGGCAAGCCATGGCTTTTCTCCGGTAAGCCGGAGCCGGAGTTAAGGGAGCGCCTGGCTATTGCTGCCGAGCACACGAAGGCATTTGAAGAGATGCTCGGCGACATCAAGAGCTTCGCTATCATGAAAAAGCATTTTAAAGCGTACGCGGAAGGATTCCCGGGGGCAAAAGAGCTGCGCATGAAGATGATGGATGCCGCCGATGCTTCCGAAGTGGAAAGCATAGTCCGGGAATTTTCATCAACCCTTCAGGCCGAATAAGCGACTGTATCCACAGAGGCGCCCGCAAGCCTTTGTAGTACACTGACGCAATGGAAACCCTGCTTATGGTATTTATCGGGCTCGTCGCCGTGGCCCTTATGATCATTGCGGCCGGTATCGGCGCGGTGGCATGGTACCTCGTCCTCCTCCTGCGCGAACTCAATGCGATCACCCGGCGCCTGCATGAGGCGGGCGAGGCGGCAGCGGGGGACTTGGCGGAGCTGCGCGAGACTATCAGGGCCGGCAGCAGCCGCTTGGGTTCGATATGGGATATACTGCTGGGGCTTGCCGCTGCGCGATTTAATCCGCCGGCGCGCAAAAAGCCCAGAGTTTCGCGGGTGCGCGTCGAGGACATGCGCGGAATGGGAGGAAGCGAAGAATAGTTTTCTTATAATCTAAAGAACATACATGGCAAAAAAATCCGGCATTGATGCGAAGACCACTGTAGCGGTAGCAGGTTTGGCTGCGGCAACTGCAGCAGCGGCAGCGGGCGCATACTGGTTGTATGGCGCCAAGGACGCCGCCAAGCACCGCAAGCTCGCTAAGAGCTGGATGCTCAAGGCGCGCGCCGAGGTTATGGATGCGGTAGAGAATCTCAAGGAAGTCGACAAGGAGACCTATATGGCAATTGTTGACGAGGTCGTTAAGCGCTACGGCAAGGCTGCGGGCGCGGGCGGCGCCGAGGCGGCAAAACTCCTTAAGGATCTCAAGTCCGGCTGGGCCTACATACAGGTCCAAAAGCCGGCCGCAAAGCGCAAGGTTGCCGCGGTTAAAAAGAGCGCAAAAAAGGTAGCAAAGAAAGCGAAATAATATATCTTTTGAAAAGGCCGCGGCAGGTGCCGCGGCCTTTTCTTGTCCACTTCCGCTCCGGCGAGTCTTCGCCTATAGTAGGCAAAGAAGTACGCTGCAGTATGCGGCATTGCGCAATTTTCACCTCAGACAGGGGAGACTTCCTATGCTTCAAAAGGCTCAGTCAACGCTTAGAGAGGTAATGCTCCCGGGCGGCGATACGGTAGAGGTGTCAGATACTCCGCTTGAGTGGTGGCCTAAATCTAATGAGAGCGGCTTTGTGGATCCGGTGCATATTGCGCCCGATCCAAAAAATCCGCGCAAGACGATGAATCCGGCTCGGCGCGCAGAGCTTGAGGAAAGCGTAGGGGCAAACGGTGTACGCCAAGCGCTCGTGCTTACTCCAAGGCATCTGGCTCCGTGGGCGAAGGTAGCCCTTGAATTTGCCAACTGCTACTTCATCGCAGTGGGCGGCCATCGCCGCCGCGAAGCGGCGCTGGCAAAGCAAGTAGGGGCGGTGCCGATCATGGTCCGCGTCTATCAGAGTGAAAAGACTCACCGCTTGGATATGTCGCTTCTTAACAAGGGCCAGGACGACCTTACGCCCCTTGAAGAGGGATATGAGATCGTTGACCTGCAGAAGCTTGGCTGGAAAGTCGACGACTTATGCAAGGCATTCGGATACGCGGCGCCCCAGCTCTACGACCGTATGAACCTTACGAAGCTATCGCCGGAAATCCAGAAGTTCTTGGATCCGGAACTGCCCCGGCGCAAGCGCTTGAGTATCAGCGTGGGCGGCAAGCTTGGTGGTATTCCGGCGCCGACTGCAGAAGAGCTGGGTGACTTGTGCCACTTGCACAAATCGTACGCTCCTAAGTCTGAGGCCGGCATTCCGGATGATCTCTCAAAAACCGGAGAGCGCGAGTTGAGGTTTATGATGCAGCGCTATCTCCTTGCGATCATCACTAAGCGCGATCTCAGTGCTGATCGTGCCATCGAGTTCATCCGGGAACACAAGCTCCAGTTGAAATCAGGCAATTCTAGCGGCGGCCGGCCGGTTGAGCGCTTTCATCCGGTTAAGCGTAAAGAAGTGCTTGCGTCGCTCTCAAGTGCGGTGCAAGGCAGCTTGGTTGTTGATTGGGACGAGCTAGAGTTCCGGCGAATCTTTGAAAATGCCTCTCGTGAGGAAGTGGAGGAAGTGATTCGGAAATTTGAGACTTCGGCTAAACACCTTGAACGGATACTCGGTATCTTGGACCGTATCCGTAGCCTTAAGAAACCGACCCGGCCTGAGGTTCTGGAACTTATGAATACTAACGGAAAAAAGAAAGCGAGCTGAGACGCTACGAGGCCTCGTCCGAAAGGACGAGGCCATTTTTTATATACCGGGCACTAAGTGTCTTTAAGACAAATAAAAACACCGCACAATGTTGGTCGTGCGGTGTTACTTACGCTACTGGCTACCTACTAACTGGATATACTCTCCTCCTTGTGGAGGTTCTTCATGCCATAGTGCACCCTCGTTTTTACTGTATCTCGAGGGATGCCGATCATGTCGGCGAATTCGATCCCGGGGAACCCAAAGACCCTTGTGTGTATGATTGCCTCGCTTTGCAAGGGAGGGAGATCTTTTATCTTGTTGAGAACCTCTTTCAGGGCCATAGAGTCGAATTGACGTGCATGGATGGGAACGGTTTCTGTCGCGCTCTCATACTCCAATCCGTCAACTACTGTCTTTTGGCGCCTGCTCTTTTGCCGCAGATACGAAAGTGCCTTGAATTTGAGGATGGCTGACAACCAAGTTTGTAACAAACTTTCCCCTCTGAAGCTCTGGCTTTCCAAGGCTGCCACAAAGGTGTCTTGGACCAGGTCGTCTGCCTCCTCCCGAGTGCTGACAAAATTATACGCAAACCTCCGAAGATACCCGTAGTGTTGTGCTAACTGCTGCTCGAAGTCTTTCATTGCTCTCCCCACACTTCCTTCGGTATACTAAGCGACTTTACATGTTGATGCAATGGTGTTGTTTTGTGCCTTCATGGTTCTTTTTAATTACGGATAGGGGCCGCTTTTAGGTATACTGGTAGCAATGGCAAAAAAGGCTGAAACTGAAGGGAGGGCGCCGATGGCCCTGTACCGTACCTATCGCCCGGGAACCTTTGCGGCAGTGCGCGGGCAGGAGCATGTGGTGTCGGTCTTGGAGGCAGCAGTTAAAAACGGCAAAATAGCCCATGCTTACCTGTTTGCGGGCGGGCGCGGAACCGGCAAGACCTCCATGGCGCGCATTTTGGCAGGGGCCTTGGGCACTGACAATCAGGATATTTATGAGATGGATGCGGCGAGCAACCGCGGCATCGACGAGATACGCGAGCTGCGCGAAGGCGTGTCTACTTTGCCATTCGCCTCGCAGTACAAGTTCTACATAATCGACGAAGCGCACGCGCTTACCAAGGACGCCTGGGGAGCGCTCTTAAAGACCCTGGAGGAGCCGCCGAGCCATGCCGTGTTCGTCTTGGCGACGACCGAGCTCGATCGCGTGCCTGAAACCATCATCTCGCGCTGCCAGGTCTTTAATTTCAAAAAGCCGTCGCACGAGACGCTCAAGGCGCTTGTCTTGGATGTCGCTAAAAAAGAGGGGACGACTATGACTCCGGCCGGGGCCGAACTGGTGGCGCTTATGGGTGAGGGCTCGTTCCGCGACACGCTCGGCATTCTGCAGAAAGTCCTGACTATTTCCGCGGATGAGAAGCTTACTGAGGAAGAGGTTGCAAAAGTAGTGGGCGCGCCATCGTCGCAAACGGTTAATGATTTCTTGCAGGCACTGGCCGGAAAGGATATCGAAGGGGCCATTGGGGCCTTTCATAAGGCGGTTGCCGCTGGCTCGGAGCCTAGGACTTTCGTACTGCTTGCCATAGCCAAGGTGCGCGGCATCTTACTCCTGCGCTTTGCCCCAAAAATGGAGGCAGAGCTTGCGGGCCAATTTGGCGAAGATGACCTGAAACTGCTCAAGGAGCTCGCAGGCAAAGAGGGTGTGGCGATAAACTCGACCCTGCTCGCGGAGCTTATTACCGCGCTTTTGGAAACCCAGCGCGCACCCTTGCCGCAGATCCCGCTGGAGCTTGCGCTTTATCGGGTTTTGTCCTAGAGTAGTCGCGGATACTTCACTATAACCCGCTGAAGGAGGCTTCCATGAGCCAAGGTGCTACACGGCTTGTTGCTAGAGGAAAGACCAAGCAAATCCTGCAGTTTGTCGATGAGCCGGATACGTGCCGTGTCGTTTCCTTGGATGCCATTACGGCACTGGACGGAAAGAAGCGGCACGTCATGCCCGGCAAGGGAAAGCTTTCGAACCGGCTTGCCGCCAATACCTTTGAGCTTCTGAAGCGCCGCGGGATCCCCGTGGCTTTCATCAGCCAAGACGGTCCGGATTCGTTTGTGGCTCCGTATTGCCGCATGGTGCCGCTCGAGATTGTTGTGCGGTGGCGGGCAAGGGAGAAGAGTTCGTACCGCAAGCGGAATCCGAGCACGCCGCCGGAGCAGGCATTCGATCGGCCGGTAGTCGAGCTCTTTCTGAAAACTTCGGGGCAGAAGTGGAGAGGCGTCGACATTCCTTGCGATGACCCGCTCCTGGTCCTTAATTCGGACCCAGGGCTTCTGGACGCCTTCTTGCCCAATAAGCCTTTGGCGGAACAGGAGCCCCTTCTGACGATCGCCATCGACGACCTGGAGCTCAGCGACGAGCAAGTGGTGGAAATCTACAAGCTTGCCGAAAAAGTGGGTGTGGCGCTTAAGGAAGCATGGGCCCATGTGGAAGCCGAGCTGGACGACTTTAAGATGGAGGTCGGCATCACGAGGGACAAGAAAATTCTCGTTGCCGACGTCATCGATAACGATTCGCACCGGCTCACGTATCGCGGCGAGGATGTGAGCAAGCAGGGCTACCGAGACGACAGGGATATGGCCTTGGTAACCAAAAACTATGTCCTGGTCACTCGGCTTAGCGAGCTGTTTCCTCAGTAAGGCAAAAGCCCGGGCGCCCCGCAGATGCGGGGCGCTTTTTTTATGCCATGAAATGCGCTATTCTCAAGCGGTATTGGGAGATCGTCTAATGGTAGGACAGCGGCCTTTGAAGCCGTGAATCATGGTTCGAATCCATGTCTCCCAGCTAAATACGTAGTAATGAAGCTGGGAGAAGCGAAGCATGGGATGCTTCGCGGCATGGATTCGAAAGCCGGAGCGACCTAATTTTCTTAGGGGTACTCCGCTTTAGAAAATGGAAGTACTCGAAGTAGTGCGGGACCCGCGCGAGCACAGGCGGGAGCGAGGCAGGGTCGTGCGGCAAAAGTTGTGACGACAACTTTTGAACGCCTGACCGAACCATGTTTCCCCGCTAGTGACTTTTCAAATACTTTGTTGTAATGTGATTTTTGGACTTCAACAAAGAGGAGCATGTAATGATACTTGATCCCAAAGACGAAATTGATCTTCCCCTCGAACCGATCAAAGAAAAACTCTCCGCATTTTGGCCAAAAAGTGTTGTGGGTAACTACTCACATGAATTCGCAGACTTTCTTTCTACGCAACTGCGCGGCGATACGATTTGTCCGTCTCAATTCTTGATGGAAATCGAACTTGCTTTCAGTAATCTAAAGTGTGGCAAAGACCGCGACGGTCAGATGATCAAGCACCATGCAGTCGACCGTGTTCCGACAGTTGAAATATTCATCCGCAGAGATATTCCTAGTCTTGTTGCGGAAGTATTTCCTACGGAATTTGCCGCACAGGTTTCCGTAATTATGGAAGAAGTCCGGACTTCTACTCCTGGTTGAACAAATATTTTCCGACTTATATACAGCGGCTCCCCAAATTAGGAGCCGCTTCTTCTTTTGCTACAATGGTTCCAACATCGTCCCATACACCCAGCAAATTCACTCGAGATTATCGCGACCGAGACACGTAGTATAATCATGGACATGAAAACAGTAATAATTGATGCCGGCAAAATTGTCAGCGAAGAGACTTTGCACGATACGTTTTACGAAGTTTTTGGCTTCCCTGACTACTACGGAAGAAATATGAATGCTTGGATTGACTGCATGTCTAGCCTAGATACTGAGATGAACAAGGTACAAGTAAAAGGAGGAGAAATCGTAACGTTACAATTAGATAACGCTAAAGATTTAAAAGAGAAATACCCAGAACTTTATTCAAAAGTAGTTGAGAGTACTGCCTTTGTGAATTGGCGGCGAACAGAAAATGGCGAATCTGCTATTCTTGCCCTTTCTTTCCACATTTAATTTTTAAACTAGCGGCAAGTCGCTCCGGACTATAGGGCGGCATTTTCTTTTCTAAATTGGTGTGTCAAAATGGTTCCAACATCGTCCCATACACCCAGCAAATTTTAAGCGTAAAATCGCTTCGAAAAGTGATATATACTTCATCTGAAGGATTTAGGTTGATTCAATTTTGGTATGAAGTTATCTTTTTATATAGTCTCGTTTTTCATCTTCGTAAGCACCTTTTTAGTATCTGCGCATACCGCCTTCGCTGCCTTTGCCTATTTAAAACTGTATGATTTTAGTTCCCTAACCGGTACAGACCCGTATGATTTTTTAATTGAAAAAGATGGAATTATTTATGGAGTAGGATATGCGGGGGGAGCAAATAGCAAAGGCGTCATCTACTCCTATGACCCCGCAGGCTCTGGCACCTACACCGTGCTTTATAATTTTAATGGTACTGAGGGAGGGAATCCTTCTGGAACATTGTTCGAATACAATGGTATTTTTTATGGTGTAACGGACGGTGGAGGAACAAACAATAAAGGCGTTCTCTATTCTATTGATCCTGCAGATTCAAGCACTTTCACGGTGCTGCATAGCTTTGATGATACCCATGGCGCAATTCCCCAAGGCGCTCTTCTAGAGAAGGATGGAGTTCTGTATGGAACTACTCTAAGTGGAGGACCTGATAGCCGCGGTGTCATCTATTCCTACAATCCCGCTGGCTCGGGTACCTTTACTGTGCTACATAATTTTAATGGTACTGAAGGAGGGGGACCTTATTATGGTTCGATGATTCTGTCGGATGGCGTTTTTTATGGGGAAGGCACTGGGGGATTATCTAACCAAGGCACTATCTTTTCTTACGATCCTGCAGGTTCCGGCACGTATACCGTGCTGCATAATTTTAACGGTACTGAAGGGAATGGCGTGGGAGGTAATTCTCTTGTTGCATACGGTGGAAAATTTTATGGAATGACAGGCGCAGGAGGGACCAATAACAAAGGCGTCATCTTCTCCTATGATCCTGCTGGCTCGGGCACGTATACCGTGCTTTATAACTTTGATACTGCTGAGGGATACAGTTCACAAGGTTCTCTTCTTGAGATTGGTGGTGTATTTTATGGAATCACATT
Organism: Candidatus Adlerbacteria bacterium; assembly: GCA_028286685.1. Lineage (GTDB taxonomy): Bacteria > Patescibacteriota > Minisyncoccia > Phycocordibacterales > SBAW01 > GWA1-54-10. Next base: position 172,894 of record JAQBRA010000004.1, on the reverse strand, counting down.
TTCGGGAGGCACTAATAGCAAAGGTGTCGTCTTCTCCTTTGATCCAGCTGACTCTGGCACCTATACCGTACTGCATAACTTTGATGGTACCGATGGTAAAAATGCTGATGCTACATTATTCAGAAGTAGTAGCGATGTGATTTATGGCGTTACTGAGTTTGGTGGAGTCAACAATAATGGTGTACTCTTTTCCTTAACATCGGATCAGCCTCTTCCTCCACCGACAACTCTTACGGTCACTCCTACGGCAACCCCAACTCCTGAACCACACCACCGATCGAGCCATGGAAGTTCAGTTCAGAGTCGAGTAAAAAATCTTATTGCAATGAGTGAAACTCAAAAAGCAGAAGACTTGATGAAAAACTTTCCGCAAGTATTTCAATCTGGAGATGTGCAGCCCGTTTCTTTTACGCGTGATCTTAAAACAGGCTTCTCGGGAGACGACGTGAAAGCGCTCCAAGAGTTTTTGAACGGACACGAATCTCCCGTGGCACTTTCAGGAATTGGGTCTGCAGGAAATGAAACGGATTTCTTTGGCGCGCTTACTCGAGCAGCACTTGCTAAGTTTCAAAAAACAAATGGAATCACTCCTTCTTTGGGATACTTCGGACCAAAAACAAAGGCATTCATTGCTTCAATAAAATAGCTTTTATTATTGGCTGTACTGAAAAGGATTTTAGCGTCAGGTGCCATTAACTAAAAAGGTTCCAACATCGTCCCATACACCCAGCTAATTAAGTTAAGTAAATTATGGATATCTTTTCAGAAATAAAAAAGCATAACTTTCCAGTTGACGAGTACGTAGTAATTGGAGGTGCGGCGTTAGCAGCGCGCGGGTTAAAAGAAACAAATGATATCGATATTGTTGTTTCTCCCAAACTTCTAGATGAGTATCGCAACAAAGAGGGTTGGCACCATCATCCGAGAATTATCCCGACAGAGGAGGCGGGTGTAGCCAATGACGAGGGGACTATTGAGCTGTATCCAAATGTTGGTGGCATTGCAGAAATGACTTTTGAGCGGCTGAAAAAGAATTCCGAACTAATTGACGGAGTGCCGTTTGCAGGCTTGCGAGATGTAAAACTGGTTAAGGAGGTTTATGCTAGAGAGAAGGATTTGATAGACGTGGCCAAGATAGAGGCCTATCTAGCCTCAAAATAGGTTCCAACATCGTCCCATACACCCAGCAAATTTATGAACTTTTTTGATCTTTGGCAGACCTTTAATCCGCTTTCCGCTCTCGTTGTTTTCTTCGCCTACATTTTGGTAGATGGTATGTATGCTTATTACACACTCGCAATAGCTGAGAAGCAACCTTTTAAGTCTGCTACGGTAGGCGCACTAATGCACTTTCTTATTGCGGTTGGAGTTCTAAGTTATGTGCAAAATTACTTGTACATTCTTCCTTTGGCCTTGGGTTCATGGATAGGGACTTACATTGTTGTTTTAAAATCAAAATAGGTTCCAACATCGTCCCACACACCAAACTATTGACATGTTCTGTAATTCATGTATTTTTATAAAAGTTAATCGCACTAGAACATCAGGAGAAAGAAGTGGGCACTTATTACGGAGTGAAAGCCGTCGAGGCAAAAGGGGTTCTTGTTCAGGGTCATCTGAGCGAAACTCCACCATATACGCCTGCCGGAAAGCGGCTCGTTGTGATTCCAGAAAACGGGGTCTGGAAAATCGCAGGCGATGTTACTGTTCGGTCCGAATACGACCGGATGTATGAAAGCTATGCCAGCGGCGACTGGCTTAGCGGTAAACTTTATCTCTTGGACGAAAAGCTCGTCCCGGAATGTCCTGACGAGGGCCAAGTCCCAATCATTTAACCGCCTAGCAGAGTCGCCTGACTTTGTTAGGCGATTTCTGTTAATAAGGTTCCAACATCGTCCCATACACCCAGCTATTGCTTTTGATATACTTTGTTGTATTATCTTTTCAGCTGCATCAGGAACAAATCGGGAGACTGACGATGTCCAACGACTCTTGGACTTGCCTCATGGTCGAAAAGGGTCCAGGTATGATTACCGACCAAGTGCGAGCGGCGCTTAAGATGGCTGCATGTGATCTCTACCTAAAGAAATGGGAACGTATGCATATTGTCAGTGATGTCTGCGACGGAATTATTGAGACGGCATGGGATACCCATATGGTCGGCGCACGCTCGGGGGTGCTGTTTCGAACCCAAATTGGGAGCGAAGCGGGGGAATACCATATCAATTTTCTCTTAAACACCAACGATCTCGATCGCGGGGCGGAAGTCCTGCGCGAGATGGAGGAAAAAGGGGAGCAGGTCTGGGGTACTTCGTCCGCGCCGTTTCCATGTCCGGCTCTTTATCGATTCTATGACTTGCACCAGACAAGTCGTAGAGTGAACTGATCGACCTAAAAATTATACGATACCGAGCCGCCCCGGCTATACTTGGGCGGCATTTTCTTTTCCATATTCATGTGTCAGAATGGTTCCAACATCGTCCCATACACCCAGCCAGTCTTTTTGTGATACTGTATCGGCATGATTCATATCAAGTACAATCTCGATAAATCAGAGCATCATGGTGTCGGACTTTTTGCCAACCAAAATATTTCTAAAGGCACGCTCATTTATACCGCGAGTCCCTTGCTCGACGTGAACCTTACTCAAGAGCAGTTCGACTCTTTGGATGAGAAAGAGAAGCATGAAGTTCAGTGGTGGGGATTCTTTGATGAGCCTAGCCAAAAGTGGCATGTCGACTTTGATGTATCGCATTTCATCAATCACTCCTACGAGGCAACGGTTACGCAGGATTCGGCTCACGCAGATGCTTACTTGGTAGCGGCTCGGGATATACAAGCAGGAGAGGAATTGACCCAGAATTATCTGGAATTTGAGTCCATAGAGGACTTGGCTAAAAGGGGCATTCCTACTCAATAAAGATTCCAACATCGTCCCAAACACCCAGCTCGACTTTTTAGATAATTTGTTGTAATTTGCGTATAGTTGTTCAACCAGCGCCAAAGGACGCTTCTTGCATGTCTAAGCTTGCTTCCGTCCGTGCTGCTCTCCAAGGCAACACGAATATCCAGATCGTCGCGGTCAACGAGCTGAATCATTTTCCACACCGCGATGGCTTTTGGACTCACACCGTCGACTTCATTGTCGCGCCCAATCAGGGTATTTATACCGGTCCTGAGTTGCAGGCATTCATGGACAGCCTGCTTCCGGGTCTAGAGGCGACATGTGTCGACCGATTCCACGAGTGGGATACGTCGATGAGATTCGGCAAGCTCTACTTCGACGAAGATATCGGTTCCGAGACTACTCGCCGTGAGATCACCTTGTTCGAGACGGACTTTCTTCCTGTTGGGGTAGTCCAAGACGGCAAGGCCGTATTCGAAGAAACCGAGAAAATTCAGCGTCGCACCTGGGTTAGCCTCTATCCAGACCAGGAAATTGCCATGGCTCGGGCAAGATATGCTTACGACATTCCACGCACTGATCTCCTCCAGTTTCAAAGACGAGGCAAGAAGCTCGGATTTGTCGGCCGCATTTGTCGGGTTATTACTGGCTAAGGCTCTGACCCCGGTCATTTCAGCAGGCGGCTATCCTATGGGGTAGCCGCTTCTTCTTTTGCTACAATGGTTCCAACATCGTTACCACAAGAGTACTTCCATTTTTATACTCGCTCTGTTCGTTAAAAATCAGGTCGCCCGTGCACCCAGCAAATTCAGAGTATGTTGTGTGACCAAGGTCTCAAGTATATAATTTCACTATGACAGCAATAAACCCTTGGATTAATTTTAATGGTAATGCCGAAGAAGCGTTTACTTTTTATAAATCTGTTTTTGGCGGAGATTTTACAAAGGTGATTCGTTTCAAAGATCTTGCGAGTCCTGAATTCCCGGTTAGAGATATAGAGGAGAACAAAATCATGCTGATTACTTTGCCTATTGGCGGCGGAAATATGCTAATAGGAAACGATGTTCCTGAAGTTATGGGAAAAGTAAGTGAAAATGAAAATAGGAGTAAAATCCATCTAAATGCAGACAACAAAGAAGAAGCGGAAAAAATATTTAATGGTCTTTCTATTGGAGGACAAGTAGAAGGGGCAATCGGGGAAAGTCCTTGGGGAACATATGCCGGTATGTTTAGAGATAAATACGGTATTGAGTGGATTGTGGAGTTCAATGCAAATAAATAGAACTTAAGGAGGTTCCAACATCGTTCCATACACCCAGCGGGTTACTTCTTAAGAGCAAGGAAAGTTCTAAGTAGGAATGCTTTGGATGAAAATTTATAAGAACCGGCCATGAAAAGGATCCCATCACTATTTCTTCAAGTGGTCGTTATGCTCATCGGCATCGGCGTTCTTGCCTTTATGCTTTGGGAACCCCACCTTGAGGGCAGGAATGCGCATGCCACGCTCTTTGAGATCTACTTCAACGATCTGTTCTTGGCGTATGCATATACGGCGTCTATCGCTTTTTTCATCGCGCTCTACCAAGCATTCAAGCTCTTGGGGCTCGCGGGGCGGAATGAGGTATTCTCGCAATCGTCGCTGAAAGCCCTGCGGACTATGAAATACTGTGCGCTAGCCCTTATCGGTTTCGTCGCGGCGCCACTGGCCTACCTGCTTGTAGTTCGGCCTGGCGACGATATCGCGGGCGGCGTTGCCATAAGCCTTCTTATAATTATCGCCTCTGCCATAACCGCCGCTGCGGCGTCAGTGCTTGAACGGATTTTGCAAAAAGCCGTGGATATAAAATCCGATAGCATCTAAGTAAGGTTCTAGCATTGTCCCGGATACCCGCTACTTACCATGAATACTACAAGCCATCGGATCTATAGAATGAGCTTCGCAAGCGTCTATCCGCTGTATGTGGCCAAGGCAGAGAAAAAAGGACGCACGAAAAAAGAAGTCGATGAAGTCATCCGCTGGCTGACAGGATACAGCCAGGAAGGGTTAAAAGCGCACCTGAAAAAACAGACGGACTTCGAAACCTTTCTTGCGGAAGCTCCCAAGCTCAATCCGTCGCGGACTCTGATCAGCGGCGTGGTGTGTGGCGTCCGAGTGGAAGACATCAAGGAGCCGACCATGCAGGGAATTCGCTACTTGGACAAGCTGATCGACGAGTTGGCAAAGGGAAGGGCAATGGAGAAGATTTTGCGGAAGCAATAAGGCCGGCAACAAGGCTGCTGGAATTGCTGAAGGCTGGGCATTGCTTTGGTACACTAGAGGCATGCACGCCATGCCCGCAGATCTGCGCCAGGCCGTTGCCTCAAACAAGGCGGCGCATGCCGTGTGGGAAAGCATTACGCCCTTGGCGCGCCAAGAGTGGATATGTTGGGTTATATCCGGCAAAAAGGCGGAAACCAGAGATATTAGGATAAGGAAGGCGACCTCGAAGCTTGGCTCCGGCATGCGCCGGCCGTGCTGCTGGATAGGCTGCATCCACCGGGCGGATAAGCCGGTAAGCCCCTCGATTCGGGCGGTGCTCGACAGGCGTTCTAAAAAATCAAAATAAATGAATACGTACGCAGTGCTTCTGCGCGGCATCAATGTCGGCGGGAAAAATAAGGTATCAATGGCGGCATTGAGGAAGTGCCTGGAAGAAATGGGCTTTTCTGATGTCTCGACCTATATCGCCAGCGGCAACGTACTATTGAAGTCCGACAAAAAGCCCGATTTTATAAAAGATAAGATAGAGAAAGTCCTGCCCAAGGCCTTTAAGCTCGACAGCGCGCTTATTAAGGTCCTGGTACTGAGCCGCCGCCAGCTTAAGGCCATGGTCGACAAAAAGCCCAAAGGCTTCGGCGAGCAGCCCAAGAAATACCACAGCGACGCGATCTTTCTCATGGACATTGCTGTTACCCCGGCCATGGCCGTATTCAGCCCCAAGGAAGGGGTGGATTCGGTGTGGCCGGGCACTGGCGTGATTTATTCGCAGCGGCTTAGCTCCCTGCGGACCAAAAGCCGGCTTAGTAAAATCGTCGGGACGCTGCCCTACAAGTCTATGACTATCCGCAACTGGAATACCACGACTAAATTGCTGGAACTGCTAAGCAAGTAGGCATCAGTTCGTACGCGCTGCTTTTTTCAATCAGGTAACTTTCCTCCAGGGCCGGCGGTTATATAAGCGCACCCGAAGGAGGGGATTATAGAAACACATGAGACTATCTATGGAAAATAAAAGAATTATGGGCATCGTACTCGGGACCGCGGCCATCTTGGCAGTACCTTTGATAGCGATGCAGTTTACCCATGAAGTGGATTGGGATCTAACCGATTTCATAACGATCGGCATCCTCCTGCTCGGGACCGGCCTTGCCTATGAGTTTGCTGCCAGGAAGGTTGGAAGCGCCAGGAACCGGCTGATCTTGGGCGGAGTATTCCTGGCAGCACTTCTTATCATCTGGGCAGACCTTGCTGTCGGCATCTTCAATATCCCCGGATTTTCCGGAAACTAGGGCAGCCGCGTACGGGTCCGGCCGTTTTGAAAAGCCCCTGAGGGGGTGCTTTTTAATCGTAAGGTGTAAGAGGGTGCCAAGCGGGACGTCATAATCTGTACAGAACAAAAGCATATGAAAAAACTAATTTTTGCCCTCATGCCCGTGCTGCTGTTTGCCGTATCTTTCCAGATTGCCACTGCGGCCGAGCCTACTATGTGCACCATGCAGTACGCGCCGGTGTGCGGCCAAAGCCAAGACGGCACCGCCAAAACCTACGGCAACTCCTGCATGCTGGGCGCGGACCAGGCGACGCTCTTGTACGAGGGCGAATGCAAAACAGAAACCACCCCAGTGCCGCAGCAGGACCTCTGGGCAGGCATGCGCAGCGAGGACGTAGTGTGGCTGCAGCAGCACCTGATTTCGCAGAAGGCGGGCGCCTCGGCGCAGGCGCTTGCGGCAGTGGGTGCAACCGGCTACTTCGGGCCGCTTACCCGCGCCGCGCTTGCTGAATACCAGGCTGCGCGCGGCATAACTCCGGCAGTGGGCTACTTTGGCCCCAAGACCCGGGCCTCTGTGGAGGCTGACTTGGGCACCAAGCCGCAAGCGGCAGTAACCTTTACCGGCAAAATATCGGCCGTGGATACCTCGTGCTTTTTTGACGGGGTATGCTCGATAACCGTCGATGGCAAGAAGGTAATAGTGGCCTCCGGCATGCGCATCAGTCCTCCGCCTCTGGGCACGCTTAAGGGCGTAGAATCGATCGGTGATGTTGAAAAGGAAATCGGCTCGACCGCAAAAGTGTATGCCGCGCCGGCAAGCCAGGAAGGCTACGACTATACGCTCTACGGTAGCACCGACTACTACCTGCAGGTACAATAAAAGGCCAAGCCGCATGGCGCATCCATTTTCAAAACTATTCGACGCGGCGCTCCGGAAAAGCACTCCGGAGGACAATGTGCTTTTAAAAGAGGCGGAACTTCTGCGGGCAAAAGGGTACAGCGTCGAGGAAATACACGGGGTGCTGCTTAAAATGCAGCAGGGGCTCGTGCGGGACCAGGACCAGGAGGTGGCACAGGAGGCCGCTGAGGAGATAAGCAGGTATTTATAGCGATAGGGTATAGTAATGCTATGTTTGTATTCATATTTTTTGTAGTCGGCATTTTACTCGGGGGGTTAGTAGTTATTTTCGCGCTGCAAAATGCCGCTTTGGTGACGGTTTCCTTCTTTAACTGGCAGCTTGAGGGATCTCTCTCATTAATCCTGCTCGTGGCTACGTTTGCCGGCATACTCATCGCCTTTCTTATAGTGCTTCCGGAGAGCGTCAGCGGCTATTTTAAGTACCGCAAGCTCAGGAAGGAAAATGCCCGGCTCGAGGATGAGCTCAGCAAGCAAAAGGAGCTTACGCACTTTGCCCGCAAAACTGCTCCGACGCCCGAGGCTATCGCGGAGATTGAGCAGGGTGCGATAGAAGATCGCAGGGTTATCTAATTGGTATATACTGCACGCTATGAACGCAGACGCCATCCGGCCCTACTTTCTCTTAAGCATCCTGGTGGGTGCCGCCGTGCTGGTCTTTCTGATATTCAAGCCCTTTTTGGTGCCGCTTTCGCTTGCGGCTATTTTTGCCGTCGTGCTGCGGCCGGTCTACCTCTTTCTGCTGAGGAAGATAAAGGGCTGGCCCGCAAGCGCAGCCCTCATCACGATACTGCTCGCATTGGTGTGCGTGATGGTCCCCCTCGCGCTGATTGGCGTCAGGATTGTTGAAGAGGCGCGGCAGCTTGCCACAACGCTTTCAGATGGAAGCGGAACGACGTATTTCAACCAAGTCGTGGCATACGGTCAGGCGCTCGCCGAGCGCTATATCCCCGGCACCGAGCGATTTTCCGGCGTACTGGCCAGTTCGGTCGACACGTACGCAAAGGGAGCCGTGTCGTGGATAGTGGCTAATGGCGGCGCGCTGTTTTCCGGCCTGACCCAGACCCTCTTCAGTCTTTTTATATTCCTCATTGCGCTCTTTTACATGCTGCGCGACGGAGCGGATCTGCGAGCCAGGCTCATAAGTCTCAGTCCTCTTACTGACAGCGATGACAACACTATTCTCGACCGCCTCGAGCAGGCCGTAGGCGGGATAGTAAAGGGCAACCTGACGCTGGCGTTCTTGCAGGGAGCGCTCTCGGGCCTAGGGCTGTACCTGTTCGGCGTCCCGAGCCCGGTCCTCTGGGGGCTTGCAGCGGGCCTGGCCGCCCTGGTGCCGGGCTTGGGCACGGCGCTCGTCTTGGTTCCTGCAGCTCTATATTTGCTTATTACTGGCGCCCTGGGGCCGGCCCTAGGGCTCTTGCTGTGGGCGGTCCTTGCCGTGGGGCTTATCGATAATTTCCTGGGCCCGAAGCTGGTCGGTAACCGCGCCCGCCTGCATCCGCTCATGGTTCTCTTTTCCGTGCTTGGCGGAGTCGCCTTGTTCGGGCCCGCGGGACTTTTCCTGGGGCCGCTCTGCTCGAGCCTTTTCCTGGCACTCCTCTCCATTTACGCGCGCGCCTCGGCCTAGCAGCCCATGAAAGTCCTCATTATCTCGCCCGGCAAGGCGCATGACGCGATGGTTGCCGACGGCATTGCCGAATACCAGAAGCGGCTTTCCAAGAGCTTTCCCCTCGAGTGGGCCCACCCGCGCGCAAGCGACAAGGAAACCGAGGGCGCCGCGATACTGAAGCTCCTTAAAGACGGCGACTGCGTGGTGCTTTTAGACGAGCGCGGCCGCGATATCGATACCCCGGGCCTGGCAAGACTTCTGGACAAGCAGATGCAGGCAGGCAGCAAGCGGCTGGTAGTCATTATTGGCGGGGCGTTCGGCGTGAGCGATAAAGTTGCCACGCGCGCCGAGACAACGCTCAAGCTTTCATCCCTGGTGTTTCCGCATATGCTGGTGCGGCTCATGGTGGCCGAGCAGCTCTATCGCGCCTCCTCAATACTGTCCGGCGGCAAGTATCACCACGAGTAGCGCTTAAAAGGCCGCACTTTATCTCTCTCCCTTGCTTCGGGTATAATAAAGGCATGCAAAAAATCACCCCGCATTTGTGGTTTGATAAGAGCGCCGAGGAAGCCATTACTTTTTATGTAGACGTATTTAACGGTGCGCCGGGCAAGGAGAGCGAGTCAAAGGTGCTGAGCATGACGCGCTATCCGGGCGGTATAACCGAGGGCCCTATGGCCGGCATGGAAGGCAAAGTGCTTACCGGCGTGTTCGAGCTGGCGGGCCAGCGCTTTATGGGGCTCGACGGCGGACCGGTATTCAAGTTCAACGAGGCGGTGTCGCTCCTGGTCGACTGCAAGACCCAGGAAGAGATAGACTACTTCTGGTCCAAGCTCTCCGCGCATCCTGAAAACGAGCAATGCGGCTGGTGCAAGGACAAGTTCGGGCTTTCCTGGCAGATAACGCCGGGGGACCTTATGGGCAAGCTTATGACCGACCCTGATCCTAAGAAGTCGCAGGCAGTCATCAACGCTTTCATGCCGATGAAGAAGCTGGACATGCAGGCGCTTCAGAACGCATACGACCAAGCCTAATGCTTAAGCGGTTACTTTTTTGGGTTACGGCGGCCGCAGCGGCGGTTGCGGTCTGCACTGCCGTTATTAATGCCGGCATGGTCTGGGGCGAGCAGCGCCATATGTACGCCGATGTGGGCTCGGTGCCCGAGCGGACGGTTGCCATCGTTCCTGGTGCCGCAATTTTGCGCAGCGGCGCCCTCTCGGCAGTATTCATGGACCGCGCCAATGCGGCCGTGGCTTTGTATCAGGCGGGCAAAGCGCAGAAGATTCTCGTTTCGGGCGACAACAGCACGGTCGAGCACAACGAGGTGGACCCGGCGCGCAAATACCTCTTGAGCCGGGGCGTGCCCGAGGAAGACATCTACCTTGACCATGCGGGCTTCGATACCTACAGCACGATGTACCGGGCGCACGAGATATTCAAGGTAGAGTCGGCTGTCATTGCCACACAGTCCTTCCATCTGCCGCGATCGATCTTTATTGCCCGGACCTTGGGCATAGATGCGGTAGGCCTGCGGGCCGACAACGTGCATCTCTTGCCGCGCAACCAGGTGCGCGAGTCCCTGGCCCGGGTCAAGGCAGTGCTCGACTTAATCGTGCACCGGATCCCTAAATTCCTGGGCGAGCAGATACCGATTTCCTAAGCCATGTACTTTGTTTATATAGTAGAGTGCGCGGACAAGAGCCTCTATACTGGCATTACGACCGATGTGGCGCGCCGGCTTGCCGAGCATAAGGCTGGACGGGGCGCCAAGTACACGCGCGCCAGGCGCGCGGGCAAAATCGTCTATACGGAGCGCAAGCTCAATCGGAGCACTGCATCGCGCCGGGAGGCCGAGATTAAGTCGTGGACCAGGGCGCAAAAGCTGGCCCTGGTCAGGACAAAGTAGGGCATATCCTATCCCCACCCAAGACCCTTAGGAGATTAGGAAGGGGTGTGGTATACTGGTGATTAAGAAACAAGGGTCGGAGTTTCGAGAACAACAACAACAAAAAACATGACTGGAACTATAAAAACATTGACGGACCGCGGCTTTGGCTTTATCTCCCGCGAGGGCGAGGCCAAGGATCTCTTCTTTCACTCTAAGGACCTTGTCGGAGTAACCTTCGACGAGCTTCGCCAGGGCGATACGGTGAACTTTGAGGTAGCGGAGGGCCCTAAGGGACCTAACGCCGTCAACGTAAGCCGCGCCTAGCGCGCTCAAAATCGCCCCGGGAAACCGGGGCGATTTTGCTGTATGTAGGAGGCATGAAGCCCTAGGTACCGCTTATGGCTTCGATGTGCTAGGCTAGAGGCTCGGTCGCTTTATCCGCAAGATAACTTTCAACTATATATGGAAGATGAAAACAAGCCCGCAGAGATGCCGGCAGAGGAGGTCGTAGAGGCCACCCCCGCAGAGGAGACCGCAGCCCCGTCCGAGGAGGCCGCAGCCTAATGAACCTACCGGCCTTGCGCCGGTATTTTCATATTCATTTTAATGAAGCAAAAACTCACTACAGGAGCTATTTGGGACGTGGTAGTCGTGGGAGGGGGTGCCTCCGGCATGCTCGCGGCGGGCCGGGCCGCCGAGCGGGGCCGCACGGTTTTGCTGCTGGAGAAGAACCAGTCGCTCGGCAAGAAGCTGCTTATTACCGGCGGCGGGCGCTGCAATATCACCAACCACAAGCCGGACCCCAGGACTTTGCTGCCCAAATACAAGGGCGCCGAGCAATTTTTATATTCGGCATTTTCGCAGTTTGGCGTCGTAGACGCGCTGAAATTTTTTAGCGACCGGAAGCTCATGGTCCGCGAGGAGGCCGAGGGGCGGATGTTTCCCGTATCCAACAGGGCCCAATCGGTGTGGGACGTATTGAACGCTTACGTAAAGAAGGGGGGCGTCGAGGTGGTGCAGGGCAAGCCGGTGTCGGGCATAGTGCAAGACCGTGCCAGCGGGCTCCTGCAGGTGCGATTGAGCGACAACTCGTGGGTAGCGGCCCGCTCCTGCATTGTTGCCACGGGCGGCACCTCGCGGCCCGAGACGGGCTCGACCGGCGAAGGCTTTGCCTGGCTTAGAAGCTTGGGTCACAAGGTGGTCGATAATAATGCAGCGCTGGTGCCGCTTGCCCTTCATGACGGGTGGGCTAAAAAGATTGCCGGCGTGACGCTCCCCGACATAAAGCTCACAGTGTATCAGGACGGGGTAAAGCAGCAGATGCAGAAAGGAAAGCTCCTATTTACCCACGTGGGCGTAAGCGGCCCTACGGTCCTTAACATGAGCCGCGATGTGGGCGAGCTGCTGCAATACGGGGAAGTGACTATCATGCTCGACCTCCTGCCTGCGCTCGATTATGCGATGCTCAAGGAAAAGCTGCAGGCGCTCTTGATTGCCGAGAGCAACAAGAAATTAAAGAATGCCCTCGGCAAGCTTATCCCGTCCGCATTGGTGCCGGCGGTCCTCGAGATTGCAGGCATATCGGGCGACACGCCTAACCACAGCGTCCGGCACGAGGAGCGCATCAAGCTCATCGAGCTTATCAAGTCGGTCCCGCTCAAGGTGAAGGGCCTCTTGGGTAAGGATAAGGCGGTCGTGTCCTCCGGCGGGGTAGTGCCGGAAGAGATCAATTTTAAAACTATGGAGTCGCGCAAGGTAGCCGGCCTCTTTATCATAGGCGACATGATCAATATAGATCGGCCCTCGGGCGGCTACAGCCTGCAGCTGTGCTGGACCACCGGCTATGTTGCGGGCAGCAGCGCGTGATTAGTTGGAAAGACCCAACGACTGCAAAAACTCCTTGAGCTCTAGGCCCTTGATGGCGCGGAATTGGCCGGACTGCAGCGGGTGCAATTTTACATTCATGACCCGGGTGCGTTTGAGGTCGGCTATGGTATAGCCCCACGCGGCGCACATGCGGCGTATCTGGTGCTTCTTGCCTTCGGTAAGAATAATAGAGAATTTGGTGTCGCTTAAGAGCTTAACTTTGGCGGGCTTGGTCGTGTAGCCTTCTATGTTGACGCCCTGCTCCATGCGCTTCTTAAAGCTCGGCGGCAGGTGCTCGCGGGTTTCCACCATGTACTCTTTTTCGTGCGCGCGGTCGGGGCCCAAAAGCCGCTCGGTGATGCGGCCGTCGTCGGTCAAAATTATGAGGCCATGGGATTCCTTGTCGAGCCGGCCCATAGGGGAGACGCCGGACAGGCCCGCAACGTCTTGGATGCCTTTCTGCCCGTCCTGGGGCGAGTGGGTAACGACGCCCTTGGGCTTGTTGTAGGCATAGTAGCGGTAATGCATTTCCGGCAGCCGCGTCTCCACGGTATCGCCTTCTTGGACTTGGGAGCCCAATTCGGCCCTGGTGCCGTTTATGTAGACCAGGCCCTGGGCTATGTAGCGGTCGGCCTCCCGGCGGGTGCACAGGCCCTGATCGGCGAGGTACTTGTTTATACGCATTTTGGTATACTAGCACTATATGATGGATAAAAAATACGCGGTAGTCGTGCTCTTGGTGCTCGCAGCCGTTTTGGGCGCATGGATGCTGGTTAGCCATCTCAATGCCCAGAAGGTGGACCCGATCGTAGTCGAGCAGCTCCAGTGGAAGCTGGTGGATCAGGGGATCGATCCGGACAGCCAAGGCACCACGACCCGTGTGTTCCTTACGGTGGCGGGCGTTGACGTAGAGGTGGGCGGCTACCGTGGCACCTGCGCGCTTGTGGGCGCCACCACGACGCCGCTTCTTTCCGGCGAAGTCTCGGGCGTCATATGCGCGCGCGAGGGAGTAGGCAAGGAGGTGGGCATCTTTAGCGAGGGAGGCAAGCTGGTGCTTAAGGAAGGCGACGTACAGCTTAATCCTGACGGCACGGTCGTGTCGCGCGGCGCTTTCGTGCAGCGCAACGAGCTGTAATCTGGCCCCTTCAGGAGCGCTTCATTCATAGCCGTTACTCTTACTGGGCAATGAAAATTGCCCAAATCGCCCCCCTGGCAGAGCGCGTGCCGCCGAAGAAATACGGCGGCACTGAGCGTGTTGTGCATGCCCTAACCGAAGAGCTAGTGCGCCGCGGCCATGAGGTAACGCTCTTCGCTTCGGGCGACTCGCAGACCCAGGCGCGGCTTGAAAGCGTATACCCGCGCGCGCTGCGCGAGGCAAAGTTCAATGATCTGTACGGCACCAACGACCTGACCATGCTCCATATGGGCGTGGCTTACGAGCTGCAGGACGAGTTTGATATTATCCACGACCATATGGCGCCCCTTTCGATACCGATCGCCAATCTGGCGACAACGCCGGTCGTGGCCACCGTGCACGGACCCTTTACCGGCGAGAACCGCAAGCTGTTTGAGCTTCTGCGCGGACCCAATATCGTTACCGTATCGCAGTCGCAGCTCTATCCGCTGCCCAACATAAATCATGCGGGGACGGTGCACCACGGCCTGTCCATGGAACACTACCCCTTCAGTGCCGAGCACGACGGCTACTTGCTGTATGTCGGCCGCATTGCCGCGGACAAGGGCGTGCAGTATGCGGTCGACGTGGCCCAGGTCTTGGATATTCCGCTCATACTCGCGGCCAAGGTAGAGCCGATCGACCTGCCGTACTTCAAGCAATACATAGAGCCGCGGCTCAGTGAGCGCATCAAGTGGGTGGGCGAGGTAGACGAAGAGGAGCGCAACCGGCTTATGTCGCGCGCGAGCGCCTTTTTGCATCCGGTCGTATTCCGCGAGCCGTTCGGCCTTACTCTGATCGAGGCCATGGCCTGCGGTTGCCCGGTCATTGCCTTTAACCGGGGCGCCATACCGGAAATAATCAAGACCGGCGTAACCGGCTTCGTGGTCGAGGACGTGGAGGGGATGATAGACGCGCTCCATAACATAGGCACCATAAGCCGCGCCGCATGCCGCGAGCACGCCCTGCAAAATTTCAATGTAAGCCGCATGGCGGACGGATACGAGGCGATATACCGGAAGCTTCTCGGAGATGAGGCCGACAGCTAATACCCTTGCCCTTCATGTTTCTTTTGGGAAAATGAACCTATGCAGCACAATGACCCGCTTTGGGAGCTCGGGCTTAAATCGATACGGGAGCTTGAGACCGACGAGGGCATATTGGCCTCGAGCCGCGGCGAGGCATACGGCTGCATATTCGGCCGCGACTCCCTCATAACCGCGCTCGGGCTCCTCAAAGCCTACGAGCGCACGCATGACGAGTACTTCCTGAACCTCGTGGAAAAGGTGCTGCGCACGCTCGGCAACCTGCAGGGGCGCTCGCACCAGATAGAAAGCGGCGAGCAGCCGGGCAAGATTATCCACGAATTCCGGCCGGACAATCACGGGCATCTCACTGCGCTTTCGGAGAGCCCCTGGTTTATTTATCCCACCGGAGAGATGCGCAATTATGACAGCGTCGACTCGACTCCGCTGTTCCTGATGGCAGTAGGGGAGTATTCGAGGCTTTCGAAGGATCGCTCGTTTGTCATATCGCTTTTGCCCAATGTCCGCGCCGGGCTTGCCTGGATACTGGAGTGGGGCGACAGCAACGGCGACGGGTTTTTGGACTACTCGCTCCATCCGGAACGCACATTCGGCGGGTTGTCGGTGCAGAGCTGGATGGACAGCACGGAGTCCGTTTTTTACGAAGACCGGGCCGAGCGCCCGCCGTATCCCATAGCTCCCGTAGAGGTGCAGGCCTACGCATGGGCGGCGCTGCGTGCATGGGCGGATTATTTCGGGGCGCTCGATAACGAGGATGACCGTGCCCTGGCTGCCCGGTACCGCGCCCGCGCGGCGGATCTCAAGGAAAGATTTAACGAGGCATTCGTGCGCAAGGGTCCGCGCTCGACAAGCCTCGCTTTTGCGCTCGACGGCAAAGGCATGCCCCTGACTGCCGAACGGTCGAGTGTCGGGCACGTGCTTTGGGCGGCTTACCAAGGCGAGGCTATTTTGGACCAGGAGCATATGACGCATCTGCGCAACCGGCTCATGAGCCGCGATATGTTCGTGCCGCAGGCCGGCATCCGCACGCTCAGCAGCCGCTCGCCGCGCTTTGACCCGGTGTCCTACCACAACGGGTCGATATGGCCGCACGATACGGCAATGCTCGCCGAAGGGCTTCAAAACTTCGGCTTTAGCGAGGACGCGCGGCGCGTGCGGGAGGCCCTGCGCCGCGCGTACGAGCACTTCAAGACCCCTATAGAGCTCTTTGGGTACCGGCACGGCTTTAAGGAGTATGTCCATACGAGCGGGCAGGGTGGCGCCTGCCGCATCCAGGCCTGGTCCGCCGCCGCGCTCTTGTCCGTCAGTGCTTCATACTGACTACAGGCTAGTCGCGCTTGAATGGTAGGGTAAACGCATTAATCCTTAATCATTTCACATATGCTTGTAACCATCGCAGCCATCCTGCTTGTTTTGTGGTTCCTGGGCCTTGTCACGGGCGCGACCATCAACGGATTCATCCATATCCTTCTGGTTATCGCTATCGTCATGGTGCTTATCCGGCTCATCCAGGGCCGCAACCCAATCGCCTAGCGAAGCGAGGAGCAAAAGTCCTACTTTATGTATCCGAGCGAGTGACGGCGATATAAGACGAACGTGCTTCTATTGCCTAGCAGAGCGAAGAGCAAAAGCTCCGGCAAAAGCCCGGGGCTTTTTGCATGCTAAAATTAAGACAATGTCATTGGCGCAGGAGCTCAAAAAAGTCGTGCGCGGCGAAGTCCTCGACGACGCCGCTACTCTCGACGTTGCCTCGCGCGACGCGAGCCTCTTTAAGGTGACCCCGCAGGCGGTGGTCCGTCCCTTGGATGCTGCCGACGTCGCGTCCTTGGTGCGCTACGTTGCGGTCAAAAAGCAGGAAAACCACAAGCTCGACCTGCATATCACGCCGCGCGCGGCCGGGACCGACATGTCCGGCGGCCCGCTGACGACCTCCATCGTGCTCGATACGGTAGCTCATTTAAATAAATTAGTGTCTTTGGAAGGGGAAGAGGCGGTAGTCGAGCCCGGCATGTTTTTCAGGGATTTTGATAAGGAGACCAAGAAGAAAGACCTGGAACTCCCGAGCTATACCGCCAGCCGCGAGCTCAATACTGTGGGCGGCATGGTGGGCAACAATTCCGGCGGCGAGAAGAACCTCAAGTACGGCAAGACCGCCCGCTATGTGCGCGAACTGGAGGTCGTGCTGGCCGACGGGCAGGTCCACAGCCTTAAGAAATTGGAAGGCGACGCACTGGCGCAAAAGCTTCAGGAGCCCGGCTTTGAGGGCGACCTGTACCGCCAGGTTTCCCTGCTGCTATCCAACCCGGCGTATGCAAAAATCATAGAGGCCCATAAGCCCAAGGTGGAAAAGAATTCCTCCGGCTATGCCCTGTGGGACATGGGCGACGGCAAAAACTCCCTGGACCTTGCCCGGCTCATGGTCGGCTCGCAGGGGACCTTGGGCATTGTCACTAAAATAAAGTTCGGCCTCGTGCACCCCAAGCCGTACTCCTCCATGGCGGTTATTTTCGTCAGTGATCTCTCTCAGTTGGGCGAGCTGGTGCCGGAGGTGCTCAAGTATCAGCCCGACAGCTTCGAGTCGTACGACGACCACACCTTCTCCATTGCTATCAAATACCTGCCCGAGCTTGCTTCGCAGATGAAGGCAGGACTCTTCTCTATAGGCCTCTCGTTTTTGCCCGAGCTGTGGATGGCGCTGACGGGCGGCGTGCCCAAGCTGGTGCTGCTGGTGGAGTTTAGGAGCGACACGCAGCAAGAGGCCCTGAGCCGGGCGCAGAAGCTTGCCGCCGAGGTGGCGCACAACAAGTCGCGCGTTTCCGTGCGGGTGGCTGCGACCGAGCAGGCGGCCCGCAAGTACTGGGCCGTACGCCGGGAGAGCTTCAACCTGCTGCGCAAGAAAATCCGCGGCAAGCGCACCGCGCCCTTCATAGACGACTTCGTGGTGCCGCCCGCGACTTTGCCGGAGTTCCTGCCGAAGCTGCAGGCGCTCATGGCCGAGTATCCGCAGCTGACCTACACTATCGCGGGGCACGTGGGCGACGGCAATTTCCATATCATCCCGCTTATCGATCCCAAAGACCCGACTATCTCCCGCGTAATAGACGAGCTCTCGCACAAGGTCTACGACCTGGTCATTTCCTACAGCGGCTCCATATCCGGCGAGCACAACGACGGGCTTATCCGCACGCCCTACGTGGAGAAGATGTTCGGTCGCGAAATGTACGGGCTGTTTCTAGAGATTAAGAAGATATTCGACCCGCACGATATATTTAATCCGGGCAAGAAGGTGGGGCTCACGTACTCGCAGGCGCTTGGCAAGCTCGATTTGCCCAAAACTCCCCAAGTGTTAAAGTAGTAAGGCTCGGCTGCGCAGGAGTTGGACCTAGAAGGCTTTACCGTCAATAGCTCTGCTCCGGCCGCGAATGGCCATGCAGCCGAGTATTCTACCGCTCCTTATGGGGCGGTTTTTCTTATCCAAAAATTGCAAAATCCAATACTCCCGCCCTTAACCTCTTGTTCAGGCGGCTTGCGCTAGCATGGCTTAGTGGGCGATTACCAGGCTAAACGAACTAAGCTTATGCAACAGGAACAAGATGAGCAGGGACAGCCTACCGGTGAGCTCGACGAAATGGAGCAGCAAAGCTCATCGGGCGGCGGCCGCGGATTTGCCGGCATGAGCGAGGAGCAGCGCCGCGCTATCGCTTCTAAGGGCGGCAAGTCGCAGGGCAAGGACAACAACCCTGGCAACTTCGCCAACGACAGGGAGAAGGCGGTTGCCGCAGGCCGCGTAGGCGGGCAGAATAGCCACGGCGGCGGACGCACCGGTGACGAAAATGACAGCGAAGAGTAGTGTCAACCGCTGCGTCCCTGGGCGTCAAAAAGCCCCGATCGGGGCTTTTTGACTTGTGTACCCGCGCTGCGCCAAAAGAGTACACTTAAGCTATGGAACCGCTGGCATCCAAAATACGCCCCACGAGCCTCGAGGAATTCTGGGGGCAGGAGCATCTGGTAGGCGCGGGAAAGCCCTTGCGCATGGCCATGGACAAGAAGGAGCTCTTCTCCTTTATATTGTGGGGGCCGCCCGGGAGCGGTAAGACAACCCTGGCGCGCATGTACGCCAATGCGCTCGATGCGGATTTTTTTGAGCTGTCGGCGGTCGACTCGGGCAAGGAGGATATCAAGAACGTGCTGGGCGACAATCGCCGCAACAAGCCGACGCTCGGCTTTGACCGGCCCAAGATTTTATTTATCGACGAGATACACCGCTTTAATAAGGCGCAGCAGGATTTCTTGTTGCCATTTGTCGAGCGCGGCGACGTAACCTTGGTGGGGGCTACGACTGAGAACCCTTCGTTTGAAATAATCTCAGCATTGCTTTCGCGCTCGCGCGTCTTTGTGCTGCAGGAGCTTACCGAGGCGGACATGGGCCGTATTATCGATCGCGCCGCAAAAGAGCTAAAGGCAAAAATAGCCAAAGAAGCCAAGGAGTGGCTGGTGCAGATGGCGCAGGGCGATGCGCGCCAGGCCATTACGGTCCTCGAGAACGCGCACAAGCTCTACGGCAAGCTCTCGACCGATGCACTTAAGGAAACCATACAGTCGGCGCACCTGCGCTACGACAAGAAGGGCGAGGAGCACTACAACACCATATCGGCCTTCATAAAAAGCATGCGCGCCAGCCAGGGCGATGCCGCGCTGTATTACCTGGCGCGGATGGTGGAGGCGGGGGAGGACCCGCTGTTTATCGCGCGGCGCATGGTGGTATTTGCCTCGGAGGATATCGGCTTGGCGCAGCCGACCGCTTTGGTGGTCGCTAATGCCGTGTTTGAGGCATGCGAAAAGATAGGCTACCCCGAGTGCGCCATAAACCTGGCGCATGGCGTGGCGTACCTGGCGGAGTCTAAGAAGTCGCGCAAGAGCTATGACGCCTATTTTGCTGCGGTAGATGATGTTAAAAAGTTGGGCAGCCTGCCAATACCCATGCGGGTCCGCAATGCGCCAACTAAGCTCATGAAGGATATCGGCTACCACAAGGGCTATAAGCTGTACGACAAGGAAAGCTATCTGCCGGAGAAACTGAAAGGGAAGAAGTATTTGAAGGATAAATAAAAACCGCCGGGCTAGCCCGGCGGTTATAGTTCTTGGACTGCGCATCAGTCGTATCTGATTTTCACATACCAGGAATGGGTATGCTCGACCTGGAAGATCCCGTCCTTGGTTTGGAATATCTCGCCCTGGATATGGACTGCGCCGCCGATACTTAGGACTTCCCGGGGTTCTTCGCGGTAGTACTGTTCTTGAGCGGCTTCCAGCCGCCTACGGAGCTCATCGACTACTTTTCCAGTCATAAAGCCGAGCGAGGAAGTCTTGCTGCAATCCAGGCCTATGCCAATGTAGTAGCCTTGGTACCATTCTTTCCGATCCCGCCGGGCCCAGCCGCTCGGGGCGATATAGGGCAAGCTGGAGCCGGGGTAGTTGTGTCGAGTTGCAATAGTATCGGCGCCGACACGGCGGGCTTCGTCGCGGAGCTTTGCCAGGTCGGCAAAGATCGTATCGCAGATTTCGCTAATAACTTCCGGACTGGTCAGTTTTTTCGTCAGGGCGGGCAGGCCCCATGCGATAGTGGGCGCTACTGAAGTGGCCGGTTCCATTTGTCGTCTCCTTGTTTGGTGCGGATTGTCTAGTGGGATACTATTACAGTATGGAGAGCGAAACAATAGTCTTTGGCGGCGGGTGCTTTTGGTGCACCGAGGCCGTATTCCGGATGATTAAAGGCGTGGAGAGTGTTGATCCGGGCTATGCCGGGCCGGTGCATAAGCGCTCGAGTGGCCCAACGTACGAAGAAGTCTCAACCGGCATGACGCCGTACGTGGAGTCGGCGCGGGTAATTTACAATCCGGACGATATCGCATTTCCTGAGCTTTTGCAGGTCTATTTCGAGAGCCATGACCCGACGCAGCAGGACGGGCAAGGTAATGACATCGGCCCGCAGTACCGCCCGGCGGTCTTCTATACGACCGTGCGGCAGATGGACATGGCCGAGCACTATATAAAGAACCTAAGCCTCAAGTACGGAGAGACGCCCATCGCGACCTCGGTGGAGCCCTTGGTAGAGTTTTACGTCGCCGAGGATTACCACAAGAAGTATTACGAGAACCACAAAGGCGCGAGCTACTGCCAGCTGGTAATAGCACCCAAGGTCGATAAAGTGCAGGCGAAGTTTAAGAGTTTGTTAAAGTAGGGTAGTAAAACGAAGCTTGCCGGAGTGGGCGAATTTTCTGCTGAAAATTCCCTAGCCTCGATTCCGTCGAATCTACAGACACTCCGTCAACCTTGTTTTGCTACCCATCCTATTCCATGTCCCGCGAAGAATTTGAAAAACTGATAGGAGAGGAGTTTCCGAGCGCGGTGCCGGAGAAATTCCACCACCTCATAAAAAATGTGGTGTTCTTGGCCGAGGACAAGCCGGATGAGGCCACGCGGAAAGAAGAAGGCTTGGGCGAAGGCGAAACACTGCTGGGCCTCTATCGCGGCATACCGCACACGGCGCGCGGCAATCATTATGGCGAGGGGATGACCTTGCCGGATACTATTACGCTCTACCGGCTGCCGCTTGAGGAAGAAGCGGCAATGCTGGCGGCAAAATACAGCCTTTCTGGCGAGGTCGCCATGCGCCGCGCCATACGCGAGACGATATGGCACGAGGTCGCCCATTATATGGGCTATGATGAGTATCAGGTACGGGGGAGGGAGGATGAGCGTGATATTGTATAATTATCTTTATGACAAGCCGAAACCTCATAATCACAGTGCTGGTGCTCGCGGTTATTTTGGGTGGTGCGTATTTTGCCTTTTCTAAATACCTGGTAAGCCGCTTAGATGGCACGGGCGGCGTATCGGCCGCGCCAAGCGCGCAGATTGAAACCTATGCGCCCAACGGCTTCGGCTTGTCGTTTGACTATGCGGCCGACCGGTACGATACGCAGCTCCTGGCCCAGGACGGCGCCCAGGTTGTGGCCCTTTTGCCCGAGGGCTACCAGCCCGTGGAAAACGGAGAGGGCCCGCCGAGCATTGCCCTGTGGAGCGCCCCCATTGCCGAAGGAGTTTCTCTTGCCGATTGGGTAAGGAGCGATAGCCGGTCTAACTTCGCGCTTTCTTCCGACGGAGTGCTGACGCCTGTCGTTGTGGGCGGGGAGCCGGCAGTGGCCTATCGCCACTCGGGCCTGTACGAAACCGATGCCGTGGCACTGCTGCGCGGCGGCCAGGTGTACGTCTTTACGGCAGGCTGGGCGAAGGACACGGACCCTATCAGGACTGACTTCCAGGATCTGCTCGCGACGATACGATTCAACTAATGGATACTAACCGTGCACCGCTGGCCCCGTTCATCCTGATAGCCCTCGCGCTTATCGGCTTGGGCGATGTGTTTTACCTTTCCTATTTCCAGTACCTCAACCTCATACCCACGTGCGCCATCGGTGGCTGCGAGACAGTACTGACCAGCGAGTACTCGAAATTCTTCGGCGTGCCGTGGTCCTACATCGGCCTGGCATACTACGGCTACATGCTGGCGCTCTCGGTGCTGCTGGCTATCGACCCCAACTCGCGCGGCTTGCGGCTGGGCGCCCTGGCTTACACCGGCTTTGGCGTCCTCTACTCTATATGGGCGATTTTCTACATCCAGCTGACGCTCATTGGCGCCTTGTGCCAGTTCTGTGCCATATCAGCCACGGTTACCCTGGCGCTGTTCATAACTTCCGTTTTGCACTACCGCACCCCGAGAGTATAGTTACGCTATGTTCAAGGACTTTATAGACCGTCCGTCCGTTGCCGCCGCGCTCGTCGTGGGCGGGGCTTTGGTGCTTACCGGCATCATATTTTCCTCTGCGTTCGTGGCGGCACGCGGCAGCGACGACACTATTTCCGTTACCGGCTCGGCTAAGACCTCTATAAAGGCAGACCAGGCCAAGTGGACCATAGAGGTATACCGCTCGGCCATGCAGGAAGGCTTGCAGGCGGCGTACGGCCAGGTTGGCAACGATGCTACTGCGCTTAAGGCCTATTTTAAAACCCAGGGAATAGCAGAGGAGGCGATTGTCACCAATACCATCACCGGCGACCAGGATTGGAGCTACCAGAACAATGGGGGTCCGATCCGCTACCGCGTGCATCAGGACATTACGATTACTTCGGAAGATGTCGAGAAGGTGCAGGGACTCGCCCAGAACGTTACGGCCCTTATAACCCGCGGCTACTCTATAAACCCGCACCAGCCCGAGTACTACGTAACGACGCTGCCGGAGCTGCGCGTCTCCTTACTGGGCGAGGCCATAACGGACGCCAAGACTCGCGCGCAGGAAATCGCCAAGAGCGGCGGCTCCTCGGTCGGCAAGATAAAGACCTCCTCGAGCGGCGTCGTGCAGGTTATGGCCCCCAACTCGACCAATGTAGAGGATTACGGCAGCTACGACACCTCGACTATAGAAAAGGAAGTATCCGTTACCGCCCGCGCGACGTTCTTGGTGCGCTAAAGATTAGGGCCTAGTAAAAACGAAGTTTGCCGGAACGCAGAAAATTCCCTGCTGATGAATTTTCCTATCTCCGTCGCCGACGCTCCTGCGAACATTCCGGACAACCTTGTTTTTTCTAGACCCTCCTGAATCTCCTATACATGCGCCACAGGGTAAAGAAGAACACAATAGCAAGCAGGGGATAGAAGACCCCAGCCGAGCCGACGACAAACCGCAGCACGGTCAATATATAAAAGTAGACGGTAAAGAAGATAGACGACGCCCAGCCCTGCGGGTCGGGCGTTTTAACCGTCTGGGCGCCCTCGACCTCGCCCTGCATGGGCATCGGTATCTTGGTTACCTTGGGCTTGGTCTTTGCTATCTGGCTGTCGAGCACATCGGCTATAGCCTCGCGGCTGCCATCCACCAGCTTAAATACCGGCGCTGCAACACCCTCTGCGGCGGGGGAGAGGTTGCCTATCTGCTCTTGTATGGCGCTCGAGGACTCTACCGCTGCGGCGGCCTGGGAGCTCGGCTTGCTGCTGGTGGCAGCGACCGGCTTGGGCTTTGCTTTAATCGCAAAGGTCTCCGACTCGCTCTCGACAGCGGTGCCGCCCTGGTCCTGCAGCTCGGCCGTAATCTTGTGGCTGCCGGCACTCGGTTTCCACGAAACTGAGACTGCCTGGGCCTCGCCCGGGTCGAGCGTGACCGGCACCGAGCCCACTTTGGTCTCGCCGTCCTTTATAACCAAGTTGCCCGGGAATTTCGCCGTGAGGTCGTTTTGGACTACCGCATGGATAAGCACGGTGTCGCCCTCGGTTACCGAGCTTTTTGATAGAAATATGGACTGCTTGGCAAACCCGGCTCCAAACGCCAAAGAGGGAAGCAGTAAAAGGCCCAATGCAGCGGTCGCGCTTCTCATGCCCTAAACTGTATCACCCATTTTTGCCGGCACCCGGTCTTTTCAGGGGTTTCTTACCTGTCTGCTTCATGTACTTTTCATGTAGTTCTGTGACACTGGCTGCATCTCAGTTATAGTGGCGCTTGTTCTAGGGGTGTTGTATTCTAGATGCGCTAGTTAGATGAGGAGTTCAGGGCATTTATAAAGGGCTTAAAGAGGGAAACCTTTGGATTTATTTAGATGACTACTTATAAAGGATGGTTGGGCGCGGGCGTTGCGTTTTTTGCAGCAATTAGTATCGCTCTCGCTCTTTCGCTCACTGCTTTTGCAGCAGGAGAGACGTTTAGTGATTTTGCAGTGTTTGGCGCCGGCAGTGCGGCAAATGCGAATACAGCCTTGGGCAACAATGCGCATGTATCCAGCGGTCTTACTGGTGGCAATAGCAAGATTGATCTGGGTGCCAACGGACACTTCTCTGGCGTCCGCTCTGGCCTGACCACCACGGTCGGCGGAAATACCACAACCGGCGGCCTTGTGCAAAATGCTCCTGCCGTCACTCTTCCTGCCGCCAACTCCTTTACTGCAAGCTCTTCTGTTTCCGGCGACCGCACCGTATCCGTAAACGGCACCCTCACGCTGGCTCCGGGCACCTACCGCAATCTTCTCCTCAACGACAATACTACCCTCAACCTTTCAGCCGGTACGTATGTCTTCAATACCATCACTACTCACGCAAATGTCCATATCAATCTCACGGTAACCAGTGGCGATGTAGTTATCTTTGCAAACGACAATGTCGTAGTTGGTGACAACAACACTCTCTCGCTTATTGGTGGCACTGCACAGGACTTCTACCTCGAAACAAAAGGCACCTTTACCACCGGTGCTAATGTTGCTTGGAGCGGCACAGTGTATTCCACCAAGAGTAATGTCTCTGATGCCTTCGGCATTGCAATAGGAAACAATAACAATATAACTGGTGCCCTCTACAGCAACCAGCAGGTTTCCGTAGGCAACAATGGCACCATAAGCAAGCAGGTGGCCTCCGTGCTCTTGCCGGTACCGGTGCCTGCGTGCGACCTTTCCGATGACACCACTTTTGACGGCTACTCCTTGGGCTCGGTTAACGGCCAGCACGGCTGGGCATCCACTGGTCCGTTCGACCAGGCGGTTGTTACTAATACTTACGGCTACACCGACTTTGGCTGCAAGACGCTCCGCATCTCCAATGCAGTTACCTCGGGCTCGTTTGCAGACCAGACCTACTCGTACTCCGTAGCCAACGAGGCAGGAGAGACGAGCGCTGAGAACGGCGGCAAGTCCGGCGGCACCCGCAAAACGCACTTTGAGGCGCAGTTTGACCTCGGCGTCGCAACTGCCGTTTACCAGCCGGGCCTTGTCATGTCGGTCTCTCCGGACCGCGGCGACGGCGCGCGCATGAGCTACCTGCGCTTCGAGGATCAGACAGACGGCATCCACGTATTCTTCGACGATGCGACGTTTGTCGACGTGCCGGTTGCTACGCTCACCCGCGCAGCCCACACGATCAAGTTCGTCATGGACTTTGTCGATGGCACCAACAACGATGTCGTCAAGATCTACATCGACGGCGCTCTTAAGCACACGGGCACCAGCTGGGAGAATTACTTCCGCAACGACGAGCATAATCCGACCCGCACGGTAGACTCGCTCCTCTTCCGCACTGCAGGCACGGCTGCTCCGGCAACCTCGGGCAAGGGCTTCCTTATCGATAATGTCGATATTTCCACTTCGCAACCATCGATCAATAACCAGAACAGCACGATTGTAGTTAGGGCTGCCGATCTCGAAACGCAGACTGACCGCTTCCTCGCCGCCGATAATAATTCCGGCAAGTGGTTCTTCTACAACGACGAGAACGACACCATCAACAACGCGCTCGGCTCGTTCGTTTCCGGCCCTGCCGGCAGCTTGGGCGACGGCAGCGTACAGGTTTCCGTTACCGGAACCGAGCGCCGCAACCTCGCTACCTACGCCTTCGGCGGCGTGCAGCTCTCGGCCATAAAGACGCTCAAGTACAGCACGTACAATCCTTCGGCAGGTAACGGCGGCGACGCTAATCGCTCGGGCTACCTCAACTTCAACGTCAGCTTCGACGGCTCTAATATCTGGCAGCGCCGCCTGGTCTTCGTCCCGGCCAACAATGGGGCAGTCGTGCAGAACTCTTGGAATGAGTGGGATGCAATACAGAACGGCTCCGCCAAGTGGTCTTACTCGGGCGCAACCTGGCCGACTACCGCGCAGGCAGAGGCAGGCGTCTCCGGCACTACCCTCAAGACTTGGAATGAGATCCTCGTTGATTACCCCGATGCTGAGATACTCGATGGCGATTCGTTCCTCGGTGTTCGCGTAGGCGAGCCGTACGCAGACGGCTACACCGAGAACATCGACAAGTTCGTCTTTGGTGCCCTTAACGGCTCCACGCTTACCACCAAGACCTTTAACTTCGAGCCGACTCAGATCCAGAAGCCTACGCTCTTGGGATGGAACGTAGAGGGTGAGGCAGCCAACCTTGAGTCCGACCCGATAAGTCTCGCTTGCAACCCTTCCGGCGTTTCTATCCTTGAAAGCCGCAACTCGCTCAACCAGCGCTGGACTACGGTCGCAGGATCCAATATCAAATACATCCGCCGCGTCAGCGCCGACAATGGCGCGAATTGGAATGTCATCAGCAATATGGTCTTTACCGGCCCGAGCATGGGCAATTGGTTCAGCTTTGGCGCTGCCGAAGACGGCGGCACCTTCCTGACCGAGGTAATGGCATTTAACGATGCCAACAATAACAATCTTAATGACGACGGATCGTTCAATGCCTCGGCGTGGAGCAATACGTGCCCGATAACCTACCACAGCGCAGATACGGTGCCTCCGTCCGTTCCCGTTCTTACGAGCCCTGCAAACGGCACTACGCTTAACACCAACGAGTTCGACTTTACTTGGCAGGAGTCTACCGACGACCAGCCGGGCAACATTACGTACGAGTTCCACTCATCGCTCGATTCGGCGCATGATGCCAACGATATATTGGTAGGCGGCGGGATATGGACCTCGGGCACTCTGCTCGATCCTACAATCCATTCCACGGGTGCACCGGATGGCGTATGGTACTGGCAGGTCCGCGCGCGCGATGTAGCGGGCAACTGGAGCGCCTGGAGCACGATCTGGAGCGTCAAGCTCGACACAGCCCCTACTCCTCCTCCGGCAACTCCCGGCGTAACCACTAATGCAGCAAGCGGCGTTACTGCCACCGATGCGACTCTCAATGCAACCAATAACTCGGTTGCTGCCGGGAACACCTCGTTCTGGTGGGGTACGACAAATGCCGGCCCATTTACCCAGGCGGCAGATCCGAGCGGCCAACTCCCGTCTGGATGGGCGTACCATCCGACTGGCCTTGGTGCAGCGGCACCCGCCGCAACGTTTAGCCACTCGCTCTCGGGTCTTGCATCCGGCACGACCTACTACTTTGTCGCCTGGTCGCAGGTAGGCGGCGTCTGGTACCCGGGCTCGGTACTGTCCTTCAGTATCACCGGTGAGACCGCGGTCCCGTCGGCTACTACTAATGCCGCCAATCCGGTAGGCATCAATGGCGCAACACTTAATGGAGCCAATGGCCCTATCGCCGCAAGCAACACTTCCTTTTGGTGGGGCGCTTCCTCCGCAGGTCCTATGACTGCCGCAGTTGACCCGAGCGGCCAGCTCCCGTCCGGATGGTCATACCATCCGACCGGCGTCGGCGCCGCACCAGCTGGCGGATCATTCAGCCATGCACTGTCCGGCCTTGCCGCTAGTACGCAGTACCACTTTGTCGCATGGGCACAGGTAGCCGGTACGTGGTACCCGGGCTCCGTCCTTTCCTTCACGACCTCGCCAACCCCCTCCTCGGGAGACGAAAATCCGACCATGCCGGGCGCCCTTACGCTCACTGAGCCGTCTCTTGCCTGTGGCGCAACTACCAACAGCAGCTCCGTTACGGTCAACTGGGGCGCCTCAACCGACGACTCCGGCACCGTTACCTACGAGTACTGGGTTACCTCCCAGGGATTGCATAACGATCTCAATCCGTACATTGAAACTGGCCTGACCGTTACGTCTCGCACGGGAGCCTTTACCGAAGGGGAGGGCCTCTACACGATCAAGATCCGTGCGGTTGATGCTAACGGCAACAAGTCCGAATGGACCGCGCCGTGCACCGTAACGTACGACGCAACGCCTGAGTCTCAGGACACCACGGTGCCGACCGTAGTCTTGAGCGCCACCAGCTCCAATCCGACTAGCGAATCCTCGACCTTCGTTACCGCCACCTTTTCAGAGCCGGTAACCGGTTTTGAGATGAGCGACATCGATGCAAGTAGCGCTATCATCAGCGACTTTACGGCCGTAAGCCCAACCGTGTGGACCTTCATCATGACGCCGACCGGCAGCGTTTCCTCCGCGACTGTTCAGGAGCATAAGTTTGCCGATCTTAGCGGCAACCAGAACGCCGCTGCCAGCACGCTCTCGCGCACCTATATTGCAGCAGAGGAAGCACCGGTTGTTGTAACTACTTCAACCAATCGCAGCAATGGCAGCCGCAACCGCAATACGAGCCGCGTAGGAGAAGTTCTCGGCGCCGAGATCGGCCCTGTGTGCAGCACCCCGTTGCTCTACACCTTCATGCGCATGGGCGGCAAGAACGACACGGAGGAGGTAAAGCTTCTCCAGACCTTCCTAGGCGCACACATGAACACGACCGTTGCGGTAACCGGCCTCTTTGGAGTTGAGACCGACGCCGTCGTCAAGAAATTCCAGTCCCAGTACGCAGACGAAGTGCTCGCTCCTTGGGGTCTCTCCGAGCCTACCGGCTGGGTATACAAGCTCACCCAGTGGAAGATAAACCAGATCACCTGCGCCGAGCTTAACGCGCCGAAGCCTGTTGCGGTCATCAATTAAGCCCCGTTCTCCATATTCTGTGCATAAAAGCCCCGCACAAGCGGGGCTTTTGCCTGTATGATAGGGGAGTAATGCGGCTTTGGCGCACCATTAAAAACCATCTTTTGCCGTGGCGCGGAAACTCGCACCGGCCGCACATCCTGCGCCGCAACTGGCTCGTAGCCTTTTTAGGCTTGGCGCTCGTAAGCGAGGGCGTCATACTCGGGCACACGGCGCTCAAAGAAGGTCCCAATGTATTTTTGGCGGCGGTAGTGCGCGCTGACGTTATCGGCATAACCCAAGAAGCCCGCACCGATCTGGGCCGCGGGGAACTGCGCGAGAACGAAACCCTAAACGCCGCAGCGCAGGCAAAGGCGCAAGACATGGCGTCCAAAGGATACTTTAGCCACGTGACTCCGAGCGGCGAGCAGCCGTGGGTATGGTTCGAGCGGCAAGGCTATAACTACGTATACGCGGGAGAAAATCTGGCGGTCAGGTTTAACGACTCCAAAGACGTCGTGGATGCCTGGATGGCGTCGCCTACGCACCGCGCCAATATAGCTAAGGCGCAGTACCAGGAAATCGGCGTCGGTATCGCAGAAGGCCGGTACAAGGGGGAAATGGCGACCTTCGTCGTGCAATTCTTTGCCTCGCCAGCGGCTGGAGTCGCAGCCGGTCCCCAGGTTTCTAGCGTGCCCGAGGCAACCGACCCCGTAGCCGGCGCCGAAATAGGACCCGCGCCCGCAGGATCTTTTATGCAGTCTGCGACGCGCTTTGCCGCAAACCTCTTTACCGAGTCCGGCCCGGCCGCATCATGGATACTCGCTACTATCGCCGCGGTGCTTATCACCGTCTTGGCGCTTACCTTCTTTATCCGCATCCAGGTCCAGCCTACCGACCTCCTGCTGCCGGGCATTGCAGCCGCCCTGGCGGTCGTACTGCTTCTGGGCGCCAATAGCAAATTCCTCCCTGCAATGACTTCGCAGAGCGCCAGCGTTTCGCTGTCCGCCTCCGAGGGAGACGTGGGAGAGGCTGCCGCAGTAGAGCGGGCAAATATCGCCTTTCCGGAGCATCCGAATCAATAAGAACTAAGCGCCGACAAAGGCCGCCCAGTGGTCCGTCTTGGTGTGCTTAGGGTCCTGCCACCGAGATTCAAATTCTTCGCGGGCCATTGGCTCTCCGCCGCTGTCCTCATCGGGGTCCAGCAAGTGCACGTGAGTCGCGTCGATTTTTTTAATTATGGAGTAGTGGCCCCAGCCGTAGTGCCGCTCGGTAAAAGCGATCACTGCTATCTTTCCCGCCTCGAGCGCTGCAGCAACATCAGCCAAGGCCGTTCCGTTTTGCGCCTGTACGCGCGCGCCATGGGCCTCCAATACGCGCACCATGTCCGCAACTTCCGTGCCGTGGTCC
The DNA here is from genome assembly GCA_028286685.1 of Candidatus Adlerbacteria bacterium. Taxonomy (GTDB): domain Bacteria; phylum Patescibacteriota; class Minisyncoccia; order Phycocordibacterales; family SBAW01; genus GWA1-54-10. The sequence continues at coordinate 142,186 of JAQBRA010000004.1, read as the reverse complement.
GGGTCATTGAGCGGCGTATACGCCTCCTCCGCCAGCTCTTTCTGGCTTAAATCCGTTCCTAATGCCGCCAGCGCCATCTGCAGCACGGCCGGGCCGCAATACCCCTCGTTTTCCTGCCGGTAAAACGGTATCTCCATATCCCCATAGTATCGGTTGTGGTCCCGCTGGTCGAGCGGTATAGTTGCCCTATGTCTAAACGCACTTTGCAGGTCAGTATCGCCGTTACGGTCACCTTAATCGTAGTCGGCATCTTTTTTATCTTGGGCGTTCCGTTCGGGTTGCCGAGCGCACCGCAGCCGGCACAGCAGGCAGAGGCCCCTTCGCAGCTCCTCATGCAGGATGAAACGGTGGGCACCGGCCCCGCTGCCGCGCCGGGCGATTTGGTTTCAGTTAACTACACCGGCCGCCTGCAAGACGGCACCGTGTTCGACACTTCGGTCGGCAAGGCCCCGTACAGCTTTACCTTGGGTGCCGGACAGGTAATACCGGGCTGGGACCAGGGGCTCGTGGGCATGCAGGTTGGCGGCAAGCGCCTGCTCTTGGTCCCTCCGGGCCTTGCGTACGGCGCCCAGGACTACGGCCCTATACCGGGCAACTCGACTCTTATTTTCGAGGTTGAGATGGTCAGTATCACGCCGGGCCCGAGCGTCCCTAACTTGGAAGGCACTTTGCAGTAAAAAATAGAAAAATATCTGAATACAAAATCCCGTTGTAAAAAGACGGGGTTTTGTTATAGTCGGCATAAGAGCAGGGCAGCATGCTAGCTCAAAACCCTAGAGGAGTTCTTTCCCATGAACGACCAAGTGAAGGTGTCTGCTCTCGAGGCAGCCGCGCTTCCCATTCCGTCGCGGGCCAACCTGCTTCGCTCGGCGATGAAGTTCTTCAAAGAGCATCCCGACCGGAAATTCCGGCTCTTTCACGACATCGAATTAAAAGGCGAGTCGTACGTACGAGCCTTGCCGATAGCAGGGACGATCCTGGAACCTATCGCCGCCGCTCTGAGCGAGGCGGGCGTTGCCACCGACGGAACGATCGGCGGGCTGCTGGATATTGAGGCGCTGGTTGATGCGGATGTGCATCTGCTCGCCTGCGACTGCAATGTTGGCATCAACGAAATCGATGGCGACACTGCCGCACTTATCTTCCATGCTCGTTTGCAGCACGAGCACTGAGCTTTTTGCTCAACGCCTCCAAGAACGGGCCGCCCTATCGGGCGGCCCGCATTTTTTATATATGCAAGCATATAACCTGCGCCGCTCGGAATGAGAAAGCAAGCTTTCTCCCCTCGCTATCCTCGGTTATAGTAATCATTCATGCGTCCCATTAACTTCACTATAGAGAAAGAACTCCCGAACTCCATGGCGAGGGCGGGAGTTTTGAGTACCCCGCACGGCGACATTCAGACGCCGTCCTTTACCATTGTCGCTACCAAGGCGACCGCCAAGGGCGTCGACCAGGCTAACTGGGGCAAGCTGGGCGTACAGGGGATTATCGCCAACACCTACCACCTGTACCTCTCGCCCGGCGAGGATCTTGTGGCCCGCGCGGGCGGCATACACAAGTTTATGAATTTTAAAGGCCCGATCATGACCGACTCGGGCGGCTTCCAGGTATTTTCCCTGGGCGCGGCGTTCGGGGTCAAGCTATCCAAGTTCCTGCCCGAGCAAGCGGCGCGGGAGGACGCGATTGCGGTCTATGACGCCGAGCTGGCCTCAAGCCACGGCCGCCTGGCCATAGTGGACGAGGAAGGAGTTTCCTTTACCTCGCATGTCGATGGCACGCTGCACCGCTTTACGGCCGAGCGCAGCATTGAGATCCAGCACAAGCTCGGCGCGGATATCATCTACGCTTTCGACGAATGCACGGCGCCCAACGAGCCGCATCAGTACCAGAAAGAGGCGATGGACCGCACGCATCGCTGGGCGCTGCGCAGCCTTAAGGCGCACCGCCAGAATATTAAAGCAAACCAGGCACAGGGCCTCTATGGCATCGTGCAGGGCGGGCGCTTTGAGGATTTGCGGCTTGAAAGCGCGCGCGAGCTCGCAAGCATGGATTTTGACGGCTACGGCATCGGCGGCTCGTTCAGCAAGTGGGACATATTGGGAATATTGGAGAAGGTAAATGCTGAGCTGCCCAAAGAAAAGCCGCGCCACCTTTTAGGCATCGGCGAGCCTGAGGATATTTTTATTGGCGTGGCTGCAGGCATCGACACCTTTGACTGCGTCTTGCCTACGCGCAACGGCCGCACCGGCGGCGTGTATGCCAAAACAGGGAAGTACCAGATTACCGCCTCGGCTTACCGGGAGGATTGGGGGCCCTTGGATGAGGGCTGCGAATGCCCGACATGCACCGACTACAGCCGCGCCTACGTGCACCACCTCTTCCGTACCAAAGAAATGCTGGGCTTGGTCCTGGCTTCGCAGCACAACATCTACTTCTTAACTCAGCTCACGAAAAAGATCCGCGAGAGTATTCTAGACGGCACCTTCGAGCAGTATCGCGACAGCTTCCTGGAAAAATACCAGGCAAAATGATACGGTTGCGGTGCGGATCGTGGGCCCCCGCCCGCAATGGTCCGCGGCCGCTTGCACCCCATAACTCGCAGGCGGCCTTTTTTTGCCCGCATTTGCTATATGAGCACGTAAAACGTCTCATATACCCTGCGACGCTCGGAATTCAATAAATTTGATTTATTGTTTCCTCGCTATCCTCGGTTATAGTGTCTATATGTCCGTCTTTACTATCAAATCTACCCACAAGCCTGCCGGCGACCAGCCAAAGGCCATAGAATCCCTCGTGGCCGGCATCAAGCGCGGAGAAAAGCACCAGACCCTGCTTGGTGTTACTGGCTCGGGCAAGACCTTTACTGGCGCCAATGTCATTGAGCAGATAGGCAAGCCGACCCTCGTCATTGCCCACAACAAGACCCTGGCGGCGCAGCTGGCGCAGGAATACCGCGAGTTCTTTCCGGATGCGGCGGTGCACTACTTTGTTTCCTACTACGACTACTATCAGCCGGAGGCCTACATCCCGACCAGCGACACCTATATAGAGAAAGAGGCGCAGATCAACGAGGAGATTGACCGCCTGCGCCATGCCAGCACCCAGGCCCTGCTTACCCGCAAGGACGTCATTATTGTGGCGTCGGTGTCGTGCATCTACGCGCTAGGATCGCCGGATGAGTACCGCAAGGTGCACTTGGAAATTAGCGCCGGACTCAAGAAGACCCGGGCCGAGCTTATCCGCGAGCTGATAAACATCTACTTCGAGCGCACCACGGCCGACCTCAAGCCGGGCACGTTCCGCGCGCTCGGCAACTCTATAGAGATCATGCCCACCGGCGAGAAGGTGATATACAAGGCGGACTTCGAGGGCGATAAGATCGGCAACGTGCGCATTATAGATGCGACCACGCGCGGCGAGATCAAATCGGGCGCGTCGCTCTTTTTATTTCCGGCCAAGCACTACGTAACCCCTGAGGACGAGCGCCTGAAGGCAATCGAGCACATCAAGAGCGAGCTTAAGGACCAGCTGGCAAAGCTCGAGGGCCAGGGCAAGATGCTCGAGGCCGAGCGCCTGAAGCGCCGCACCAACTACGACCTGGCCCGCATCCGCGAGATGGGCTACTGCAACGGCATCGAGAACTATTCGAGCCACTTTGACGGTCGCAAGCCGGGCGAGCCGCCCTACACCTTGCTGGCCTACTTCCCGCACAAAAAGGACGGCACGCCCGACTTTCTGACTATTATCGACGAGAGCCACGTAACGGTCTCGCAAATTGGCGGCATGTACGAGGGCGACCGCGCGCGCAAGACAAACCTTATCGACTACGGCTTCCGCTTGCCCAGCGCTATCGATAACCGCCCCCTGAAGTTCGAAGAGTTTGAAGAAAGGGTAGGGCAGGTGATATACACCTCGGCCACCCCCGGCAAATACGAGAAAGAGAAAAGCGGCGAGAATGTAGTCGAGCAGATCATCCGCCCGACCGGCCTTATCGACCCGGAGATTGTCGTGCGCCCCGTAACCGGCACCGGCAGCACGCTCGGCCAGGTGCAGGATGTCTTGGATGAGGCGACGAAAGTCATAGACCGCGGCGCGCGCGTGCTTATTACCACCCTCACCAAGAAAATGTCCGAAGACCTGTCTGAGTTCCTCAAGGAGCGCGGCTACAAGGCAGCCTACCTCCATAGCGACATCGAGACCCTGGACCGCATCACGATCCTTACCGACCTGCGCAAGGGCACTTACGACGTACTGGTAGGCGTTAACCTGCTGCGCGAGGGCCTGGACCTGCCGGAGGTAGAGCTGGTGGCCATACTCGACGCAGACAAGGAGGGCTTTTTGCGCTCGGAGACCTCGCTGATACAGACTATCGGCCGCGCGGCCCGCAATGTGGGCGGCCGCGTTATTTTGTATGCCGACAATGAAACCGAGTCCTTAAAGAAAGCCATTAGCGAGACCAACCGCCGCCGCGCGATACAGGTGGCCTACAACACCAAGCACGGCATCACGCCCACGACTATCAAGAAGGCTATCAAGGACATTACCGACGAGCTGCGTACGGAACATGGCCGCGCCGTGCAGCAATTGCTGGACGTTGACCAGGATCTGTATAAGAAAGACCCGCGCAAATTTATTGCCGAAAAGCGCGAGCAGATGGCCGAAGCGGTCAAGAATCTCGACTTTGAGACCGCGGCGATACTGCGCGACGAGATGTACACCATCACTAACGGCGCGCCTGCAAAGCGCTCGGCCCTGCGCGGGGAAGAGGCGGGCAAGGTCAAGCGCGCCCAGCGCGATTCCAAAGAGGCGGCAAAAAAGCCTAGGAAATAAAGAGATTTGCGGACTCTTGTGCTACTGCTTGACATACAGCAAAGAAAGGAGTACTATAGAAAATGAAGCGGAGGCGCGGCGTTCCTGTCCCCCCACCACCCCGTGCCGCTGGGAATGTGCGACTTCGCTTCACTTGTTCTTTCCAAGAGCTACCGTTTCTGTGCGCAGCGTGCGAATCGCGCCGCGCAAGAGCCCCGAGTGCTTGTCGTTTTTTCATTTGATATGAATTAACGATTGAGAGCACCGGGGCTTTTTTATATCCGCTGAAAGGTGCATAACTTTCCTGGACGCAAGACAGGGTACTGATACGCTTAAGCGGCACAGCAACAGGGGAGGTTTCAATGACGGCCGTGTATCTCGGAGCAGCGGTGCTACTGTTTCTCACTTTTGCTCCGCTCGCAACAAGAGACGCTACCGCCAGGCGGTAGCTAACGACAAAGCGCCCTTCCTTTCGGTCGGGCGCTTTTAATTTCTCTTGCTGCCTAATTTATTATCTCCAGTGGCGGTAGCCGGTCCATGCAAGCAAAAGCAGCACGACGCCCGCTGCCCAAGACAAATCAACTGGCACGGCCCATCCTGCCACGACAAATGGCAGGTCGTTAAGCGCGCGATACAAGTGCACCAAGCCTACGAGGGTAAAAATGCAGGTCGCTACCTTGATGAAGAATGTTTTGTTCATGAGCCTAGTATAGTCCCATTTTTTGTGCCGTTATGGTAGAGTGTGGATACACATACGCCACCCCCTGCACTATGCAAGGGGGCGTTGTGCGTCCCCGGCTTATTTGTGTACCGCTCTTAGGAGCTCTACGGTAAGCTACAAAAGCAATAAAACCTATGGAAAATTTCATACATATCAAAGGGGCAAAGACCCACAACCTTAAAAACATCGACCTTAAGATCCCGCGGGACAAAATGGTCGTCTTTACCGGCCTCTCGGGCTCGGGCAAATCGTCCTTGGCGTTCGATACTATCTTTGCCGAAGGCCAGCGGCGCTATATCGAGTCGCTTTCTGCGTACGCGCGCCAGTTCCTCCGCCAGATGCAGAAGCCCGATGTCGAGGAGATAACCGGCCTTTCCCCGGCTATCTCGATCGACCAGAAGAGCCGCTCCAACAATCCGCGCTCGACGGTTGCAACTATTACGGAAATCTATGACTACTTGCGCATCCTCTACGCGCGCGTCGGGCATCCGCACTGCCTTATCTGCGGACGCGAGATAAAAAAGCACAGCAACCAGGAAATTATCGAGAGCATTATTGAAGGGGTTACCAAGGCGGCGCCTAAAAATGCGCGCAAAGTCATGGGTGTCGATATTAACGACGACAAGATAGCGATTTTCGCCCCGGTGGTGGTCGGCCGCAAGGGCGAGTACTACCAGCTGCTGTACGACCTACTCGGCAAAGGGTTTGAAAAGGCCCGCGTGGACGGCAAGATAATCAACCTGCGCGAGCGGGTAGAGCTGGCGCGCCACAAGAAGCACGATATCGATGCTTTGGTGGACGAAATACTGGTGAGCGAATTTAAAACCGACAAGAAGGCGGCTATCGAGCGCCTGTCCGAATCGGTCGAGCGCGCGCTGCAGGAGTCCGAGGGCTTGGTGCGCGTCGTTGACGCCCACGGCGAGCGCCTGGTATCGGCCAAGTTCATGTGCGCCTACGACGGATTTTCCTTCCCTGAGGTAGAGCCACGCCTCTTCTCCTTTAACTCGCCGTACGGCGCCTGCCCGGCCTGCAACGGCCTGGGCACCAAGCATATCTACAGCGACGACCCGTGCCCGGTCTGCAATGGCGCGCGCCTGCGCCCCGAGGCGCTCAATGTCTTCTTGGAAGATACTCGGGAGAAGGATCCGGTGCGCAAGAACATCATGGACATTACCAATTCGTCCATCGCAGACGCGTACGAATTTTTCGACAATCTCGACCTCTCCAAAAAGGACCAGGAAATTTCAAAAACGGTCATCAAGGAAATTTCGGCGCGGCTGAAGTTTATGCTCGATGTGGGCCTTGATTACCTGACGCTCGACCGCCGCGCCAACACGCTCTCGGGCGGGGAAGCGCAGCGTATCCGCCTAGCGAGCCAGCTGGGCTCCGGCCTCGTGGGCGCTTTGTATGTGCTCGATGAGCCGACTATCGGCCTCCACCAGCGCGACAACGAGCGCCTTATCAAGACGCTGCTTAACCTGCGCGACCTGGGCAATACTATTATTGTCGTTGAGCACGATGAGGACACTATCTACGCCGGAGACTACCTGGTAGACATCGGCCCGGGCGCTGGCGTCCATGGCGGCAACGTGGTGGTGGCCGACTGGCTCGAGAAGCTCCTGACCGCCAAGAAGAACGATAGCGGCTCGATAACGCTTTCTTACTTGCGCGGCGAGACGGTAATTGAGCTGCCCGAGGAGCGCCGCGAGAAGGATAAAGGCTTCCTTAAAGTTAAAGGCGGCAAGGCATTTAACATCAAGAATCTCTCCGTCGATATACCGCTCGGCCGACTGGTAACGGTGACCGGCGTCTCGGGCTCGGGCAAGTCGACCTTCCTCTACGAGATAGTGCACGAGAACCTCAAGGCGCGCTTTGATAAGCGCTACCGCTCAAACCAGGTGCACAACGCCGCGGGCTTCGAGGGCACCGAGCATCTCTCCCGCGCGATACTCATCGACCAGTCGGCCATCGGCCGCACCCCGCGCTCTAACCCTGCAACCTACACCGGCGCCTTTACCTTTATCCGCGAGCTGTTTGCCGAGACCAGCGAGGCCCGCGCGCGCGGCTGGAAGGCGAACCGCTTCTCCTTTAACGTAAAGCAGGAGAAGGGCGGCGGGCGCTGCGAGACCTGCGAGGGCAACGGCGTCATTGCGGTGGAGATGCACTTCTTGCCGACGGTATATGTGACCTGCGACATCTGCAACGGCAAGCGCTTTACCAAGGAGACCATGGAGGTCAAATTCAAGAAAAAGAGCATCTACGACGTCTTGGAAATGACTATCGAGGAGGCGATGAAGTTCTTCGAGGATATTCCTTCTATTTCCGACCGCTTGAAGACCTTGGACGATGTAGGCCTGGGCTACCTCAAGCTCGGCCAGTCCGCGACGACCCTTTCGGGCGGCGAGGCCCAGCGCGTCAAGATTTCCTCGGAGCTTTACCGCCCGCACCTGCAAAAGACCATTTATCTCCTGGACGAGCCGACGGTCGGGCTCCACTACGAGGACGTGCGCAAGCTTATCGATATCCTTAACAAGCTGGTGGCCGCGGGCAACTCGGTGGTGCTCATCGAGCACAACATGGATGTCATCAAGGCGTCCGACTATTTGCTCGACTTTGGCCCCGAAGGAGGGAAGGGCGGCGGCCAGCTGATTGCAAAAGGCACGCCCGAGGAGGTTGCCAATAACAAAAACTCGCACACCGGCAAGTATCTCAAAAAGGTATTGAAGGGCAGGTAAATAAAAAAGGCCGGGAGAGCATGGAGCTTCCCGGCCTTTGTGTCATTTTTCTTTGTTCTTTGGCATGCCTTCGCTCTGCTGCAGTACATTGCTGATTTTCTCCACCGCCTCTGGGGTGAGTTTTTCGACATTCTCCTTGAGCTGATCTCTTGTGAGGAGCGAATCTTCATCAAGGTTGTCGAGCGTGTTGACCAGTTCAGTCTTGAGCTTTTCTTCCGCCATAAAACATCTCCCTCTACTGCTTCACTACTTGTCAATGTAACACTGTAAGTATACAATGTCAATATGAATTTAGAGCAGTATAAGAAAAAAGCCAGCAAAATTCCGGACACGCCGGGGGTCTATTTCTTCTTGGGGCGCAACAAGAAGCTGCTTTATATCGGCAAAGCCACGAGTCTGCGCGACCGGGTGCGCAGCTACTTCGCCAAGGATCTTATAGACACCCGCGGACCCTTGCTGGTGGAGATGCTCGAGAAGGCGACCTCTATAGATTTCCGCGCAGTGGACTCGGTCTTAGAAGCGCTGCTGCTGGAAGCGTCGCTTATTCGCACCCACAAGCCCTACTACAATACCGACCTTAAGGACGACAAGAGCTTTAATAACGTCGTTATAACCAAAGAGGACTATCCGCGCGTCTTAGTGGTGCGCAATAAGAATTTGGAAGCGGAATTCCCTGAAAAGACCCGTGCACACACCTTCGGGCCGTTCCCGCATGGCATACAGCTGCAGCAGGCCATGAAATTGCTGCGCAAGATATTCCCGTACCGCATCAAGTGCACGCCGTGCGAGGAGCTCAAGAAGGCCGGGAAGGTCTGCAAGCCCTGTTTTGATGCTTCTATCGGCCTATGTCCGGGCGTTTGCAGCGGCGCAGTGGATAAGGCCGAGTACCGCCGCACGATCCGCCATATTGTCTTGATGTTCCAGGGCAAGAAGTCTGTTTTGGTTAAGTCTTTGGAAAAGGAAATGAAGCGGGCTGCCAAAGACGAGGAATTCGAGGAAGCTGCCCGCCTGCGCCAGCAGCTTTTTGCGCTGACCCACATCCAGGACGTGTCTTTGATAAAAGAGGAATTCCGCAGCGGTAATGCCGCGAGCGGCAGCCGCATCGAGGCGTACGATATCGCGCACTTGGCCGGCTCGGGCCATGTGGGCGTCATGACGGTGGTAGAGGGCGGCCTGCCCAACAAAATGGAGTACCGCAAATTTATCCTGCGCGAGGCCAAGGGCGGGGACGACCCCGGCTCGCTTAAAGAGGTGTTGTCGCGCCGCCTGGGGCACGACGAGTGGCCTATGCCCAAGCTCATCGTGGTGGACGGCCACAAGGCCCAGATCAATGCCGCGCAGAAAGTGCTGGACCAGTACGGCATCAAGATCCCGGTCGTGGGCGTCGTTAAGGACGAAAAGCACCGGCCGCGCTCAATAGCAGGCGACCGCGACGTCATAAAGGACCGCGAGCGCGATATATTGCTGGCAAACGCCGAGGCGCACCGCTTTGCCATTTCCTATCATCGCAAAAAGACTCGCAAGAGCCTCCTGCTTTAACTATAATTCTGCCTGTGCTATCTTTGCGGGCGAGGCTTATTTGTTCATTCAACCGAGGAGGGTCCCGTGGGTGAGCCAGGGCAACACGAAGCCACTTTTACTCCGTTGAGCCGCAATCGCTTCCGCTGCAATAGCACGGGCGATATCGTCGGCCGCAGCGGCGTCGAAGGGTACCGCAATCGTATGTTTGCGCGGGCGCATCCGCGCCGGCCGGATCCCGTGAGGCGAGCCGTATCGCGGCCGGTCAAACAAGTGCAGTATGAGGGCTGGCAAGGCAGGGTAGGCTGTCCCAATTGTGGCAATAGGCACACGCTTGCAAGCAAGATCCACTGTGCTTGCGGGGTTGATATCCACCCAGTCCGCTATTAGTTTTGCATACGCACAAATCGCTCAACGCCGCCGATGTTTCGGCGGCGTTTCCTTTTGTTATATACTCAAGGCATGAGAACGGTTGTCGGAGTATTGCGCGGCGGGCCGTCCGGCGAGTACGAGGTGTCGCTCAAGTCGGGCGCTTCGGTGCTGGAGCACCTGGACCGCGACAAGTACGAGCCGCGCGACATATTTATCTCGCGCGACGGCGAGTGGCACGTGCACGGCGTCGCTATGGACCCGGAAAAGGCGCTGAAGGGCGTCGACGTGGCCTTTAACGCCATGCACGGCGAGTACGGCGAGGACGGCCGCGTACAGCGCCAGCTTGATGCCTTGGGCGTGCCCTACACGGGCTCTAATGCCTTTAGCTCCTCCATTGCGTTCAACAAGCAGCACACCAAGGAGGCCGTGCAGAAGCTGGGCGTTAAAGTGGCGCACGGCCTGGTGTTGGAGCCCGCCAAAGAGGGGGAGATAGACGCTTTGGCGCGGCGGCTGTTCCGCTCCTTCCCGCATCCGGCAATTATTAAGCCGGTCTCGAGCGGTTCCTCAGTGGGTACGCACGTAGCCCACAACTATCACGCGCTTGAGCACGCCTTGGCGCGTGCGGCAGCGGTTTCGCCCCGCATCCTTATCGAGGAGTTTATCCCCGGCCGCGAGGCCACCGTGGGCGTCGTAGACGACTTTAGGAACGAGCGCACCTATGCGCTTATGCCGGTCGAGATAGTGCCGCCGCCGCATCAGCCGTTTTTTAACTACGAGGCCAAGTACAGCGGCGAAACGACCGAGCGCGTGCCCGGCAACTTTACCGACAAGGAAAAAGGGGAGCTGGAGCAGATCGCCAAGACTGTGCACGAAGGACTTAACCTTTCGCACTACTCGCGCTCAGACTTTATCATTTCCAAGCGCGGTATTTACTTTTTGGAGGTAAATACGCTGCCGGGGCTTACCAGCGAGTCGCTCCTGCCTAAGGCGCTCAAGGCAGTAGGGTCGAGCCTTTCGGCCTTTTTAGACCACGTTATCAGCCTTGCCCGCGCGCCGCGCAAGGCGTAGGGTATTCGTATGGAAGAAAAGCTCCACAAGCGCAAGTGCAAGCCGTGCGAGGGCGGCGTGGCCCCGCTAATACCGGAGAAGTCCGCAGAGCTCCTTAAGGAGCTTGACCCGTCGTGGATGCTCATAGACGGTGGGCGCATTTTAGCGACGACTTACACCTTTAAGGACTTCGTCGAGACGATAAATTTTGTAAACAAGATCGCCGTTGTGGCCGAGGAGGAGGGTCATCATCCGGACCTGACCATTTCCTACAACACCCTGAGTATTGAACTGATGACCCACGCCATAGGCGGCCTGAGCGAAAACGACTTTATTTTGGCGGCAAAAATCGACGAGCTTAAGAAGTAGTTGTTCTTTGTGGTCACCCGTCAGATTTGCTCGTCAGCAAATCTGCGCTCGACCCCGCCTCGCGGTTTTGCCAGTGCAAAACATCGCTCCGGCTCGCACAAGGCGATAAAATCAGTAATTTTCTCGTCCTTTGTGCGCCCGTAATATTTCCCGGAGCATGCCGACAAAACGGCCGAATATTGTGCCAAAGATTGCCGCCAAAAGGAGCGGGAGCGTGCTGGCAACCGCAGGGAAAAGGCGGGGCAGTTCGGTGCGCAGGCCGACTTCAAAGGCGATATAGAGCGCCAAAACCAGGAAGCCCCAGCGATCCATTTTGGTGGCGATAACCATTTCGGTTTCTTCGTCCCATACAGCCTTGCCCATGCGGGCAAATACGGTAACCCCGAGGCCGAATCCGACCAGGGCAAGCGGCAAAACTAGGCGCCAGTCGGCGGTGCCTTGGGCTATCTGGAAGCCTACAAAGCCCAGGAGAATAAGGGAGATAACGGCGAACATGACCAGGCGGGTAATAAGGGCCCTATGGAGCTGGCCAGACTGGCGCAGCTCCCGCACCGAGCGCATAAGTTGAAGCATGAGCCCCAGTATAGCAAAATGGCCCCTAGAGACGCCGGAAAGGTTTTATGCTATATCTATATAGGTAGCGTTTGGGTCCTTGAGCGAAAGCTTACTGGCCCGGCGCTCGGCCCAAATACAAGCGAGCTTGTTTTTGGGGACCTCGCTTGGGCCCTTAGCTCATCTGGTAGAGCGCCTCATTTGCAATGAGGAGGTGACCGGTTCGATCCCGGTAGGGTCCACCAACATGAAAACATCCGCCTTGAGGCGGATTTTTCAGTATGGTGGACAACCGGAACGTTACCGAGCCAGCAGGCGAGGTCGTGAGGTGGGGTAGCGGAAACTTTGTAGCGACGGCGAAAAGTTATCCGTGACCCACATGGTGGAGGCCGGAAAGCGCGAGGCGTATAGACAAGTTTATTCATAAAGACTTTATACTCTTTTGAGGTATACTTCAGGCATCAATGATAAAAAACATCCACATTAAGAACTTCAAAAGTATAGAAAACGAGTCAGTTGACCTTGACCGATTTTCCATAATTGTAGGCAATAATGGCGTTGGGAAAAGCAATCTTATAACGGCCATTTCGCTTACAAAGGATCTAGTTGCAAGTCTCAATGTTAATGATGCTGTAAAAAAATTTACTAAAACACCTGGAGAAGCTTTTTACAGAAACTCAAGCTCTGATACTTTTGATATAAAAATCACTCTTGTTAATGGTGATGAAAATGAATATGTGTACGAGTTTCGAGTTTCTGCACAAAAAAAAGCTGACAACAATCTAGAGCTGGTAGTTGTTTACGAGAAATTAACTGCAAGTGATCCTACGGGAGAATCACGGGAGGTTTTTATTAGGAATAATAGTGAATTATTAAATTCTGAAAGTAAAGCAATCCCTCTCCTTATTAGTGATTACCAAACGGCAATTTCTCAGTATAAAAATCCTGATGCTCAAAAAGTTCGATCGATATTAGGTAAGACTTATGTACCAGTAATTGATCTTTCTGTACTGGTTGAAAAGGTTGAAGATTTAATTTACAGGATAACAAAGGTTCCTGAGAAATATGAGAAGTTTATGGTAATGACCAAAAAACTCTTGCCTTCTTTGAACTCTTTCGAGCATATTGTTGCACCCGCAAACACGACTCAGTTAGCAGGCATTGATGAGTATGTTGTATTATTTACGGAAAAAAATATGCGAGGGAGATTGTCGTTTAAGGCTATTTCTCATGGAGACTTAAGAACACTCTACTATTTAGCCGCCGGGGTTATTAGTGATGACTATTCCACTTTTGTCTTTGATGAAATAGAAAATGGCATACATCCTGAACGAATTCTAAAAATTATTAATTTTGTTGATAATATTTCTCGAACAACAAATAAACAATTTGTTTTCTCGACTCACAGTACCGCCATAATTAATAAAGTTAGGCCGCAGGATGTTATTTATGTGGGAAAAGATCCAATAAAAGGTAGTCGATTCACTGGTCTAAAAGATTCCGAGCAAATATCACAAGTCACGAAAGTACTTGCAGAAGGCGGAGACTTAAGTGAGTACTTACAAGCTCGGTATTCAAAATAGTTTATGCTGATCGGCATTATTTGCGAAGGCAGGTTGGACTCGAGGCCTCTCGAGATACTCGTTGAACGCACGATTTCCTCCTTCGAGATTCAGTTTCCTCTGAGTTTTAGTGTTGATTTTAAGAAACCTTATGAAACGAAAGGGTCTGTATATCCAAAACTTGCAGCTGCTGTTAGTACCCTTATGCAAGGAGATCGTCCAGATATTTTGATCGTACATTCTGATGTCGATACATATCCTGAAAGAAAAACTGAGATAAGTTCCTGGATTCGCTCTAATGAAAGTTTGATACCAGGAATTCCTGTGGCCACACTTGTAGTCGAGCCTCATTTTGAGGACCTTTTTATAAAGGAAAAAGATTCCGTTGTTAATTATTTTAATCTGGCAGGGCATGAAGAACTTCCTCATTCTAATTTGCAGCCAAAAGATAGGATACTTAAGATAATTGCAGGAAAGAGAGATTTAGGAGAAATAGATTTCACTGTCTTGGACGAGGAAATATATTCTTCGTTAGTCGAAGGGTTCAATATTGGCTCTTTAAAGGGAAGATCTGAAGACTATAATAAATTTCAACAAGAATTAAGGAACCATTGCGGCAATCTTTGAGATTATTCGTGTTCTTAGCAGTTTATATTTCTGGGGTATAATCGGCCCATGAGCAAAGCCCTGGCCTTTTTTAAGGAGTTCTGGTTCCAAATAGCCGTCCTGATACTGCTGATTATGTGCTACGTCAGGCTCGGGGAAATAAAAGACAACACTTTTTATACTGCCGATATGGTTGATAGTAGTACGACTAGAATCATAAATAGTTTTGAGGATTACCTGAATGAAATTCAAAACAACACTCAAAATACCTGGCAAATTTTAGATAGCCGATAATAAAGGCTACGGTAGTTAGGTGCAGAGTTCCCAAGCTAAGGCGACTTTCAACAATCTGAACAGAAGGGTTTGTATATCATCTAATGCTACAATTACCCAATGTTGTACCAAGCCATATTGGCGCTCCATTTGCTTGCAACGATAGCCACGCTAGTGGCTATCGGCTACGCCCTTTACTCGGTCGTCCGTAAGCGCGAGGATTCTTACGCCCGCGCGGCGCTGTGGCTCGGCGGCATTGCCGCCTTCGAGGTCCTGACCGGCACGGCTTTGGCCGTACTTTCCCCAACGCTGCTCGCAAGCTCTTTAGTAATGCATATCGCGCTCTATTTGGGCGTGTGCGTGGGCGTGGAGGCTCTTGTGTTTGCCCGGATGAAGCAAGTCTCGCGCCTGCTGCCCGTAGAGGTCGCCGCCTCTCCCGTACTCGCATCTCTGTGCTTTATCGTCGCGGTCTCTTTGGGCCTTTAGCTTTCCATAGATTTTTAGGCGCATTTCAGCTGCTCTTGCGAGAGACTTTGTTCTAGTCTCCGTGCGAGTGGTTTATTAGCCGTGCTAGTTTGTTCCGTACACCCAGCTATACTTGACATATAATATATAGTATTATATACTAATTTCAGTAGTTAATTTGCATTGGAGATGACAATGGTAGAGGCGAAGAAGGAACGGCACCCTTTTTGGAAACCAACCCTTGAATGGTATTCGAACTCCCTCAAGAAGTGTGGCTGCGGGGGAACGCTGACTGATCAGCCCCTCATACATCGTGACCATGTGGGCGGTTGGTGGGTCGGCGGCTTCAAATACCGACAGTGGCTTTCGGTGAAATGCCCGAAGTGCGAAAGGGAGGAATCCCTTACGCGCTTCGATGTCAAAGGCAAGGCGACATTCGAGGAGCAGCTCGTAGAGGAAATCCGCTTCTATGGGCATGTGACCACTTTCGTGGATGGTTACACTTCTCAGCAACTGGAAGCATGGTTGTTGGGGAAGGGCTAATTCAACTGTAATCTGTAGCGTAAACAAAGGTCCCTTAGCCACTTCAGTGTGGCGGGGCCTTTTCTCTTTCCGCGCTACAATATCTGAATGCTTGAGTTGTTCCCCGTCCTAGACCCCAAGGGCGTCATAGCGCTCGCCGAGCGCGGCCTCATGTTCCAGGCGCTGGGCTTCATGCTCATTGTCGCCATCCCGGTCTACTTCCTGCTGTTTTTCTTTGCCTACAAGTACCGCGCCTCAAACAAAAAAGCCAAATACAGCCCCAACTGGGAGCATGGCCGCATGGAGGAGCTGGTGTGGTGGGTTATCCCTTTAGAAGTGGTGCTGGTCTTGGGCGCGCTTACGTGGGGCAGCACGCACGAGCTGCATCCGCCCAAACCCCTGGCCGGCGGCGACCCGCTGATAATCCAGGTAGTGGCCCTGGACTGGAAGTGGCTCTTTATATACCCAGAGCAGGGGATAGCGACCGTTAACTACCTGCACATGCCGGTAAACAGGCCGGTGGAGTTTAGAATTACGTCCGATGCGCCAATGAACTCGTTTTGGATACCGCAGCTGGGCGGGCAGATATACGCCATGACTGGCATGGTAACCGCGCTTAATCTGATGGCCACCGAGCCGGGCGCGTACGCGGGCGCCTCGGCCAACTACAGCGGCGAGGGCTTTGCTACAATGAAGTTTACCGCTTGGGCCGTAACGCCCGAAGAGTTTGACGCCTGGGTGGGCCGCATCAAGGCCTCTCCGGAGACACTCTCGTGGGAGAAGTATAAGGAATTGGTAGAACCGAGCTCTAGCGTCCCACAGACGTTTTATGCGGCCATAGCGCCCGGCTTGTTTGATTCGGTCCTTATGCAGTTTATGGACGCGCACAATCCGACGGGGCACTCCCACTAACTATGTTTGGAAAACTTACCTTAAGCGCATTCCTCCACGGGCCCATTGAGACGGTCCCGCAGCTCATGATTGTGGGCGGCGCATTGGGTGCCCTGGCACTTTTAACCTACTTCCGTTTGTGGGGGTGGTTTTACCGCGAGTGGCTGACCACCGTAGACCACAAGAAGATCGCGGTCATGTACTTTATTTTGGCGGGCGTAATGCTTTTGCGTGGAGCGGTTGATGCTGCCATGATGCGCGTGCAGCAGGCCATAGCGGTGCCCGGCTCGGAGGGCTACCTAAGCCCCGACCATTACGCCCAGATATTTACCGCGCACGGGGTCATCATGATCTTTTTTGTGGCGATGCCGTTTATGTTTGCGCTTATAAACCTGGCGACCCCTCTACTTATTGGTGCGCGCGACGTGGCATACCCCTTTCTTAACTCGCTCTCGTTCTGGCTTACGGTCGCGGGCGCGGTGCTTATTAACCTCTCTTTGGTAGTGGGGGAGTTTGCCGCGACCGGCTGGCTGGCATACCCTCCGCTCTCGGAATTGGCCTACAGCCCCGGGGTGGGGGTCGACTACTACATATGGGCGCTGCAAATTGCGGGCGTGGGCACCCTTTTGGCCGGCATCAACTTTATAGCGACCATCATAAAAATGCGCGCGCCGGGCATGACCATGATGCGCATGCCGATATTTGCCTGGACCACGCTGGCCTCGATGATCCTCGTGGTCTTTGCTTTCCCTATACTCACCGTTACTCTGGCGCTCTTGGGCCTAGATCGCACCTTGGGCATGCACTTCTTTACGACCGAGCTGGGCGGCAATGCCATGATGTACGTCAACCTGATATGGGCGTGGGGCCACCCGGAGGTCTACATACTGATACTTCCGGCGTTCGGCATCTTTTCCGAAATTGTCCCGGTATTCTCGCGCAAAAGGCTCTTTGGCTATACCTCGATGGTGGTGGCGACCATGTGCATCGCGGTCTTGTCGTTCTTGGTATGGGTGCACCACTTCTTTACCATGGGCGCATCAGCCAACGTCAACGCGTTCTTCGGCATTATGACCATGGTCATTGCTATCCCGACGGGTGTTAAGGTGTTCAACTGGCTCTTTACGATGTTCCGCGGCCGCATCACCTTCGAGACCCCGATGCTGTGGTTTATGGGCTTTCTCTCGACCTTTATTCTCGGTGGAATGAGCGGGGTCTTGATGTCTATTCCGGGCATCGACTTTCAAGTGCACAACTCGCTGTTTTTGGTGGCGCACTTCCACAACATGATCATTGGCGGCGTGCTGTTCGGATTCTTTGCGGGTTTTGCCTACTGGTTCCCCAAGCTCTTCGGCTTCAGGCTCAACGAGCGCCTGGGCAAGTACGCGTTCTGGTGCTGGCTGATAGGATTCCTAACCGCATTCGTACCGCTGTATGCTCTGGGGCTCATGGGCGCCACGCGCCGGCTTAATGTGGTCGATCCCTCGTGGCAGCCGCTGTTTATCGTGGCGGCCGTGGGGCTGTGCATTATTGCCGCAGGAATATTCCTGCAGGCCCTGCAGCTGTTTGTAAGCATCCGCGACCGCAAGCAGAATCCGGCGGGCAACGACCCGTGGGGCGGCCGCACGCTGGAGTGGTCGGTGTCCTCGCCGCCTCCGGCGCACAACTTTGCCGCAATTCCGCACATATATAGCCGCGACGCGTTCTGGAACTATAAAGAGGACGGTGGCGGCATGGAGGTAGGCCCGGCGCATGGCGAGATAGAAATGCCGACGCAGACTATTGTGGGGGTACTTATTTCGCTATGTGCCCTGGCGCTCGGCTTTGCGGCCGTGTGGCACATCTGGTGGCTCGCGGCGCTTGCTCTAGCGGCGATCGTCGCGTGCCTTATTGCCCGGTCGTTTGAGACGAACATCGAGGAAAAAATAACCGTATGAGCAACCACAACACTACAGACAAAGTATCCTTCGGCTTCTGGGCCTATCTCATGAGCGATGCGGTGCTGTTTGCCGGGCTCTTTGCCACCTACGCAGTGCTGCAGGGCCAGGTATTTGGCGGTTACGGGATAGGAGACATTGTCGATATTCCGTTTGTAGCAGTAGAGTCGGTGCTGCTGCTTGCCTCGAGTTTTACTATCGGCCTGGCGCTTTTGGCGGCGCGCCATGGCAAGCGCGCTCTGGCGCTTTCTGCGCTCCTTATAACTCTGGCTTTGGGCCTTGGCTTCTTGGGGATGGAGGTCCATGAGTTTGCTGCGCTCATTGGCGAGGGCCAAGGGCCCGACAAGAGCGCGTTCCTTTCCGCATTCTTTACGCTGTTGGGCACGCACGGGCTCCATGTGGCCTTGGGGTCCTTGTGGATGGTAGTGCTTATGGCGCACATCGCCTTTAAGGGCCTCACTGAGGGCGTGCTGCGCAAACTGACCTGCCTGGCGCTGTTCTGGCACTTCCTCGACGTCATCTGGATATTCATCTTTACTATCGTGTATATGCTCGGAGCACTCTAATGCGCGCCCTAACCCACTACATAATAGGATTTGCACTCTCACTGGTCTTAACTTTGGTGCCTGCGGCGTTCGTGTGGCTGCATACAACCGGAGAGCACAGTCCTTCAATGCATGTCCAGCTGCCCTGGGTACTGGTTATCTTTGCGCTTACCCAGCTTTTGGTGCAGCTGTATTTCTTTTTGCATGTGGGCGATGAGGAAAAGCCGCGGTGGAATGTTATGGCGCTGTGCTTTGCGGTATTTATTGCGGCGGTACTGGTGGGAGGAACGCTGTGGATTATGCAGAACCTGGGGCATGAGCAGCAAGCACAGCTGCCGTTTATTGAAAATACTATCAGTGCGGAAGCATCAAATGACTGATACCCAGGGCCCCCTTAAAACGTACTACCGGCTTACCAAGCCCGGCATCGTGTACGGCAACATACTGGTGGCAGCGGCGGCTTTTATTTATGCCAGCCATAGCGGCATCAACTGGATGCTCTTTGGCGCTGCGATTGGCGGCCTGGCGCTGGTCATCGCCTCGGCGTGCGTTGTTAATAATTATTACGACCGCGACATAGACGCGCGCATGGAGCGCACGAAGCAGCGCGCGTTTCCGAGCGGGAGAATTTCTGCCCGGGCTGCGCTTATATTTAGCGCGGTCTTGCTTGTGCTGGGCGTGGTTTTGCTGAATGCGACTAACGGCGCAGTGCTCTTGGCGGCCCTGGTTGGCTTTGTAGTGTACGTCTTTGCCTATACGCCTCTTAAGCACCATAGCGCCTATGCCCTCTTTGTAGGGGCTGTAGCGGGCGCTACGCCGCCCCTGGTGGGCTATGCGGCCGCAGCGGGCGTGATTGATTACACCGCATGGCTTATGTTCGCTTTCTTATTCCTCTGGCAGCTCCCGCACTTTCTAGCCATTGCCGTATATAGGGGAGAAGAATACGCCGCGGCAAAGATCCCGATGTTTATGAAAGGCAGCTACAGCGCACAGCAGAAAAAATATGCGCGCTGGGTGTTTTACCTGTCGCTCGTGGTGCTGTTGGGATGGTGCTGCGCCCTGATAGTCCAGAGGTGAACGAGGTAGGGTGCGATGGTGCCCAGGAGGAATGCGCCCACGGCGCTGGTGGCAATAGCGAACCCTTCGCTGCGGGCAATGACGGTACTAAAGCCGACCAAGTTGATAAGCATGAGCGCTCCTGCGACCGAGTAGAAGTTAACGACGCTCCACCAAGTCATGTTCTTGAGCGCTCCCACATGCACGTGGGCGAAGTGCTCATGGTAGTGGGCGAGACCTTCCGACTTCAAGCGCTCCTCGGCGCCGCGCACGCCGACAAAGTGGCCGATAAGGGCGCCGAGCGCAAAGAATGGCCCGGCAAAGGGGAGCGTATGGAGCGTGTATTGCCAGAAGGAAAGGGAGAGCGTTGCCACGATAAAGAAAAAGAACGAGGTCATCCCAAGCCGGGTACGGGCAAAGTTGTTGCGCACGGTGTACTTGATGACGACCAGGTACGAGAGAAAGATTGCCAGGAGGGCGATGACCAGCGTGATCGAGGGGGGCAGTACGAGCGCAGGCGAATCCATGGCCCTATGGTAGCAGATTTTGGCCGTCCCCAGCTTGCAATCTGAGCGCAGCGTCTTATACTGCAACGCAGACTTTTCTTTCGTTCAATCTTCTTCTGCTTTAGCGAGGGGAATCACGGAATGGCTGCATCTTTGTTCTCGACCGCCGATCGCCCGGAACGGGATCATCTCTGGGGTTTTTACAACTGCAGAGACCTGCTGTTGCTCAAAAGCGGGAGGGCTATCGCGAGATCATTAAAGGAATACCTGCAAAACGCCGGCATTCCTACGCTTGCCGGCGCCCATCATAAGTTTACTGATGGCGGAGAAGGGGTGACTGCCGTGCAAATCATCGGCGCCTCGTGCGCCGACGTGCATACGTGGCCCGAGTTCGGCACGGTCGTGGTGCGCTGCTTTGCCTGCGGCGACAAGGACAAAGAGGTCCAGAAATTCCTGGCATCAATGCTGTCTAAATTCCGTCCCCAGGACCCTTACGAGATTCCGGATCGGAACATACCGACGTCCTTGCCGGATGCCATACCACCCAATTGGCGGCCGCTCCAAGTGCCCAAGTTTGCCGACTTAAAGCAGAATGGAACCGGGACGCATGCGTAGTGTTCCCCTAACAACAGTGTCCCGCTACGGCGGGGCGCTTTCTTTTTATAGAATAGATGCAAAGGGGAGCTTTTCTTGCTATATTCTGGAGCGTAGTAGAGCGTTTTCGGGATGTCTTATAATGGTATTATACGCCCTTCGGGTGGGCGAAATCCGAGTTCGATTCTCGGCATCCCGACTCTGTTTCTGAAAATAAATTGCGTGGGTGACTTTTGTATTGGCCGGTGTGTGGAAGCCGGGCTGCACAATGCCCTTGACGTATCCTATATTTCAATATATAGCTTAAGCCAAGTCGTTCTTCCATATGCAGATAGGAGATAGCCGTGCAGCTCACAGATCTGACAAAAGAAACCCAAGTGATTGGGAAAACCAGCGATTACGCTACGCTGGCCGAATACCTAAAAACCGTTCTCGCCGGCCCGGAGAGCCGCTTTACTTATTTCGAGCCGGTGCATGGCGATGATCGCTCCGGTCGCATTCTCCACCAAGGCCCGTACGGACAAGCGGTACGGCTCCCGTCACGCATGACGGCCGAGCGTGCGGCGGCTGAGTTTGAAGAACTCGTCACTGAAGCTCGCTATCGTCCCGCAGACCATCACTTCCAGAAAAAGGGTTGGGAAGTGCACTCTGCCGTCATTGGCGGCCGGAATGCTGCAGTCGTTTGGGCTGCCTGGATCGATCCCCCGCAGAAGAATTAACTGCTGGAGCCTAAAAAATGCAGGAACCCGCGCTTTTGCGCGGGTTCTTTTTATGCCTGCGAGGCGGTACTATATTCCCATGCACCACGAGACGGATTTGGAATGGCTGCGGGCAGAATGCGCAAATGCGGAGAGCTTTGAGGAGCTGGCGGCCGTCGCCGTCGCTGAAATGGAGAAATTTGAGGATGCGGAAATAGTCTGCGGGCCGCTTACTACGGGTGGATTGGGGAGCATGGAAAAGAACATGGCCGCTTTTTTGGCCGTAATCGACATGCTCAAGAAAGAGGGGAGGCCCATTTACAGCCAAGGCCCGTACGAGGAACGCATTGCTTATCTTAGGGACCGCTGGCGGGAGCACCATCCGTCGCGCGCGCAGCTGTACTGCACCCCGATACTCGAAGTGCTCTATGCGCGGATTTTCGATGCCGGGCGCATACGCCGCGCCTGGTTTATCCCGGGCTGGGAGTCGTCATTGGGCGCTACCTGGGAGCATGACCGGCTTAAGGGGGCGGGAGTCGAGATCGAATACTTAACCCCTGAGCGCATCCAGTCGCTACTATAAACAAGCAACGCAAAGCCGCCCCAATTGGGGCGGCTTTGCAACATGCCCTACTCTGCTACTGCTTAGATCTGGACGTTGATGTCGCCATGGCCCTGGTCGGCGGTGCCATCGTCATCGTTGTGTCCGACATCGACCTGAACGCTGCCTTGGGTTCCGGTCGAACCCTGGGCAGAGCTGGAGGCTGAGGTGCCTGAGTTGGACGAACCGGCTCCTCCGTGCGCTGCGGCATTGGCCGAAGCGGATGCCGAAAGATTGGAAGCTGCGTTAAGCGTAGCCTGCACCTTGGAGATGACGGGGGCTACGGCAGCGCGAGCGTTGGCGTCGGCATTGCCCTGCGCCTGCACCAGGATCGATGCGTGCTCGGTCATCGATGACTGGAACTTGGCTGCTACCTCGGCTGCTGCTGCGTAGTCGCCCTTGGCCTGGAGGTCTGCGACCGCCTCCATGACGGCCTGCGCGTGGGCTTCGATATTAGCGTTGATGTCCGCCTGAGCATCGGCAGAGAGAGAACCCCCTGCAGAAAGCTTCTGCACCTCGCTAATGCGGGTCTCTATAGCGCCAATGTGCGACTCGGCCTTGGACTGTGCGGAGAAGGAGAGCGCCGTGTCGATGTTCTCGTTGACGTTTACTTTGACCCCGTACAAAGCGTCGCCGGGGAGGCTCTGGTTAGCTGCAATGGATGCGCCGCCGCCAAGTGCTAACACGAGGGCGGCTGCTAGTGCGATAAAAGGCATAAAGTAAGTGTTGGTTGATTTGTAATCTGCCTGAACAATAATGAAGACGACACGATACGGTGCCGCTTACCAACCGTACGCTACTAATCTGTAGAGATAATGAAGTCGCACGGAGGTGCCTGCCGTGCTAGTATAAGCCGTAAGTATGGAAGAGGGCCTGCATATTACGCTCGCATCGGAGCGCCTGTTTAGCTTGTGGGGCCTCCCGGTTACCAACTCGCTTTTGAGTGTGTGGCTCATTATGGCCCTGCTCTTGGCGGGCGCCTGGGCTTTGGGCCGCAGTCTGGCGCTAAAGCCCGGTCGCACGCAGTCGGCGGTGGAGATGTTCTTTGAGTACCTGCTGGGGCTTATGGAAGGCACGCTAGGCTCGCGCAAACTCGCACTGCGCTATTTTCCGCTCATCGCGACCATTTTCATATTTATTTTTACCGCGAACATGTTCGACTTCCTGCCGATCTTCGGCACGGTCGGCATACAGGAGCATGGCGAGCTGATACCGCTCTTCCATGCCGCGAATGCGGATCTCAACACCACGCTCGCACTCGCGATCATTTCCTTCTTCGCCATCGAGATCTCCGGCATTGCCACTTTGGGCGTGTTGAAGTATGGGTCGAAATTTGTTAACTTTAAGGGAGGAGCGATGATGTTTGCCGTGGGGCTCTTGGAGCTCATCGGCAACTTGGCGCGCCTGGTCTCGTTCTCCTTCAGGCTGTTTGGTGCGATATTCGCGGGCGAAGTGCTGCTGTTGGTGATAGCGCATTTCCTGCCATATGTCGCATCAGTGCCGTTTATGGCGTTCGAGATGTTTATCGGACTCCTGCAGGCGGCGGTGTTCGCGATACTGACGCTGGCGTTCATCAAGATCGCCATCGACGAGCCCCACGGCAGCCACGCAGGCGAGGCGCATGCGGCGCATTAAAATACGTTTAATAATTAGCAACATTATATGGATATCGAAGTAGCAAAAACCTTGGGCATGGCGATAGTAGTGGGCCTTGGCGTTATCGGCCCGGGCATCGGTCTCGGTATTTTGGTTTCCAAGGCGCTTGAGGCTATCGGCCGCAATCCGGAGGCAGCCCCGCAGATCCAGACGACCATGTATGTCGGCATCGCGGTTACCGACGTGCTGGCCATTTTTGCAGTGGTCATCGGCTTCATCATCAAGTTCACCTAAGAAGAGTCCAGACAAAAACTTTCTAAAAAAGTCCTCGGTTCTCCTGTATCGGACTAGGAGTCCTCTCAGGCCAGACTATTTTTATAAAGTTTTTGATCCGGACTCCAGACCAACCATGGAATCAATTCTCACTACCTTCGGCATAGACTGGCGCTTGCTGCTCATTAATATGGTCAACTTCGGCCTGCTTGTCTTGGGCTTGTGGTACTTCTTGTACGGCCCGGTCATGAAGATGCTCGAGGACAGGCGCCAAAAGCTCCATCGGGGCGTAGAGGATGCCGAGAAGGCAACCGTAGCCCTGCAAGAGATAGAGGGCACTCGCGCGCAGAAGCTCGCCGAGGCCGCAGGGGAGGCTGATGAAATGCTTGCCCGCGCCCGTGCTGCCGCTGCCGCCAAGGAGAAAGAGCTGCGCGATGCCGCAGAGCGCTCGGTTGAGTCTCTTCTTAGTGATGCGGAGCTGCAGGCCAAGGAAACCAAGGCGCGCGCCATTGCCGAGTCTCGCGAGGAGGTCGCCAAGCTCATCGTTTTGGGCATGGAGAAGGCGCTGACCAAATAACCATGATTGCCACCGACTACGCCAAGGCCTTATACGAGTTGGGAGGCAAAGAGGAGCATCTGGCACCGCTTAAATCCATGCTCGAGCGCCGCGGCCACCAAAAGCTGCTGCCGACCATTTTAGCCGAATACGAAAAGCTGGCGCTGACCAAGGAGCGATTAGCACTCCATGGGCACGAGACGCCGGAGCGCCGGCGCACCAGGGAACTCCTGGAGCTGTATCGCAAACTTACCGCATAGCCCACACACCCATGAACAACTTCATCGAACAATTTAAGAAAGAGATAGAGAACTTTACGCCGACCGCCAAGGCGGCGAATGCGGGCACCGTGGTGCGCGTGGGCGACGGCGTGGCCGAGATCGAAGGGCTCTCGGGTGCGGGCCTCTCGGAGATGGTCCGGTTTGATACGGCCCACGGCAAGGCGCTTAAGGACGCAATTGATGCGCCGCAGGAGGTCTTTGGCGTGGTGCTTAACCTTGAAGAGGAGTCGGTGCGCGTCATCGTGCTTGGCGACACGGGGCTTATTCGCGAGGGCATGAGCGTTACCGCTACGGGCCAGGTGCTTTCCTTGCCGGTAGGCGAGGAGCTCTTGGGCCGCGTTGTCTCGCCGCTTGGCGAGGCCCTCGACGGCTTGGGCGCTATTAAAACTGCGCAGCGCAATCCTATAGAGCGCGAGGCGTACGGCGTTATCGAGCGCCAGTCGGTTAACGTGCCGCTCCATACCGGCATCAAGGCGATCGACTCTATGATCCCGATCGGCCGCGGCCAGCGCGAGCTTATCATCGGCGACCGCTACACCGGCAAGACCACTATTGCTATCGACACCATACTTAACCAGAAGTCCGAGCCGAAGGAGTCGCGCCCGGTCTGCATTTACGTGTCCGTAGGCCAGAAAGAATCGAAGACCGCGCGCCTCGTGCAAACCTTGAAGGAAAAAGGCGCGCTTGAATACACTATTATCGTTGATGCGGGCGCTTCCGCTCCGGCAGCCATGCAGTACTTGGCACCCTTTGCCGGCGCTGCTATCGGCGAGTACTTCATGCAGAAGGGGATGGATGCCTTGGTTATTTACGATGACCTTTCCAAGCACGCCGTAGCCTACCGCCAGCTCTCCTTGCTCTTGCGCCGCCCTCCGGGCCGCGAGGCATACCCGGGCGACATCTTCTACCTGCATTCCCGCTTGCTCGAGCGCGCAGCAAAGCTCTCCAAAGAGCTCGGCGGCGGATCGCTGACGGCGCTACCGATTATTGAGACCCAAGAAAACGATATCTCCGCCTACGTGCCGACCAACGTCATTTCCATTACCGACGGCCAGATCTTCCTCGAGACCGACCTCTTCAACAAGGGCGTGCGCCCCGCTATCAACGCCGGCAACTCGGTCTCCCGCGTGGGCTCTGCAGCGCAGACCAAGGCGATGAAGAAAGTCTCCGGCAAGATCAAGCTCGAGCTGGCGCAGTTCCGCGAGCTCGAGGCATTTATGCAGTTTAGCCAAGACCTCGACGCCGATACCAAGCGCCGCATCGACGGCGGCCAGCGCATGATGGCGACCTTGCGCCAGAAGAATGGCCAGCCGCTGCCGTTTGAGCGCCAGGCGGTAGCCATCTACGCCTCGGTCAACGGTTACTTGGCGGGCGTTGCCGTTGCCAAGGTTCCGGAATTTGAAGAGAAGTTCCTGGCGTACCTGGATGCCGAGCGCCCCGAGGTGCTCAAGAGCATTGCCACGGCACGCGACATTGCCCAGCAGACCGAGGAGGAGCTTAAGACCCAGCTCGCCAAATTCGTAGAAATGCACGCAGAGTCGCTGAAGTAGTCGCAAAAGAACCCCTATGGCAGGCCTTAAAGAAATAAAAAGCAAAATCCGCTCTACCGCGCGCACCCGCACCGTTACCAAGGCGATGGAGGCGGTTTCTGCTGCCAAGATGCGCAAGTCGCAGAACCGCGCGCTCGGCGGACGCTCTTATGCCCGCGCCGCAGCAGCAATATTGTCGCGCGTTTCGGGCACCCGCGAGCTCGCCTCGCATCCCTTGGCGCAGGTGCGCGAGGTTAAAAAGGCGCTCTATATTGTCATTACCTCCGACAAGGGCCTGGCAGGCGCGCTTAACTCCGGCGTGCTGCGTGCGGTGCAGCGCGATATTGCGGCCCGCGGCCTTGATTCCAAATCAGTCAGTGTCATTGCTATCGGCCGCAAGGCGCAGGATTTCTTTATGGCGCGCGGATTCGCTATCGAGGCATATCACCCCAACACCGATACGATCTCGAGCGAAACCATAGACACGGTAGTTGCCGAGGCGGCTTCGCGGTATGCTCATGGAGCGACTGATGATGTCCGCATTGCCTATCAGAACTTTGTCTCGACCTTCGAGCAACGCCCCACGCTGCGCACCGTATTTCCTCTCTCTTTGTCGGAGCTCCAGAAAGTCGTTGCGGACATCTTGCCGGCGCGCGGCGCCTTGGCCCAGGTGCAGCCCGAGCCTGCTGCGATTTCCAACTACACGGTGGAGCCGTCTGAAGTAGACGTGCTTGGCGCCATCATCCCGAAATTAGCGAGCGTGTTCATTTATCACGCGCTCTTAGAGTCGCAAGCATCCGAGCACAGCGCTCGCATGGTGGCGATGAAGGGGGCTTCGGATAAGGCAGGGGAGATGCAGCACGCATTGCAGCTTAAGTTCAACAAGGCGCGGCAGGCGGCGATTACCAGGGAGGTGTCGGAGATTACCGGAGGCATGGAGGCCATGGCCACCGCCTAAATTTATTTAGGCAAATATAATAGAAATTTAATTTATTTATGAAAGGCGAAATCAAACAAGTCATCGGTCCGGTCGTCGACGTCTACTTTGCAGGCGAGCATCTCCCGGCGATACGCAATGCGCTCAAGACCAAGTCCGGCGACCGCTCGGTAACCCTCGAGGTTGCCCAGCATGTGGGTTTGGGCCGCGTGCGCTGCATCGCCTTGCAGGACACCACCGGCCTCTCCCGCGGCACTGAAGTGATCGATACCGGCGCAGCCGTTATGGTTCCGGTCGGCGAGATGGCCTTGGGACGCCTTTTTAACGTGATCGGCGAGCCTATAGACGGCAAGCCGCAGGTAGTCGGCGCTCCGATGCAGTCCATCCACCGCGAGGCTCCGCCTTTTTCCGAGCAGCGCACCAAGGCTGAAGTATTCGAGACCGGCCTTAAGGCCGTTGACCTCCTGGCCCCGTTTATCCGCGGCGGCAAGGTAGGCCTCTTTGGGGGTGCCGGCGTGGGCAAGACCGTGCTCATGCAGGAGCTGATCCGCAACATTGCCACCGAGCACTCCGGCTACTCCGTGTTTGCAGGCGTCGGCGAGCGCGTGCGCGAAGGCAACGACCTCTTGCACGAGATGACCGAGACCGGCGTTATCGACAAGCTCGCGCTCGTCTTCGGGCAGATGAACGAGGTGCCGGGCGCCCGCGCCCGCATCGCGCTTACGGGCTTGACCATGGCGGAGTACTTCCGCGACGAGATGGGCAAGGACGTCCTCTTCTTTATGGACAACGTATTCCGCTTCGTCCAGGCAGGTTCCGAGGTGTCCTCGCTTTTGGGCCGTGTGCCGTCGGCAGTGGGCTACCAGCCGACTTTGGCCGAGGAAATGGGCCAGCTCCAGGAGCGCATCACCTCGACCAAGAAGGGCTCCATTACTTCGGTGCAGGCTATTTATGTGCCGGCAGACGACATGACCGACCCTGCGCCGGCTACTACCTTCCAGCACCTCGACTCGACCGTCGTGCTTTCTCGCCAGCTCGCATCCTTGGGCATTTACCCGGCTATCGACCCGTTGGAGTCTTCTTCGCAGGCGCTTGATCCGGACATCGTTGGCGAGGAGCACTACCGCACCGCGCTTGAAACTAAGCAGGTGCTGCAGCGCTACCGCGACCTGCAGGACATTATCGCGATCCTTGGTATTGAGGAGCTCTCCGACGAGGACAAGCAGCTCGTGTACCGCGCCCGCAAGATCCAGCGCTTCCTGAGCCAGCCCACGCACGTGGCAGAAGTCTTCTCCGGAACGCCGGGCGTGTATGTGCCGGTTGCCGACACGGTGCGCAGCTTCCGCGAGATTCTCGACGGCAAGCACGACGACAAGCCGGAGGGCGCCTTCTACATGAAGGGCGGCATCGACTCGGTAAAGGCAGAATAATTTGTAGCTTATTGAAATATCCCTCCAAAAAAGTCCTCGGGTCTCCCGTCTCGCGCTACGGCGCATCGCGGGCCAGACTATTTTTGTAGAGATATTTCAAACGCAATAACTATATGCATCTCGTAATAGCAAAAGTAGGAGAGTCCCTGTTTGACGGCGAGGCGTACAGCCTCACTGCGCCCGGTACTGCGGGCGAAATGACCGTTTTGGGGCACCACGAGCCGCTTATAACCACGCTTAAGGCGGGGGATTTGCGCGTGCACTTGGTGCAGGGCGATGAGCCGAAAGTATTCCCCATAACCGGAGGCGTGCTCGAAATCCGCTCCGACGGCGCTACGGTGATTTTGTAATAAATAAAGGGCATCGCAATGCGATGCCCTTGGGAACTTTTGCCACGGTATGTCCCGACCCGCCGTACCCTCTGCTTTCAAGGCGATACGGACCCTGTCTCATGAGCTTTTGGCTCGAGATGTTCAACTCACTCTGCACCCCCTTGTTCGGATTATTGTTCGAGGCTTTGCCATTCCTGGCTCTCTTGGGGATATGGACCGATCATGCGTTCCTCCACCTCTACTATAATTAACTATACACCTGTATAGTATATTTGTCAAGTAATAAAAAGTGCTATAAAATAAGTTCACTTGGGCCCTTAAACGTAGTTTACTGGTTCGGCGCTCGGGGTTGATGAATGCGAGCATTCATAACCAACCTCGCTTGAATCCTTAAGCGAAGCTTACTGGCCCTTCGTTCGGCCCAAATACAAGCGAGCTTGTGTTTGGGTACCTCTCTCGGGCCCTTAGCTCATCTGGTAGAGCGCTTCCATGGCATGGAAGAGGTAACCGGTTCGATCCCGGTAGGGTCCACAAAGTACACAAATTAACCGCCTTGAGGCGGTTTTTGTGACTTTGTGGAAGCCGCAACGATGTTTTTGTTTGAGCGTAGCGAAAGGCAAAAACCGTGAGGCGGGGTCGCGAGATTTTTCCGTCAGGAAAAATACTTGTGACCACAAGGTGGAAGCCGGAGCGATGTTTTGCAATGGCAAAACCGCGAGGCGGGCCTGCGACCAAAAAGCGCGACGGCGCGTTTTGAGTTGTAGGCACAAAGTGGAAGGCCGGAGACGGGTGACCACTCGTGGAAGCCGCAGCAATATATATAAAAAGGCCACTCAATAAAGAGCGGCCTAAGTAAAAATGGTGGGAAAGTAGCGCTACTTTCCCTTTTGAAAGATCATCTGCTAATTACAACTCCCGCAGTTTAAAAAGGTTACAGCTTGTTACAAAAGCAGCGGTTGCGCATTTTCTATATTCCTATACTCTTCTTTCCAGATAGCGGCGGAGGGGGTACATGAGCGTTAAATTAAAGCCTAAGCTTAAGAAGCTGGTTGCGCGGAGGGGCATAAAGATCAAAAAAGAGCACCGTCATCATCGGGATGATGACGACCTTCCGGATGATGACGAGGGCGAGGGAGAGCAGTCACGCATGAAAGGCTGGATAAAAACGGTACACAAAGGCGGGGAATAAAAACCCCGCCTTTTGCTATGATTAGACCTATGCAGAAAGCGGGACTATTTGCTTGCGGGCTCGTGCTGGCGTGGGCTGCGTGGGCTATGTTTGCAGGATTGGGCACTGGTCCTCTACAGCTCTACGATGAAGGCACGTATGCCCAAGTAACAGGAGAGAGCCTGCATCGAGGCGACTTTTTAAACTTTACCCTGGGCGGCTTGCCGTGGCTTGAAAAGCCGCCGCTATACTTTTGGCTCGCGGGTGCGGCGACCTATATAACCGGCAGCGAAGTGCTGGGCATCAGGCTCCCTGCCGCATTGTTTGGCATTGCGGTTGTGGCTATGACCATGGTTTTGGCTTACTCGGCATCGCGTCGGTATTGGGTTGCGGCGCTTGCGGGAGCTCTGCTCGTTAGTACCGAGCCTTTCGTGCAGGGCGCGCGGGAGGCGCGGCTCGATCTAGTGGTGGTATTTTTTATCCTGCTGGCGTACTGCGCCGCCTTTAACAAAAAATACGTGTGGTTTGGCGTGGCGGTCGGGTTGGCCGTGCTTTCCAAGAGCGTGATAGCCGTCTTTGCTGCGGCAGCGCTCCCGCTTATTTCTATGTGGACGGGGGATTGGAGCTGGCTGCGCGACCGCCGCTTTTGGCTGGGTGCGGGCGTTGGGCTTATTATTGTTGCGCCGTGGCACCTCTGGCTGTGGTGGGAGTATAGTGGCGAATTTTGGCGGCAGTATGTGGGCTACCATGTGCTTGATCGCTACGAATCTAATTTGTTTTTTAGCCCTGAGTTTCAGACTGATTACCTCGCGCGGCTCTTTGACTACGCAAAGCCCCTGCTTGCTGCTTTTTTTGCAGCACTGATAACAGTGCCTCTCTATGTGCGCCAGCTCGCGGCTCATGACCGAGCAGGGGTCGGCGTTGCCCTGTCCCTGCTTGGCTTGATGGTCCTTGTATTTTTTACTGCACAGACCCGCGCGCTCTCGTATCTCATACCGCTGTATCCTTTTGCTGCTTTGTTTATAAGCCTCTCGTGCTTTTATGTGCTCAGAACCGTGCATAACAAAGGGCGGTAGGCAGCGGGTCCGTGATACGCTAAGGGCATGACGTTTGTCGACATCATGTTTTCTTTCCTGGTGTCTTGGGCGCAGGAGTTCGGCATCATACTCGGCGTAGGCGCGCTCACTATTACGCTGGTGGCCCATTTGCTGGCATTGCACTCGCGCGTGCCGGAATCAATACACGGATATGTGCGCGCGGCCCGGCAGGCCCGCGCGATAGCGCTGGCGGTGATCATTATATCGGGAGGAGGCGCCCTACTGGTCCACGCGCAGACCGGCACCCTGTCAGTCTTGCTCGCGCCGGCCTTTTTGTTTAAGTGGCTGCTTATCGCGGCGGTAACGGCTCTCTACTTTATGGAGCGCGGCGCTGCCGGCTGGCGGCAGGATGCAATAGAGGGTCTTGAGGGCGCCCATTGGTACGCTCTGTTTATAGTGCACACTATGGCGCCGGTCGTTGGCTGGGTGACGCTTCTTGGCATATATGCGGGCTGGCTTGCGGCCTTCGGGGCCGTGTGGGCCGGGTTTGTATGGTTTATGCGCTGGCGCGGCGCTCCTGTTGCTCCTAAATCTGCAGCTGTTCCTAAGGCCGCTCCTGCTCCAGCACCTAAACCTATAGCCCCGGCTCCTGCGCCAATCGCTGTTCCGAAGCCTGCTGCTCCTGCTCCCAAACCGGTAGTGCCTCCTGCGCCGGCTCCCGTACAGAAGTCGATAGCGCCAAAACCTGTCCCCGCGCCCATTTCTGTACCGGTTGCTGTGGTGCCCAAGCCGCAGCCTATGCTCGTTTCAACACCGCTCGTGGCAGAAAAGAAGCCGGAAGCAAAGAAAGTTGCCGGGAGATTAGAGATACACCCCAACCACAGCTTGCTGCCCATGATAGCCGAGCTCGATTTGCCGGCACCCAAATTGCAGCTTCCGGCGCATCAAGAAAGTAAAAAGGAGCCCTCCGCCATTCCCCAAAAGAACTCCGCCGCTCCCGCGCAGTCGTTTATGGATCGTATTAAGGCTTGGCTGTTTTCTGACTCAGTCCCAGCGGCTCTTGCTCCTGTTTCTGGGTCTAAACCTGCAGTTTCTCCAAGCTCCAAGCCCATAGTTTCTGCACCCTTGCCTAAGCCTGCCGCTCCGGTGGTTGTGCCAGCTCCCGCACCAAAACCTGTAGCAGAACTCCCGAAGCCGGCCCCAGTACCCGCACCTGCGCCGGTAATTCCGCAAACTCCCGCGCCGGTGTTTGTGTCTAAGTTTGTACCTACGCCTGTTCTGGTTGCACCAGCGCCGGCGCAGCAAGTGCCTGCTCCTGCCGCTGCGCCTGAGGTAAAAATGACTGACCTCAATGAAGGGCTGCCGGGCATCCGCGTCATGCCCAAGCGGCCTGAGGATATCGAGAAGTCCAACCGCGCTTCTGCGGTAAAATTCGAGGAGGAGAAATAAAATATGGGTTACTTTTCAGATCATCCGCACAAAAAAATATTCATCCTGCTCGGCCATCCGGACACGACCCATACGCTCTCGGGCGAGATGGCTTTGCTGTACGAGACCGCGGCAAAGGAGGCGGGCCACGAAGTGCGCCGCCAAAACCTGGGAGAGATGCGCTTCGATCCGATACTCCACAAGGGCTACAAGGAGATACAGGCGCTCGAGCCCGACTTGGTAACCTTCCAGGAAAACGTGCGCTGGTGCGACCATTTGCTGATTGTTTACCCTAACTGGTGGTGCACCATGCCCGCGCTTCTGAAGGGTTTGTTTGACCGCGTATGGCTCCCTGGCTTTGCGTTTAACATGCGCAAGACCAAGCAGAATACGCCCGCCACCGGCTGGTACAAGCGGCTTAAGGGCAAAAGCGCACGCGTCATTGTGCTCTCAGGCACGCATCCGTGGGGGATTATGCTTTTGTTTGGCGACTACACCAACGAAATCAAGCGGGGCATCCTGTGGTTTGCTGGGTTTAAGGTCAAGGTGTCCAAATTCGGCCCCACCGACCAGGCTCCGGAGTGGAAGAAGAACGAGTGGCGCCGCAAAGCCGCATGGCTGGGCAAGCTCGGGGAGTAGCGGAAAGCCGGAAAATATTGTAAATTAAGGCCCATATGGCTTTATCTATAGGCATCGTCGGGCTCCCCAACGTCGGCAAGTCGACGCTTTTTAATGCGCTTACCAAAAAGAGCGTACTGGTCGCCAACTACCCGTTTGCCACCATCGACCCCTCGGTTGGCGTCGTATCCGTTCCTGACGAGCGCGTTGACCGCTTGGCACTGTTTAGTGAATCCAAAAAGAAAGTCCCGGCCGCAGTGGAGTTTGTCGACATTGCCGGCCTGGTTAAGGGCGCCAGCGAAGGCGAGGGCTTGGGCAACCAGTTTTTGACCAATATCCGCGAGGTGGACGCCATCGCACACGTGGTGCGCGCCTTTGATAACGCCAACATCGGCCACGTGGAGGGCGGCGTAGACCCGGTGCGTGACATCGAGGTAATCAACATGGAGCTGGCGCTTGCGGACCTCGAGTCGGTCAACCGTCGGCTTAACTCGCTTGAGAAAGACGTTAAGCGCGGCGACAAGGAGGCTGCGCTTGAGGCCGAGGCAGTCGAGAAGGTAAGCCTGGCGCTTGAGCAGGGTCATATGGCCAGCTCGGTGCCGCTTACTGTTGAAGAAAAAGCTGCACTCAAGGGCATGCACCTTTTGACGCTCAAGCCGATGCTCTACGTGCTCAACCGCGAAGCCGACGGGCATAATCTCGATGAAATTAGCGACGGCCGCTACGAGCGTCTCATGCAATTTATGGAAAAAACCGGCGCCCAGTGGGTGGCGGTAGATGCGCATATCGAAAGCGAGCTGCGCGAGCTGCATCAAGACGACAAGCAGTCCTTCCGCCAGGAGTACGGCGTATTCGATGACGGCATCAACGGGCTTATCAAGGCGGGCTATAAGCTCTTGGGCCTTATGAGCTTCTACACCACGGGCGAGGACGAGACGCGCGCTTGGACCATTGCGGTGGGTTCCACTGCGCCCGAAGCCGGAGCCGCCATCCACTCGGATTTTAAAGACAAGTTTATCCGTGCCGAGGTTATCAACTGCGACCAGCTCGTAGAGGCCGGCTCGCGCGCTGCCGCCCGCGAAAAGGGCCTCATTCGCACGGAAGGGAAGGAGTACATCGTCAAAGATGGCGACGTCATGGAGTTCCTCCACAGCTAAGCGCTTTGTGGTATAGTCTTTCCGGACAAACGGGAAAGGACACCCCATGCTCACCAAGCATCCGCTCCAAAGGCTCTCTTTGGCGCCGTTCGGACTGACGACCGCGCTTTCGTGGCGCCGGCTGCACTGCAAGCCGTCTATGGGCTACCGGGTCAACCAAGAGCGCATGTCGGCGCGCTTGTGGGAGAAGCGCAATCGCGCCGGTGTGCCAGGGCCCTGGCCGGTCGAGACCATCATCCACGACATCCTTCCGGGCATTTCGGGGCGCCATCGTACGGCTTCCGGCGACTTCGAGTTTTGCGGCAAGCCGTATTGCACGCGCGATATAGCAACGCTTGCAAGCGTGGTGCAATGGCTGGGTACCAGCGGGGGCCAGAACTTCATGGATACTCCGATGTATCGCAAGCCCAAAGGCTACACCGACGCCAAGGAGTTTACGCTCAAGTTGGCACGCGAGAACCGCACTCACAACTACTATGCCTTTCTTGTGCATCGCTGCGATCAGCGGTGCGGCGGACGCAAGGGCGTGTTTAATTGCGTATTTAGCGGCCGCACGGTAACCGAACGGGACCGAGTGGTGGTCTTGGGCCTCATGCGGTGGCTGGGGAGCGAAAATGGCAGGCAGTATCTGGCTGATTTCCGCGCACGGCGAGATCAGGCATGGAAAGATGCCAATCGCCGCAGGCGCCGCCAGTCTGAACGGCGCCGGGCAGCATAAGTGCTACGCAGAAGAAAAGTAAAAGGGCGCCCCATGGGGCGCCCTTATTTTTATGGCTGGACCATCCATTAGTCGATGGTCATGGCAGCTCGCTGATTGCACGCATCCAGCGTGCCGAACTGGGCGTGGCGGCATAGAAAACTTACGGCTGCTTCCAGGGCCCATTGCCCTGAAAAGCTCGTATAGCCCTTGGGCTGTGCTGCTTTGATCGCCTCCTTCAGCTCTTGCTTGGCCGAGTAAAGGCTAGAAAGCATCCATACTTCGTAGAAGTTTCCCCCTTCGTTCCGTCTTGATCGCAGGCATTCAAAGCCCCAGCTCATCAGCCGTTTCGCTTCATAGACATACCTCTCTGCCGAGTAATTATACCCGCACAAGCTTCGGATAATAAGGCTTGGCGAGCTGTAGTCGGGCAGCGGCTCCATGGAAAAGAGCTCGAGTTGGGCTTCGACGCCTTCAATAGCCGGACGCCAGAATTGGTCCAGAAGCTTGTCTTCTATCGGATCCGGCAGCGGCTTGTAAGTCGGAATGACTCTTAATCGGCCTTTTCCGTTTACGGTTATCCAGTTGTGGCCGTGCAGGGCGCCCTCCAGCTGCTGGAGCTCCTGAGAGTCCATGCCACTGATGCTCATGCCAAGCCCGTCCCGATGCGCCGCAGAAAGTGACCCTGTGGAGCTGATTCGTATTTTCGGACGGTCGTCCTTGTCTGTTCCGGCTGTCTGCCCTTTGCTTGGGGGCGGGGGCGGTAAAGTACGAGTATCTTCTTCGGAGGGGGTCATGGCGAGGTTCTCCCTGTGCGCCTATGTTCAATCTTGCTGCAGGGTAGCAGCAACTTTTTCATAAAGCAAACAATGGCCCGGCGTATAGCCGGGCCATTCTTATTGCTGGTCGGGACGCTAGAGGCGTTCCTGCTGGAGCCCAATTTCCCTGATCGAGTCGAACACATTCTCCATCGCATCACGCAGAGACGTAATCGGGGCGTCCGGGCGACCCATGTCAGCGCAGTACCGGCAGAGGGCAGTCCACAGGCTGCTGATGCCGTCGCGCGTCCGGGAACACACAACCATTTCACTACTCTTCTCCATCCGATCAAGCAAAGCCTTTTCCACGACGCGCAAGGTAAGCTCGAATGATCGAATTTTTGCTTCGATCAACTTAGATGGGTCCGGGTGGTTGGCGCTCGGCTGCTTGCGCCGCACGAGCACCAGCTGGTAGGCATCTTCCAGGCCTTTGAGAGGCTCGGCTAGGGCGCAAAGGGCTTCCGGGAGAATAATCTTGCTTGCCTGCATGAGCGGCGGAGGCGCAAGAGTGGAAGCGATCCCAAGATGGAGTTGCTGCATGGTTCCCCCTATGCAAGCGTTAAGATCTAACTGGAATCTAATTATAGGTCCCTAGTTCCGTTTTTAGGCAAAGTGGATAACTGGGGAACGTGCTCTATAAAACATCAAGGCCCGCCAATGGGCGGGCCTTACTCTTTTCTCTAAGCAGGGGACAGTTCCTCTGCCGGTATGCTTACACGCAAGTGCTCTGGGCAGTTGGGGTGGGCGAGGGTTTCTTGGCGTACTTTTTCGCTTGGATGTTTGGCATAGGTTTCCCATCCGAGGGCTGTAATGCCCCAGGGTATACGCCGGACGCTTTTATAAGCACGCAATACGGACAAAATATGCCTCTCTTCGGTCTCAAGATCCATGGACGCCTCCTGGCGTTTAACTAATCAGGCAAAAGTGAGTCTGTCAAACCGAGCGCCTTTCGGGATTAAAGGCGCGTGATAGACTGTAAGCGTATCAATTCGCTAACGTCTTCATTTAATACAACCTATGGAAACACCAAAAGCGACGCCGAAGGATTTCTTTTTGTGGGCAGGGGCGATGGTCGCCCTGTACGGCTCGGTCGTAGCCTTTTTGGGCCTCGTATTCGACTACATCAACTACGCCATGCCTGACATGGCGCTCAACTACTATGTTGACCCGTACTCGAGCATCGCCTACGAGATGGCGTCGCTCATCGTGCTGGCGCCCCTCTTCCTTGCCCTCATGCGCGTTATCCGCCGCGATATTGCCCGCGACCACACTCGCAATGAGGTATGGGTCCGCCGCTGGGCGCTCTTTTTGACCCTGTTTATTGCGGGCGCCACTATCGCTATCGACCTTATCGTTCTCCTGACTACGTTCCTCAACGGCGAAGAGCTCTCTATGCGCTTCCTCTTGAAGGTACTGGTGGTGCTCCTGGTCGCATCAGCCGGCTTCATGCACTTCGTGGCCGACCTCTGGGGCTATTGGGTCAAAAACCCGAGCTATGCGCGCTACATCAACTGGGCCGTAGCCTTGCTGGTGGTGCTT
Source organism: Candidatus Adlerbacteria bacterium (assembly GCA_028286685.1). Lineage (GTDB taxonomy): Bacteria > Patescibacteriota > Minisyncoccia > Phycocordibacterales > SBAW01 > GWA1-54-10. The sequence continues at coordinate 104,408 of JAQBRA010000004.1, read as the reverse complement.
ACGGTCATAGCTGGCTTCTTTATCGTCGGCACTCCGGCAGAAGCCCGCAAGGCGCGCTTGGACAATCAGCGCGTACAGGATCTCCAGAGTATCCAGTGGCAGGTAGTGAACTATTGGCAGCAGAAGGAGCGCCTGCCGGTTTCCATTACCGACCTTGAAGACCCGATTGCCGGATACAGTAACCCGCGCGACCCGGAGACGGGCGAGCTATACGTGTATCGCCCGGGCCAGGGGCTCAGCTTTACCTTGTGCGCCGCTTTTGCCGCCGAGGGTAATGCCAATTGGGGCAAGGGAGAGCCGATGCCGGTTCGCGCTTACGGCACCCTGGAAGGCGACTGGGCGCACGGCGCAGGCGAGACGTGCTACACCCGCACGATAGATCCCGAGCGCTATCCGCCGACCGGCCAGAAAGCCGTACAATCTTACTTAAAACTGTAAAAGAGCCGCCGGCACAAGCCGGCGGTTTTCTTTATGCATAAGTGTGGTATTTTGATACTTATAAATGGCAGGGAAATACGACCACAAGGAAATTGAGGGTAAGTGGCAGAAGATCTGGCAAGAAACCGGTCTCTACAAGACTTCCGACGATCCCTCTAAAGAGAAGACCTATGTGCTCGACATGTTCCCGTACCCCTCTGGAGAAGGGCTCCATGTGGGACACCCCAAGGGCTACATAGCAACCGATATCTATTCGCGCCACATGCGCATGCGCGGCCATAACGTGCTCCACCCCATGGGATGGGACGCCTTCGGCCTTCCGGCGGAGAACTATGCGCTTAAGAATAAGGTGCATCCGCGCGTCGCAGTCGAGCGCAATATCGCAACCTTTAAAGAGCAGCTCGCGCACATCGGCTTTGACTACGACTGGAACCGCGAGATAAACACGACCGACCCCGAGTACTACAAATGGACGCAGTGGATATTTCTGCAGCTCTACAAGAAAGGCCTGGCGTACCAGAGCCATGAGCCTATCAATTGGTGCCCATCATGCATGACCGGTCTCGCCAACGAGGACCTCGACGGCGCGGTGTGCGAGCGCTGCGGTACTACGGTAGAGAAAAAGAGCTTGCCGCAGTGGGTGCTTAAAATTACCGCTTACGCCGACCGCATGCTGGAGGACTTGGATGCCTTGCAGTGGCCCGAGCATATAAAGGAAGCCCAGCGCAACTGGATAGGTCGCTCGGAGGGCTCTGAGATCGAGTTTGCCATTGCGGGCCATCAGGAGAAAATAAAGGTATTTACCACGCGAGCCGACACGCTTTTTGGCGCAACATACATGGTCTTGGCGCCTGAACATCCGCTTATCTTTGGGCTTGAGAAGAATATTGAGAACCAAGATGAGGTAGCGGCGTATATAAATCAGGCAAGCCAAAAAACTGAAATAGAGCGCTCTGCAGAGGGCCGCGAAAAGACCGGCGTCGAGCTTAAGGGCATTAAGGCGATAAATCCGGCAAACCAGGAGGAAATACCGGTATATGTCGCCGACTACGTACTTTGGGGCTACGGCACGGGCGCTATCATGGCTGTGCCCGCGCACGACGAGCGCGACTTTGTTTTTGCTAATGACGAAAAGCGGAATATAGAAATACGAGAAGTAATTAAACCCGGTGAACCGCTCAATGATGAATTTTACAAAAGGATTGGGATTGATAAGAGGTGCTATATAGGTCCCGGTATTCTTATAAATTCCGGCGAGTTTGACGGGCTTGCGACCGAGGAGGCTAAAAAGAAGATTACTGAGTTTGTAGGCGGCAAACTGGTGACCAACTACAAGCTCAAGGACTGGGTCTTTAGCCGCCAGCGCTACTGGGGCGAGCCTATTCCGATCATCCACTGCGAGAAAGACGGCGCGGTTGCCGTACCCGAAGACCAGCTGCCGGTTCTTTTGCCTGAGGTGGAGTCCTACCAGCCCTCTGGTACTGGCGAATCTCCTTTGGCTAATATTGCCGAGTGGGTCAATACGACATGCCCCGCCTGCGGCGGTCCGGCCAAGCGCGAGACCAACACCATGCCGCAGTGGGCAGGTTCTAGCTGGTATTACCTGCGGTTTATGGATCCGCACAATAATGCTGCACTGGTTGATCCGGCAAAGGAAAAATATTGGGCGCCGGTCGACGTGTATGTCGGCGGCGACCATGCCGTGCGCCACCTTATTTATGCGCGTTTCTGGCACAAATTCCTCTATGATATCGGCACCGTATCGACCATAGAGCCCTTTGCGCGCTTGGAATTCCTGGGCTTTATCCTGGCGGAAGACGGCCGCAAGATGAGCAAGCGCTACGGCAACGTCATAAACCCCGATGATGTCGTTGCCGAATACGGCGCGGATGCATTCCGCATCTATGAGATGTTCATGGGCCCGTTTGAAAACACCATTGCCTGGAATACTAAGAACCTCGTCGGCTCGCGCCGCTTTGTTGAGCGCATCTGGAAGCTGGCCGACTCGGTCCAGGAAACCGATGTCGAAGCGCTCGAGACCGAGCTCCACAAGACTATCGCCAAAGTCGGAGAGGATATCGAGTCTTTCAAGTTCAATACGGCAGTAAGCTCGATGATGATATTCCTCAATGCCGCAGAAGCTGCAAAAGCCATAGGCAAAGTGCAGTGGGCAACACTCTTGCGGCTCTTGGCGCCCTTCGCCCCGCATATTTCCGAGGAGCTATGGGCAACAGCGGGCAACTCTGGCTCGGTACATACGGCGTCTTGGCCCGTAGCCGACCAGAACAAGCTGGTAGCAACAAGCGCAACCATAGCGGTCCAGGTCAATGGCAAGGTCCGCGGCACGGTACATCTGGCGGTTAATGCTTCAGAAGAGGAGGCGTTAAGCGCGGGACGAGCCGTGGCAGGGAAGTGGCTTGAGGGAAAAGAAGAGAAAAAAGCCCTTTATGTACCGGGACGGATCATCAATTTCGTGGTTTCTTGACGGGGTTTGACCTATCCGGTAGGCTGTGATATATTAGACCACACAAGCAGATTTAAGTATAAAATATTACATGGCACCCATTGCGGACAAAACGGGCTTTAAGCCCAAAGCGATAGTAAAGAAGCTCCTCACGGGGCTCCCTGAGCGTTCCCGCACCGTATTGGAGGCCCGTTTTGGACTGGGGGTTTCTCCGGACCGCGTAACGCTCGAGGCTATCGGCAAGCGCTACGGCATCACCCGCGAGCGCGTCCGCCAGATCGAGAACCATGCGCTCAACGCCCTTAAGAAGTCGCCGGGCTTTGCCCAGGCGCAGGACGCGTTTGAGGAGCTCGAGCGCATCATCGATGGCTTGGGCGGTATCGTCTGCGAGGACGACCTCCTCAATTTCATGACCAAGGACAAGTCGATGCAGAACCACATCTACTTCCTTCTCGTTTTGGGCGATCCTTTCAAGTTCCGCAAGGAGGACGACGAGGTAAACCGCTGCTGGTACGTGGACCCGGAGCTTGCCGGCAAAGTCGAAGGCGCGCTCAAGAACCTCTACTCCGGCCTTTCTGACGAGGATCTCATCCCCGAGGGCGAGATGATCGACCGCTTCCTCAAGGAGCTCCAGACTATTAACGACAAGCACCGCAATGACGAGGTTTTGCGCCGCTGGCTCGCCATTTCCAAGGGCATCGGCAAGAATCCGCTCGGCGAGTGGGGCCCGGCTGGTTCTCCGAACGTTAAGACCAAGGGCGTGCGCGACTTTGCCTACCTGGCAGTCAAAAAGCACGGCTCGCCGCTCCACTTCCGCGAAGTTTCAAGCCTTATAGAGAAGATGTTCGACCGCGCAGCCCACGTAGCCACGACCCACAACGAGCTTATCAAGGACGACCGCTTCGTTTTGGTCGGCCGCGGCATGTACGCACTGAAGGAGTGGGGCTACACGACCGGCGTCGTGCGCGACGTTATTCGCGAGGCTTTGCGCAAGCAGGGCCCTATGGACAAGGACCAGATTATCGCGGCAGTGCTCAAGGAGCGCCACGTTAAGCCGGGCACTATCGTCGTCAATCTCCAGAACCAGAAATACTTCAAGCGCGGCAAGGACGGAAAGTTCACGCTCGTAAAATAACTTTAAAAAACCGCCCCGGATTTCTCCGGGGCGGTTTTTCTATGCTCCAAAGAGGCCGAGTATTCCGCCCAACACAAAACGGGCTATCTCCCAGGCGATAAATAAATACACAAGCATGAAAAAGCCCCAGGTAACGCGCACGCGATGGTGTTCCTGGTGCTCCTCGTTCCAGTCCATGGTAAATACCTTGGGCAGGCCGGAGAGGAATCCGCGCAAAAACACCAAAAAGGCTATAGCGGCGACAAAGGCAAAAGCGTATCCGAGGTATAAGAGCGGATCGGAAAATACCACATCCCAGAAACCGGCTCCTACGGCCGCGTTAAAAGAGTCGATATTCTGCTCAAGCGTATCAAAGTTATGCAATTCGTTCGGCTGCATATTTTCTTCAGGTATAATACTACCATGTCACAAGGAGGGGGCGGCGTACCTTTTGAAAAACAGCCCTGGTACAAAAAGATTTTTTTGATGTGGACGCACAGCGCGGCCCATCATATATCGGAGAAGTGGCTATACGAGTGGAAGTTCGAGCCCTTGGTGGTCATACCGGCCGCCTTCATCGTGTTCATCATTATTGTTGCTTCTGTCGATCCGGAAGCCATTTCGGCTACTTTAGCTATGGCCGTAGCGCTCTCGCCGGTGTGGCTGCCGGTTTTTTTGGCGGTCTTTTTCTGGATTACGTGGATGCATTACATCCGCTACGCCTTCTGGTTTAGCCGCAAGACGGTTTTGCTCGAGATCCAGCTGCCGCCCGAGGTTCAAAAATCTCCTCTGGCTATGGAGCTGTTCTTCAACGGCATACACAATGCCGGAGGCGAAGGCACCTTTTTGGCCCGCATTTGGGAGGGCAAGTTCCGCGCCATTTTTAGTCTCGAGATAGCAAGCAACGAGGGACAGATCAAGTTCTACATTCACTGCCCTGTGGGGTGGAAAAATGTCTTGGAGGCCAAGCTGTACGGCCAGTATCCGGAGGCCCGGATAATCGAAGTAGAGGATTATGCTGCCCGGATACCCTTTAGTAACGAGGAGTATGGCCTATGGGCGACCGAATTTAATAAGACTGCCAATCATGCTGTCCCGATCAAATCCTATATCGACTACGGGCTGGACAAGAACCAGGACAAGCCTGAGACGACCGTCGACCCTATGACCAACATGCTCGAGTACATGGGCCAGATAGGCCAGGGCGAGTACATCTGGCTCCAGATCATCATGAAAGCGCGGAAAAACGAGGAATGGTACGGCTTTTATAAGGGAGGCAATGCGTGGGCCGACCTCGCCACAAAAGCCACGAAAGAGATAACGGCTGGCGCTATTAAGCGGGCACAAGAATTAGTTGAAGACGATGCAGAAAAGAAGAAAGTGGGAGCCCGTGGAGCGATGCTCCTTTCTCCGGGAGAAAGGCTGAAGGTCGAGGCTATTGAGCGCGGCCAGACCAAGAACGTGTACGAGTGCGGCATACGCGGCATGTATCTGGGCAAGAAAGACAACTATAACGGCGTTAACGTTGGTAACCTAGTAACGATTTTTGGCGCCTTCAAGCAGGTGGGCTACAACAGCATCATGCCCGGCCGCGGCCTGGATTGGTTTGACTTTCCTTGGCAGGATTGGAGGAATATCAGGCAAAACAGGATGCGCTTGGCGCAGTTCTTCCGCTACCGGCACCGGGCGTATTTCTATGTGCCATACGACCAGGTGCCGGTGTATATGACCACCGAGGAACTCGCCACTATATGGCACTTCCCGTCATCGGTGGTGCAGACCCCGGCGCTCGACCGCGTGCCTTCTCGCCGCTCGGACGCCCCGCTCAATTTACCGACTTAATATTTCATCATGGAACCGACTCAGAAATTTCATCATCGCCATTTTCCGACCTTTTTGCACTGGGGCCGCCACAGCTGGAACTGGTACCGCTCCTTGCGCTTGGTCGAGCATGCCGTGGTTACGGTGGGCTTTTTGCTTTTGGTCGGCTGGGGCGTGTACTTCTTGACGCTTTCCGCCCCTGCGTACTTCCCCTCAGGCTCGTACGTGGTCATACCGCCCGGATCTTCGCTTAAGACGGTGGGCGTGATACTGGAGGAGCGCAGCGTCGTGCGCAGCGGCTGGACCTTCAGGCAGCTATCTAGGGTGCTGGGCAACGACCGCAACGTGCCTGCGGGCGTGTATTACTTTGGCCGCAAAGAAGGGCTTGTCCGCGTCGCCGTGCGGCTGGTAAGCGGTGACTTCGAGACAACGCCGGTGCGCATTACTATTCCCGAAGGGACCACGAACAAAGATATCGCGCGCATCCTCTACGACAAGCTGCCCAACTTCGACCGGCGCGGATTCCTCCAGGCGGTTGACGGCAAGGAGGGCTACCTGTTCCCGGACACGTACTTCTTTATGCCGTCGGACACGACCGAGGCGATACTCTCGGTCTTTAACAATGCCTTCCATACGCGGCTCTCTAAGCTCGTCAAGCAGATAGACGCTTCTGAGCACAGCGAGCTCGAGATTCTGACTATGGCCTCGATACTGGAAAAGGAGGCAAATAATGAAGAGGATCGCCGCCGTATCGCCGGGGTACTGTGGTACCGGATCTCTATCGGCATGCCGCTCCAGGTAGATGCGGTCTTTCCCTACATTTTGGGCAAGAACACCTTCGAGGTTACGCTCGAGGACCTCAAGTTTGACTCGCCGTACAATACGTACAAATATAAGGGACTCCCACCGGGGCCTATCAATAACCCGGGGCTCGGCTCCATTACTGCGGCGCTTACCCCCATACCGAGCAAGTACATATTCTTCCTCTCGGACCTCGACGGCAACTTCCACTTCGCGACCACCTATGAGCAGCATCTCTCCAACAAGAAAAAATACCTCGACCCCTACTTCTAAAAAAGTATACGTGGGCCTTTCAGGCGGAGTGGACTCCGGCGTTTCCGCCGCCCTTCTGCAGCAGCAAGGCTATGACGTTACGGGCGCCTTCATACGCATCACTATACCCGGCTACCCGTGTACGGCAGGAGAGGACCGCATCAGCGCCATGCGGGTCGCCGCACACCTGAAAATTCCTTTTGCCGAAATAGACCTGTCGGATGAGTACCAGAAAGAAGTTTTCGCGAGCTCTATAAGGGAATTTGAGCGGGGGAGGACGCCCAACCCGGACGTATTGTGCAATCGCGAGATAAAATTCGGCCTGTTTTATAAGTGGGCCCGTGCGCAGGGCGCAGACTTGGTAGCAACCGGGCACTATGCGCAGCTGAAAAACGGCGAGCTCTATGTAGGTGCTGATAAAGAAAAAGACCAATCGTACTTCTTGTGGGCGGTGCCGCAGGAAGTCTTGGCGCACACGCTGTTTCCAATAGGCCATCTGCAGAAGCCGGAGGTGCGCAGCCTCGCTAAAAAATTCGGATTGCCTAATGCGGCACGCAAAGACAGCCAAGGCCTGTGCTTCTTGGGCCCCATATCAGTAAGCGACATGCTCAAGCAGGAACTCGACCCCGTTCCCGGAGACGTACTGGATGAGAAGGGTGAACTAGCAGGCACCCACGAGGGCGCCCTGCTCTATACCCTGGGCCAGCGGCACGGATTCACACTGGCGCATCAGAACCCCGATACGCTGCCGCATTATGTCGTATCCAAAGACATTGAAAGCAACACTATAACCGTGTCAGTGAATAAATTTCCGCAAGGCGCATCCAAAACCGAGATAACCCTGGCTGATACTAATTGGATAGGAAATGCCGAGAGCGGCCCTTGCATGGCGCGCTACCGCTATCGCCAAGAGCTTATCCCCGCAGAGTTTGATGCGGAAAGCAAAAAAATCACTTTGCTCAAGCCGCATTGGGTGCCGGTCAGCCAATCATTGGTAGTTTATAAACAAGATGCATGTTTGGGAGGGGGAGTAATTGCAGAATCGACCGTATACTAGGAGTAATGGCGCTCCTTATCACCAAGGCCGACGGCACGCGCGAAGCGTTCGACAATCACAAGCTCATGGCGTCCTTGGCGCGCGCGGGCGCGGACCGCACTGCGGCGCACGAGATAGCCGAGCTGATAGGAGAAGAGCTTTTTGACGGCATCACCACGCAGGAAATTTACCGGCGCGCATTTGCGCACTTGCGGAATCAGCGCAAGGGCGCCGCGGCTCGCTACAGCCTCAAGCGCGCGGTATGGGACTTCGGGCCGTCCGGATTCCCCTTCGAGACCTACGTGGCCGCGCTTTTGCGCGCCGAGGGATGGGAAGCCTCCACTGACCGCATCATCCAAGGCGCCTGCGTCGAGCATGAGGTGGACGTTGTTGCTAAAAAAGGAGGCGAGACTCTCTATGTAGAGGCGAAGTTCCATAACAGCCCGGGCTTTAAGACCGACCTTAAGACCGCGCTCTACGTCAAAGCCCGCATGGACGATATCCGCGCGGCAGGCAAAGCCAAAGGGGACCCGGGCCGCGTGCTGGGGCTTTTGGTAACCAATACTAAGTTTACGACCCATGCCAGCCGTTATGCCGCTTGCGCCGGGCTTGAATTGCTGAGCTGGGAAGAGCCTAACGGCAAGACGCTCCACGACCGCATCGACGCCGCAGGGCTCTATCCGGTTACGGCGCTGACCAGCCTTTCGCGCCGTGAAAAAACCATGCTTTTGGAGAAGCGGATCGTGCTGTGCAGCGACCTTTCGGAGAATACCCGGGCTCTGGCCGAGGCTGGCGTAGTGGGGAATAAGGCCACGGCCGTGCTCGAAGAAGTGGGCTCCTTGTGCAACCCTAAGTCCTAGGTACAATTACGTCAGTCAGCTCTTGGTTTACTTTTATACATAGCCAATTCTAAGAGCTTATGCAGCAAGATCAGAACAAGCAGGGTCTTTCATGGTCCACTCCTTCTCAGAATAACGCCGCTCCTGCGGCTGCGTCTTCCGCCCCGGTAGTCGCTTCGTCTCCTGTGGCAGGCTCGGCGGCTGCTTTGTCCGATAAAAAGATGACGCACACTCAGGCTCCGGTATATGCCGGACTTTTGGTGGGCGGCATTATCGTGGGCGTGCTTTTGGCGACCGCTTGGGGCGCTATGGGCGGAGATGATGCTCCGGGCGCTGCCGCAACGACGACTCCTAAGGCCACCACAAATGCAACGCCTGCCGCAGCGGCAACTACCAGCCTCAAAGGCAGCACGCTTGGCGCGCCAATGGTTGTAGAAGACCAGTCCGCGGGCTCCGATGTCGCCATAAGCCGCCTCTCTATTACGAAGCCGACCTGGGTCGTAGTGTATGTCAGCCGCGACGGAAAGCCCGGCAACGCCTTGGGCGCCCGCCTCTTCTTTGCCGGCGACCAGGAGGGTTCCGTAGCGCTTCTGCGCGATACGACCCCGGGCCAGACTTACTTTGTGGGACTTTCCGTCGACAACGGCGACCGCATCTTCAGCCTCTCGCGCGACGCCGCCGTTTCCGATGCTAGCGGGGCCGTGCTGTGGGCAACCTTCAAGGCCCGCTAAATTCCGCGGTACTATTACGTCATGATTCCTCCCGTGTCCGCGATAGAAGCAGAGGTTATTGTCCGCCTCGTAGTGGCGGCCGTCTTGGGCGCCTGTATGGGCCTTGAGCGCTCGCTTGCGGGCAAGCACGCAGGCATGCGGACCTACGCACTGGTGAGCCTCGGCTCTGCGCTCTTTACGGTCATAGGCGTGGTGGCAAGTTACCAGCTCTCCAGCTTTGCCGGCATTAATCCGCTCCAGATAGCGGGCTCCATAGTCATCGGTATCGGCTTTATCGGCTCGGGACTCGCCATGTCCAAAGGAGATACTCATGTCGAGCTAACAACGGCAGCAGGCATCTGGCTTATGGCGGCAGTCGGCATGACGGCTGGTTTCGGCTATTTCGGCGTCGCGCTTGCGGCTACCGTGCTCGGCATCCTCATTTTTTCGCTCCTTTTGCGCATAGAAAACAAGCTGCGCCACCGCTACGGGACGGAGATAGAGTAATAAGGTAGAATAGTTCGGTGAGCCAATACTACAAGCCCAACCGCAAGCCGGACTGGAACTACGGCGGACCCAAATGGCGCCTGTCGCGCTCCAAAATAGCGCTCTTTATGGAGTGCCGGCGCTGCTTTTACGTCGACAATAAGCTCGGCGTCGCGCGGCCGCCCGGCTTTCCCTTCAATCTCAACTCCGCAGTCGACGCTTTGCTTAAAAAAGAGTTCGATATCTTGCGCGCCAAGGGCGAAAGCCACGCCTTGTGCGACCAGTACGGGGTCAAAGCCATCCCTTTTAACCACCCCAAGCTCGATGTGTGGCGCGAGAACTTCAAGGGCGTCGAGTGCAAGCATGCCGGCACAGGCTTTACGGTGGCGGGCGCAGTCGATGATGTGTGGGTTAACCCGCAGGGCGAGCTTATCGTCGTTGATTATAAATCGACCAGCAAGGACTCTAAAATAGAAGCACTGGACCAGGACTGGCACGACGGCTACAAGCGCCAGATGGAGATATACCAGTGGCTCCTGCGCCAGAACGGCTTTACCGTCAGCGACACCGGCTATTGGGTATACGCCAATGCCAGCCAAGACCGTCCGTCTTTTGATGCCAAGCTCAATTTCGACATGACGCTCATCGCCCACGAGGGGAAGACCGACTGGGTCGAGGGCGTGCTTATGGCTATAAAGGAGTGTGCTGACAGCGATGAGATACCCGAGGCCGGAGCCGACTGCGACTACTGCCGCTACCGCGAGGCCGCGGGCAAAGCGCTATTCGCGCAGAAGGCTAAGGGCAAAGGCATCGATTTGCCTGCTATCCCCGAGATACCCAAACCTGAGAAGCCTACCCGCAAAATTGCAAAACAAGATGAAAAAGAAATCGTCACCGGCCAGCTCTTCTAAGCTGCAAAAAGCGGCGCGCGTCTTCGAAACGCCTTTTGCTGAAAAGGTGTACGCCGTTGTGGCTAAAATAGCCAAAGGGAAGACCATGACCTACGGGCAGGTAGCTGCCAAAGCCGGAAAGCCGGGCGCTGCGCGCGCCGTAGGCACTATCATGTCGCATAATTACCGTCCTAATATCCCGTGCCACCGCGTTATCCGCGCCGACGGCCGCGTGGGCGACTACAACCGAGGCGGCTCGGCGCGAAAGACAGAACTCCTGCGCGAAGAGGGCTTTCTAAAGTAGGTATGGAGGTAAAGATTGAGCAAAGCTGGAAGGAGGCTCTTATGGACGAGTTTAGCCGAGAGTATTTCCAAAAGCTCACCGAGTTTGTTAAGGATGAATATAAGAAGGGTGCCGTGTATCCGCTTCCTCAGAATATTTTCAGGGCTTTTGAGTTGTGTCCGTTCGACAACGTTAAGGTCGTGATTTTGGGCCAAGATCCGTACCACGGCCCCGGGCAGGCTAATGGCCTCTCTTTTGCCGTGCCGCCCGAGGTGCGCCTGCCGCCGTCGCTGCAGAATATTTTCAAAGAGCTCGAAAGCGACCTGGAACAGCCGCTCGTGCACAAAACGGGCGACTTGGAGCGCTGGGCCAAGCAAGGCGTATTGCTTTTGAACGCAACGCTTACCGTGCGTGCGCGCACCGCAGGCTCGCATCAGTCCAAAGGCTGGGAAGAATTTACCGACGCGGCTATCAGGGCACTATCGGACAAAAAAGAGCATATCGTATTTATCTTGTGGGGCAATTACGCCAAGCAGAAAGGCGCGCACATAGACCGCGACAAGCACCACGTCATACAGTCGGCGCATCCGTCGCCTTTTTCGGCCTATTCAGGCTTTTTCGGATCCAAGCCGTTCAGCAAAACCAATAAATATTTGAAAGAAACGGGCCAGGAGCCGATAGATTGGCTCTAAATAAGGCCGTTTGCTATACTTCTGATACAAGCTTTATTTCTCTCACTCGCTAGGACATGAAAATTAAAACTACTTGGGACCTAAGCCGGCTCTACTACGCATCACTAAAGGATCCGCGGATACAAAAAGATATCGATCGGGGAGACAAGGCAGTTGATGCCTTTGTTGAGCGGTACTCGCAAGAGAAGCTGTGGCTTAAGGACCCCAAGGCGCTCGCACAGGCTCTGGAGTCCTACGAGCAGCTTTCGGTACAGTGCCCGGCTTCTCCCTTGTATTACGCCAACTACCGCAAGGAAACAAACGCGGAGGACAAAGAAGCTGAAGCATTTCTTAACAAATGGGACGACCATTTTACCAAGAGGGGAAACAAGCTGCTCTTTTTCGAGCTTGAGCTCGGGAAGTTGCCCGCGCCCATTCAGGATAAGTTCCTGGCATCAAAAGAGCTCGCACCTTTCAAATACTGGCTTACCAAGCTGTTCGAAACTGCCAAGCACAACCTGACTGAACCTGAGGAGAAGCTCCTCTCGCTCCTCTCCGACGTTTCGTTCGGCCGCTGGATACAGGCCGTCGACAATATCCTCAATACCCAGCACATAGCCTGGAAGAGCAAGAAAATGCCCCTTAACGAGGCTATGGTGCGCATCAATACGCTGCCTAAGAAAGACCGCCGCGCCCTGCACGCAAAAGTAATGGAGGCGCTCAAGGAAACGGCACCCATGGCCGAGAGCGAGATGAACGCCATTGTCACGCGCAAGAAGATAACCGACGAGCTGCGCGGCTTTAAAGAGCCGTACGACGCAACAATCCTCGGGTACGAGAACGACCGCGACAGTGTGCTTAACCTCGTTAAGACGGTAACCGAGCATTTTCCGATAGCGCAGCGCTTCTACAAGATAAAGGCGAAAATGCTCAAGGAGAAAGTTATTACCTATGCCGACCGCTCAGTTCCGGTAGGCAAAGTAAGTAAAAAGATTCCCTTTAAGGAAGCGGCGCAGGCTGTGCACGACACCTTTCATGCGCTCCATCCGCGCTACGCGGAGATATTCGACCGACTGTTGGCCGATGGTCGTGTGGATGTGTACCCCAAGAAAGGCAAGACGAGCGGTGCTTATTGCTCATCCGGCACGGGAGAGCCGACCATGCTCCTCCTTAATCATGTGGAAAACGCGCATTCGCTTCTAACCCTGGCGCACGAGATGGGCCATGCGGTCCATGCCGAGCGCAGCAAGACCCAGCGCCCGATGTACGAGGGCCACACCATTGCTGTGGCCGAGGTTGCCAGCACCTTCTTTGAACAGGCGGCATTCGATGCGCTTGCGGCCAAGCTCTCCGGAAAGGAGCGCATTATCGCCATGCACGACAAGCTGCAGGACGACATCTCCAGCATCTTCCGCCAGATAGCGTTCTTTAACTTCGAGCTCGACCTGCATCGCGGCGTGCGCGAAAAGGGCCTGCTTACGAAAGAGGAGATAGCCAAGCTTCTTAACACCCACACAGGCCGCTACATGGGCCCCGCAGTCAAACTTGCGCCGGAAGACGGCTACTTCTTTGTAACGGTAGGGCATTTCCGCCGCTTCTTCTACGTGTACTCCTACGCCTTCGGGCAGCTGGTGTCGCGCGCGCTGTACGAGCGGGTCAAGAAAGACCCGGCGTTTATAGACAAGGTAGACGAATTCCTCTGTGCGGGCGGAAGCGACAGTCCGGAAGGGATATTTGCCAAGTGCGGCCTCGACCTCTACAAGCCCGATGTTTTCCTAGAAGGCCTCAAGGGCATAGAAAACGATCTCAAAGAGCTCGAAAAGGCTATCAAATAGGATTCTTTATCCACAGTTGTACACTGAGCGCCAAAGCCAGTAGGATGAGACTAGTTTAGTCACCCGGATCACGGGGAAAAAAGGACTGAGGAATGACAACCTGGACCGATGAGCGAACCGAGCTTCTTAAAAAGCTATGGAATGACGGCCTTTCTGCGAGCGCGATTGCGGCGGAACTTGGCGGCATTACCCGCAATGCGGTTATCGGCAAAGTGCATCGGCTCGGCCTTGAAGGCCGACCCAAAGCTGCTTCCAAACGAAAACCACGCGTAAGCCAGGCTAACGGAAGGAATTTCAATATTTCTCGGCCCGTGCTCAACGGCACCCCTGCGCCTGCTTTCAAGCCTGAATACGAACACGACCCGCAGGCGGAACTGGAAGAGTCGGAAAAGATCATTCCATTCAAGCAGCGGCTGACCATGCTCACCTTAAGCGAAGGCGTATGCCGTTGGCCGGTAGGAGACCCTTGCCAAGGGAGCTTCTATTTTTGTGGAGGCTCAGCCAATGCCGGGCCATACTGCGCTTATCATGGAAACATTGCCTACAAGGTGGTAGAAAAGCGCCAATTGAAAAAACGCGGCTCGTATCGATAAATGACATCTTGGTGTTAAACGCCGCCGCAGTATCCCTGCGGCGGCCTTTTTCTCCGCCACATTTTGTTGTACTCTGTGATCAATGACGCTTTCAGAAGTCCGGTCCAAATACCTGGAGTTTTTTAAGGCAAAAGGGCATGCCATTATCCCATCGGCCCCCTTGGTGCCTGAGAACGACCCAACAACCTTGTTTACCGGCTCGGGCATGCAGCCGCTGGTCCCGTACCTGTTGGGCCAGCCGCATCCCTCGGGCACCCGGCTTACCGACTCGCAGAAGTCCTTCCGCTCGATGGATATAGAAGAAGTGGGCGACAACCGGCACACGACCTTTTTTGAAATGCTTGGCAACTGGTCGTTGGGCGACTACTTTAAGCAAGAGCAGCTCCCGTGGTTTTTTGAATTCTTGGTCAAGGAAATCGGCCTCGACCCTAACCGGCTTTATGTAACCGTTTTTGACGGCGCGCAAGACATCGGCGTGCCACGCGACGAAGAGTCCATAGATATCTGGAAGAAATTATTTTCCGATCAGGGGATAGAGGCAGAGTTTGTTTCCCTTGGAAGCGAAGAGGCAGGCTACCAAAAAGGTATGCAGGGCGGCAGAATCTTCGGCTATACCGACAAAAACTGGTGGAGCCGCGCCGGAGCGCCGCACAAGATGCCCGCGGGCGAGCCGGGCGGCCCCGATTCGGAGGTGTTTTATGACTTTGGCATAGAGCACGACATTGCATGGGGGCCGGAGTGCCACCCTAACTGCGATTGCGGCCGCTTCCTCGAGATCGGCAATTCGGTCTTTATGCAGTACATCAAG
Organism: Candidatus Adlerbacteria bacterium; assembly: GCA_028286685.1. Lineage (GTDB taxonomy): Bacteria > Patescibacteriota > Minisyncoccia > Phycocordibacterales > SBAW01 > GWA1-54-10. The sequence continues at coordinate 89,367 of JAQBRA010000004.1, read as the reverse complement.
CAGGAGGACGGCACTTTCGCCCTCCTCCCTAAGCAGAACGTCGATTTCGGCGGCGGCCTAGAGCGCATTGCGGCCGTCTCGGAAGGCTCGGACGATGTCTTCACGGTGGCCCACCGCTCCATAATCGCGCAGCTCGAGCAGTCGACCGGCAAGAAGTACGCCGAAAATACCCGCGCATTCCGCATCATTGCCGACCATATTAAGGCTGCAGTATTTTTGATATCTGACGGCGTGCGCCCCGACAATAAGGATCAGGGGTACTTTGTGCGCCGGCTTTTGAGACGCGCTATACGGGCCCTGCAAAAAATCGAAGGCGCGCGGGAGCGCGGAGCGTTTACTTCCGTCGCGGCGCTTATCGGGGGAATAGTTGAGGAATACAAGGGCCAGTATCCTGAGCTGCATGCCAAGCAGAAGGAGATAGAAGAGCAGGTCACTGAAGAGGAGACCCGATTCAGGATCACCCTCGACCGCGGCGCCAAAGAGCTCGAGCGCTTTATCGGACAAGGGAGCTTAACTGCTCAAGACGCCTTCCAGCTGGTGACTACCTTCGGCTTTCCCTTAGAGCTTATTTTGGAAGAGGCAGGGGAGCGCGGCATCAAGCAGGTGGACATAGTAGGCTTTAAAGAATTGCTCAAGGGCCATCAGGACCTCTCGCGTGCCGGTTCCGAGCAGAAGTTCAAGGGCGGCCTGGCCGACACCAGCGAGAAGACCGTGCGCCTCCATACTGCCCACCATTTGCTGCTTAAGGCGCTTCAGACCGTGCTCGGGCCCGAGGTACACCAGCGCGGCTCAAACATTACTGGCGAGCGCCTGCGCATCGACTTTAACTGGGGCGCCAAAATGACTGACGAGCAGAAAAAAGAGGTGGAGCGCATCGTTAATGAGAAAATAAAGGAAGACTTGCCGGTTGTGCGCACCGAAATGGACAAGGAAGAGGCCGAGAAGCTCGGCGCCGAGCACGAATTTGGCGCTAAATATCCGGATCGCGTATCGGTGTACTCTATCGGCCCGCTCGAATCGGCATTCTCTTTGGAATTCTGCGGCGGCCCGCACGTGGAGCACACCGCGCAGCTTTCCGAGTCCGGAGTGTTCAGGATCCTTAAAGAAGAGGCGGTAGCCCAGGGCGTACGGCGCATCAAGGCGGTTTTGGAGTAACGGATAAAAACGAGGGGTATACTGTTGTATATGTCCCTCTTTGGGAAAAAGTCGCCGGACAAAACGGTGCTTATTTTGGATATCGAGAACGGCTCGGTAGGTTCGGCGCTTGCAAAACTTTCGCCCGGCCAAGCTCCTCGGCTTTTTGGCGAGTCGCGGACCCAAGTGCCCGTGTTTGATACCCGGTCGGCGCTCCAGCTTGCGCGCGCAGTCGAGCACGCCGCCAGCGAGTCCCTGCTGCAAGCCAGCGAGACGGCCGCGCGCTTGCGCAACCATGCCAGTACGGCAGGGCCCGTGAGCCAAGTAGTCGTATTTTTGGCGGCACCCTGGGGCGTGCCCAACCTCTCAGTCGGCCGGCCCGACTTTTCCCAAGTCCTTACCGATGTGCTCGCGCCCCGTATTGCCGCGCTGTTTGGCGACGTGCCGGTAGCCCAGCATGCGCACATGAGCGCGGCGGTGCACGGCCTGCGGGCGCTCTATCCGGACCATCCCCAGTCGCTTTTGCTTTCCATAAACGGCGAAGTCTCGGAACTCCTGCTGCTGGAAGATGACCGCGCCGTAGCGCACACAACGGCGCCGGTAGGACTCCATACCGTACTGCGCACCCTTAAGAGCCATGCGGGCCTCTCGGAGCACGAAGCGCGGTCGGCGCTTAAGCTTGGCAGCAGCAGCGAGGCCCTGGAGGCCGCGGCCGCGCATTTTGCGGGGGAATTCAAGGAGGCAGCGCGCGACATTCTGCCAGAGCAGGGGAGTCCGGCGGTATTCGTGCTTGCGCACGAGCCCGCAGCTGAGTGGTTTGCCCGCTCCTTGGCCCATCGCTCGCTTGCGGACTTGTTTCCGCAGGGCGGCATTGTGCGTACGCTGCGCGGGGCGCACGCCGCACCCTATATTTCGGGCGCGTCCGATATTCACTTGGCGCTTAACGCGCTTTATGCCAGCGCCGCACACGCCTAAAGCTAGTAATGCTATACTAAAGAACATATGCGCGACATGATTCCGCCGGGCGACCGGTCTATCCGCAACATTCCGATACCCAAGGGGCACCGCCACATTTCACAAGAGGAGCTTGCGCCCGAGGCCGAGTCCTACCGCGAGGAAGAAATAGAGGAGCCGGTCCGCCGGGCTCCGCGCGCCAGGCGCCGACGCCGCCCCGGACGATTCCTCTTTTTGGCGCTTATCGTCATACTCGTGTGCGCTGGAGGCGTCGCTGCGGTGTCCATGCTCTACGCCGGAGCAACCGTTACGGCCAAGCCCCGCATCGAAGTCGTCAGCACCGCCTCCACTACGCTCGTGGCGCAGACCAATGCGCCCGTAGGCACGCTTTCCTTATCCCTTATTTCCTCCACAAAGTGGGCCACCACGACCGTCCCGGCAACCGGCACCAAAAAGGTATCGCGCCAGGCTTCCGGCATGGTTACCATCTCCAGCACCTATTCGGCCAGCCAGCGCCTGGTTACGGGCACCCGGCTCCAGGCCTCAGACGGCAAGATTTACAAGACTACCGGCTCCATAACCCTGCCTGCCGGAGGATCCGAAACAGTCGCCATAAGCGCCGAGTCGGCAGGAGAGAGCTATAACCGCTCGGCTGCCACCACCTTTACCTTGCCGGGCTTTGCAGGCGACCCGCGCTTCAGCACCTTTAGCGCCAAGTCTGAGGGCGCCATATCGGGCGGCTTTATAGGCGACGAGCCGGCCGTGGCTGCAGCCGACCTGGAGAAGGCTCAGGCCGAGCTTAAGACTCAGCTGGAAAGCGCAGCGAGCCAGGGTCTAGCACAAAGTATCCCCCAAGGCTCTGCCGCCGTGCCCGGTACTCTGAAGGTTACGTACGGAGAGACCGTCCAGGCCGCCAGCGCCGACAAGAAATCCGCCACCATAGCGCAAAGCGCTACCGCTTCAGGCGCAGTAGTCGGCATCCGCGACCTGGCAAGCGCCCTGGCGCGCAAGCTGGTAGCGGACTACAAGGGAGAAGCGGTGGACTTTTTAGACCAAGGCACGCTCACCATGACCGCCTCGACCACCAACCCCGCAGAAGAAGCCGTAACCCTGATGCTTTCCGGCGACACCGCGCTGGTGTGGCAGTTTGACCCTAATGCACTTAAAGAGGCCATGCTTGGCAAAGATAAGGCTCAGTTCCAGACCATTGTGGAGTCATTTGCTCCCGCGATAAAATCCGCCACCGCCACCATCCGCCCGTTCTGGATAAAAAACTTCCCCGCAGATCCGGAAAAGATTGAGATAGAAATAGACAACAGCAAGTAACATATAAAAAGCGCTCCAGACCGGAGCGCTTTTTTGATACCCTTATCTCTATATTATACACCCTAAATACACTATTTGTCAAGTAGGGTGGGGCAAAAAGCCGCTTTCCCCTTATCTTCAGGCCTTATTTATTGACTTCCGGCCCCGCCTGGTTTAGTATCTAGAGGTCGAGTTTAATGCAGGATCAGACACCAGACATACCGGGCGTCGTTGACGAGGCGCTGCCTAATACGCTGTTCCGGGTCACTCTCCAATCAGGGGAGCAAGTTCTGTGCTACTTAGCCGGCAAAATGAGGCTCCATCGCATTAAGGTGCTGGTGGGCGACAAGGTTCTGGTCAAGCTTGAGCCGTACGGCGGCAAAGCGCGCATCACCCGCAGACTCTAAGAAACAGCATGAAAGTAAAGTCATCCATACACGTACGCTGCGCGAACTGCAAAATGCTCAAGAGGGGCGGCAATTTGTATGTGGTATGCTCTAACCCCCGCCACAAGCAGCGCCAGGGCTAAGACGTTTAAATAATCAACCATGAGAATCTCAGGCATTACTATCCCCAACAAGCAGGTACCGTACGCCCTTACGGCGCTCTACGGCATCGGGCTTTCCCGCGCCAAGGCGATCTGTGCTTCCGCCAAGATCGATGTAACCAAGCGTGCTGACGACCTTACTGCCGACGAGGAAAACGCCATCCGCAAGGAGCTCGAGACCATGAAGCTCGAGGGAGACCTCAAGCGCGAGGTAACCGGCAACATCAAGCGCCTCAAGGACATCGGTTCCTACCGCGGCAGCCGCCACAGCAAGAACCTCCCGCTTCGCGGCCAGCGCACCAAGACCAACTCCCGCACCGTCCGCGGCAACGTGCGCCGCACCATGGGCTCGGGCCGCCGTAAGGAGAGCAAAACCTAATTAAGATATATGGGAAAGAAACGAATAGTTAAAAAGGGAGGGGATTCGTCCGGCTCAGGCTCGGCAAGCTCTTCCCGCGCGTCCAAGCGCCGGCTCGACTCCGGCACGCTGTTCGTCGAGGCTACCTACAACAACACCAAGCTGTCCCTGGCCGATGCCCTGGGCAATGTCGTTACCTGGTCCTCCTCCGGTTCCCTGGGCTTTGCGGGCGCAAAGAAGGGCACGCCGTTTGCAGCAGCCAAGGTAGGCGAGCTCATCGGCGAGCGCGGCCTCACCATGGGCCTTAAGGAGGTGGGCGTCGTCGTTAAGGGCGTGGGCTCCGGCCGCGAGAGCGCTATCCGCGCCTTCGCAACCAAGGGCATCCAGATCAACGCCATCAAGGACGTTACCCCGGTGCCGCACAACGGCCCGCGCCCCCGCAAGGCTCGCCGCGTATAATTTTTCTATATGATAATCGGACCCAAATACAAAATCTGCAAGCGCCTCGGCTCCTCTGTCTTTGAGAAGTGCCAGACGCAGAAGTTCCAGCTTGCCGAGGCCCGCGCCCCGCGCAAGACCAGCCGCCCCAAGCGCGGCGGCGGCACCGACTTCGGCGTGCAGCTCCTCGAGAAGCAGAAGGCCCGCTTTACGTACGGCCTTTCCGAGAGCCAGTTCAGCCGCTACGTGCATGAGGCCATGGAGTCGAAGGGCGCCGCAGCCGGCCTCTTGCTCAACCGCCTCGAGGCGCGCCTCGACAACGTCATCTACCGCGCCGGCTTCGTTAAGACCCGCCGCGCCGCCCGCCAGCTCGTGTCCCACGGCCATGTCATGGTAAACGGCCGCCGCCTCAACGTGCCGTCCTACAAGGCGGAGCTCGGCGACGTCGTCTCTATCCGCCAGGAGTCCCGCGGCTCGGCATTGTTTGCCAACCGCGCAGACGTCATGGCCGAGACCAAGGCGCCGGCATGGATCGGGTTCGAGGATCAGGGCTTTGCAGCGAAGATTGCTGCCGTGCCGTCGGTAGGCGAGACGGAGGCACCGTTCAATGCGGCTACCATCATTCAGTTCTACAGCCGCTAAATTATTTTAGGTTCAAAACATTATTAAAATTATATTCAACGATTGAGTTTATGATGGAATATTCTATAACACTGCCGAGCAAGCCCCGCGTCGTCAAAGAGGCGGAGCAGGAGGGTACCTACGAGATAGACGGGCTCTATCCGGGCTACGGCCATACGCTGGGCAACAGCCTGCGCCGCATTGTCCTCTCCTCGCTTCCGGGCGCGGCGGTAACCTCCGTTAAGATCGAGGGCGTCGAGCACGAGTTTTCTACTATGGATGGCGTCCGCGAGGATGTCGTTACTATCCTCTTGAACCTCAAGAAGCTCCGCTTCGAGGTATTGACCGGCGAGGCGCAGACCGTAACCCTTTCCGTAAAGGGCCCCAAGCGCGTAACCGGCGAGGACCTCAAACTCCCGGGCCAGGTTCGCCTCCTTAACCCCAACTCCTACATCTGCGAGCTTACCGGCAAGCAGGGCATCGAGATGACCTTTACTATCGAGCGCGGCCTGGGCTATGTCCCGCGCGAGGCGCTCAAGAAGGACCGCGTCGAGATAGGGGAGATCTCCGTCGATGCAATCTTTTCCCCGGTTCGCCGCGTTAACTACGAGGTAGAGAACATGCGCGTCGGCGACCGCACCGACTTTAACCGCCTGCGCATCTCTATCGAGACCGACGGCACCCTTTCCCCGCGCGAGGCGCTCGAGCAGTCTATCGAGATCATGATCACCCAGCTCAAGTCGATTGTCGGCTTCCGCGAGGAGGAGATCGAGCAGGTAAGCGACACGGGCTCTGCCGCATCCCCGTCTTCTTCGGCCCTGGACGCGTCCGAGGCCATGAAGACCCGGGTAGAGGACCTCGAGCTCAGCTCCCGCACCATTTCCTCCTTGCAGACCGCCAACATCCGCACCGTTGGAGGCCTCGCCCGCAAGAAGGAGCAGGACCTCATGGAGGTGGAGGGCCTTGGACCTAAGTCGATCCAGGAGATCAAGCGCGCGCTCGCCAATTTCGGCATCGTGCTCAAGTAATATACCTATATGCGCCACGGCAATACCAACAGAAAATTCGGACGCGAGACTGGCCAGCGTGCTGCCTTGCTCAAGTCGCTTGCGCGCAGCCTCGTCATTAAGGGCAAGATAAAGACCACCGAGGCCAAGGCCAAGGAGATCCGCCCGCTGGTTGAGAAGATGGTCACCAAGGGCAAGACCCCGACCCTCGCTAACCGCCGCCTGCTTATCGTGAGCCTCGGCGCTGCGACAACCGCAACCAAGCTCATCAAGATCGCATCCGGCTACACCGAGCGCTCCGGCGGCTACCTGCGCATTACCAAGATGGGCCCGCGCAAGGGCGACGCCGCCAAGATGGCCGTAATTGAGTTCGTATAAATACTTTTATGATTACTATCGATGCACAGGACAAGACTCTCGGACGCGTAGCCTCGGCTGCGGCTAAGGCGCTGCTCGGCAAGCACGCGGCGGACTTTGCCAAGAACGTGGTTTCCTCGGTCGAGGTCAAAGTCACCAACGTGGAGAAGCTCAAGGTCACCGGCGACAAGGAGCGCGCCAAGCAGTATGTCCGCTACTCGGGCTACCCGGGCGGGCAGAAGAAGGAGTCTTATGCTATGCTCACCTCGCGCAGGGGACACAAGGAGGCCCTGCGCCGCGCGATACTCGGCATGCTCCCCAAGAACAAGCTCCAGATGCGCCGGATCAAGCTCCTGACTATCGAAAACTAATATGGCTACCGCTACTACTATCAAGAAAGAGGACCGCTACATCGAGGCCGTAGGCCGCCGCAAGGAGGCTATTGCCCGCGCGCGCCTCACCCCGAGCACGCGCATGAGCGTCGTCATCAACGGCAAGGACGCCAACGACTATTTCAAGACCGACACTTTGCGCACGACCGCAGTCGAGGCATTTCTGAAACTTGCGCTTCCGACGCAGTTCACCGTAACGGTTATCGTTCGCGGCGGCGGCATTGCCGGCCAGGCAACCGCAGTGCGCCACGCAATTTCCCGCGCGCTCATCGAGCACGAGCCTGATACCCGCGGCGTCCTCAAGAAGGAGGGCTTCCTCAAGCGCGACCCGCGCGCCAAGGAGCGCCGCAAAGCCGGCTTCGTCAAAGCCCGCAAGCGCAAGCAGTGGAGCAAACGCTAACTTTTTAAAAACACCGCCAACAGGGCGGTGTTTTTCTTTATTGACTTATTGCGTGTTTATACGCATATTAGGTACGGATAGTTGTTTTAAATATAGGAACCAAGCACAAGGGGAGAGTCGTCATGTCGTTAATAGGTCGTGTGTTTCTGCCACTTATCGCGCTAGTCTTCATGTCCAACCTCGCGTTGGCGGCCGACAAGCGCGTCGCGCTGATCATCGGCAACTCCGAGTACACCCACACGGGCAATCTGAGTAATCCGGGAAATGATGCCCGCGCAATGGCAAAACTTCTTACCGACATGGGCTTTACGCTCGTGAAGGGGCAGGCATTGCTCAATCAGAGCAAAAGCCAATTCGACGACGCAGTAAGCAAGTTCGGAGACCTGGCCCAAGGCGCGCAAGTTGCGCTCTTTTATTATTCGGGGCACGGCCTCCAGATCAACGGCACAAACTACCTCGTGCCATCTGATGCTCCGCCGCTCACCACAAGCAACTTTCGGACTCATTACATAAACGCAAGCATGATAATGGATACGGCGACCGAGTCACGGTCGTCATTGAAATTCTTTTTGCTTGATGCGTGCCGTAATAATCCCTTCAACAACAAGAAATCCTTCGGAAGCAGCGGGTTGGCGGAAATGCCGGCGCCGACAGGGACGCTTATTAGCTTTGCGAGCCAGCCTGGCACCCTGGCGGACGACGGACAGGCGGGAGGCAACAGCCCCTACACCGAAGCCCTGCTTAAGTCGCTAAGACAGCCTGGTCGCGACCCCTTCAGGGTTATAAACGAAGCGGCGCTTGAGGTGGTGAGAAAAACGAAAGGCGAACAGCAACCTTGGATGGCAGCATCCGCAATCGACGGATCATTCTACTTCACGCCGCCGCTTGCGAACGTGGTCAATACTCCGGCAACTCCTGCTGTAGCAAGCGTTATGCCTGCGGCGGCCCCGCTGCCGGTTGTTCCAGCGCCGTATCCTGTAAGCCTTACGGGACCAGTGCCGGTCATGCTCGACTATATTCAAGATGCAAACCGGGAGTTCCAGAAGCTAGACTATGCCATGGGACGCCAGATCCTGACCCAGGGCATCGAAACTGCCGGGCAGAAAACCGCGATCATGTTCAGCTATCGCGGCTTCTCTTGGCTACAAGACGGAAATAATACCAAAGACTCCGATAAGGCTCTGAGCATGTACCGTGCCGGCTTTAACGACTTGGATACGGCCATCAAGCTTGAGGGCACGTATCCAACCTCGTATCGCCATCGCGGCAACATGATCATGGCTACCTACAGGCTTCTTAAGGTGACTAGGCGGTCCACTAACCGGATCTTGGACAACGCGGTCAAGGACCTGCAAAACGCTGCGGCCCTTGATCCAACCTCGGCGTTCAATGCCTACTTCCTTGGCGAGGCTTACAACCTCCGCGGAGAAGGGCAGGACTTCGAAAAGGCAGTCTCTTGGTTTGAAAAGGCCATTGAGCTGAATTCGAAGTATGTAGCGCCCCATTCGGGGCTCTGCTACGCGTATCGGATGATGGGCAAGCGGGCCAGTGCCGAAGAAAAGGCGGCCTACGCCGCCAAGCGCGATGACCAGCAGCAGGACAAGAGCTGCCTGAAGCGAGAAGCCTGGGCGCGGTACGTGCCTAAGTTCTGAGCGTTCAAGCTGTTAAAACTCAAGCCTCCGTCATTTGACGGAGGCTTTTTTTTGTGTAAAATAACTCTACTATGGATGATTCAGAAGAGGAATTTATCCCCGAAGATGAGGCTGAAGAAGGTCCAGGTGCTCTAAAAAAGCTCCGCGAGAAACTCAAAAAGGCAGTCGAGGAAAAGCAGGAGTATCTCGAGGGCTGGCAGCGCTCCCGCGCCGATTTCGCCAACTACAAGAGGGAAGAGGTTTCGATGCACGGAGACAAAGCTGAGCGCATCAAGGCGGACCTTATCGAGTCGCTCCTTCCGGCACTCGACGCCCTGGAGCTCTCGCTCAAGCATGAGGACTCTGCGACGCTCAAGATGATAGAAAAGCAGTTTCTAAGCTCGCTCAAGGAATTAGGCATAGAGCGGTTCGGAAAAAAGGGAGAAGAGTTCGATCCGCATACGCACGAAGCTCTCGCCAAACAATCGGAAGACCATGTTGTCGTATCGGTAGAGCGTTCAGGATATAAATCAGGAGACAAAATTATCAGGCCCGCACAGGTGATTATTTGAGCAGTTGCGAAAAATAATCACCAATAAAAAAGAATCTAAATATATGGGAAAAATACTAGGAATCGATCTCGGCACCACTAACTCGGCCATGGCCGTCATGCGCGGCGGCGAGCCCCAGATACTTGAAAACAGCGAGGGCGCGCGCACGACCCCTTCTGTCGTTGCCGTCTCCAAGACCGGCGAGCGCCTCGCGGGCCTCATAGCGCGCCGCCAAGCGGTCACCAATCCTAAAAACACGATCTACCAGATCAAGCGCTTTATCGGGCACAACTTCGAGGAGGAGAACGTGCAGAAGGACAAGGCTATCGTGCCGTTTGAGATGCAGAAGTCGGCTAACGGCGGCATCGAGGTAAAGATGGGCGATGCCTGGATGCGCCCGGAAGAGGTATCGGCCATGATCCTCAGCAAGCTCAAGGCAGATGCAGAAAAGCGCCTGGGCGAGCCTATTACCGAGGCGGTCATTACCGTTCCGGCCTACTTTAACGACGCGCAGCGCGCCGCGACCCGCGATGCAGGCAAGATCGCCGGCCTCGAGGTCAAGCGCATCATCAACGAGCCGACCGCGGCCGCGCTCGCCTACGGCTTTAACAAGAAAAAGGATGAGAAAGTCGTCGTGTTCGACTTCGGCGGCGGCACCTTCGACATCTCCGTCTTGGAGGTAGTCATGGCCGGAGCAGAAGAGGGATCCATCGAGGTCCGCTCGACCGACGGCGACGCGCACTTGGGCGGCAAGGACATCGACCAGAAGATCATCGACTGGCTTGCAACCGAATTCCAGAAAGAGTCCGGCATCGACGTGCGCCAGGACCCGCTGGCCCGCCAGCGCCTCGACGAGGCTGCAGAGAAGGCCAAGATCGAGCTCTCTACTTCTATGGAGACCGAGATCAACATCCCGTTCATTACCTCCGACGCCTCCGGACCGCGCCACCTCCTCGTTAAGATGACCCGCGCCAAGCTCGAGGAGCTTACGGCCGAGTTTATCGAACGCGCCATTGCTATCTCCAAGCGCGCCATGGAGGCGAGCCCGTTTAAGAACGGCGATATCAACGAAATAATACTCGTCGGCGGACAGACCCGCATGCCGGCCCTCCAGGCAGCCGTCGAGGCATTCTTCGGCAAAAAGCCCAACATGTCGGTTAACCCCGACGAGGTAGTGGCCATAGGTGCAGCCATTCAGGGCGGCATCCTCGGCGGCGAAGTGCGCGACATCCTCCTGTTGGACGTCATCCCGCTTTCTTTGGGTATTGAGACCATGGGGAACGTCGCCACCAAGCTCATCGAGCGCAACACCACCATTCCGACCTCCCGCAGCCAGACCTTCTCGACCGCAGCCGACAACCAGACCTCGGTAGAAATCCACATTACCCAGGGCGAGCGCGCCATGGCTGCCGACAACAAGTCGCTTGGCCGCTTCGTGCTCGACGGCATACCGCCGGCACCCCGCGGCTTGCCGCAGGTCGAAGTAACCTTCGATGTCGACGCTAACGGCATCCTGACCGTTAAGGCCAAGGACAAGGCATCTAATAAAGAACAATCTATCCGCATCGAAGGATCTTCGGGCCTTTCAGACGCCGATATTGAGAAGATGCGCCAGGACGCCGAGGTTAATGCCGCAGCCGACAAGGCCAAGGTAGAGCTTGCCGAGGCGCGCAACGTGGCCGAGCAGTCGGTCTACGCCGCCAAGAAATCCCTCGACGACAACAAGGACAAGATCCCTATGGAGTTGGCGACTGCGATTACCGAAAAGATTGCCGCAGTAGAGAACAAGAAGGGGAGCGACGACGTTGCCGGCATAAAAGCCGCTACTGAGGATCTCTCCAAGGAAATGTCCAAAGTCTACGAAGCAATCCAGAAGGCTGCTGCTGAGCAACCGGGCGGACAATCAGCCCCGCAGGATCCCCAGACTCCGCCCACCGACACGCCTCCAGCCGACAACCCAGAGCAGAAATAAGTTTAAGAAAAAGCCTTGTCAACCAAATGACGAGGCTTTTTTGATGCGCGGTGTTAAACTGGTAAAAATGCCTCTCAATCCTCATGAAACTAAAGAAGTAAAAAAAGTGCCGCCGCCCAAGGCCGTGCTTGCGGCCTTTTGGCCCTTTGTAAAAAGGCGCCCCGTTCTGCTGAGCCTGGTAGTGCTTGCCACTATCGCCATGGAGGCGACGACTCTGGCCGCGCCCTGGTTTATGAGGCAATTTTTCAATACGCTGTCCGTAGAGCAGCCGAGCGATGCCGCAGTAGCGGTGCTGCTCTCGACCCTATGGATTATTGCCGGACTGTGGGTGGCTGACCGGGCGCTCAAGCGCATACAAGACCAGGCCAACGTATATCTCCAGGCCGGCATCATGGCTCGGCTGTATGAGAACACCTTCGGGTATCTCCTGGGACACTCGCACAACTTCTTCGTATCGAACTTTGCGGGCTCGCTGACCCACAAGGTCAGCCGTTATACCCGCGCATTCGAGACCATACTCGACAATATCCTGCTGCAGTTTTTCCCTACGGCCCTGTTTGTCGTGGGCGCCACGCTAGTACTGTTCATGCGCAATCACTGGCTCGGGCTGGCACTCGGACTATGGTGCATCGCATTCGTTTGCCTGCAGCTCTTTATCGGAAAGATCCGCCAGCCGGTGCGCGCCGCCCGTTCCGAGGCCGACACCAAGGTAACCGGCGCCTTGGCCGATGCGGTGTCCAATCAGTCCAATATCACGCTGTTTTCCGGCTTGGCATATGAAAGCGGCCGGCTTAAGGAGGTGGTTACCGATTGGCGGCAGAAAACCCTGCGCAACTGGCTCATAGACGGCTGGACCTGGGGAATCATCGGGCTTTTTGTCGTAGCCATACAGGTGGGACTCCTGTGGGGCGCGGTCCTGCTCTGGAGGCAAGGCGAGCTGACCTTGGGCGACTTCGTACTCATACAGGCCTACCTGCTCACGGTCTTTAACCTGCTTATGGGCATAGGGTTTAACTTGCGCCGATTTTATGACGCATTTGCCGACGCCGGGGAGATGCTCGCCATACTTCAAACCCCCCACGAGATACGCGACAAAAAGGGCGCCAAGCGCCTTAGGGTTGATACGGGCGAGGTCTGGTTTGACGACGTGTCGTTTAACTTCCATAAAGGCACGCCCATTCTGCAGCAATTCAACCTCACTATTTCCGGCGGGGAGCGGGTAGCGCTGGTGGGCCCCTCGGGTGCGGGCAAGTCGACTGTGACCAAGCTCTTGCTGCGGCTTTACGATGTCGCCTTGGGCGAAATAAAGATAGACGGACAAGATATCAGCAAGGTTACCCAAGATACTCTGCGCGACGCGATAGCTTTCGTGCCGCAAGAGCCTATCCTGTTCCACCGCACGCTTATGGAAAACATCCGGTACGGCTATCGCGATGCAACCAACGAGCAGGTTATAGAGGCCGCCAAGAAGGCGCACTGCCACGAATTTATCTCAAAGCTCCCGCTGGGCTACGACACGCTCGTGGGCGAGCGGGGCATCAAGCTCTCCGGCGGCGAGCGCCAGCGCGTCGCCATTGCTAGGGCAATACTGAAAGACGCGCCCATACTGGTTCTGGACGAAGCGACCTCAAGCCTCGACTCCGAGTCCGAAGCATTGATACAGGATGCGCTCAATGTGCTTATGGAAGGGAAGACGGTCATAGTCATCGCGCATCGCCTCTCCACTATCATGAAAATGGACCGGATAGTGGTCATAGACGGGGGAGCAGTGGTCGCCCAGGGCACCCACCTGCAGCTGATTCGCGAGCGCGGGCTCTACCAGAAGCTCTGGAGCATCCAGGCGGGAGGATTTTTAGGAGATGGGGAAGAACCGGCCAAAAATGAAGAACACTAACTTGAGTATTGTCCACGCTTGACACGTTTTATTAAGTAGGTTAAGATCGCTCCAGTGCTGAAAGAGCGCCTAACGGCGCCCTTTTTAACGGCAAATTGCACTTTGAACAAAGAGAGGAACTCATGACAAAGCTCATAAGCGGGATTGTCGGGCTTTGCCTGGCCTTCCTGGCGACTGCGGCGCAAGCCCAATCGCCTAACAATGCGCCCCTGAAATGGAGCGGCACGTGGGCTCCAACGAGCACCTACGACAAGAGTCTGTTGCGCAATGACGCCTATCAGGACTACCTGAATCGTCATGGCATCATAACTGGCGCTCCCGGTTCAACCGGCGGCTCTACCGTCTACAACGGCGATGTGGTGCAGCAATACACCTACACCGGCCCGTTTAGTGCGTCCCATAACACGGTGATCGGCAACTACAGCCAAAACGACACGATCATTACCGGCAACGGCAATGCTGTGACGAATGGCACGACGCAAAGCGCCAACAACGCTACGCAGTCGGGCACCGCCAAATCAAACGCAACAACGCAGGGCACCGGCGGCGTCTACAACTCGGCTGACAGTGTTGTCACCAAGTCGACGCCGTAGCGCCCAACCAGGAGTGAGTGGCATGCATCGCATCGTGGCCGTACTTATTGCGGCTCTATCCTTGGCTGGCTGCGCAGTTGCCCCGTTCGGGGAAAATGTACAGCTGCCCAAGGGCCCCGAGCCCGAAGTTACGGGTAAGGTGGCGGAAGGCAAGCTTGCGTGCGTTGCACGCAATCTCACCAAGGCTCAGCGCCAAGTTGCGTTCGGAGTGGTCGGCGGCGGCGATAAAACCGGCAAAGCCAACTACTCCAGCAACGACGGCACCGGCGCCTTCAATACCCAAGGTGGAGCCGATATGGCAATATCCTCCCTGGGTCGCACCGGGGTGAGGCTTGTCGAGCTGGATCCGGTTTACCGGGGAACGCTCGACTGGTTCCAGGCCAAAGCAGGCCAGGAGCTCGTTGGCGACGGCGTCAGCCGTCCTGCCGTCCTGAATGTAAGAACTCAGGAAGGCTCGGTGACGGAAACAACCATCCCGAACCAGGAGATCAAGGGTCCAGACGGGGTCTCCCGTCCGGCTACGCTCAAGGTCACCACCAACACGCCGCCCAAGACGGAGTCGCAGACGGTCCAGATTAAGAACATACCGTTGCGCAAAGGGACTTTGTACCCCGCGCGCTACGTGATTATGGGCTCGATCACCGGAACCGACTTTCTGCCCGGCGGCGGCATCAACGGCGGAGCCGCAGGGCTTACTGCCGGCTACGAGCAGAATCGAATCGCCCAGCGGCTCGACATGCGACTCGTTGAGTTTCCGGTTGGAGACTCGGTGGGCGGACGGATCGTGGCAACCACCACGGTCAAAAAGCAGGTCGTTCAGGACGGCATCCGTCTGCAGCTGACGCGTTACTTCGGTGACGTAAAGCCGCAGCTGATCAATCTCGAAGCGGGTGCGCAGCGGCGCGAGCCGGTGCAAGACTCGATGGGAGACCTGATCGACCTCGCGGTCGGCGACCTGCTGGAGCAGAAGTTCAACCTTTATAAGTGCCGCAACGAGACAGTCGTCTCGGCACTTAACTGAGATACCTCCCCTGGCATTCCGCCGGAGGCAGGGAACTGTAGCGGGAGGAGTCGCAACCCGCTACTGTAATCACGCGACAACAACCAAGGAAGCAAGTCATGAAGACCATTCGTACCATGTTCCGCGCCGCCGCCCTCATTGCCGGCGCCGCTGTTCTCGCTCTTCTGCCCGCGGCTCCGGCCAACGCCCAGACGTTCGATGCGGCGAATACCGTCATCCTGCAGGGCACGATCGTCGGCCAGCAGGTTGCCGGTGCGGTTGCCAACGCCACGTCGAACACGTCCAACGCGAAGACCGACGCTCTGGGTGCCGTCATGCTCAACAGCTCGTCGGTCGACAACGCCATCTCGGCGACGTCGGAGCATTTGGGCACGTTCGGCGCCATGGGCGCGCAGGCCAACACCGTGGTCGGCCAGCTCAGCGGCTCGGCGAACCAGGCGGTCAGCGGCGTGGCCAACAGCCTGGCGGCGGGCGTCTCCGAGGCGAATTCGACTGCGCTCGCGGCCGGCAACATGTCGCAGGTCAAGAACGTGATCAGCACCCTCACGAGCCGGAACAACTAAGCGCCGGCTCGATCTACAACAAGAAGCACATTCGGAATTAGGTAACTAGTTCCCGGGCCGCAACACTTTGTGTTGCGGCCTTTTTCTTTTCCCTAATCGTCCGCACTACGAACAAAAGAAGCTTCATGCTCATGCTGAAGTACGCATGAGCATTTTTTTATTTTTCCACTTATTGTCAACTAAGCGGGACTATGGCTAAAGCTTGCATACGCGCCATACGGCGCGTACAATGTGGATAATTATGTCCAACAAACGCGACTACTACGAGATCTTGGGGATAGAGAAGAAGGCATCTAAAGAGGAGATTAAGAAGGCGTTCCACAAGCTCGCGCACAAGTTCCATCCGGACAAGAAAGAGGGCGACGCGGACAAATTTAAGGAGGTGAGCGAGGCATACTCGGTCCTTTCCGACGACAAGAAACGCGCCGAGTACGACTCCTACGGCCGCGTGTTTGGCGGAGGGGGCGCTCCCGGCGGGACGGGTGCCGGAGGCTTTGGCGGATTCGGCCAGGGCGGCGGCTTTGACTTCAGCCAATTTGCCGAGGCCTTCAATCAGGGCGGAGCAGGCTTTGACATGGGGGATATTTTTGGAGACATCTTTGCCGGCCAGGCAGGCGGCACCCGCGTGCGCCGCGGCCGCGACATCTCCATTGACCTCGAAATTTCCTTTAAAGACTCTATTTTCGGCATCAAGCGCTCGGTACTTTTGGCTAAGACCGGCACCTGCGAGGCCTGCCAGGGCTCGGGCGCCAAGATGGGCACCGAAATGATGACCTGTACCCACTGCAACGGGCAGGGCAAGGTCCACGAGACGACCAATTCCTTCTTTGGCACTATTACCATGCAGAGCGTGTGCCGCCACTGCAAGGGCATGGGCAAGGTCCCCAAGGAAAAGTGCGAGACCTGCCGCGGCGAAGGGGTATACAAGAAGCAGGAGGAGATAGACATCACCGTACCGGCCGGCATCGAGGGCAATGAGATGATACGCCTTACCGGCATGGGCGAGGCGGTCTCGGGCGGCAACCCCGGCGACCTCTACGTTAAGGTGCATATCCAGCCCGATGCGCGCTTTAAGAAAGATGGGCCCAACCTCACTACCGAGCTCTCCGTCAAACTTACCGACGCCCTGTTGGGCACCAGCTACAAGCTCCAGACGCTTGATGGCGAGGAAGATATAGATATCCCGACCGGCGTCAGCCATGGCGAGATGCTCAAGGTAAAAGGCCGCGGCGTACCGCAGCGCGGCGGCAAGAGGGGAGACATGTATGTTCGGGTCAAAATCCTCTTCCCTCACAAGCTTTCCAAAGCAGCTAAGAGTTTAGTTGAGAAGCTTAAGGAGGAGGGGATCTAAGACAAAAAAGCAGAGCAAATAAAAAAACGGCGGGACATTTGTCCCGCCGTTTTGCTTAACGACTCGCTAGTCATTTAGCTTACGAATCCGTTCAGCAAACACCAGAGCCTGATGCTGCATGCGGCTCAGTTTTACCCTGATGTTCCCAGGATGGAGCCGCATAAAAGTCGGCCTGGGCTCAAAAACCCACCAATGACGCGCCGAGTTTGCGGCACAAACCACCCGACTTGCCAGAGGGATGCTTTCCATCTCGACGTCGATCCATGGATATCGCAAACCACAGCCGCCGTGTCCTTGGCAGGACGCTGATGTGACAATACCGTACATCCGCAGAGCAGCAACGAGTGGGTTGATTTTTTCTTCAATTTTATGACCGAGCTTGTCGGCCAATCCATCAACCTCTTTCAAGGCCTCCTCGTATGACATAAGCGGTTTCGGAAATTCCATTGCAACCCCCGTGTTTGATGAACTATTTATTTAATTATACTCCTATTTAACTCATTTGTCAAGTGTCTAAAAACCCAAGCCCCTTAAGGACTTTTCTGGTACACTCATACTCATATGGCAGAGGGCAAAAAACGCGTATTTAGCGGCGTGCAGCCGTCCGGGGCGCTCCACATCGGCAACTATTTCGGCGCGCTCAAGCAGTGGGTCGAGATGAGCCAGGAGGACGACTGCATCTTCTGCGTCGTCGACTACCACGCGCTCACAACCGTCAAAGACCCGGCAGCGCTTAGGCAGAACATCCTCGACACCACCAAGACGCTCCTGGCTATCGGCATCGATCCTTCCAACTCGATTATTTTCAAACAGTCTGACGTATCCGAGCACACCGAGCTTGCCTGGATGCTCGAGACCCTCGTTACGGTAAAGTTTTTAGAGCTCGCGCACGCCTACAAAGACAAGGTAGCCAAAGGGCTCGAGGCCAACGCAGGACTGTTTAACTATCCGATGCTCATGGCGGCCGACATTCTCCTGTATGACACCGACATCGTGCCCGTAGGCGCCGACCAGCGCCAGCACGTGGAGTATGCGCGCGAGGCCGCAAATAAGTTCAACTTGGCCTACGGACAGACTCTTAAAGAACCGCAGGAAAAGATCCGCGACGAGGTAGCCGTAGTGCCCGGCACCGACGGACAGAAAATGAGCAAGAGTTACAAGAACACCATCCCGCTCTTTGGCAGCGAGGAGGATACTCTTAAGGCGATCATGAGCATTGTTACCGACTCATCCGGCGAGCGTCCGGCCCATGTCTACGCCATCCACAAGCTCTTCAAGAGCGAAGAGGAGCTGGCACCGCTCTATGAAGCCAACAAGGGGAGCTACAAGATTCTCAAGGAGGCTTTGGCCGCCGATATCAACGCTTACTTGGCCCCGATGCGCGCTAAATACGCTGCGCTTACCGACGATGATGTTAAGAAGGCCCTGGCCCAAGGCGCCGCAAAGGCCAAAGCGATAGCATCGAAGAAAATGGAGGAGGTGCGCCAGAACATCGGCGTAAGCCTGTAAAAACTATGGAATTCTTTTTAACCATCCTGCATACGATTGGGGAATTTTTTATGCCCAATGGCGGCAAGGGCACTGTACTGCCTGAGGAATACCGCCCGGAAACCCAGCCCGCTCCAGATAAGCAGGACGAGTAAATTTTTGATACACTAAACGCCACAATGCCACGCACACTTATAAAAGACCTCAAGGGGAAAATAGGGGAACAAGTCAAAATCCAAGGCTGGGTTTCGGTGCGCCGCGACCAGGGCAAGATGGTCTTTTTTGATTTCCGCGACCGCTCGGGGACCGTGCAGGCCGTCGTGCTCCCGAGCGAAGAGCTGGCCATTGCCGTTGCCAAGGAAATCCGCGGCGAGTACGTCATTAGCGCCTCCGGCATGGTCAACAAGCGCCCGGAGAAGAACATCAACCCCGATGTCCTCAATGGCGATCTTGAGCTGCAAGTTCAAACTTTGGAAATTTTGGCTAAGGCAGAGCCGTTGCCGTTTGATATGTCGCTCGACGGTTACAATCTCGACCTGCCGACCCAGCTCGACCACCGCGCGCTTACGCTGCGCCATCCGCGCAACCAGGCAATATTCAAAGTGCAGGCCGTCATCATCGACTCGTTCCGCGAGTTTATGAAGTCGCAGGACTTCTTCGAGTTCCAGGCACCCTCTATCGTGCCTGCAACCGCCGAGGGCGGGGCAGAGGTATTCAAGGTTAAGTACTTCGATAAGGACGCGTACCTAAGCCAGTCGCCGCAGCTCTACAAGCAGATCGTTATGACCGCATTCGAGCGCGTCTTTAGCGTCAACAAGATATTCCGCGCGGAACCGAGCCAGACCACCCGCCATCTCACTGAGGTAGTTTCGCTCGATGCCGAGATGGCCTTTATCGAGTCGTGGACCGACATCCGCGACATGATAGAGCACACCGTGCGGTTTATCCTCATGTCTGTCTCTACCAAGTGCGAGGCCGAGCTTAAGCTCCTTAAGGTCGAGCTGCCCGTGATGCTCGAGAAGACCCCGACCATGTCGCTGACCGAGGCGCAGGAGAAAATATTTACAAAAACCGGACGCGATCCGCGCGGGGACAAGGACCTCAGCACGCAGGACGAGCAGGACCTCTGCGCGATTATCAAAGAGGAGACCGGTTCGGACTTTGTGTTCGTCTACGGCTACCCAACCAAGCAGAAGCCGTTCTACGTATACCCCAATCCGGAGAATCCGGAGTTTAACGAAGGCGTCGACCTTATAGGCCGCGGACGCGAGTGGCTCTCGGGCGGCCGGCGCATCAATGACTACGCGCAGCTCATGAAGCATGTGGAGGAGTGGGAGATGGACCCCAAGAAGATCGAGATGTTCCTCGAGGCATTCCGCTACGGAGCCCCGCCCGAAGGCGGCTTTGCCTTCGGCGCCGAGCGCATCACCATGCAGATACTCAACCTTGAGAACATCCGCGAGGCCACCATGTTCCCGCGCGACATGAACCGCATCGACCAGCCGCTTTCGACTGACAAGAAGGAGTAGGGCGGAACTGAAAGATCCGAATGGCGCTAATTTTTTAATTGCCCCTGTAACCGCTTATCGGGTATAAACCACATAAGCGCGACCAGCACCACGACCACATATGATGCCCACGGGGCAACAAAGGCTAAGATAAGCGCCAGCACGTAAGCGCCAATTGAAATCCATCCTTTAGCGTCATTGCCAATTGCGTGCGCGAGCTCAGAATCCTGGCCATGGTGAAACACGATAGTAAACACCAGGATTCTATAAGCCACGCCGCACATAAGTAAAACAAAAGCAAAAGCAGCTGTGGACCATATGGCGCCTATATTTTTACCGAGCCACTCCATGGTAAATGGTATGAGCGATATCCAAAACAATAGGTGGAGGTTGGCCCACATGATCTTGGTGCTTATGCGTTTGCTTGCCTGTAAAAGGTGATGGTGGTTGTTCCAATAGGTACCGATGGTTTGAAAACTAAAAATATAGACAAGAAAAATAGGCAAAATATCCCTGAGCGACTCGAGAGTCGCTTGCTGGGGTACACGCAACGCAAGAACCGCTATTGTGATGACAATAGCGAACACCGCATCGCTAAAAGACTCGAGTCTATCGACTTCGCGGATCGTGATCATGCCGTACGCCTAAGTAATGCCCACACATAATGAAAAGTCGGTTAAGGTGCGGGAAACGAAGTGCCACTAAGCTCAAAATGATATAATGGGTCATGGCTGAAACTTGCGAACATATTGAAAAAGCTGATACTTCCACCCCGGCGCGGACCCCGGAGGGGTGCGAGGAGTGTTTAAAGATGGGTGATACTTGGGTGCATTTGCGCCTATGCCTTACCTGCGGACACGTCGGCTGTTGCGACAACTCCAAGAATAAGCACGCGACCAAGCACTTTCATGCCACGCAGCACCCGGTCATAAAATCATTCCAGCCCGGCGAGGACTGGAAGTGGTGCTACATAGACGAGCTGATCGGTAAGTAAAAAGAAAGCCGCGCCGATGAATAATCGGCGCGGCGTTTTTACCACGGACGCGGTTTTGGCTCGTCATGATAGGAGCCGCCCATTTCCAGCAATTTGACGACGTACATGCCGCCCAAGAGAAGATAGAGGGCGACTGAACCAACAGCGGTTACCGCGAGCCACGCAGTTCCAGCATTGCTCATAGCCCAAGTGGCCCACAAGGCTACCTGCATTGCCAGATGCGCTACAAACAGCACCTGGACCCCTCTTTGATGATCCGGACCGCAATCCTGGTCGAAGACGTCTTGAGCGGCGGGAACGATCCAGCCGACCAGGTTCCAGAGCCACCTCAGGCCCTGCTGCCACCAGGGCCGCAAAGGATGGGGCCGAGTAAGGAACATGCTCATATAAAACTCCTCCCTGTGTTTTCTGAAAGATACTGTAGTAAAGATATAAGAAGATGTCAAATAAAAATCGCCCACCGAGGTGGCCCAGAGTGGGCGACTTTTCGGTGGGCGATAGACTATTGTGCTTGTGCGACCATCTGCGTAGTCTCTTCCAATACGCAGAACTTCTCCTTGGCCTTGATGGCAACCAGCCGGGGCTCGTTGCTCCACTGAGTGACGCCGAAGTTGGACACCTTAATACCAACCTCCTTGCCGCCCATGCGGTATCCGTAGCCGGCTGTCGTGTACACGACGCCGATAACGAGACCGCTTCTCTCGATCCGAGAGGAGGGGAGCGAGACCAGGTGGATTCCGGGCGAGCTGCAGGTTTCCACCTGAGCCGGCTGGGCCCACTTAAAAGCAGCAGGCAGGCCGACGATAGCTGCCGCAATAAGAGCGGAGGCTGCAACAGAAAGGAAAATAGGGCGGGAAACGAACATGCGCAAGCTCCAGGTTGTGTGAACGTTATACCTGTTTTAAAGTATACTCCTATTTACTATATTTGTCAAGTATTGCCAGAATCCTAAAATAGACGCCCAGGCACAGGTATGCTACCGTCTATTCAGATTGAAATAACCCAAAGGAGAGGGAAATGAGCCTCCGGCTTGTACCAGCGCAGCCAAAAGTTATAGCGAACCCTTTTACTTCCCAAGAAGTGGACGGGGAAGTGGTGCATTATGCGGACATTCCGTATGTAGCGGACAGGAGGCCTTGGGCGGAGCAGGTAAAAGAGGTGGCATCCGAAACCAAGCTGCACTACGAACTTGCCAGCCTCGGCCGGCACTTTAAGGTCCCCGGGACGCATCCCGGAGGCTTGCTGCGCATATGCCTGGTAAGGCCCAGCTTTGTCCCAGGCATATATGGAGCGGTTACCTGGGGCCTGGGACACGGCTTCCAACTGGCAAGCCCTTACCATCTTCTCGCAGTAGCGCGGGCGATACCAAATATCAAGGACTGCTTTCCTGCCAAGAACAAGAAAGACAGGAAAGGGCCCGGGCTTCTTGCAACGGAACCGTCGAACAAGACGGATGATGCCAAATACTTCGGCCTCTGGTATCCCGTGCCGGAGGAGCCCTGCAGCGCTTCTTCAGTTCCTTCCAGCAACGCCGGGCTGGGCAAAATGACCCTGTACCTGTTCGTTTCCAAGCCATGGGAACCGGCGTAAAACGCGCAACGGCCGCTCGCAAGAGCGGCCGTTTTTCTTATTCCTGCCTGCCGATTTGATTGCCGTCGGCATCCATTACCACGCTGTCGCTGTTGCGGGTTATGACGGGGGTCGTCGAGGAGTTAATAGTGGCGGAAGAATCGCTCAGGGACAGGGTAGACGTTTGTACCAGGAAGTCCTCGCCCGCAAAGCGCGAATCGTCCAGGGTTACCGTGGCAATGCCTGCGGCGCCCTCAAGCCCGACATAGGAGTCTTCTGCTTTAAGAATCAGGCTGGCTACGGTCAGCCGTCCGCTTGCGCTGGAGTTGCGCGCGTCGATTGAAAGGCTGTCGTCGGCATACGATTCAAATTGTATCGAAGCATCGCGCAAAGTAATTTGGTCGAGATAGGGGACGATAACCGTAACCGAGGGCGATGAGTGGCGGCAGAAAATGCAGCTTTCAGCCTCAAAGTGCGTTCCGATAGAGAGCACGCCCTCCTTGTTCTCAACTACAATGTTGTCCATATCCATTTGCACGCCCCGGAGTTCCACGGCATAGGCCGGCCCGTTTTTTATCGTGACATGCTTCTCTGTTGCCGCAATGCTGGCAAATTCTCCGGGCGCCAGAGTCTGCACTACTTCCTGATACTCAGGACTGGTAGAAACGTAGGAGTAGTAGTTGCTGCCGATGCGCGCGCCGGATACCCCGGCAACTACCGCCACCAGCGCCCACAGGCCGATAAGCCCTAGGCCTATAGAGGACGGGAAGAGGCTCCGGCCGCGCACTAAGCGCCAGCCCAGGGAAAATATCAAGACAAGAGGAATAAGCGCGGCCAAGTATCCGGCCACTAAGACCGTGCCCCATAGCAGGGGCGAGACAATCTCTTGCAACGGCAAGTCGACATACGAGGCGTTCCAGTTAGAGACGATGATGCCCAAGAGGATGGTGAGGCCGATAGCGCCGAAGAAGGCGCCGGCTGCGCATAAGACGCCGAATACGCGCGCCAGCACCGGCAGGAGGCTGCCGGTCAAAAACCGCAGTATTGCCCCCAGCACCTCGAAGGGGAAGTAGATGAATTTTTTAAACGTGCCGCGCTTGCGGATCTCGTCGGTGCGCTCGTGCACCATGCGCTTGATAGCGTCGAGGGTTACGGCGCTCCCGCGCATCTCGAGCTTTTGGCTCGCGCTCGTCGCTGCGGGCATGAGCACCCACAAAAGGAGGTACACCCATATGCCCGTGCCGCCGAAGAACGCGGTGACGATAAAGGCCGCCCGGACGAATATAGGGTCTACGTCGAGATAGGCCGCGATCCCCGAGGACACGCCGCCGATAAGGGCGTCGTCCTGATCGCGGTACAGCTTCTTGTGGCTGCCGCCCGCCGCAGGCGCGGGCTGCGCATCCTCGGAATCAAGCTCGGAGGCGTCGCCCATCTCGGCCATTATCACGTCGACGTCCGCCTCGGTTATGACCGCATGCTTTTTCTCCAAAAGCTTCTCCGCTACGCGGGACTCTATGTCGTGCAGGATCTCTTTGCCCTCGGGCGTGGCGAAATGCGCCTTGAGCGACTGGAGGTAGGCGTGCAGCTTTTCGTACGCGCGCTCCTCGAGCGCGAACTGGGTCGAGGCGATGACTATGTTGATGGTCTTTTCCATAATAATTACTTAGCGTCTTCTAAGGTGATAATCGAGCGATGGAGCTCCTTCCAGGTTTTCTGCAGATTTAGGAGCGTTTCGCGCCCGTGGCGGGTCAGCTCGTAATACTTGCGCGGGGGGCCGGACTTGGATTCCTCCCAGTCGTATGCCACCAGTTCCTGTGCCCGCAGGCGCGAGAGCAGGGGATAGAGGGTGCCTTCAACTACTAACAGGTCCGCATCCTTCAGCTTTTTTAAAATATCGGAGGAGTACGCACGTCCGTCGCTTATCGCAAGCAGGATGCAGAACTCCAGCAGGCCCCGGCGCATCTGCGCCTTTTTCTCCGACACTATCTCGTCGCTTGGCTTCATACCCCAACAGTAGCACCAGGTACCTTGTTGTACAAGGTACTATGTGGATAACTTTGCGCCGACCTCTACAGCCTTACGCTATAAGGCTTAAAAAGCTATACTTTGTGCATATGGCAAAGGGCTACGCGCCAAAGAAGGCGGTACTGGAGAAATATGCCGATGTGCTGGTCAACTTCGCGCTGGGCGGCGGCAAGGGGATAAAGAAGGGCGACGTTGTCTGCATCAACGGGTCGCAGTCCTGCGAGCCGCTCTTTCTGGCGGTGCGCAACGCGGTCTTAGACGCCGGCGGGCACGTCATTATGCAGTACCAGCCCGAGGGCGAGGGCCGCTACAACCTAAGCCGCGAGTTTTTCGAGCGCGCAAAGGACCACCAGCTCGACCACTTTCCGGCCAAATACTACAAAGGCCTAATTGATGAGATAGACCACTTGCTCTTTATTGTCGGGGACAATCATCCGCATGCGCTCAAGGGCATCGACCCACAAAAGGTCATGCGCCGCGGCGCTTCGCGCAAGCCGTTTATGGACTGGCGCAACGAAAAGGAGCACGCGGGCAAATTTACCTGGTGCATAGCGCTCTGGGGCACGCCTGCCATGGCAAAAGAGGCGAAGCTTTCTATCAAGGAATACTGGCAACAGATTATCGATGCCTGCTTCCTTAACGAGAAAGACCCGATAGCCAAATGGAAGGAAACCTACCGGGGGATGGAGAAGTACCGCCAGAAGCTTAACCGGCTCGCGCCTCAGACAGACCGGCTCCATGTAGAGGGTCCGGACATTAACCTATGGATCAAGCTGGGAGAGAAGCGCCAATGGCTCTGCGGCAGCGGGCGCAATATTCCGAGCTTTGAGATATTTACGTCGCCGGACTGGCGCGGCACCGAGGGCTGGATCCGCTTTAACCAGCCGCTCTACCGCGACGGCAATTACGCCAACGGCATCGAGCTATGGTTTGAAAAGGGGAAAGTAGTAAAGGTCAAAGCCAAGAAAGGCGAGGCCTATGTAAAGCAGATGATAGCCATGCCCGGCGCTGACCGCGTGGGAGAATTTTCCCTGACCGATAGCCGCCACTCGCGCATTACCAAGTTTATGGCCGAGACGCTGTACGACGAGAACATCGGGGGCCCGCAGGGCAACACGCATATTGCCGTGGGTTCCGCCTATGCCGACACCTACGCGGGAGATCCGTCCAAACTTACCGAGAAGGACAAGGAGCGCTTGGGCTACAACGACTCCTCAGTCCACACCGACATGTTCTCAACCGCGCGACGCACCGTTACCGCGCATCTTAAGGATGGTAAAACCAAGGTTATCTATAAGGACGGGCAATTCGTACTATAAGTATGCCAATCGAGGTTAAAACAGCCGTATACGAAGGGCCGCTTGAGATGCTCTTGGAGCTTATCGAGAAGCGCAAGCTGCTTATCAATGATATTTCGCTGGCACAAGTAACCGACGAATACATTGCGCGCATCAATGCCAGGGACAACCTGCCGGTAGGCGAGACGGCCGAGTTTATTGCGCTTGCCGCAACGCTCCTGCTTATCAAGTCGCGCTCGCTTTTGCCGACGCTCCAGTTAAGCGAAGACGAATCGCGCGACATCAAAGAGCTGGAGTACCGCCTGGCGCTCTACCAGCTTATAAAAGAGGCGGCAAAAGGGCTGGGCTCGCAGCTGAGCGCGCCCTATCTGTACGAAGGTAATACGCCGGAGCCCGAGCCGCTATTTATCCCCGACAGTGCCGTCACTCCGGCCTCCCTGCGCGAGGCCGCACAAATGCTCATACAGGGCTTTCCGCAGACCTTGGCGCTGCCCAAGGTCGAGGTTAAGAAAATTGTTTCGCTCGAGGAAATGATAGGGCAGATGAGCCAGCGGATTTCGAGCGCCTTCCGCATGAGCTTTAAGGAGTTTAGCGGCCTTAATAAGGCGCAGTCCCAGGAGGTGCGCTACGGCGTAGTGGTAAGCTTCCTGGCCCTCTTGGAACTCGTTAAGCAGGGGATACTGCGGGCGCAGCAGGAGGAGGATTTCGGTGATATAACAATGGAGTCCGACTCGGTCTCTACCCCCACTTATGAATGATCTGCGCATAAAAATAGAGGCGCTCCTGTTTGCCCTGGGCCGGCCTTTGTCGCGCGCCGAACTGGCTAAGCAGCTGGGCGTTAGCGCCGAAGACGTAGCCGCTGCCTTACAAGAAGCATCCCAGAGCGGGGGAGTCGTGCTGGTAGACGACGGCACGGTAGTCGAGCTGCGCGCAGCACCCCAAGCTGCCGAAATGATAGAGCGGATCCGCAAGGACGAATACGCGCGCGAGCTGGGCAAGGCAGGGCAGGAAGTTTTGGCTGCTGTGTTGTATCGCGGCCCGCTGACCCGCTCTGAGATCGACTTTATCCGCGGCGTAAACTCAAGCCAGACCCTGCGCACGCTCACGATGCGCGGCATGGTGCGCAAAATTGCCAACCCCAAGGACTCGCGCTCGTTCCTGTTTGAGCCCACGACCGAGCTTTTGGCCACCCTGGGTGTCCAGCGTGCCCAAGACCTGCCTGACTATAACGACGTCCGCGAAAAACTTTCAAAATTGGAGGACGCCTATAGGCAAAAGGAGAGCACCGAAGTTTCGGCGTCTGAGTAATTTTAGAACATAGAAAAATCCCTGGCATTTCGGCCAGGGGTTTGCTATTTGAAGGCCTTTTAATCAGGCTGTAGCTTCAGCGTCTAGTTCGGGTATCTTATAGCCTCTACCCCAGACGGTTTCGATATAGCTTTTGCCGTCAGAGGCATGAGCCAGCTTCTTGCGAAGATTGCAGATGAACCTATTAATGATCAAGTCTTCAGGCTCGTCCATCCCACCATAGAGATGGGTTAGGAACATCTCCTTGGTGATTGTTATGCCTCTCCTAAGAGAAAGCAGTTCTAGCGTGCGGTATTCCTTCTTGCTCAGGTGCACCTGCCGGTCATTTACCTTGACCGTTTTGGCGTCGAGATTGATTACCAGGTCGCCAATCTGGATAGTCGATTGCGCGTGGCCCCTGGAGCGCCGCACGATAGCATGGATACGGGCGACCAGCTCGTCCTTGTGGAAGGGCTTGGTTATATAGTCGTCGGCGCCGAAGATGAGACCTTTAACCTTGTCGTGCGTGCCGGCGAGGCCGGACACGACCATGATCGGCGTCTTAATCTTGGAAATTCGCAGCAACCGAATAACTTCGAAGCCGGACATGTCCGGCAGGCCTATATCCAGCAGAATGATGTCGTAATCGTAGAGCTTAGCGAGATCCATGCCGTCTTGCCCGCGAGCTGTCGTATCAACCACACAGCCCTCGGACTCAAGCATAACTATCATCGACTGAGCAGTGGGAGGGTGGTCTTCGATCAAAAGAATGCGCATAGATTGCCTCCGATTTATTTTGTGGCACCGGACTTATATTGGAACTTATCTATCTTTTACTACTACACACCTATTGAAACTTATTGTCAACTTATATTTTAAATACTGGTATAAAAAAGAAAACCCACCGAACTACAGAGAATCCGGTGGATTTCTGCAGCTTCGGTGGGTTGGTTAGTGCGTTTGTCGCTTGAGCGTTACCAGCTCAGTTTCGTGAGTCGCGTCCGGCTTACATCTGGGGCAGCCATTCTTAAACTTAAGCTTGGCTCCCGCAGCGCCTTGAGCGAGCTCGTCGGCCAGGCTTTGCTTCAGCTTGCGCGTAATGAAATTTCTCAGTGAGCTTTCGTCAACGGGATAAGTCCCGCAGCTGGAGCACTCAAAGAAATAACTACGCGAATGGTGAGAAGGCTTCGCACACATACTACATTCTCTCCAATTTGGTTTGCAGCTCGCGCGCCACGCGATGCGCGACGATCGAAAGAGACTCCAGGTCGTCCGCAGTGACGAGAACGTCCGCCTTGCAGGCGTCCTTGTTCGGATTCATCGTCAGGTCGATAGTCACCGTGACTACGCCCTCAAACACGAAGAATCCGTCGACGCTGTGCATCAGGTCGAGCGTAGAGCCGACCGCGGTATAAAACCGCACATCGACACCCGGAAGCTTGCGGCGAAGTTCCTGCTCGAGGCTTGCGGCTACTGCCGCCTTCGCTGCTGGCTGGCTCTTGCGAACCTCTGCAGCCGCTTCGCTCCATCGCATATAGCCGCGATGCTTGGAAGTGCACCTGCCGAGGACCTTGTCCTCAAGAAGGCGCCCTGTGTATCCATCATAAGCGCTCATGGCGTCCTCTTGGGGTTAGAGAATGTTGGGTTGTGTGACCGGTACTGGTCCTGAACCCATTGTACACCCAAATGATGTATTTGTCAAGTAGGCCCCGCAGGCTCAGAAAAAGCCTTATTTTGGGCTATACTAGGTACATAAATCTATGACCTTCGAGGTAATGCGCATATTCGTGCCCGCCACCTTGGCCTTTCTGATAGGAGTGCTCATTACGCCGTTTCTGGCCCACTACCTGTACAAGTACAAGATGTGGAAGCCCAAAGGCGGCAAGATTGCCATGGACGGCACCGCGGCCACCGAGTTTAACCGCCTCCATGAGCTAAAAGAGGTCGGCACGCCGCGCTTCGGCGGCATTGTGGTATGGGCAAGCGTCCTTTTAACTGCGGACTTGCTCTCGCTCTTGGCGCGCATATTCCCCGACGCATTCGGCACGCTCGCGTTTATCAGCCGCGCGCAGACCTGGGTGCCTCTGGCCGCCATGGCAATGGGCGCACTGGTTGGCTTTGCGGACGACCTGTTTGAAGTATCGGGCCGCCAGGGCCTGCGGCTGCGCGTGCGCCTTATGTTCGTGGCGACCGTCGCTGTCCTGTGCGCCTGGTGGTTTTACGACAAACTCGACGTCTCCTCCGTTACGGTACCGTTTATGCCGGGGCCGCTCGAGCTGGGCATCCTCTTTATCCCGCTGTTTGTCCTGGTTACGCTCTTTATATATGCAGGCGGCGTCATAGACGGGCTCGACGGACTGGCCGGAGGCATCTTTGCCACGATTTTCTCGGCCTATGCGGGCATCGCGTTCTTCCAGAACCAGTTCGACATCGCGGCGCTGTGCGCGGCTCTGGCTGGCGGCCTCTTGGCATTCCTCTGGTTCAATATCCCGCCGGCGCGCTTTTACCTTTCAGAAACCGGCAGCATGGCGCTGACCATTGCTCTGGTAGTGGTGGCATTTTTGACCGACGTTAAGGGCGGCGGCAAGGGCGTCTCGGTTTTGCCGCTTATCGCACTGCCTTTGGTTGCGACGGTCGCATCGAACATCATCCAAATATTCGGCAAGAAAGTACTGGGTCGCAAGATTTTCCGCATTGCGCCACTGCATCATCACTTTGAGGCGATAGGCTGGCCCGCGTATAAGGTCACGATGCGCTACTGGATCGTGAGCGTTATGGCTGCAATAGCAGGCCTCGCTTTAGCGCTGGTATAATAAAAGGAAGTGCAAGCGCGCAAATCAATCGATACGCCTTTTTTATTGGTGCTTTCCGCGCTGGTGGTCTTTGGCCTGCTTATCTTTACTTCAGCCGCGCTCGGACTCTTGGCGCGCGACGGGGGAGCGACGTTCGGCTCCGTAGCCGTTAACCAGCTCTTGCTCGGACTGGTCTGCGGCAGCATCGCACTGTGGATACTCTCGCGCCTCGATTATCGCAAATGGCGCCCCTACACGCCGTACTTCTTCGGATTCGCGCTGTTTTTAACCGCGCTCACCTTCGTGCCGGGCATCGGCCTGGAGCTTAAGGGCGCTGCGCGCTGGCTGTCGTTAGGCCCCATAACCTTCCAGCCGGTCGAACTCTTAAAGCTCGCGGTCGTGGCCTTCTTGGCGGCAATGTTTGCGATGCACTTCAAGCATGTGGACACAGTGCGGGGCGGCGTATTGCCTATGGCGCTTATTGTGGGCTCGGCCGCGATGATCCTCCTGCTGCAGCCCGATACCGACGGCGCGGCCATAATCGTTTTGGCGAGCCTGGGCATGCTCTTTGCCGCAGGCGGGCGCGTCTGGCACATACTGCTTATAGTCCTTATCGGCATCATTGCCGTAGCCGGGGCGGCCTTCCAGCGGCCGTATCTAATGGAGCGGTTTACCATATTCCTTAACCCCGGCTCCGACCCCCAGGGCGCCGGCTACCAGATACAGCAGTCTTTAATTGCCGTTGGCTCGGGAGAATGGGCAGGGAAGGGCTTTGGCCAAAGCATCGAGAAATTCGCCTTCTTGCCGGAGCCTATCGGCGACTCAATTTTTGCCGTGGCAGCCGAGGAGTTTGGCTTCTTGGGCAGCGTAGTCCTGATACTCCTGTATGCGGCCGTGGCCCTGCTTGGCCTGCGCATTGCGGCGCGGGCGCCTGACCCGTTCGGGGGCCTCTTGGTGGTTGGCCTCGTCCTTCTAATTATCGGGCAGTCATTTATGAACATATCCTCGGTTATCGGGCTCATCCCGTTGTCGGGCCTGCCGCTTATCTTCGTCTCCCACGGCGGCACCGCCCTGGCTATATCTTTGGCCGAAATCGGGATAATATTGAGCGTATCGAGGCACATGAAGCACTAAGGGCTTATTTTAAACAGGCATGAAAATACTTTTTACCGGAGGGGGATCGGGCGGGCACTTTTACCCCATTGTCGCCGTGGCAGAGGCTATTAACGACGAGACGCGCGAGCGCAAGCTGCTCGAGCCGCAGCTTTTCTATGCCGCGCCGGACCCGTACGACCGCGAGGTGCTGCTCGCCAACAACATCACCTGGGTCGCCACCTCGGCCGGAAAGATCCGCAACTACTTCTCGATCCTCAACTTCTTCGATTACTTCAAGACCGCATGGGGAACCGTCCGCTCGATGCTGCGCGTGTTTTTCCTCTACCCGGACGTTGTCTTTTCGACCGGCGGCTACGCCAGCTTTCCGACGCTGCTTGCGGCGCGCGTCTTCCGCATCCCGGTCGTCATACTCAACTGCGACGTAGACCCGGGCCGGGTTAACAAGTGGGCGGCCAAGTTTGCCGTCAAAATCGCCGTAGCCTTTGCCGAAGGGGCGGAATACTTTCCGAAAGAGAAAGTGGCGCACACCGGCAACCCGGTGCGCAAGGCGGCCCTTTTGCCCGCGCGCGAGGGAGCCCGGGAGTTTCTCAAGCTCAAGCCTGATGTGCCGGTCATACTGGTCACCGGCGGCAGCCAGGGCTCCCAGACCATAAACGACGCAGTGCTCGATGCGCTGCCGCGCCTCTTGGAGAAGTACCAGGTGGTGCACCAGACCGGCCGGGCGAACTTTACCGACGTCGTGGGCCGCTCGCGCGTCGCTATTACCGACTCGGTGGTATATGAGCGCTACAAGGCATTTGATTACTTAAATGACCTGGCTACCCGCATGGCAGCGGGATCGGCCAGCCTTATCATTTCGCGCGCCGGAGCGGGGAATATCTTCGAGGCGGCGGCATGGGGCCTGCCCATGATACTGGTCCCGATACCCGAACCCGTAAGCCATGACCAGACCAAGAATGCCTTTGCCTACGCGCGCGCCGGGGGAGCCTCGGTAATAGAGCAGAATAATCTGACCCCGGGCCTTTTGATTTCGGAAATCGAGCGGATACTCAGCAGCGAGCAGATAAAGCACGCGATGCAGAATGCGGCGCGCGGCTTCAGCCGCCCGGATGCGGCCAAGCTTATCGCCAACGCGCTCCTCGATATCGGGCTCAGCCACGAGAAATAAAGGCCATTTTCTGCTAAACTGCCCCTATGTCACAGCCGGTCATTACGCGGTTTCCGCCGAGCCCCACGGGCCTTTTGCACATCGGCGGCGCGCGCACGGCGCTTTTTAACTACCTTTTTGCCGCGCACAACGGGGGCAAAATGATTTTGCGGTTTGAGGACACCGACAAGGAAAGGAGCAAGCCGGAATTTGAGCAGGACATTTTAGATGTGGTCCACTGGCTGGGCATCCCATACGAGACGCCGCCCGTATACCGCCAGTCCGAGCGCCTGAGCGTCTACCAGGGCCATGTAGCGCGCCTGGTGGATGCGGGGATGGCCTACGAGGCCGAGGAGTCGGAAAATAATCCGGGCAAGAAGGTCGTGCGCTTTAAGAACCCAAACTCGGTCATTACCTTTGCCGACGCGGTGCGCGAGCAGGTTACCTTTGACACGACCGACTTGGGCGACTTCGTTATCGCGCGCAGTATCGACGAGCCCTTGTACCACCTGGCGGTTGTCATTGACGACCATGACATGGGCGTAACCCACGTCATCCGCGGCGAAGAGCATATTTCCAACACCCCGCGCCAAATTTTGATACTCGAGGCGCTCGGCTTTGCGCGGCCGGAGTATGCGCACGTCCCGCTTATCTTGGCCCCCGACAAATCCAAGCTGTCCAAGCGCCACGGCGCCGTGTCGGCGACCGACTATCGAGCACAGGGCTTTATCCCCGAGGCAATCATCAACTACCTGGCGCTTTTGGGATGGAACCCGGGCGGCGAGCAGGAGGTGTTTACGCTTGAGGAACTGGTAAAGCTCTTTACGCTGGAGCGCATACACAAGGCAGGCGCCGTCTTTGGCACCGAAAAGCTCCTCTGGTTCAATCACGAGCATCTCAAGCGCCTGAGCGACCAGGAGTATGGCGCGCGGCTCAAGGACTTCAGTAAGTCTGAGTTCGATGCCCGGCTCGTGCCGCTCATTAAGGAGCGCGCGCAGACGCTCACTGAGGCTACTGACCTTATAAAAGAATATGACTTCACAGGCGACGTGTCCTGCGAGCCTGCATTGCTGCTCAATAAGGGAAAGATTGCCGCCGAAGATGCGTCAAAGCACTTGCAGGCAGTGCAAGCGATCATCTTGGGGGTAGCCGATGAGGACTTCACTGCTGCGCATATAAAAGATGCGGTGTGGCCGTATGCGGAGCAAGAGGGCAGGGGGGCCGTGCTGTGGCCGTTGCGCGTGGCGCTCTCGGGCCGCGAGAAATCTCCTGACCCCTTCACCATTGCGGCACTTGTTGGCAAAGACGAGACACTCAAGCGCATTGCTCGCGCGGCCGAATCGTTTTAAAATAAACCTATAATGTTCCGTACTCGCCTAGCCTCTATCTGGGTCGCCGCTCTGCTTTTGCTTTCGGCAGGCTTTTTTGTACAGAATCAGCCGCAGCAAGCTCAGGCACAAACGCGCGAAGAGCTCGAGGCCCGCGTAGACGCCACCACTGACCAGATAAAGAACCTGCAGGACGAGATTAAGCGGCTTGAGGGCCAGCTGACGACCACGGCGGCGCAGCGCCAGACCCTCCAGACCGCAGTGAAGGGGCTCGACCTGCAGATCCAGAAGCTGCAAAAGAGCCTATCTTTGACTCAGACTCAGATCTCGCAGAAAGACAAGGATATAAAAAATCTTGGCGCCAATATTCTTACGACCGAGGATCAGATCGAGACCTCGCAGACGCAGGTTGCAGACACCTTGCGCGAGCTCGACCACATGACCGAGGACTCAATGGTATCGGCGCTTCTGGGCGGCGGCACCCTGGCGTCGTTTTTTGACCAGGCAATATCGCTCGCTACGGTGCGCAGCGAGCTGCAGAACAAGATACTCGACCTCTCCGCGCTCCGCACCAACCTTTCGACTTCTAAAAAGAGCGCCGAGCAGAAGCGCCTGGAGCTTAAAAATCTGCAGAGCACGCTCAGCGACCAGAAGCTCGGCGTTGCGGCTACGCGATCAACGCAAAGCACGCTCCTGACGCAGACCCAGAACAAGGAGGCCGAGTACCAGGCGCTTATTGCGCAGAAAAAGGCCGAGCAGGCGGCCTTCGAGTCCGAGCTCGTGCGCTTGGCCTCGGGACTGGGCGCTGCGGACACCACCACCGCTCCGGGCGCCGCCAGAGGCATACTCAACTGGCCGCTGGCCGCCGTTACTATTACGCAGAACTTCGGCAACACCGCATTTGCCGCATCGGGCGCCTACAACGGCCAGGGCCACAACGGCATCGACTTTAGGGCCGCCGTGGGTACGCCGGTTAAGGCTGCTCTTTCCGGCACCGTGCAGGAAATTAACCAAGGCGCCGTCAAATACTGCCAGTACGGCAAGTGGGTGCTGGTTAAGCACGACAACGGCCTAACGTCCTTGTACGCGCACCTCTCTGGCATCTCGGTCGTCAAGGGCCAGCGCGTTGCCACGGGGGAAACCTTGGGCCTGGCCGGAGACACCGGCTATGCGACCGGCCCGCACCTGCACTTTACGGTCTACGTCTCGAGCGCCGTTACTTTCAAGCAATATACCTGCAACAGTGGCGCCGTAGCATTCATTCCGATCGCGCCGCTCAACGCGTACCTCAACCCGCTGTCGTACCTCCCGGCGCTCTAGTTCGATATCCCCACACACGGCTTTGCGGACCTTCTCAATAAGAGGGGAGGCCTCATACTAATGGGCAAGCGGGACCGGTCGAACCGCATCGAACATTTCCGTATCTCACTATGAAATTACTTCACATCGCTGCAGTTATCTTGGTCGCCGTCGGAGGCATCAACTGGGGCCTTATCGGTCTTAACGCGCTTATGGGCGGCGCGGCCGGCGACTGGAACGTCGTCAATATGCTTGTGGGCACCATGCCGGAGCTCGAGAATGGCATCTACTTGCTTGTAGGCGTATCGGCCCTCTGGCTCTTGGTAACCCATAAAAGCCACTGCAAGGACTGCCGCTAAAGTTTTCATTCCTCTCGTTTTTAAAACAAAAGCGCCCCACTCAAAGGGGTGTTTTTGTTTAAACCCCAAAATGCTAAGACCGCAGCGAGTGAGAGAACAAAAGCTCGCTTTTGATTCCGAGCGAGCAAGGGAATATCACACTGTGATATACTGGGGAACTTATGGCAAAAGCTATAGAAGTTAAGGACCTGCGCAAAATCTACGCGGGCGGCACAGAGGCGCTTAAAGGCGTTACTCTGAGCGTCGAGGAAGGCGACTTTTTCGCCCTGCTCGGCCCCAACGGGGCAGGGAAGACCACCCTTATCGGCATACTCACCAGCCTGGTAACTGCGACTTCGGGCGAGGCGCGCGTTTTCGGCGCGTCGCTCGAGACCGACAAGGACTTGGCCAAGACCTACATCGGCCTGGTGCCGCAAGAATTCAATTTTAATATTTTCGAGAAAGTGATCGATATCGTCGTAACCCAGGCCGGCTACTACGGCATCCCGCGCGCGGAGGCCCTCTCGCGCGCCGAGGAACTCCTGAAGGCCCTGGGCCTGTGGGACAAGCGCGACACGGTCTCGCAAAGCCTCTCGGGCGGCATGAAGCGCCGGCTTATGATCGCTCGCGGACTCATCCACAAGCCGCGACTCCTTATACTCGACGAGCCCACGGCGGGCGTGGATGTCGAGATGCGCCTGGGCATGTGGGACTTTTTGCGCAAGCTCAACGAGTCGGGCACGACCATAGTGCTTACGACCCACTACCTGGAAGAGGCCGAGGAGCTGTGCCGCAACATAGCGGTCATCAACAAGGGCCAGATTGCCGTCAACGAGCCCATGAAGGGCCTTTTGGAGCGCAACGGACAGAAGCTAGAGACCGTATACCTCGATATCATTAAAGGAGACAAAGAAACCGTATGACCCGACACCCGTACTGGATCCCGTATTTCACGATGATGCGCAACGAGCTGACGCGCATCGTGCGCATCTGGTCGCAGACGCTCCTGCCTCCGGTTATCACGACCGGACTCTACTTCGTCGTCTTCGGCAAATTCATCGGCTCACAGCTCGCCCCTATCCACGGCTTTGAGTACATCCAGTTTATCGTCCCGGGCCTCATCATGATGTCGGTCATTACGAGCTCGTACATGAATACGGTCTCGACCTTCTACTTTGCCAAATGGACCAAGACGCTCGACGAAATTCTAGTGTCGCCCATGCCGGACTGGCTGGTGATACTCGGCTTTATGAGCGGGGGAGTATTGCGCGGACTCTTGGTGGGCTTCCTGGTCCTCCTGGTGTCCCTGTTCTTTACGCACCTCGTCATATTCAACATATTTGTCCTCATTGGAGCAATCGTGCTCACCTCAGTGCTGTTTAGCCTCGGCGGGCTTATCAACGGCGTATTCGCCAAGGGCTTTGACGGCATCTCGATCGTGCCGACCTTCGTCCTGACCCCTCTCACGTACCTCGGCGGCATCTTTTTCTCTATCCAGCAGTTCTCGCCGTTCTGGCAGACGGTCTCGATGTTCAATCCGATACTCTACATGGTCAATGCGTTCCGCTACGGATTCTTGGGCATTAGCGATATAAGCCTTGGGCTGTGCTTTGGCGTCTTAGGCGGCCTCACGGTTGCCTTCGTAGGCACCGCGCTCTACCTCTTCCGCAACGGCATCGGGCTTAAAAATTAAGCTTTCTTTTTTGACGGATCCTTCCACTCGACCATCTCGGTCGCTTTGCGCTCGATCTTGGACGCACGACGCAGCGACTTCATCGCCTTGGGTGATGCAATAGGGAAGTGCTTTGCTTTATCAAGCTCGGTGGCCAGCCAATCCAAGTCATCTTCTGTAGTGAGCCACCGCTCAAGTGGGTAGGGGTGCAGGGAGAATGCGTCAGAGTGCGACTTAAGAGTCTTCTCGCCGCTAAAAAGGAAGTACTCGTGAAAGTATGAGACTGCGAGCTCGCGCACGCTTGTGTACACCGGGTCGCGCCACCGCAGCACCGGGTGGTTTGTTTTGCTTATGGCGCCCCACCGGCCGCCTACCTTAAACAAAGCGACCACATGATCGTAATCGTACTCGGGCGTGCGCAAATCAAGCAAGTAGGCCCGCTGGCCGTTGTACTCGAGCGCTGCTACTGCTAAAAGCGCCCCTTCCATGCATTGGGCCTTCTTTTTCTTTAATACCTCTCGTGGGCTGTATATGCCTTCTTCGCCGCGTACCTCAAAGTTAAGTGGCATGGCGTCCAAGTAGTCCTGCACCTTCTGTGGCGTGTTCAACTTTATAAAAACCGCCCGCTCAGCAGGGGAGAGGAGGGCGCCTATCTTGTCTGCGTAGCTCATCCTCTTCATCATAGCACTCTGGACATACTTGTATTGTTATGTTAATGTAATTTACAGATAACCAAACCAACAAAGGGAGCGTCTCGTGGCTGACGCAGAAAATCTAGGGATGTGGCAAGGAATTCTCACTGAAACATATAGCGAGGACAACTTGCTGCTGCAGATGAAAAAAGTCGGAACTGCCTATCCGGACCCCAAAGCAGCATGGCGCGAAGCGGAAGAATTTCTCGACCGATACAAGAAGCGCAAGATATCGATTGTATCGATCAGCATAGTACCCGCCGGCTACCTGCAAGAAAAGGTTTTGGAAGACAATCCAGACGTTAAACCAAAGAGGCTCAATTAATAGCCTCGGCGAAAAAGTCAAAAGCCGCGGCATGCCGCGGCTTTTTTATTAGGTCCCCTACCCAAATTTTGAAAAAACGGGGGAGGGGTCTTTTGGAGAAATTTTGCAGAAAATTTATAAAAAGAGCGGAGGGAATTGAGACCGGACCCAAAACTATCTTCCGGGGCGCGGCGGCGGGGTAGGGACTCTAAAAGTTTCACATTTTAAGCAGACTCAACCCGGTCGGGAATCAATAGCATATACGTCGCACAATATATCGTTTTGCGAACGCTGGAGTGGCTATGCTGCAGGTACGTCTCGGCTATTTGAATAAATACCTCTTGGGAGGGGAGCAATACTCTTATGGGCGAGGTGGAAAATGAAGCCATATTAAAGGACTTTTTACCCTGCTAAAAACAGGGGATTCGTGCTAGCTATATCGAAGCGTTTTGGTATAGTGAGGGCATGGCATCAAACCACGCCTTGGCGCTACAATTTTACAAGGATCACCAAGACGAATTGGTGGCTAAGTACAATGGTAAAACTCTAATCCTTAAAGACGATCAGATTCTCGAAGTAAAGAATACACTTGCAGAAGCGTATGATTTTGCAGTTGAGAAATTTGGCCGTGGAAATTTTTCTCTACAGGAGGTATCGCCAGGAGTAGACAGCTACACGGCCTCTTTTGCCTCGCCTAGAACCGCTATCTACTAAAATGGAACGCCATGAAGCTTGGTCAATGCGGTTCTCTGGTCCGGCCAATCGCATCGTCATTCCAGTACAAATAACGAACGACTCCGGTACCTCTAAAGTGTACCCGGCACTTGTCGATACTGGCGCGACACATACATTCGTATCAGCCGAACTCGTGCAGGAAATGAGCTTACAGTCAGTGGGACTTACTGAGTCGAGCACAGCCGCAGGAAAGGTCAGTGACGTCCCGGTGTTCGTTATTGAGGAACTTTCTATGTGTGACGGTAGGGTAAAGTTTCCGAAACTGAGGGTCATCCAAGCCAACCTAACCGACCAGCCTGATTTTGAAGTTATTGTCGGAATGGACATTCTCACTCAAGGAGATTTTGCTCTGACTAATAAAGGAGGAAAAACTGTAGCGTCGTTCCGCATACCGTCCGTGCATGAATTTGATTTTATTGGAGAGGTGGAGAACTGGAATAGGTTTGAAGAGGAGAAGGCCAAACGGGCAATAAACCGCGCCGCTAACCCTCGAAAATCCAAAAAGGGACGCCGTTAAAACAAAAGCCCCCACTAGGGGGCCTTGTTGTATGCTCGGGGACCGTCTCTCCCTTCCTCCCACAGGATGATCGTCTTCTTTCCTGGCCCCCGTCTCCCCGGAGAGCGGGGCAGGGCAGGCGGTATCTCTGCTGAGGAGCGGTACCAGTGGCGCTTCATGGGGCTTAGGGAATAAGCAAAAGATTGATAGTATCCCGATATTCTAGGGCGGCCAGGTTGATAGCTTCTTGGTCAGTCAGCTCCACTTCGTCCATACTGTAGACTTTCCACCCCATTGTGCGCACTTCCTGGAGAAAGGTCCGGGCTCCCAGCCCCATCTCATCCAGTCGCGAGGGGCAGAACTCCGCTACGACAATCCCCTTATGGCGCAGTCCTTTGAGGACCTGAAGCTCCGCGCCCTCCACGTCTATCTTGCAGAAGTCGTAGTACCCCTCGTACGGCTCGATTGTGACGCGCGTTTCCTTGGCATTCTTGAGAACCCCTGGAACCAGGGAATTGAGTCCCGATCCGGGCTTGTCGATATAGAACGTGGCAACTCCGCTTGTGTCTGACACTGCGGTGTTATGCAGGGTAACTTTACGGGAAAGGCCATTGAGGCGGACATTCCACGAGGTTCTGCGGAAAGAAGTCTTGTCGGGTTCGAAGGTTTCTACGGTAGCCCCCAGCTTGCCTGCAAGGACCGTGAAGTAGCCGTAGTTCGCTCCGATGTCTATAAACACGGTGGCAGGCTTAATATGGCGGCGGAAGTAGGCAATCGTGCTCTTCTCGTCGTAGCCGTGCCTTATGTGCTGGGGCAGGGCCCCGAAGAGCCACATGCCGTCCACTGGTATGGGAAAGGGTGAGGGGGTAATACTTACCCGCCTCTTAAGTTGTGAGAACATCGCAAGGTGATCTGCTACGTCTAGTTTTTAATACCAAAGTCCCACTACGGAACCCTGACTCACCTTGCGAGTGATCAGAGCCCGTAGCAGGACTCTGGTCGCAAGGTGATGGTTGTGGCGCACGGCTTATGGGTTACATACGGATAGTATACATAATTAGTTTATAGCAGGGGAAGGAGGCTGCTCTCCGGATTTCTGAGGCTCAGTTTGCTTAGGCGGCATGTTTTCTTTCTTTAATCTTCCACGTTCGTACATCTTTTCGAGATCTTCAACGCCTTCAACTAAGGACTTAAACCACTTAGTTTCGGCGATAACTTTTCCAGACTCGACAACCTTTTTAAGGTTTTCTTCGAACTCTTCTCGGCCCATCATTTCGTCGAACAAAGAATGGAGAACTTTATTGCGCTTCTCTCTGTACTTATTCAGTTCGTCTGCTTCCGATTTGGAAACCTCTTCGGAATCCCGAAGCATCGTTATCACCTCAAAGAGGGAATAGCGGCCGACCTTATTCTGGAGAATATCTACTAGCTTATGCTCTTTGTTTTCATTTTCAGCATAGATAATCTTGAAATGCACGAACTCAAGGAAATACTTGAGAACCGCTTCAAAATAGGCACTCTGCATGAGGAATGACTCCAAGTATTCTTTCTTGAGAAAAGCGCCATCAATTTTGTCCCTCAGGTCCTGATGCTTCACGTCTAAAATAATAGCACTTCCCTCCTGAATCTCAATTTTCGGGGGAGGGGTCTCCGGACCGTTTTTTAACATAATTATCTGAGATAGAACGTGCGACGATCCAAAACTTTTTCAGCCGGGCCGCCAGCAGGGTGGGGGCGTGGAAAAGTTTCACATTTTGACTGGTCCGTATTCGATCGGGAATCAGTGCAAGATGTGTCGCACAATATATCTTTTGCGTCCCTTATATAGGGAGAAGCTGGAGGGGGCCCGGCCTTGGGTCCTCTTGTATCTATCCGCCTCTCCCGCCGCCTTATACGGGCTTACAGCGGGCTTTATATGGCTACTCTGGCTAGCCGAGATGCCCAGCTCCCCTAACCGAGAACTGTTGATACTAAAGGCTCAGGGGGGTCTTGCCGATATTTTCTCGGGAAGCTGGGGGAGTCACTTCCCTACTTGACTTTCTATATATTTCAGGTATTTTGATTTATAGATTCTTTCTACTTACCTTGAGGAGAGCAAGGATGGTTCAGCTATCGCCAAAGATAATGGCTCTTATAAGAGAGCTTTCTGTCAAAGGCATTGTGGGGGAAGGGCGACTTCTTGCCTTATCTGAAGAAAAAACCGAAATGCTCGTTAAGTGCTCGTTGCTGGGCATACTCGATGGCTGGGTTGACGAGAACAAAATTACTCGCGAGCAAGCTGACCTGTATATCGAACGGCTGGACTTAACGGCCGAAGAAGTCGACTCCATGCGCACGCTCCTCAGAGAAAGCCAGGAACGCAAGCGGCATCTAAACTAATATCGCCCGACAGGTCGCCTGACCTTTCGGGCGATTCTGTTTCTTCATCCAACACAAAACCCGCCCAATCTGGGCGGGTTTTGCTAGGGGACCACTTCCCCACTATTTTAAGTTTTATTGGGCGCGGGCAAGGAGCTTGCCGGACTTGTTCCAGCAGCCGGCCGAAGCGGCCCACGGCATGGTGCCCTCGCGGTCGTACAAGTAGCGGGCGTATGCGGCGTTGCCCTGGAGGCTGTAAATGTCCAGGCCGAGCTTGTCGTCGGCGAACTTGGCATGGATCGAGCCCATGACCTGGAAGACGCCCACGGCAGAGCTGCCTGATCCGTTGCGCAGCACGTGGCCGTCCTGGCCGTACTGGCGGAAGCGCGATTCGCACTTGGCTATCTCGATCATGACAGGCTCGTCGGAAAAGTACTCGCGGATGTACTGCTCGACGGACTGGGACTGGGGCATGGCGGCCGGGAGCGTTATAGCTACCGTCGGTTGGGTCTGAGGCGCAACTGCGGCACCGTTGCTTACGGCCGCAGAGAGCGCAATGGCGAAACCAGCGATAACAGGCATGTAATAGGTTGCGTGGGGTTATGTAGTAATGCACAGTGCCTAGGCGACTACCCAGGCACGAAAAGTCCCCAGGGCTCGAAAGCTCTGGGGTTAAGAACATAGTACCATTTTCTTGTCAAGGGCTGCAAGCACTTTGCTTGACAAAAATAAACGGGGCCTTGGCTGTGCCAAGAACCCCTTATTTGACAACGTATTTTGAGAGTGGTGATTTCAATTGGCGATTTTGCTCAATCGCTCATGTCGACTAAGACAATATTTCCCGTTCGGGGGTCCATATACCAGGAATTGCGGAGCCGGTTCTCTGCCACCTGGGCCTTCCAGGCCCTTTCGGCCAAAGTCTCCTGGCAATCGCCATTGCACCCGATTATAGGGCACTCTTTCTCGTGCTTAACGGGACTTTCGAACATGCCGCAAGGACTTACCCCTTCAGGGGCATAGTAAGGATGGTCGTGCTGTGTCTCCTGCAGGTCGCAGTGGACGCACCGGTCTCCATTGGCCATTGTGTCTCTCCCACTGCAAAGGACTAAACTGCTGGCACAAACGTACCAAAATACGGTATGGTAGTAAAGCTAGAAGACAGAAACGGGCCGTAGTATACCGGCAGTACACATGCATGGGGTGCATGTAGACCGGGTTCAATTCCCGGCGGCCCGACAAATTAGCTCAGCCAGGGTATTTCAAACTGCTCGAACTCCGGAAGGAGCTTTTTGTCATAGAGGAGGCGCGAGATGGTCTCTGCATGGCACTTGGCGCCCGTCAGCGCGTTATGGGGCTTGGGCTCCTCGGGGATGCCGCAGTACAAAAGGATAGCGTCCAAGTTAAGGGCCGAGCGCTTCTTTTCCGGATCAACCGGGGGAGTCAGTCCCCTTTTAACCTGGTGCATCCAGGCCAGGCTGTGGACGTCTATGGTGCGGTGGGCAAACGGCCACTCGGTGTGCCCGGCGCGGCGCGCAGCGGCTTCTAGTATGTCGCGGTCAAAGGAGACATTCTGCCCGGCCAGGGTGCGGTCCGCAGAAGCCTCGGCCCACGCGGCAAACTTATGCGCCAGGTCGGCCTCGGACTGCTTGCCGGGGTCGGTAATCTCTTCTTTGGAAAATCCGTTTACCGCAAGCGCCTCGTCGTTTATATGCGCACCCTCCCATACGCGGCACTCCTCATAAAACTGGCGGGAGGGCTGATCCATGTCTATGGCCCCAACCGACACTATGGAATGCGTGTCAGGGCCGATGCCGGATGCCTCTACGTCTATGGCTATCATGCCCTTAGTCTACCTCAGGAGCGCCGAATACGCGCTCGGTCCAAGTGTGGGCCCGCTGAACAAAGGCATGGAGCTTGGGGTACTTGATAGTGTGGCGGTCCATCCAGGTGCGGATGCCCGGCGAGTACATGGAAAGCAGCAAGCCGCCTATGGCCAGGAAAAACCAGCCCTGCAAGAGCGGCAGGACCAGGCCCAGGAGCCCGACGATAATAAATAGCACGCCAAGCGTGACGATAAAGACACGCTTGAGCTTTTTCTTGATTTTAGATTTCACGAGGATTAGAGGCCGGGGCAGTTGGCGGCCGGGCCGAAGCCCGCCGCCTCTGCCTCCTGTACTGAGACGAAGTATACCTTGTTTTCTTGCTTGATCCGGCCGGCACCCGAGCAGGTGGTTAGGTAGTATTTGGTACCGTTTTTAGAGGCGACATAAGGGCCGCTCCCCTGCCCCAACTCGGCTGGCAGAGATGCGGCCTGGGCGGTCTCTGGAACGCCTCCTGCGGCCACCGGGGTGGCCAGCTGGGCATTGGGATAGATAATGCGCAGGGCGGTCGACTCTCGGGAGTCCGCCGAGAGGCGGCCCAAGCCAAAGGCCCCTACCCCCACCAAAACCACTATTGCCGGGACTAGATAAGGCTCCAGCTTGCGGAATAAGGCCTCTTTTGGTACTATAGGCACACACCAATTATACTGTATGGCAAGTAAAAAAGCGGGCGGCACAGCTAAAAACCTAAACGACTCAAATGCAAAGTATTTGGGCGTTAAGCTCTATGCAGGCGAGGTAGCCCAGGCGGGCGCTATTATTGTCCGCCAGCGCGGCACCCGCATGCTCCCGGGCAAGAACGTCGGCCTCGGCAAGGACCACACCCTCTTTGCCCTCGTAGACGGCATCGTCTCCTTCCGCCCCCAGCGCAAGGTCCGCTTTGACGGCCGCATGAAAGTCCGCAACGCCGTCGACGTTACCGCCAAGCAATAAGCTTCTCCTCTAAAAAATCCCCT
This sequence comes from Candidatus Adlerbacteria bacterium, assembly GCA_028286685.1. GTDB lineage: Bacteria > Patescibacteriota > Minisyncoccia > Phycocordibacterales > SBAW01 > GWA1-54-10. The sequence goes on along the minus strand of JAQBRA010000004.1, from coordinate 44,996 downwards.
CAACTTGAGGGGATTTTTTAATGCCTAAATGCGCTTAATTACCAGCTCCACCAGCTTGAGTTGCTGCTCGAGTAATAGGAAGACGAATAAGAGTAGGAGTACGGCTGGTAGTACATCGGCTGATAGTAAGAAGACTGGTACGAGTACGAAGGGTACTGGTAGTAAGTTGGCTGCTGGTACTGATAGGAAGAGCCGCAGCGTCGTCCGCACGAGTTGCCCGGGTTGTAGGCCGGGTAGCTGGGATAGCTCTGGTAAGACGGTATGTTGTTATTGATATTGATGCTGCCAAAGCCGCCAAACTGCTGGCGCGCTTCTGCCCCTGCTGGAAATACAAATACTGCTGCGGCGAGAGCAAGGAAACCAATCGTTAAAAATTTCATACTCTTATCGTACCTTTTACACTCTAAAAGAACCATGAAGGCTTCCGCTACTACTTAACCGCCGCCACGACTACCAAAAGCTCGGCCTTCTTAGTCTTGCTGGAAAGGATAGCCTTATGCTCCCCCACTGTCTTTACCGGTGCCGGAAGTTCAATGGCACTCTCGAGAATTTCAAGGCTCTGCTCGCTGCGGATCGCCTTGGCAATGTCTGCGGCAGTAATAGCCTTAAAGAGGCCGCCCTTCTCCGTGGCGCGAGCCGAAACCGTTACCGACTTGCCGTTAAGCGAGTCGAGCTTGGAAACCAGGGCGGCCTCCTCTTTTTGCTCTGCGGCCTCGCGGGCGGCGCGGCCTGCCTCTACCTCCTTGAGCTTCTCCGGGGTTGCGGCTACCGCGTACTTATGCGGCAAGAGAAAGTTAAGCGCGTAGCCGTCAGCCACGTCTTTTATCTCATGGGCGCGTCCCAAGCCCCGTATGTCTTTTTGCAGGATTACTTTCATACGCCACAATATACTCCTGATTTTACTGCTTGGCGAGCCATTTGAGCGCGGCGTCCATTTGAGGATCGCGGCCGGCCTCAACGTCCTCCTTGGTGCGGGCGGCTTCAATATCGGGGGTAAGGCCGCCGTCAGAAATAGACGTGCCGTTAGGGGTCAGCCAGCGCGCCACGGTCACCTTAAGCTCGGCGCCGCCGCCAAGCTCCAAGAGCTGCTGGACCGAGCCCTTGCCGAAGGTGCGCGTGCCTACCAGCTTGGCAACGCCATGCTGCTGTAGGGCACCCGCCAAGATTTCCGAAGCGGAGGCCGAGCCCTGGTTAGCCAGGACGACCATGGAGATCTTTTTCTTGGCGAATACGTTATAGCCGAGCGAGCGGTGCACGATATTCTCCTGCTTGCCCTTGTAGTCCTCGGTAACTACCGTTTCGCCCACCGGCAGGAAGAAGCTCGCCATCTGGACCGCGGCTTCGAGATAGCCGCCCGGATTGCCGCGCAGGTCCAAGATAAGCTTGCTATCGCCCGACTGGATGAATTTGCGCAGTTCCTGACGGAACAGCTCGCCCGAGTTCTGCGAGAAGCTGTACAACTCGATAGTAAAGACGCCGTTCTTGTCAGAGGAAACGATGAGCGGGATGCTTATGGTGTCGCGCACGATATTGACGACAATCGGATCGTCTACTCCGGGGCGCTTGAGGGTAAGCTTGACGCTCTCGCCTTTGGGGCCGCGGATAAGCTTGACCGCGTCATCGACCGACAAGCCTGCGGTCGAGGTAGCGTCTACCATTATGACGGCGTCGCCGGTCAGTATGCCTGCCCGCTCGGCCGGAGAGTTCTTAAGCGGCGCAATGACGACAATGGCGCCATCCTTGTCGCCCATTTCCATGCCAACGCCGCCAAACGAGCCGCTGATAGCTTCGGCAAACTGCTTTGCCTCTACGGGCGGGAAAAAGGTCGTGTACGGATCGCCATAGGACTCGGTCAGTCCTTTTATGGCGCCGTAGAGCTTTTCGTTGTCCGAAGGGACCGAAGATGACGCGTGCGTTTCGACGAAGTTATTTTGGAGCAGCGACCAGGCCTGCCAAAACTTTGCAAAATCAACATTAGCCGGCTGGACGCCGCTTACCGTCTGCGCGGATACCAGACCCGAGACGCGCTCGGATACTCCGGCGTACATGCCGAATCCGAACGCCAGCGCCACGACTAAAAACACGCCCAGAGCCTTCAGTTTGCTGCTATTCATATGCGCAGATTATAACACATGCACCCATTGAAGGGCATTTTTATTGGAAATGCGAGATGGTCGCCCAGTGCACGCGATCGACGGGACTATTGATATCGGCCGGCTCAAGGCTCAAGGGGTCGGTCCCCGACACGGCGCGGCCGGCCTGCCACCAGCTCATCATGAGGTTGGCTTGCTTGCACAGCGCCGCAAAATTGTACGCGATTGCAGGCCACTCCTCGGTCGCCGGAAAGCCCGTCTCCCCGATATGGCCACGCGCGTTCTTAGACAGCAGGTAGCGCAGGAACGGCACGAGACGGTCGCGGGCGCGCATCGGATACGCCAACTCTGCCGCAAAGGAGCCCGCATACACGCCTGAAGCCGGGTTGTCGTAGTAGTGGTGCGCCGAGTACACCAGCTTGCTTGACGGGTCATTAAGGTAGCAGGCGCGGTTGTCGTACGGGAAGGTCGTGGTGGGTGTGGCAAAGGGCGCCTCGATAAACAGGTAGCAGTCGGTGTCGTGCGTGCGCACCGCGTCTATGGCCCGCTGCATCATGCGGGCATGGGTAAACTTGTCGACGAGCCCGGGCTCGTTCATAAGGTCAAACCCGAGGAAGCCGTCCACACCCGCATACCGCTGCGCCATCCGGTCGTAAAAATCGACAAAGTGCGCCACGGTTACCGTGTTGTCCGCAGCCCCTATGCGGAACGACCCGCCGAGGCTGCCGCGATACTGGGAGTAATTGTGGCAATCGAGGATGACTTCCATGCCCGCGGTATGGGCCTGCGCGCAGGCGGCGTCCAGAAGCGCGCAATACGCCTCGTCGAGCGCGCCGCCCAAGGCAGGCTGCGCCCGATCCCAGCGGTACGGCACGCGCACCACGCCGCCCGGGATCTTGCTTGCATAGTAGCTAAAGCTCGCCTGCCGCGTGTCGAAGTAGTCGACATTGTGCGTCCCCGGCTGCGCGGTCGAGGTGTACTCGAGGCCCGCGCAATTGACCCCGTTGCGGAAGGTGCCCGGTATCTGGCTGTAATTAAACAGGCGCGACGTCTCGCGGCGCAGCCCGGAGGTGGTGAGCGGGATAATCCAATACTTGATCGCGGCTATCCAGCCGTTGAGCATCAAAGTATCGGTAGCGGCCGTGCGGGCATGGCCCAAGTAGGCGGTCGGCGCTCCGGTTGAAGGAGGGACGATGGCGCTTAAAAGCGGCCCGGGAGAGGCTGCCGCCCCGTTGAGGGCCATCTCGTGCCGGCCGCTGACCCAGGACACGCCGGCCACGTTCCAATCATCAAAGACCCCGGCCCGGGCGTTTATAGCGGTCGCTACCGCGTCGGAGGCGTTGCGGATAGCCGTCTCGGCCTGGTTGGAGTTGGCTGCCAGCACCAGGCCTACCTGACCCTTTGTGGTATTGCCCGAAAGCGCCAGGTTAATGATCTGCGAAGAAGCGGTCCGCACGATGTTGCGGTATTTGACCGTCATACTGCCTTGGGGGCCGTCGTATCCGGGGACCACCGACATTGCATGCGTGACGCGGTCCGCCAAGCGCGTGCGCGCGGCGCCGGTCGTGACAATAAGCGAGGGACACAGGTTGATGCCCGAGCCGGACTGCAGCTCGGCGTGGAAGAAATACATGCCCGAGGCAGCATTGCCCGCAAAGGTCGTCGTCTCCAGCGACGGCACGCCTCCAAAGGAGAGCACAGCGGTCGTATCGGTGGCCGTCGTAACGCGGAAATACAGTATGAAAGAGCCGTTCGGCCCCTCGCGGTACGAGTGTTCGCTCATGGCCCATCCGGTACCGCCCGCGGTCGGCATCCCGAATATCTGCCGAGTGCAGTCAAACCAGTCCTCCACATAGTTAGTCCCTGCGGCATTTGCGATGCGCACCCGCACGACAGCATGCTCCTTAGGCTTTATTAAAAGGGTGGCGCAAATAATATGCCCCGCTGTAATAGCCACGGAAGTCGACGCAAGCAGGTGGTCGCCGTTCGTTGCATCGTCTAAAAGGAGCCTGAAGCTCCCTGCGGTGCCGTCCGGCCCCGCGATAGCCGTACCCAAAGAGCTGTTTGTCTTGGTCCACCAGGCCTGACTGTAGTCGTTGCTGTAAAGAAGGCGATTGATGCGGCTCTCCTCTATAAGCGCACCCAGGTTCTCCCCCGTCTTAGGATCATGATCCAAGCGGAGCACATTAGCCGCCGCGGTACGCAGGACGCCACTTGCGTCCCAATACGTGGCGCATGCCAGCGCATCGTTGCGCGCGACAGACACGATGCCGGTATTGACGCCGCCCGCAAAATCTAGAGTATAGACGGGATTGTGAAGCTCCCCCGCCGCTATGGTTCCGGCGATAGTGCGCATAGGTTAGGAAATGACCGTGCTGCTGCCGAATGCGACGCGCTGCTTTCCGTTTACTTCAAGAATAGTGGCGATCTCGCCGTCGGTCAGGGTAACGTTGGTCGAGCCGGGGCCGTTAAGGGTAACCGAGCCGCCGCTGTCGTTGACGACCTCGCACTCGAACCCATTGCCCAAAGTGCCGACCGTCGGGACCGTAATAGTAAGAGCCGCAGCCGCCACGAAGCGCTTGCCGCTATCTGCAGGCGCGAGCGTGTAATCCGCGGATTTTACGTTTTCAGACAAGGGACCTGCATTGAGCCCCGCTGCATCGTGCCCGACTGACAAGAATTCGTTAAGGGTATCCCCCCACGTACCCTCGTCGCTGCCAGGTGTTGGTAGTCGCGCCATAGGAGTTTTATTATACAGGAGCGCCATAGGCAACTTCAGATAAGGTGGACAACAATACCCCTTTTGGGGGTATACTTATGCCATGAACCTATTTGGATTGGGCACCCCGGAAATCATCCTCATCCTTTTTGTGCTCCTCCTTTTCTTTGGCAAAGATAAGCTCCCCGGGCTTGCCAAGAGCATCGGGCAGTCGTTTAAGGAGCTCAAGAGCAGCTTTTCCGATGGATCCAAAGACAAGGACTCGGGCAAGAAATCTTAAATGGACGCAGGGTCCGAAGCTAAACTTCTGAACTTTTGGGAGCATGCGCTTGCGCTGCGTCGGTATCTGCTAGGGGGCGGGCTGTTTTTTATAGTAAGCGCCACCGTGCTGCTCCTGTACGGCGAGACTCTCTTGCTCCAGTATCTCCTGCGGCCGCTTAATGGGAAGACCTTGGTGTTCCTCTCGCCGCTCGGCCCTTTCCTGTTTGAGATGAAGGTTGCCTTTATGGGCGCCTTCGTGGTGTCCTTGCCGGTATGGCTCGCCCTGCTGTCGCATTTTGTCGGCGAGGCTCTCTCTGCGCGCAAACGGAGCCTCTTTTACGCTTTCGTCGCGGCCGCAGGAATCCTGGGGCTCGCATCGATCGCTTTGTCCTACCGGTACCTGGTTCCGATGAGCCTTGAGGCGCTGTCGCACTTCGTCGTCCCCGGAACGACCTACATGCTCACCGCAGAAAGCTACGTCAGCTTCGTCCTTATGACCATGACGGTCTCATTCTTGGTACTGGAGCTCCCCATAATCATCATCGCGCTCTCCTATATCCGCATTCTTAACCCGTATGCCTTAGCCCGGCAGCGGCGCCTGGTATTTCTGGGGATTCTCATTATCTTGGCAATTTTGACCCCCACGACCGATCCTGTGATGCTCATGCTCGTATCCGTTCCAGCTATGCTCCTCACGGAAGTGGGGATAGCTTTCGCGAAAAAAATGTATAATTAAGGAACGAGTTAGCAGCACAACCATCTTGTATGAATAGCGATAAGAAAATAACCAGAGGAGAATTCCTGGGAGCGCTGGGCGGCATGGCCGCAGCCGCCGTCGCATTGAAATTTGCAAGCATGACCGATACAGCAAGCGCGGTTTTGCCGGGAAAGGTACTGTCCCAAGATAGCCAATCCTACGGAAAGAGCACTTACGGCGGCAAGCATGCGTAGCAAACTTTTCCTGGCGGCTTTCGCCGTTCTGGCATGCAGCGCCGCTCCTTGGGTGCATGCCGCAAGCACGTATGGAAACTGCGCGTACGGAGCGTCTCTCTATGGCGGCTGCGCCGCAGCGGCGGCTTCTACGAATCCAACCGCTACCACATCCCCAGACAACACCTCGGGCGGGAACATACTCATGCGCCAAACGCCGGTGGTCATTTCCGGGACTGAGCCGGGCGCTGCTACTCCCACTGCTTCGCTCCCCTTCTCCCGCGACCTTCAGCTGGGCAGCACGGGCGAGGACGTGCGCCGGCTCCAGCAATTTTTAAACTCAAGCAGCTTTGCTGTGGCAGTGAGCGGCGCAGGATCAACCGGGCACGAGACCGACTACTTCGGCCCCGCAACGCAAGCGGCTCTTGCCCGGTACCAGGCGACAAAAGGCATTGCGCCCGCGATCGGTTACTTTGGCCCCCTGACGCGCGCCTCTGTGGCGGGGACAAGCGCCCTTGCCGCCCCCGCTTCCGCAACCGGCTCGTCCGCGGCATCCTCTGCGTTTTCCCGCGATCTCGAGCTCGGCATGACCGGCGAGGACGTGCGCGCGCTCCAGCACTACCTCAACACGCACGGCTTTGCCGTGGCCGCCTCGGGCGGAGGCTCTGCCGGAAACGAAACCGCGTACTTCGGCCCCGCTACTAAGGCGGCTCTCGCCAAGCTCCAAGCGCTCAATAGCATCATGCCGGCCGCCGGCCGCTTTGGCCCTGCAACGCGCGCGTTTGTCCTCGCTCACTAAGCGCGAACACCTAATTGGGGTGGTATAATTTTTTCATGCTGACGCGGTACCAGGAGCGCGATTTGACGTGGATAGATTTGGTTGCACCCACGCCAGGCGAGGTGCGCGATCTTATGCAGGAGTTCGATATCGAGCCCAAAGTGGCGCAAGAACTCCTCTCCACCTCTTATAAGTCCAAGATGGAGCGCGTGGGCGAAACCCTTTACGTCATATTCCACTTCCCTACGCTCCGGCTCGGGCTCAACCGCCGGCCCGAGCAGGAAGTAGACTTTATCATCGGCAAGAAGTTCCTGATTACCACCCGCTACGAGAATATCGACCCCTTGCACTCGTTTGCCCGGGCGTTCGAGGCGCGGACCCTGATCGGCCACCCGAACCACAGCCACGGCGGGCACCTCTTTGCGGCGATGATCGGGAGCATCTACCGCTCGCTTGATAGCGAGTGCGAGCTGATGCACGAACGGCTGGAAGAGATCGAGGCGCGGATATTCAAAGGCGATGAGCGCCGCATGGTGTTCGAGCTCTCGGCCGTAGCCCGCGTCTTGTACGACTTCCGCCGCGCGATTGCTCCGCACAAGGAAATGCTTTCCTCTATGGAGCCTCTTGCCCATCGCCTCTTGGGCCCCGAATACAGCTACCACCTGCGCGAGGTCGAGGGCGCCCGCGCCCGCGTCGAGCGCACGGTCGAGAGCCTGCGCGATTCCCTAAGCGAGCTGCGCGCCACTAACGACTCGCTGCTTAACACCAAGCAAAACGAGATCATGAAGACGTTTACCGTCCTGGCATTTACCTTCTTGCCGCTCTCCTTTATTGCGGGCCTCTTCGGCATGAATACGGTCAATAACCCCATCGCCGGGAGCGCGTACGATTTTTGGATACTGGTCGGCGGCATGTGTATAATCGCCCTTTGCTGCATCGGATACTTTAAACACAAAGACTGGATATAACACCCCATACCAAATGAATCTGCTGAAATTTTTAAGACCCGGCCGCTCAGCGGCCAAGCAAAAGAACCTGCCGCCCCTTATGCTGCGCAATACGCTCTCGGGCGAGCTTGAGGAGTTCAAGCCCATGGGCTCGGCGGTCAAGATGTATAACTGCGGGCCGACCGTGTATGACTTCGTGCATATCGGCAACCTGCGCGCCTATGTATTTGCCGACACGATACGCCGGAGCCTCCATGCGTGGGGCTACAAGGTCCAGCAGGTCATCAATATCACTGACTTCGGCCACCTAGTGTCCGATGCCGACGAAGGCGAGGACAAGATGACCAAGGGCCTCAAGCGCGAAGGCTTGCGGGTCACCATGGCCAATATGCGCAAGCTTGCCGAGCGCTACGCGGAGTCGTTCTTTAAGGACATCGGCGAGCTGGGCCTCGACGTCGAGCATATCCGCTTCCCGCGGGCGAGCGACTACATACCCGAGCAGATAGCGGTTATAAAAACCCTCGAGCAGAAGGGCTATGCCTACCGGCTCGAAGATGGCGTGTATTACGACACTTCGCGCTTCCCGGGCTACGGCAAGCTAGGCGACCAGGATATTGAGGCCCAAGAGGCGGGCGCCCGGCTCGAGGTCAACACCAACAAGCGCCATCCGGCAGACTTCGTGCTGTGGAAGTCTGACAAAAAGCTCGGCTGGGAGAGCCCGTGGGGTCTCGGCTTCCCCGGCTGGCACACCGAGTGCGTCGCCATGATCTTCAAGCTGCTGGGCAAGCAGATCGATATCCACACGGGCGGCATCGACCATATCGCAATCCATCACAACAACGAGCTGGCACAGGCCGAAGCCGCGACCGGCAAGCCATTCGTGCGCTACTGGATGCATGGCGAATTCATTACCATAGAGGACAAGAAAGTCTCCAAGTCGCTGCGCAACACAATCTACCTGCATAACCTGACCGACAAAGGGCTTTCGGCGCGCGCGCTGCGGTATTGGTTCCTAAACGGGCACTACCGAACGCCAATGAACTTCACCTGGGACGCCGTCGAGGGCGCCAATACCGCCTACGGCCGACTTGTGCGCGCGTACTTGGAGCTCCCGCCGTCTCAGATGCGGCCGGACGAGACATTCTTGAAGGATTTTTATGCCGCCATAGCCGATGATCTCAATACGCCGCAGGCACTGGCTCGCGTCTGGGAGCTTCTGCGCGACCCGGCAATTATCCCTGCGGTCAAGCGCGCTTCTTTGGCCGAGGCCGATAAAATATTAGGCCTGGGCCTGGGCGACAGCGGCCCCGTGGCGCGCGTGTCGGTCATATCGGTAGACGACCTGCCGGAGGACGTGCAGCGGCTCATTGCCGCACGCGAGGAGGCCCGCACCAATAAGGATTTCAAAAAATCGGACGACTTGCGCGCCCAAATAGCCAAGAAGGGCTTCGAGGTCAAAGACGCCCCGGGCGGCCAGAAAGTGACCAAGAAATAAGGCACCGGATAAAAAGCAAAGCAATTTGCTTTTTATCCCCTTTTTGTCCCCTCAATGGCCACATTTGGACCCCTACCCCTAGAGAGGTACACTTGGGGATATGACCAAGGGCAAACGAGACGGATTGCGGATGCCTCCGCAGACACTGGAAAGCGAGAAAGCTTTCTTAGGCGCCCTTATGATACGCCCCGAGGGCATGGTCGAGAGCAGCGACCTGGTTTCCCCTGACGCTTTCTACGCAGAGAAGCACCGGATGATTTACCGCGCCATGCTGGCGCTCTATTCTAAGAACGAGCCTATCGATATCGAGTCGGTGCGCGCGAGGCTCTCAGACGACGGGCAGCTCGACGGCATCGGCGGCCTCGCTTACTTGGCCGAACTCGCAGCCGACGTGCCCGCGGCCTCCAACGCACGCCACTACGCAGGCCAGGTGCAGAAAAAGCACATGCTGCGCGGGCTTATAGACGCCGGCGAGTTCGTGGCCGAGCTCGGCTACGACGAGTCGTCCGAGCTCGACGAGACCTTGGACAAGGCCGAGAAGAAGGTTTACGAGGTCACCCAGACCCCGACCATGAGCAAATTCATGGCGCTCGGCGACTCGCTCAAGGAGGCTTGGCAGCGCCTGGAGTACCTCCATGAGCACAAGGACGAGGTGCGCGGCGTGCGTACCGGCTTTAAGGATCTGGACAACCTCCTGGCCGGCTTCCAGAAGTCCGATCTCATCATTTTGGCGGCTCGCCCCTCCATGGGAAAGACGGCGCTCGCGCTCGACATCGCCCGCAAGGCAGCGGTGGAGCACAAGGCGGTCGTGGGCATATTCAGCCTCGAGATGGCCGCCCAGCAGCTTATAGACCGCATGGTGGCGGCGCAGGCCGGGGTCAACTCCTGGAACCTGCGCACCGGCAATATTAAGGAGCAGGACGATTGGGACCGGATCCGCGAGACCTACGACCTGTTGGGCCAGGCGCCTATATTTATCAGCGACGAGCCGGCGCAGAACATCCTTAAGATGCGCGCCACCGCCCGAAGACTTAAGAAAGAGCACGGGCTCGGTCTCATCATCGTCGACTACCTGCAGCTCATGGTGCCCACCCAGTCGCGCAACAACGACAACCTCGTGCAGCAGGTAACCGAAATCTCCCGCTCGCTCAAGCAGCTTGCTCGCGAGCTCGACGTGCCGGTTTTGGCCCTCTCGCAGCTCTCGCGCGCCGTGGAACAGCGCGGCGGCAAGCCGCGCCTCTCGGACCTGCGCGACTCGGGCTCGATCGAGCAGGACGCCGACGTCGTTATGTTTATCCACCGCGACGACAAGCTCAACAAGGAGAGCGAGCGCCCCAATATCGCCGAGATCATGATCGAGAAGCACCGCAACGGCCCGGTAGGCATGGTCGAACTCTACTTTGACGACAAGCGCACCACCTTCCGCTCGCTGGAGAAGACCGATTTCGGCGCCTTTGATTCATCAAGCTCGCTCGACGCGTTTTAGATATGGATTCAATAAGCCGGCTTGCCGCCCTATTTGAGAAATTACCCGGCATCGGGCCTCGGCAGGCCCGGCGCTTCGTGCAGTACCTGCTTTCCACGAGCCCCGGCGTGCGCACCGAGCTTGCCGACCTTATCAAGCGCCTCGGCGCCGACAGTCGCCAGTGCGTCAAATGCTACCGCTGGTATGCCAAGAACTCCTCCGCAGGCGAGCTCTGCTCCATATGCGCCAACCCCGCGCGCGAGGCGGCGATACTGTTTGTGGTTGAGAAAGACGCCGATATAGAAAATGTGGAGCGCTCGGGCTTTAGGGGCATGTATTTTGTGCTGGGCGGCACTATCGCCCTGGCGACTGAAGAGCCCGAGAAGTTCGTCCGCATCCGCGAACTTATGCGCCGCGTCGAGGAAGACGCCTCGCAGCTCCTCTTAAACGAGCTTATTTTGGGCCTATCAGCCACTACCGAGGGCGACCACACCCGCGAAATCTTAATGGAGAAGCTCCGGCCGCTTTCAGAAGGCCTCAACTTCCGCGTGTCCTCCCTGGGCCGCGGTCTCTCAACCGGCTCCGAGCTCGAATACGCCGACCCGGACACGATCGCCCAGGCCTTGGGCAATAGGCACTAGGCAGTACAAAACCAAGTCTCGTCTCGCGCACATAATTTCCTGCTGGAAATTTGCTATTCTCGGCCCAGTCGGCCTGCGAAATGCTCGCCTCAACTTGTTTTGTACTGCCTTTGAAAAATCCCGCCTCTAAGGCGGGATTTTTCGTGCGGAGCAAAAGAGGTTTGGCAGAGGCTCCGCAAGTGTGACGACACGAGGCTTGAGGAAATTTTTAGCAAAAAATTATCCGTACTCTGCCAAGCCTGCTTTTGCGAAACCTTACGCGAGCTTGGTGATAACGACCTCGAAGAATGGCTGGCGATGGCCGCGCTTTTTGAAATAGTTGGACTTGGCCTTGTACTTGATGACCGTTACCTTAGCGGCGCGATCGATCTTCTTGATCTCGGCCATAACCTTCGCACCCTTGATGAACGGGTCGCCGATAGAGGTATCCTTGCCGTTGTCCACCAAAAGGACCTCCTCAAAGGTGAGCTTGTCGCCTACCTTGTAGACCTCGCGGCCCTCGGCGGTAAGCTCCCCCTTCATGGCCTCGATCTTGACGACATCGCCCTCGGAAACCATGTACTGCTTGCCGCCGGTTTGGATAACAGCAAACTCCTTGGCCGCCTTTGCAGCGGTTGCCTCTTTTTTAGCGATTTTAGACGGTTTTTTGCTCGTGGTTGCCATATAGAAAACGAGCCCCTGGCTCGTCCAAACATACTAGCCCATAAGGCATATTTGTGCAAGAATAATGCCAGAAGGGACCAACAAGGCCCCGATAGCCCGAAGCAGCGGAGGAGAACGCCGTGACTGATATTAGCCAATACGGACATGACGACCTAATCCGGCTCGAAGAAGTGACCGAGGGGAAAGACCCCGACCGTCACCACAAGATCGTGCGCAAAGCTGCAGGGGTGGCCATCTGCCTTTTGCCGATAGCCGTCCTCGCCCTCATTATTTGGGGGCCCAAATGACCAAATGCCTCCCTACCCAGGGAGGCATTAATCTTTACCCTCCAAAATAGGCTTGTCGAGCAGGGGCACGTCTATGGCTATCTCGGCCGAAGCGTCTATGCGCAGGACATCCTTCTCGATCTTGCCCAGCTCTTTGGTGCCGGCGTTAAAGTGGTTGACCGTGGTACTAAGCGAGGCACCCAGCTTTTTATAGTAGTCCTGGTAGGCATTAATGTGCCGGCCCAGCGCCTCGACGTTCTTGGCGATGTCTTTGGCCTGCTCCTCGATCTTAAAAGCCTTAAAGCCGTACAGGACCGACTGCAGGTACGCGGCAAAGGTCGTGGGCGAGACAATTATCACCTTGCGGTCGTTCTGCGCATAATCGAGCAGGCTGCGGGTATTTACCGCCCCTACCCCGTCGTTCAAAAGGTCGTAGTAGATACCCTCGGCCGGGATGTACATAAAGGCAAACGGCAGCGTGCCGTCCTTGGGGCGCACATACTTAGAAGTTTCATCGATGCGCTTTTTAAGATCTTTCTTAAACGCCTCCTCGTACTCCACCCGGCGCACATCGTCCTTCTCGTCGCGCAGGCGCGAATAGTTCTCCAGCGGGAACTTTGCATCAACCGGGATAAAGCCCTCCTTGGTGCGGATGATGGCGTCTACCGTCTCACCGCCCGGAAACTCGTACTGCATCTGATAAGCTCCGGGCGGCAGGATATTGCTCATCACCAGCTCGAGGCTGGCCTCGCCCAGGTTGCCGCGCTGCTTCTGGTTCTTGAGCACCTTTTCGAGGTTGCCGAGCTGCTCGGCAATGGTAAATATCTGCTTGGTGGACTCTTCCGTCTTAGCCACTCCCTTGACCACCTCAAGCAATTGGTCGCCGATCTGCTTGGTAATGGTGGCCATGAGCGTGCGGCCCTGGTCGGTTTGGGTCATCATAAACTCCGACATGGTCTTGGTGCCCTCGCCCAACTTGCTATCCATGGCGCGGGTAAGCTCGGCGAGCTGGTTCTGCAAAAGCACCATCGACGAGCTGTCTTGGGGCGCCTGGGCGCCCTTTTGCAGGCGGTACAGCATGGCGATTATCCCGACTGCCAAAAGTATAAGTACGGCCACCAGTACAGTAATGAGGTCCATACACCCATTGTAACTTTTTTATAAAAGAAAATCCCGCCGCGATTTGTGTATCGCGGCGGGATGAGCCGACTAGGTTGAGTCGCTAAGCGGCTCAAGCAGCGGGTTTGCCGGCCTGCCGCTGACCTGGCCGGCCACGCGATCAAAGGAGCTCTTTGAGCCCTGCTTCTCCTGTTCCCGGGAAACTATCCTGACGTTCTCAGAAGGAAGAGTGCCGCCGGTTTCCGTTTCAAAAACCGAAACCAGCTTCTTCTTGGCCTCTTCCGGGTCGATAAAGATGCTGCCCGACGAGGGATGATAGTGGGAGTCGATCCGGTAGGCTACCCTGCCCCGCTCGACGAGGATCGTCTCGGCTATTTCGGATTCGAGAACGAAGTACGGGTGTGGCCGGTAATGGGGAATCATTCCGTTATGAGTGCCGGGGACGATAGCGCAGAAGACTTTCTGCCCCGGTTCCATATAGCTCTCAGGAGCGGGAAGCTCCACGACTTCAGGGCTGTCCGCCAAGAAAGAAGCCGTGCTCGTGCGCAAGAGCGGGCCGCCCATGACTTCCTCCTCGTACTCTGGCGAAGAAAGGCGGGCGATCAATGCCTGAAGCGGGCCGAGCTCGTCCTGGAGCTTGCGCTCCTTTTCCTTGAGCTTTGCCGTCGCGGCTGCAAGCGCCTCGACAAAGGTCGTGCATACTTGCCCGTATGCGCGGTCGAGCAGCCTGATGTTCCCCTCTTTGCCGACGCTGCTTACGATGGTGCGCTTTACGGCGCCGTCATCGCTTACGATAAAAGCGGTATCTCCGAGCCTGTGGGCATGCATTGTCGCCTCCTTTCGTGTGTAAGGTTCTCCTAGCCGCAAAGTACCACATCTGGTAAGCTATAGCCATACCATTTTATATAAAATTATGACTCAAGCAGACCTCAAGGAGATGATGAAGGACGCCATGCGCGCCAAGGATTCCGTTAAGCTCGGCGTCGTGCGCGGTCTCATGAGCAACTGCACCAACGAATCGGTAACCAAGGGCTACGGCCCCGACGGCGTCCTCACCGACGAGGAGGTGCTGACCGTCGTTATGCGCGCCGCCAAGCAGCGCAAGGACTCTATCCAGCAGTTTGAGGCTGGCGGCCGCCCAGAGCTCGCGGAGGGCGAGAAGGCCGAGCTCGCGATACTCGAGATCATGCTCCCCGCCCAAATGAGCCGCGAGGAGATCGTCGCTGCCGCAACCGCCAAGGCCGCTGAAATGAACGTGAGCGATAAGACCGGCGCCAACCAGCTTATGGGCGCGCTTATGAAGGATTTGAAGGGCAAGGCCGACGGCACCATCGTCAAAGAGGTAGTCGACGGCATGTTCGCCTAAGCAGCTATCCCCAACCGCCCCTTGTATCGCTTGACTTTCATAGTCAAGTGGAGTATAATTAATACAGAGGGGTTGTTTGTTTCGCGTCACCCTCGGAGATTTCTCGAATCTGCGAGGAAGTCATGGAACGCTCAAGGTTAACCGACATTGAAGATCCTGAACTTCGCAATAGTCTATGGAGGCTCGGGCAGAATCTAAGGAGAGGCCCGGTTCGTCCAAGGCGGCGCTTTGGAGTTCCGAACGATAACTCCGATGCGTACGCCCGATCGTCTGAAGATGTGGCTGCGGCAATCGCGCTCGCAGGGCGCATCACCGGCGCAGCGAACGAGCGAGACATCGAGCCTTTTACCGGACTCGGGCTCGACGGCCCTCCTGTAAAGTCTGCCGACGAGCAGGTACAAGCCCGGCTCGACCGGTTCCCACTGGTCAATACCGAAAACGCGGAGCAGATCGATTTGATCTAGTCTGCACGCAGAAGCATGAGGCCCGCGCACCATTTGCGCGGGCCTTTCTCTTTTCATTTACCGTCGGAAATTATATTTCCTGAAAAGTCGGGAAGAGAGCGACTACGTCGGTCGTGCTTACGCCCGTAGTGCCGTCGCCGCAGGCGCAATTTGCATAAAACCGAACCCGGCGCCACGAAGGCGCCGGGTTTTTCTTTTGTGACCGCCCGTCAGCCTGGCCACAAGTCAAAATCGCTCGTCAGCGATTTTGCTTGCCGGCCCCGGCTCGCGGTTTTGCCAGTGCAAAACATCGCTGCGCCTGTCACAAAAGCACAAAACCTGCCGCAGGGCAGGTGTTTGTGTCTTTTGTGACCCTACGGGGATTCGGTCACAAGTATTTTCCTGCTAGAAAATCTCGCGACCCCGGCTCGGCACCGTCGTGCCTGCGCCTTTCGAATCTGCCTCCCAGGCATCACGGCGATACGAAAAACCCCGGCCAAAGCCGGAGTTTTTCGATCGTGTGACCCTACGGGGATTCGAACCCCGATTTGTTCCGTGAGAGGGAACTGTCCTAACCATTAGACGATAGGGCCCTATTTCTACCTTAGACCCGACTTAATTAATCGCAGGCCATACCGAACGTACCAGAACAATGTACGACAATTTGGGCCAAAAGAAAAGCGCGGACCGTGTCCGCGCTATCTTCTTATTTATAGCCGCCTGCTCGTTTACGGAGGTCCGATTTTCTGTACGAGGCCCTGCAGACCGTTACCGTAACGCCGACAGTAAGCGCTTCTGCCTGCGCTCGGAGCTCCTCCTTGCTCGGACCAGTTTGGATGCTGCCCAGAGGATGACTCCTAAGGTCATGCTCCCAGCTGCGCCGGATAGCTTTTTCGCTTGCACGGTTCATTTCTACCCCTTAGAACATGTTACTTATCCGATAATAGCAAATCGTTAGGGCTTTGTCCCACCTAGCGCTTTTTCCACTCTAAGTCTTGTCTCACTAAAAGCTCCCCTGCCCGCTCCGGCTCCTGCATAATTTCCTCGACCACGCGCTCCATGCGCACGGATTGCGAGCCTTTGACCAAAATGGCGTCATGATCCAGAAGCATATTCTGGAGCTCGGCACCGGCCTTTTGAGAGTCCTCAAATTGCAAGATATTCTCGTCCTTCATGCCATTGTCGAGTGCCCCCATGGCAATATCGCGCGCCCGCACGCCCACCACTATCAAAAGATCGGCAACCTGCGCCGCCTTGGCCCCCACCTTGCGATGCTCTTCTACCGACACGCGGCCAAGTTCCAACATGTCACCCAGGACGGCAATGGCGCGGCCCTTGGGGGCCGTCAGCTTGAGCGCATCGAGCGCAGCTATGGTCGCCGCCGGCGAGGCGTTATAAGTATCGTCGAGAATCAGCGTATCCTTGATGCCGGGCAATATCCGCACGCGGCCCGGAGGCGGTTCATAACCCTCGAGCCCCGCGACAATATCAGGAAGGCTCACCCCGAGCACATGGCCCGCAGCCGCTGCGGCTACCGCCGACAGAAAGGCATGGGTGCCCAGAGAACCGATGATCTGCACGGGCGCCGACTCGCCCTCGACAGAAATATTCGCCCGCATGCCTATCGGCCAGGACTCCTTCCCTTCCTCGCGCACGACTTCAAACTTGCTCGCCCACACGTCGGTCTCGTCGCTAAAGCCGAACAGCACGATGCGCGCATCGGGCGCCGGCAGGCGTTGCTGCAATTTCTTGGTGCGCTCGTCATCGGCATATAGAAGTATCGCGCCTCCAGGACGCACCGCGTCCATGAGCGAGGCCTTTTCCTCAATGACCGCTTCTACCGAGTCAAAGAACTCCACATGCACCGGCACTTCCGGAAGCCGCGTAATAATCGCCACGTCTACCTTGATCCACGAGGAAAGCGACTTGATGTCGCCGGGCCGATCGGCCCCCACTTCCAAGACCAGCCACTCCGGATAGCTGTGCGTAGTCAGTATAAGAGAGAGGCCGTCGATGATGTTCTGCAGCCAGTGCAAGGGGTTGCCCCAGGCGTTGCCCAAGCCCAGTATCGTAAGCGGCACGCCCACTTCTGAATTAAAGCTCTTTTCGCTTTTGCGAACGTGGAATTTCTTAGAAAGCACGGCGTACACCGCATCCTTGGTCGAGGTCTTGCCGACGCTGCCGGTAATAGCAACCACCTTTGGCTGATACTTGCGCAATACTGCCTTGGCCTCCATCTGCAGGATCCAAACGATGATCGATTTGAAAATAGTGCGCATGTTTTTTCTGTTTTATATATTCTACCCTACCCCGCCCTGCCCGCTTTTCAGGGTAGTTACCGGTCCGGCGGGATGTTGTAGTAGTTGATCAGAAACTGGGTCAAGGACTTAAACGGCGGGGCCCAGGTCTGGGAGGCAAAGGGTGCCCCGCGCGGCTCCACCGCAAACAGGAATACCAGGAACTTGGCGTCATAGCTCGGGAAGTACCCGAAGAAGCTGTGCAGGTACCGGTCCTTGTAGTAGCCGCCGCCAGAGGGGTCCGCAATCTGGGCCGTGCCGGTCTTGGCTGCAATGCTGTAGCGCTCGAGCTTTAGGTCGCCATTGGCGAGCGCCGTGTCGACCACCTGGGTCAGCATGCGGCTAATGGCAGTAGCGGTCTGCGGCTTTAGCACCTGTGCGGGCTCGCCCCAGCCCAGCTCGCGGGTAATCCCGCTCTCTTCCTTGATGGCGGCCCCTAAGTGCGGCGTTACCAGCTTGCCGCCGTTGGCGAGGGTCGCCAGCGCCCGCGCCATCTCAATGGGCGTTACGGCAATGCCCTGGCCGAAGGACGCCGTATCGAACTCCACCGCCCGGCCGTCCTCGAGATTCTGGGTAAGCCCGCGCACCTCGCCCGGCAGGTCGATGCCCGTTTCCTCGTTGAACTTGTACTTGTTTAAAAAGTAGTCGCGCATTATTTCAGGGCCCATCTTGGTTGCCACGAACGAGGCGCCGACGTTTAGGGACTGGCTGAGGATTTCCTGCACGGGAATGACGCCGCGCGCCTCCGCGTCGAAGTTGCAGATCTTCTTGGTGTCGACCGTGATGCAGCCGGTGTCGTTATAGGTCGTAGTTTCAGTAATGCTGCCCGAGTCGAGCCCGGCAGCGACCGTAAGCGGCTTCATGATCGAGCCGAGCTCGTAGACGTTTTCGGCTATGGGATTGGCGTAAATGGTCGGATCGTCTTCCTTGTTGAAATGGTTGAGATCGAAGGTCGGCGATACGGCCATGGCGACAATGGCGCCCGTGTGCGGATCCATGACGATGCCGCCCGAGAGCGAGGGGTGCCAGGTCTCCTCGTACTCCAGGAGGGTTCGCTCAAGCTCACCCTGCACCGACGGCTCGATAGTGGTTACGAGGTCGCCTTTCTGGCCTTTGCCGCTCAGCACGTCCTGCGCCGCGCCGAAGAGCTCGACGAAGAAGTTGCGGTACAGGTTATCGGAGGAGCGGCCCAGGACCGGGTCGTAATATCGCTCCAGGCCGTAGCGTCCCTTCTGCTCGTCGTCATTGTTGTAGGCCACAAAGCCGAGCGTCCGGGCCGACAAGGAACCGCCCGGATAGTAGCGCTGGTGATTGCCGTCTTCGGAAGTCGTAGAAGCGTCGCCCAGCTCGCGCAGGGTCGCGGCCAAGATCGGCGTGCCGTCCTTGTCCGTAAAGTAAATTGCGCCGCGGTTAAGCAGCGGGTTGTGCGTAGCAATAATCTGGGCGTCCGCGCGGCGAGCGTAGTCCTGTCCGTGCACCACCTGCAAAAAGTAGAGCTTGCCGACAATGACGAGGGCCACCAGTATCAGAAGCGCGGTCAAAAGCCGGACGCGCAGGACAAATCGGGACGACATACTTCCCTTATTGTACTACCGGTTAGCCGAGAGCGTGAGCGCATGCGCGTCCGCATACACGGTAGCGACGTGCGCCGGCTCGACGAAGCCCATCGCGCGGGCGCGCTCGGGAGTAAGAGCCTTGGTTGCGGCGAGGTACTGCGCCTGGAGCTTTCCCACTTTGGAAGAAAGCTGGCCGACTTCGCGGCGCGCCTGGGCCTGGCTTGCCGCATGCGAGACCGCCTCAAGCAGAAAGAATCCGTACATGAACGCGCAGACTGCGATAGCGGCGCCCAGAGCGGCCACCACGCGGCGGACATAGAGGCGGTAGAGCGTCAGTGGGTTTATTCTTGTGGGCATATTTTTTCGATTGCGCGAAGCTTGGCGGATCGGCTCGGCGGATTGCGTTTAATTTCAGCGGCGGAAGCGACGAGGGGTTTTTTGTATAAGAGCCTTCCTTTTTCCCCGCCCCCTCCCTTGGCGAACTTCGCAAATAATCTCTTGACGGCCCGATCCTCAATTGAGTGGAAGGTAATGACTGCGATGCGTCCGCCCGGGGCTAGGAGTTTCCAAGCTGCCTCAATCCCCTGCTCTAGCGCCCCCAGCTCGTCGTTGACCGCAATGCGCAGCCCCTGGAAGGAGCGCGTCGCCGGGTGGAGCCGCCCCCGGCGGTAGGCCGCGGGCACCGAGTCCTTGATAAGCTCCACAAGCTCAAGCGTGGTCGCAAGAGGCTTCTCTTCGCGGCGCTCCACTATCACCTTGGCGATGCGGCGCGCATAGCGCTCCTCGCCGTAGCCAAAGAAGATGTCGGCCAGGGCCTTTTCGGTAAAAGTATTGAGCATCTCGGCGGCCGTAAAGCCGGAGCGGGCCTTCGGGCCGTAGCTCATCGAGAGCGGCTCGTCATACATGAAGGAAAACCCGCGGCCGGCCGTAAGCTGGCCGCGGTTCCAGCCCAGGTCAAACAGCGCCTTGTCTATAAAAGTAATGCCGGTCTTCTCGGCGACCGCCAAAAGATCGCCGAAGTTGGCGTTAATGACGGCGCCCTTCTTGCCGAGGCGCTTCTGCACCGCCGCTACGGCATCCGGGTCGGCATCAAGCGAGATCAGTTTTATTTTTGCAGCATGAGCCAAGGCCTCGCTGTGGCCGCCCGCACCTGCAGTGCCGTCCACCACCACCTCGCCCTTCTTTACTTCGAGTGCGGCCAAAACTTCATCCGTCATGACCGATACGTGCGGCTCATCCTTTCGCTCTTGCGCCCGCTCATGCCCCTCGCCGCCCTCCTCTCGACGGGAGCGGTGTGATGCACGAACGGGCGTAAAAGAAAAAGTAGTCATATGTTACAGGATCCCCATGTTACCCAGCGCTTGCGCCATCTGGTCTGCTCCCTTCTCGATCTTGCGCTTGTACTCCTCCCAGGTCTTCTCGTTCCAGATCTCGATCCGGTCGGACACGCCCGCCAACACCACCCGCGAGCGCAGCTCGGCAAAGTCCTTGAGGTACTCCGGGATGAGGATGCGGCCTGCGCCGTCTACCTCGGTCTCGACCGCTCCCGCCAAGAGGAAGCGGGCCATGCCCCTAGTGTCGGCCTGCCCTACCGGCAGGTCCGAGAGCTTCTGGGCGATTTTAATCCACGCCTTCTCCGGAAACATGAAGAGGCAGGAGTCGAGCCCGCGCGTAATCACCACCTTGCGGCCCACTTCCTTGCGGAATTTGGCAGGAAGCGACAAGCGCTTCTTGGGGTCGAGAGTGTGGAGGTATTCGCCGATCAGCATGGTTTTTTCGGAAGTTCGTGGGGTGGGTCTATCCCACTTCATCCCACTACTAGACATTGTACGCCACCCTACCCCACTTAACTTGTGTATTTATCCACATTTCCCCCCTTTGGCACACGAGTCGCCAGGGCTGTGGGTATTCGTCAAAAAAGCCCTATACCAAAGGGTTTTACAGACCTTGACAAAAGGCTTATCTGGGTGTATACTGGTAATAGAGTAAGTATAAAAAAGTTTGGGAAACTAAGGGAAAGGCGTCTCCCACAACCAATGGAGACGATCATGAACGACAAGACCTTTGAGGCGGTTATGACTGCGAAGTTCGCGGCGCAAGACAGCATCAAGCGGTGCCGAAAGCGGATGACTAAAAATCAGCGCTCCTGCAGGATCAAAACCATCCTACTCGGCGCCGGACTGCTCGTATCCGTCGCGGCACTTTTCTTCACTTGGGCGGTCTGGGTTACTGCATAAGCAGCAAGAGACACGCTCGACAAAGCGGATATCCAGAATGGATACCCGCTTTTTACTTTTTCGGCTCCAACAAATAGGGACTTATCCCCTTCCTGTAAGCTTCAGGCAATTGACACGTCAAAGCTTAAGGCGTACAACAGGTACAGAGAGTTGTATGAGTTTTGCGTGAGGGCCAAAAACTTAAACAAGGAAGGAATAAGAGATGTGTGAACGTAAGACATGCAGCCGTCTTGGGTGCAACCGGGGTTTCGGCATGGTCCGCGCTGAGCGCCGGGGGCGCCAGTTCTGCTCCACCTCCTGCCTGGACCTGGTTTACCATCAAGGGTACCTGCTCAAGCCGCGCGAAAAGTTCTTTACAAAATTGTTATGGCGGCCATTTTCCTGGTTGCGCTTAGGGTCCAACGACCCCAGTGCCTCGACGAAAGTTGCTCCAGATATCCGTTCCAGCTCCACCGCCGGAATGAGAATCAAGTAATAAGGCCCGCAAGGCCATACAAGAACGCCCGCCTCCGAGACTACTCGGGGCGGGCTTTATATTTTAGGGACGCACTCCTATGCGCTCGCCGAGGCAAGCCTTTTTAGTACGAAATCGCGATCGAGGACCGACAGGAACCATCCGGCCTTAGGGCCGCTCTCTTTGCCCAAGAATGCCAGGTAGATCGCCTTGAATTCTTTCGATTTATGCAGCTCGGCGTGGAGCTCCTCGCCGGACGGCATTGCGTCTTTGGCTGCAATGAAGTCGTGCAGTGCCTTAAGCGCAGCCTTGGCAGTTTCAGGAAGACTCTGTGCAACCTCCGGCAGCGACTCCTGGAGCTTGAAGACGAACTTCTCGGGCGCATAAGCGCCAAGCCAGTGCTTGGCGTAAGCGGCGCGCTCTTGGAGCTCTACCTTGTCCGCATCAGTGAGCGGCGCGCCTTTCACAATTTCCGCCTCCTTCTCTAAATCCATGTGCGGCATCTGGACGATAAACGCCACCTGGCTGAAGCGCATCAAAAATTCCGGTACCGTGAGGTTTGGCCTCGCGGTAGAGGGATGCGAGTAGAGGAACAGGCGGGTGTAATCGTCTTTAACCCCGGCTTTGTACGCCTCGGCCAGCTTGTCGTAGAGATCGTAGAGCACGGGTATCGTGTCTCCCTCCGGATCGAAGTTGAATGCCTGACTGATATCCTTGGACAACAGCGCGAGGCGGAATAGCTTGGCCGGCAGCAGGTCGGATATTTCCTTGGCGCTCGAGCCCTGCCCTTTGGACGAGGACATCTTTTGCCCGCCTATGAGAAAAAACTCGTACGGCACGTCAAACGGCGGCTCGTATTTGAATACTTCTTTGGAAATATGGCTGGCCACATCGCGCGAGCCGCCCTTGGTCGAATGGTCCTTGCCGGCACCCTCTACCTTAACGCCCAGCACCTTCCACTTGGCGGGCCACTCGACCTTCCAGGGCAGCTTGGCAGAGCCTCCAAACGGGCTTACGCGGCCTGCAAAATGGCAGCCCTTTACCCAGTCCAAGTCGCGGCACTCGACCGCAACCGTCTCGCCGTCAAAGTCGCTCGCGCGGGTAGTCGAAAGTTTCCCGCAGGTGGGGCAAATGACGCTTAAGGGCAGCCAGGTATCCTCGCGCGTGCCACCGGAGACTTCTTTATATATGCGGCGCACGTCAGCTGCGCCCTCAAGGGCTTCGCGTATGACGCCGTCCATCTTTCCTGACAGATACAGCTCGCTGCTGCGGTAAAACTCCGGAGCAAAGCCCGCGCCTTCTATGACCGCCTTAAATTCTGCGCCGTAGTATTCGGCAAAGTTATCAAACCCCGGCTCCGGGCTCGGGATATTTTTAAGCGGCAGGCCCAGATACTGCTCGTACTCCCCTTGCGGCAGGTACGACGGTATCCCGTCCATGGGGTCGTAGTCGTTAAATTCGTACCTAAACACGTTGGGTGTCCCCTGCTCTTGAAGAGCTTCGCTGATGACGCCATGTATGGCGACGCCCCGGAAGGAACCTACGTGCACGCGGCCGGAAAGAGTCTTTTCGTCCCGTATCAAAAGGGGCTCGGCCTGTTTGCCGAACTTCGCCTCAATCTCCCCTGCTATGCGGTCTGCCCAAAACATAGCCCTACTATAGCGTTATTTAGGGGCTTTTAATACTTCAGACGGGGACTTGACGGATTTGCATAAACTGGTACCATTTTATCAGAGCGGGTATAACCGTCGTGTAAAGGGTTGCGTTAAGTTGAGTAAACAGGCGTCCTAGTAGAACAAACCTAGCCTGCGGGGTGCAGGCGATAACAGGACGAAAAGAAATGGTAGCTCAAGCAGAAGCGGCAACGAAATCCGCAACGAAAACCAGCGTGCACACGCACGTCGGCAAGATGCTCAAGAAACTGCGCGGAACGTCGCTGCTGAGCGACTTCGCTCGAAAATGCTGCAGCAAGGAATCTTTGCTGCTGGCGATCGAGAATGGCGAGGCAACCTGCCTCGGCAACCTCAAGTTCATCGCCGTGAAGAACAACCAGCAGGTCGAATTCTTCTTCCCGGACGGAATCATTCCGGAAGACTACCCAGAACATTGAGCGCGACGCGCTCCGGACCCCAGGCTTAGGCTTGGGGTTTTCTTTTTTCTTGACAAATCTTCAATAACGTATTACATTCATGAAGGACACAGTCCTCCCGTTTGCTCATTCTGAGCGGCGCGGACTCACACGCAAACAACGAGGTTTTCGATGCGTACTCGCTTTTTGGCTCTGGCCACACTGGCCTTAAGTAGTTTGCCCTTCTCGGCCGCTCAGGCGGCTGATGTGGGACCCGGGTATAAATCGCCGGCACCGGCGGCTTTCAGGGATCGCTGGGAAGGCTTCTACATCGGTGCCACAGCCGGATACGGCTTCGGCAATACTAAGCAGACGGCCACAGGATTCGATCTCGATTCGATCAGCACCAACGGGCCGCTGGTCGGCATCACAGCCGGCGCCAACTGGATGCGGGGCAACATCGTATGGGGCTTCGAGACCGATCTCAATTGGGCCGGCTTCTCGGGCAACAGCTCGATCGACCGATGCGCCGGCTGCATCTTTACCGCGACCAGCGATATCGATACCGAGGCCCACTGGTTTGGCACTACCCGCGGACGTCTCGGCTACAGCATGGGCTCCTTTCTGCCCTACATCACCGCCGGCATAGCCTACGGAGGCCTGACCGTGACCGATCGGTTCTCGGTCGGCGGCTACCAGTCGACAACGACTGAAAAGCACATGGCTTTCGGCCCGGCGTTCGGTGCCGGGGTGGAATGGGCAATAGGCAACGACTGGTCGGCCAAGATTGAATATCTACACATCGATCTCAATGGCGGCTCAAGCAGCATGACCGACAGTCGCGGCAATTCTGCCGACTACTCGACCAAACTGCGCGAAAATATCGTTCGCGCAGGCCTCAACTTTCGGTTCTAGCCAGCTCCTCTGCTGGCGGAATCGAAAATCCCCGGACTGTATGTCCGGGGATTTTTCTATCTACTGCTTAATCTATTTTAAGTATTTTGTACTTCTGCACGCCGCGCGGGGTCGAGAAGGAGAACTCGTCCGCCTTTTTCTTATTGAGGAGCGCTGCGCCCAGCGGAGAGTGGTAGGAAACCTTGCCCTTGATGATATCGGCTTCCTCGGCGCCGACGATGGTGTAGGTGTGCTTGTCTTCGCCGCCGATTTTCTGCACGGTAACGGTCGAGCCCATGCCCACGCCGTCACCCTTGCCGCCCTTGACGATCTTGGCGGACTTCAGGATGCTCTCGAGCTTGCCGATGCGCTCCTCTACTGCGGACTGCATTTCGCGCGCCTCCTGGTACTCGGCGTTTTCGGAGAGGTCGCCCAGGCTGCGGGCGTACTCAAGCTGCTCGGCTACCTCCTTGCGGCGGGTCGTGCGCAGGCTCTCAAGCTCTATCGTGAGCTCCTCGAACTTCTCCTGGGACATCATTTCTTCCATGTGGATTTAAAATTCCCCTTGCGGGGGTTAGCTGCTTCTTCGATAGACTAGTTTAGCCGAATTGGGCCCCAAGTCAAGCGGGACAAGGGCCGGAAAAGGCCTTATTGCAGATATTCGGGCGCATTTTCGTGCATCCAGTCGTTCTTAAAAACGAATTTGACCATATGCAAATAATATACCATTATGCATCCCAGCTGAGATTCCTCTCAACCTGTACCTCTACAATAGAAGGAACAACCATGAAAAGCGTCCCTCGAAGCGCTCATGCCCTTAGGAAATTACTGCCGCCCGGTAAAAGTTTTTGCCTGGTGGGAGGGGTATTCGATCTTATCCATGTCGGCCATTTGCACTTGCTCGAATATGCCGCTACGCTCGAGAATCTGCTTGTCGTCGCGGTGCTCTCGGACAACTATGTACGAGGCTACAAGAATTCGAGCCGTCCGATAATCAACCAGTGGCAAAGGGCCGCAATGGTGGCAGCCCTGCGATGTGTCGACTATGTGTATTTGGCAGGCGTAAGCCCAAACAGTCCGCGCGTGCTCTCATTATTGAAGCCGGGCAGTATCGTATTTGGGGAAAACTCCGGGGACGAGGTCCGATTCCAGCAAAGACTCGCACAAGTAAGAGCCAGTTCGCCCGATACAAAGATACAAATACTGCCCCGTTATACTGAAGAAGAAATCTCAACGGGCTCGATTATCAGAAAAATCAAGGGAGGCTAGTGTTAAGCGAGTAGCTTCTGGGCGCGGCGGATAAAAAATGAGTCCCTGACAATGTTGAAGCAGGTATTATAGAACTCAACTTCGCCCCGCCTAACTTTCTCTTCTTGGGAGGCGAGCAGCTTCGCCGCGTCTTCCAAGGAGAACCACTGCATAAAAAAACCTATGTCGCTTTCGTCTTTAGTGAGAGCGATCGGGCCCTGCGAAAGTGCTTTTGCTGCGAAACAATAGCTGATGCAATGGCGACTGTCTCTGACTCGGTAGTCTTCCGTCACACCGAGTTCGTGGATGATCTCAATCTCGTGACCAGTCTCTTCGCGGCACTCGCGCTTTGTGCCCTCTACGATATCCTCGCCTTCCTCTATACCGCCGCCGGGTAGCAGAAAAAGATTAGTAATCTTATTGCTTACTAAGACAATTTCGTTCTTATCATTAAAGAGAACAACCTTGCCGGTCGGACGGTCCTTCCAGTCAGTACCGGTCGTATCCGGCGTGTTTGGGAAGATGTCCTTATCAGACAGGGTCAGTAAAACGGCACTCATGAGAATGAGTGTACCTTGAAATATCTCCCCAAACCACTGAAAGGTCGCATCATGGAAAGAAATCCTAGGATTATCATCTGTCGGCATGCCGAGTCGTTGGAAGATGTCGACAATAGGGTCTACGACGTCTTGAGCGATCTTGAGATTCCACTGACCGAAAGAGGCCGCGAGCAGGCCCATAACTTGGGGGCTTTACTTGCCCAGCTTCTCAACGGCAACCCTGATACCCGATTCTATACGTCTCCAGGCGTCAGGAATGTGCAAACGCTCAAAATAGTGCTTCCGCTGCTTCCCGACCACATTAATGCAAATGTGGAAATCGAGCCCCTCATTGTAAAGCAGGATTGGGGGCATATCACTGCCGAGAACCGCCCAGGGATCGAAGCTGAACGCTATAAAGTCGGAGTACTGCGCTACACTTTTCCAACCGGCGAGAGTGCAGCACAACTGATCGAAAGGCTAGAAAAGTTTAAGGAGAAGATATTCAAGATACAACGGGATACCGGATGCAATATTGTTGTTCTCTCGCACGGCTTCGAGTTCCGAGTACTGCTCAAAATAATCCTAGACTGGAATGAAGAGCTGTTCGAGTCATTCGCTAATCTCGATAACTGCGAATACCGAATATTGACGATGGAGATAGATGGGACATACAGCCTGAATAAGCCGCTCCGGCAGCACGGTCTCCCCATCACCCGACTATCCGGAGAATCTAGAACTTAAAAATTCCTGACCCGCTGAGTTTCGACTCGGCGGGTTTTTTGTAAAAAGTGCCACCAAGTCGTATACAGAATTATTGCAGATATTCGGGCGCGTTTTCGTGCATCCAGGAGAAGAACTGCGCCATGACCACGTTTCCGCCGGTCGAGGTGTGCGCGGGAGCCCGATCGAGGATCATTACGAAGGCGTACTTGGGGTTCTCGTATGGCCAGAAGCCTATCATCCAGGCGTTCCAGTATTCGTTCTTCATGCCGATCTGCGCAGTGCCGGTCTTGGCTGCAACAGAGACATACGGGAGCTTGACGCCTGTGGCGATGCCCTCGGTAACGCCGAGGCGCATGCCTTCGCGGGCGACCTGGAGAGCGTGCGGGTCGATGTCGATCTTTTGGCCTTGCGGGGTCGAGCTTGCTATAAGCGTCGGCGTGAGCAGCGTGCCGCTGTTGGCCAGGGCGACTGCGGTACGCACCGCCTGCAGCGGCGTGACCTGCGTGCCGAACTGCCCTATCGCCGTGTGATACGTGTTGCCGAGGCGCCACGTCGGATCGTCCGGGAAAGTCTTGGCTTTCCAGTCGATAGTCGGAATAGTGCCGGTCTTGGAGGAGAAGCCCTTGAGCCCCGCATCCTGCCCATACCCGAAGGCCTGCAGCCACTTGTCGATAGTGGCAATGCCCATGCCGCGCTGGTCCTGGTAGCCGCCGCCCACGGAGTAAAAGTACACGTCGGAGGAAACCGCAATGGCGTGGCGCGCGTCGGTCCAGCCGTTGACGCGCCAGTCGCGGAATAGGGTGGGATTTTTGGGATCGTACTGGTTGGGTATGGAAATGGAGCCCGTTGAAAGTATTTGCTTGTATTCGTCTATGATGCCGTCGGAAATAGCGCCCGCAGCCATGATGGGCTTGACGATAGAGCCCGGCGCATAGAGCCCGTCTACGGCGCGATCCAGGAACGGCTGGCGCTTGTCGGTGTTGTAAGAGGCTATCAAATCCCGGTCGCCCTCGACCATGGCGGTCTGCGAGTATTCGGGATAACTGGTAAGCGCCAAGAGCTCGCCGGTGCGCACATCCATAATGACGCCCGCCGCGCCCTGGAAGCCCGCTGCGCCCGCGTTCTTAGCCAGCACGTCGTAGAGCCCCTGCGTTACCTTGGCATCGATAGAAAGCCGCAGCTCTGCGCCGGCCGCCGGCGCGCGCGTCGTCGCCTCCGAGACAACGTTCCCAAGCGCGTCTGTCTCGGTGAGGCGCAGCCCGTTTTGGCCGCCTAGCTCTGCGTTGTACGCCTTCTCGACGCCGTCGAGCCCCTCGAACTCGGTGCGGAAGTAATTGCCGGAAGAGTCCTTGGCAGGCGCCTTGGTATAGCCCACCGCATGGGCGAGCCCGCGCATGGAGGCATACGCCCGGCGGGCGAAATCATCGCCTATTTCGTCGCGCTCGTTCCAGGCCAAGGGGATGCCGTTGCGGTCGACGATCGTGCCGCGATCAGCAAAGATAGTCTCCTCGGTCAGCTGGTTGTTCTTGGCCTGCTCGGCATACGTCTGCCCATGCACTACTTGGAGGCTGCCGGCGCGCACCAGCAGAAGCAGCACTGCCACGGCCACGACGCTCCCTGCGCCCACCAGCTGCCGGCGGGAAAGCGGCCGCTCGATGCGGCCCTCGAACTGGTCGCGGTCCAGGTCCGAGACGTTTTGGGAGTCTATTAAAATTTCGTCCGGATGTATTTCCGAGCGTATCTTGCCTTTCCTAAACCACCAGCGGAGCATCCACCTATTAAAGCCTATCGAGGGGCGTCTTGTCCAAGAAGTAAGCGGCGCCGAAAATGCGCGCAAGCGCCGCTATAACCGCGAGCACGGTAAATGGCAGGACGAGGTAGTGCAATACGCCCGTCGGCATGCCCAGTCCCAAATCGATAAGAAGCGCTACAACAACGGCGAAAATATAGCGGCCTGAAAGCGCCGCTATAAGCACGCCGACAACGCACAAAGGCCAGAACGGCAAAAGGAAGCCGGTCGCGGCTATAGCAAACGTAATGGCGTAGATGTAGCGGCTGGCAAGGGTCATGGCTTGAGCACTTCAACGTATAAGAGCGCGAAGGGATCGGCGGGCAGGCGCATGTATATAACTATAAACGACTCTCCAGGCCGCGCGTCGACTGCAGAGACGAGCGCCGTGATGCCGCCGCCGAGCCCCGGGAAAATAATCGGGTCTCCGACCGACACTTCGGTACCTGCGGGCACCGACGCCTGCAGCGAGCCGCCGCCCTGGCCTTCAACTGCCACCGGCTGCGTGCTCGTGCCGCCAAGCATAGCCTGATGGACTTGGCCGGGTGCGGAAAAGAGCTCGACACGCGCGGTACTTGCCTGCACTTCGGCCACGCGGCCGATAAGCGACTGGCCTCCGGCCGACACCCAGTCCCCTACCGCGACGCCCTGCGCGGCACCGGCGTCGATTAGGAGCGTGTCGTATGGCACCCACGGCGAGCGCTGCAAGACGCCGGCCAAGACGCGCGGCGTTTGCGTGTCGTTGCGGCCCAAGCGCCCCTTAAGATCGAGATTTTCCTTATACAAAGCGTCGCGGTCAATAAGGCGCGCCTGCGCTGCCGCAAGCTCTGCACGCAAGGCTACCGCTTCGGAATACTGCAATGACTCACGCGCACGCACGACGGGCTCCAGCAAGCGCCAGAAAAGCTCGGCCGCAGGTCCTTTAAATGCCAGCGCAAGGCCGATAAGGAGTGCGGCGGGCAGCACCCACCACAGCCAGGAGCGCGAGGCCCGCCGGGACTTCTGTATCCGGTCAAAAGGGCTAGGAGATATCGCCATCGTTTTCAATCAAGAGGTCGCGGTGCAGGTCGAGATTTTCCAAAATGACGCCGGTGCCGCGCGCCACTGCAGTTAAGGGATCATCGGCTACCATGACCGGAACCTTGAGCCATTGGGTCAGGAGCGTATCGAGCCCGCGCAGCTGCGCGCCGCCGCCGACCAAAACAATGCCCGAGCGCATGATATCTGAAAGAATTTCGGGCGGCGTCGTTTCGAGCACCTCGCGTACCGCCTCAATGAGCGTATCGATGGACTGCGATATGGCCTCGCGCAGGTCCGAGTCGGTAATCACGATCTCGCGCGGGAGCCCCGTAATAAGGTCGCGCCCCCGCACCACGGCCTGGAGGCTGCCGTCGCCCTCCACGACCGATCCTATCGCCATCTTGACCCCCTCGGCGGTCTTCTCCCCTATTAAAATCTTAAACTCACTGCGCACGTAGGAAATAATGTCCTGGTTGAGCTTGTCGCCGGCGATGCGCAGGTTTTTGGAGCGGACGATGCCGCCGAGGGACATAACCGCAATGTCGGTGTTGCCGCCGCCGATATCAACGAGCATCGAGCCCATCGCCTCGCGTATGGGCATGCGGATGCCGAGCGCCGCCGCGACCGGCTCTTCCACTATATGCACCTCGCGCGCGCCCGCGCCGCGAGCCGCGTCTATGACCGCGCGCACCTCGACATTGGTAATGCCCGAGGGCACGCCCAGGACCGCGCGGGGTCCGAGCATTTTCTTGCTCACTCCCTGCGCGCGGCTCATGAGATAGCTAAGCATCTCCTCGGTCGCCTCGTAGTCCGATACTACGCCCTCGACCAGCGGGCGTACCGCGACCAGGTGGCCCGGCGTGCGGCCGAGCATCTGCTTGGCGGCGGTGCCCACGGCGACGACCTGGCCCGTTTTCTGATTGACCGCAACGACCGACGGCTCGGTTACGACAATGCCCTTGCCGCGCAGGTACACCAAAGTGTTGGCGGTGCCCAGGTCGATACCGACATCGTTAGAGAAGAGGGGCAGTATCCGGTTTTGGAAGTAGTTGGCCATTAGAAAATTGTGAGGACCGGTACAGCTAGCGGGTAGTGAGCATGCCGATCAGCTCCGACAGGCTCTTGTGCTGCGTCGTGCCGGAGGCGCGCTCGACGCACTCGAACTTGCCCGCAGCCAGGGTCTTTTCCGATACGACCAAGCGCAGCGGCAGGCCCAAGAGGTCCGAGTCGGCAAACTTCTCCCCTGCCCGCGCGTCGCGATCGTCATACAGCACCTCGACCCCGGCCTCGGTGAGCTCGCGGTAGAGCTCGTCGGCCTCAGTAACCACATCGTCGTTGCCGTTAGCAAGCGACACGAGATGGACGCGGAAAGGCGCCACCTCCTCGGGCCACACCAGGCCCTTGTCGTCGCTCAAAAGTTCGGCCACGGTAGCCATGAGGCGCGCAGGCCCGATGCCGTAGGAGCCCATAAACACGGGGATATCGCTGCCGCTGTCGTCCTTATAAGCCAGGCCGAGGGCCTCGGAGAAGCGGGTGCCGAGACCAAAGATATTTCCCACCTCGATAGAAGTTTCCTCGGCCAAGTCCGATTTGGAAAGGCCCAAGTCGGCGAGCACTTCGTCGTTGTACACCTCTTTATTAACTGCAATTTTGCGGTCGCGGGACACGTAAATAGTATCCTCTCCGGCGGCCGAGATAGTTTGGAACTCGTGACTGTACTTGCTGAATGAGCCTCCCGAAGCGAAGGTCTTATATGTTTTATCTCCCAGTCCTACGCGCTCAAAAACGCGCTCGTACGCATCAGCGCAGGCATCGTAAAATTTCTGATGCTCGGCCTCGTTTTTGGAAAAAGAGTATAGGTCCTTCATGACGAACTCGCGCGTGCGCATCAGGCCCGACTTGGCGCGGGTCTCGTTGCGGAACTTGGTCTGGAATTGGTACGGATAAGCCGGCAAATCCTTGTACGAAGAAATATGGTCGCGCATGAGCGCCGTAATGGGCTCTTCGTGCGTAAAGCCCAAACCCAGCTCGGTCCCCGTCTTAAGCGATGTCTTAAACCAGCTGTCGACTTTTTCATCATCCCAGCGGTCGGTCTTCTTCCACGTTTCCGAATCCTGGAGCGCCGAAAGGTGCAGCTCGGTGCCGCCGATCTTGTTCATCTCCTCGCGGATAATGCCGACAACCTTGTTGAAGGTGCGCAAACCGAGCGGCAGGAGGTCATACACGCCCGCCATTTCCTTGTGGACGTATCCGGCACGGATAAGCAGCTGCGCGTTTTTGGAAACCTCGTCTTTGGGGGCCTCGCGGCGTGTCTTGGTGAAGAGCTTAGATTGGCGCATAGATAGAGCCATTGTAGAGCTAAAAGGAGATTGGGGCAAAAGGCTCGCTACCCTACCAACCGGACGACGTCGTGCACCGAGACCACCACCATGAGAATGATGATAAGTACCAGGCCCGCAAGCATGAGCGCGTTGACGATTTTGGGCGAGACGGGGCGGCGGATGACGGCCTCTACCGCGATAATAACCAGGCGCCCGCCATCAAGCCCCGGTACGGGCAGGAGGTTAATAAGCGCCAAGTTGATTGAGATAAGCGCTGCAACCCTCGCTGCAACGGCGAAGCCCTTCTCGACTGCGCTGCTCCCTACCCCGGCAATACCGATGGGACCGGACACCTGTGCAAAGTCCGCCCGGCCCATAAACAGCTGGCCGAAGAACGTGCCTAGGCCCTGTGCAGTAAGCACGACCATCTCCTTAAATTCAATAGCGCCCTGCACCAAGGCCAAATGCACCGGGAGCTTGAGTATGCCGACATCACCGAACTCGACGCCGATGACCTTGCGGCCGTCAGCAATGCCCGCCTCGGGCTTGGCCAAAAAGGTCTGTTCGGCGTCTTTGCGCGTTACCGTTATGACCAGGCTTTCGTCCTGATGGTCGGCAATAAAGGCCTGCACCGCATCGGCCTGCTTGTTGGTGCTGAGAGTATTCGTATCGAGCAGCGCGTCCCCCGTCTCAACGCGCTCGATAATATCGCCTGCCTTGATGCCCGCGCGATCAGCGGGAGAGTCGGGCCGCACCGCGCTAATAAGCACCTGCGGCGCGGTAACGGGCCCGAGCGCCTCCTCGCCTGCCGCAGCCGGGACGCCGGCCATAAAGCTCGCCGAGAGCGCGAGCCAGGCAAAGATAAGATTAAACGCGATACCGGCGAGCATCACCGCCGCCTGGATGCCGCGATTCTTGCTGGTCAGCGCGCGCGGATCCTGCTCGCCCGGAGCGAGATCGTTCGGATTCTCGCCATGGATGCGCACGAAGCCGCCCAAGAGGAGGAGATTGAAGGTGTAGTCGGTCTCGCCCCAGCGCACACGCAGGAGCTTGGGCGGAAAGCCGATGGCGAACTCGTCGACCCGGATCTTGAAGAGTTTGGCCACGCTGAAGTGGCCCAATTCGTGCACCCAGATAAGGGCGACTAAGATGACAATAAATATAAAGAGAGCCATTGAGTGTATCCGGAGTTATGAGGCTATCTCTTTTTCCTTGCGCTCTAGCGCGGCGTCAAACGAGGCATTGGCCGCGTCGACGCGCTTCTGCATTTCTTCCTTGCTGCGGAACTTGTCGTCCTCCGACATCTCTTTTGCCTTTTCCTTGTCCTGGATATCACTCCACACCTCGTCGCGCTCGGAGCGCAGCATGGTACGAACCTCCTCTACCTTTTCTTTGGCGAGCTTAAGCAGGGTAACGCGGCGCTCAGAGGTCAGCTCAGGAAAGAAGACACGTACGCCGCGCTCATCGGCACCGACGGACAGCCCAAGGTTGGCCACAGTAATAGCTTTCTCGATCTCCTTGCTGTTTGAGGGGTCAAACGGCGTAATGCGCAGAGAGCGCGCGTCTTCCACGGAAATGTTGGCGACCTGGGATATACCCATGCGGCTGCCGTAGCTCTCTATCTGTATGCCGTCGAGTATCGCTGGAGTGGCCCTGCCCGTGCGGACGCCCGAGAGCTCCTTGCCCAAACGCTCTTCTATTTCCTTGATGCGCTTCTCGAACGGTTTGAAATCGTATGCCATGGTCTAGCGAGTGAGTGAGTAAAAATAAGTTTTTATATCCGAGCCAGGGCGGCCATATGAGACGTCCTCGTGCTCATATAAGGGTATTGTACCAAATGATATGAAATCTACACGAAGCTAGGTCCTGAACCGGCTTGCAGCGGGCGGGTAGATTTTTATAAGCGGGTCGAGGGTGGTGTCGTACTTTCGGGCCGGGGCCACGTAGCGACCGTAATGGATGACCCTATGAGTAAACGTCCCCCACTCTTTTTTGGGCAGAAGCTCCATGAGATCGCGCTCGATGCGGACCGGGTCTTTGTAGTCTGAAAGGTCGTAGCGCTGTACGAAGCGTATAACGTGGGTATCCACCGTAACGCCGGCTACTACGCCATGCGCTTCTTTAAGAACGACCGTAGCCGTTTTGCGCGCAACGCCCGGCAGCCGGAGCATCTCCTCTATCGTTTTAGGCAGCTTGCCGCCAAACTCAGCCTTAAGCATCCGGGCGGCACCTAAAATATTCTTGGCCTTGTTGCGGTAAAAGCCCGAGGCGAAGATATCCTGCTCGAACTCGCGCGGATCGGCCTTAAGGTAGGCGTCGAGCGTCTTGTATTTCTTAAACAATTTTTCCGTAATCTTGTTTACCCCCTTGTCGGTCGACTGGGCCGAGAGCTGCACGGCAACCATAAGCTCCCACGGGTTGCTGAAATTAAGCTCGATGACCGCAACCGGAAAAAGCTTCTTGAGCGCCCGGTTGAGCTTTTGGATGCGCACCTTGCGCTCTTTTAATTTGGCCGGCTTCATACGGTCGGCAAACTGACCGCCAAATGCTCCAGGAGCATCTTTAACGACGGCGAGCGGTCGCGTACATAATCGCGTACCTTTGCAATATCCTCAAGTCCAGCGCGCGCTTTAGCGTTTTTGCCTATGCCTTTATACAGCTCGGCCTCCAGCGCGTTTAAAAATTCGCGGACGCGCTCCTTCTGCCCGTCGTCGTCCTTAAGCAGTTTGGTTATAAAATCACTGCGGTCCTTGCCGGAAGATTTGAGAAACTGCACAGCAGACCCGAGGACTTTTTTCGGACCAATCTGCCGCTCCGGATATTCCAGCATACGCGAGCGCAGGGTGGGGAGGATTGTTCCGTGCGGCACCAAGGCCACATAGACACTCCCCTCTTGCGGCTCTTCAAATAATTTAAGCAGCGCCTGCTGCGCCTCGCTTGTTACAGAAGAGATGCCGACCACAAAAAGCGCGCGGCTCGAGGAAGACTTCAGCGCCCCGACATCCGAGAGCCAGCGCGACTCCTCGATGCCGAACTTCTCAAACTCGCGCACGTGGACGTCGGGACTGTGCTCAGGAGGAAACCCGAAGCGCGTCCGAGCGTCGTCTGCCAAGGCCTCCAAGAGCGACAGCGCCCCTTCGTATATATAGGCATGATGCTGCATAGCTAGCGCTTGGCGATGACTGCCTTTTTGTAGGTATCGAGGTGGCTGAGCGCAATGCCGGTGCCCTTGGCAACACAGTACAGGGCATCATCGGCGACCTGTGCCTTAACGCCGGTGCGGCGCAATATAAGCTCGGGGAAATTGCGCAGGAGCGCCGTGCCTCCGGTGAGCGTAATACCCGAGTCGATGATGTCGCTCGCGAGCTCGGGCGGCGTCTCTTGGAGCACGTCACGTATCGCCTTGATGATCTCGCGCAGCTCCTTGCCCATCGCTTTTACAATATCGTTGGTCTTGATCTCGGCGCTGCGCGGCAGGCCCGTTATAAAATCGCGGCCGCGCACCTGCATGACCAGCTCTTCCTCCATAGGCACTGCGGAGCCCACGCCGATTTTGACGTCCTCGGCAGTCTTGTCTCCAATAGCTAAGTTAAAGGTCTTCTTTATATAGTCGGCAATAGCGTGGTCGAGCTTGTCTCCCGATACCTTTATAGAGGTCGAGGCCACGATGCCGCCCAAGGATATGACCGCCACATCGGCCGTACCGGCGCCCAAGTCCACCACCATGTGCCCGCGCGGCTCCTGAATCGGAATACCCGCGCCTATGGCCGCCAAGACCGACTCCTTAACGACATAGGCCGACTTGGCTCCGGCGCGTATGGCAGCTTCTACAACCGCGCGGCGCTCGGTCGAGGTAACGCCGGTGGGGACCGACACCATGACCTCGGGCTTAAACAAAGACCAGCGGCCCGTAGCCTTGCCTATAAAATACTTGAGCATCGCCTGGGTTACGCGATAGTCGGCAATAACGCCGTCGCGCATGGGACGGTAGGCGATTATCTCGCCCGGCGTGCGGCCTATCATTTCCTTGGCGGCCATGCCCACGGCCAATATGCGCTTGTCGACTTCCGATATGGCGACGACCGACGGCTCGTTGACTACCACGCCGCGGCCGGGCACGAACACGAGCGTGTTTGAGGTGCCCAAATCGATGCCAAGCTTAGGAGAGAAAAAAGACATACAACAGAAGGAATAATACCCGAGCGGGGCGCCTAAAGCTACTTTTTATTGCCTTCTTTTTTTCTTAAACTCCTCGAGGCGCTTGGCCGAGGCGGCCTTGGCTTCGGGCGTATGGTGCTCGGGTTTCACCTCCCACCAGAACTTCTTACAGAAGGCATCGAGCCCGTAGCGCTTCTGCGCGTCGTCGCATACGCTTTTAAGGAAATAGAGGTCCGGGGTGGGTATCGCCACGAAGATCCGGCCCATGCGGCCCATGGTCAAAGGCGGCAAGCCGTCGCGCACGCGGGCGGGATTGAGCTTCTGCATAAAGTACTGCATCAGCTCGCCACGCTCGGTGGACTTCTCGCGCACCGGCTTTCCGGTGTTGCCGCCTATATGCTTGCCGATATGGTACATGCTATAAGTATAGCAATATGGCGAAGGACCTGATTATCCAAGAAGGCGACCCCGTACTGCGGCAACGGTCCTTGCCCGTGGCCAAAAAGGACCTTGGCTCCCCTGCCCTGGCCAAAATTATAAAGAAGATGCACGCGGCGCTTAAGCCGGAAAAGTACGGCGTTGCTATTGCCGCTCCCCAAGTAGGCGTGCCGCTGCGCATTTTTGTCGTGGCGGGCCGGGTATACAAGGAAGAGGGCGAGGGGCAAGATACTAAAAAAGAAATACCGCCCAACCGCGTGTACATCAACCCCGAGATAACGCGCGCTTCGCGCAAGAAAATCGACGAATCGGAAGGCTGCCTCTCCGTGCGCAGCATCTACGGCGTCGTCAGCCGGCACGAGAAAGTGACGCTCAAGTACATCACCGAGCAGGGCCAAGCTAGGACTGAGAATGCCTCGGGCCTCTTGGGCCACATATTCCAGCACGAAGTGGACCACTTAAACGGCATACTGTTTATAGACAAGGCGCGCGACCTGCACGAGTCGGCATAACTATGGACCACCCACCCCTATTCGCCTTCTTCGGCACGCCGCGCTTTGCGGTCGATGTTCTTGATGCTCTGGAAAAAAATGGCATGGTCCCCGCAGTGGTTATTACGGCACCCGACCGGCCGCGCGGCCGGGGCCTTGAAGTTACACCCTCGCCCGCAAAGGCGTGGGCATTGGAGCGCGGCATAGACGTCTTGGAGCCTGCAACGCTCAAGGACGAGCAGTTCATAGCCGACCTCAAGAACACCGACTGGGATGTGTTTATCGTGGCGGCCTATGCCAAACTCATACCGCAGGCAGTGCTCGATATCCCGCGGCGCGGCTGCCTCAATGTGCATCCGTCTTTATTGCCGAAGTTCCGCGGACCCTCGCCCGCCCGCTCGGCGATACTCGCCGACGAGCGCACGACCGGCGTCAGCATTATGCAAATGAACGCCGCCATGGATGCCGGGCCCATAGTTGCCCAGGGCCGCATTGTCCTTGAGGAAGAAACGCCGGAAGCGCCGGGCTGGCCGCCGCAAGGCGAGCTGTTCGAGCAGCTTTTGGCGACCGAGGGCGGCAACCTCTTGGCCGAGACGCTGCCTCAGTGGATTGCGGGCGCCATTGCCGCCGAGCCGCAGGACGAAAGCCAGGCCACCTTTACGAAGAAATTTACGACTGAGGACGCGCTCGTTGACTTGGCCGGAGACGCGCGCCAGCAGCTTTTGAAAATCCGCGCGCTCGATAAGAACCCGCGCGCCTACTTTATAGACGAAGCCGGCAAGCGCATCGGCATAACCGAGGCGGCACTAGAAGACGGCAAGCTGGTTATCAAGAAAGTAGTCCCTGAAGGCAAGAGGGAGATGGGCTTCGAGGACTACCAGAGAGGCTCAGTAAACTAGCTATAGGTCGCTGCGCCAGCCGCGCAAGTACTCCTTAACCCGCACCGAGGTGCGGCGCATGACCGAGAGCTTTTTCTTCTTATTGCGGGAGAGCTCGCTGGCAAGCTCCTGGGCCGCCAGGTCCAAGGCCTCGTGCATGGTGCCGCCCCAGCAGTCAGCGCGATACACTTCGCCCCCGCACGATAGCGTAAACTCGGCGCGGTACTTGCCCGAGCGTCCCTCTTCCAGATACTGGAGCTCGACGTCTACGTGCGCTGTCGTGTCATTGCCCACGAACTTCTCGGCGGCGCCCAGCTTGCGCTCAACGTAGGAGCGCAGCTCATCGGTGATATCCAGATGCGTCCCCTTTATGTTGTAGTTCATGCTCCTATTTTACCCCCATTTAGCGCTGGTATACTAGGAGTATGCCTGAGCAGATTGCATATTGCGTGAAGTGCCGCGAGAAGCGAGAGATGCAGGAGGCCAAAGAGGTGTCGTTCGAGGGAAAAGGAGGCCAGGAGCGCCGCGCGATGCAGGGCATCTGCCCTGTTTGCGGCACGAAGATGTTTAGGATACTCAGCAAGAAAGATTAATCAGTAAGACGGACGCAATGACAACAAAGAAAGCAGCCCCGAAAAAAAAGAAGGGCAAATTTGAGCCGGGCGATTTTACTTTAAAGGTTAAGCGCTCCAAGGCGGGACTCGGGCTCTTTGCGCAGAGTGATATCCCCAAGGGCGCATGCATTATCGAGTATGTGGGCAACATACTCACCAAGCAGCAAGAAGACGACAGCAACAGCCTCTACCTTTTTGACGCCGGAGGCGGCGTAACCATAGACGGGGCACCTCGCTGGAACACCGCCCGCTACATAAACCACAGCTGCCGCCCCAACTCGGAAATTGAAATATACAAGCACCGCGTATACGTCTTGGCCAAGCGCACTATAAAAGCCGGCGAAGAATTAAACTACGATTACGACAAGGAGTATTGGAGCGAGTATATAAAGCCCAAAGGCTGCCGGTGCCTCAAGTGCCAGCCGGCCTAAGCCAGCTTCTTAAGCTGCCGCGCGACGACGGTGCCCACCAGGGCGCCCAATATCGCGCCGGCCACGAAGTCGCTGAACCAGTGTATGGACACCGAGATGCCTATCCCTATATAGAGCGCATAAAGTCCCGCGACCACCGCGAGGACTTTATTTTTCGGATACATGCCTATGAGCGCTGCTGCGCCCGCAAAGGCGACCGCTGTGTGCGATGACGGCCAGCCCCAGAATATGCCGTGCTGCCAGAAGCCGAAGTTAAACTGATGACTGATGTCAGTCATGTTGGTGTAGGTCAAGAACTCCGGCTGTATGCGGCCAGTAAAGGCCTTGTAGACCGAGGAAATAAGCCAGCCCAGGCCCTGTGCCTGCGCTAGGGTTGCCGCCGCGAGCATGGCCTTTCTGTTTTTGCGCCAGCTCCCCCATCCGTACCACAGGACCGGTACGATAATGGGGACAAAGAACCCGCCTATGGCCGCCGGCAGCGTAAGCTCGAAAAGGTACGGCGAGCGTGTTTGGGTAAAGTACCACCAGTCGAATCCTGAAACGACCAGAAGGTACGTGGCAACGATAAACAGGGCGTGCCAAACCAGATAGCGCGGCGCAAAAATGCGGGCGAAATTGCCCGGCATGGTGGCAAAAAAGGCGCGGAACATATATCCATTATAATGTATCCATGGATCAAGAAACCCAGGCCGAGGCCAAAAAGGTTGAGAAGCTGCTGGATGAGATAAAGGAGAACACGACTATCCGGCCGACCAGGAACTTTATGAACGGCGTCCTGCAGGGCGCGGGCATCGTGGTGGGCACCATAGTGGGCATCGCGCTAATCGGCTGGCTTTTGAGCATATTCGGCGTCATACCCGGATTTAACATCATTGTGAACAACCTTACCGATATCCTCAAAAATCGGTATTAGGAGAGTCTCTGGCATAATAGACAAATGAGATTTGGCAGCATACCTTCCTTTCTTCGGTACGGCATCGCTTTTATTGCGGGGTCAGCACTCACCGCGGGCGCACTCTGGTTCATCCGGGACCTGAGCGAGCCGGAGATCTTTCCTCTGCGACAAAGCGATGTCAATCCCGATCATCAATATCGGTTCATCGACCCCCTCTTAGGGCTGCGTCAGGTAAACGAAGATACCTCTCCCGATTTTGCCGCCCTGCGGGTAAAACTTGAAGATTATCTTAAGCAGGAGCAAAAAAACGGCCACGCAAGCGCCGTGTCGGTTAAGGTGCGCGATCTGCAGACCAGTACCGGATTTACCATAAATCCTGACGAGAAATACGCCCCTGCCAGCCTCCTCAAGGTCCCGACCATGATGGCTTATTTTAAGCTTGCGGAATCCGACCGGTCCCTGCTCGTTCAAAAGATCACCTATAAAGGGGAGGAGGATACTACCCGCATGCCCATGTTTCCCCCTTCGGAAAGACTAGAAAAGGGGGAAAGTTATTCCGTACTAGAGCTTATCGAGCGAATGGTGCGGCTCTCGGACAATGATTCGCTTCTGCTCCTTAATGAGCATCTGGTCAGCCTGGGACGGCCTCAGGCCGTCCAGTCTCTCGGCCGCGACCTCGGTATCGAGGACGTATACGTCTCCGACGATTTCATTACCATCCAAGGCTACGCTATGTTTTGGCGCGTCCTCTACAACGCTACGTACCTCAGCCGGGACATGTCCGAGAATGCGCTTCAGATCCTCTCCAGTACCGACTACGCGGGCGGCATAAAAAGCGGCGTACCCAAGGGCATTGCGGTAGCGCAAAAGTTCGGCGAGTACGGGCTGCTGGAGAAAGGCTCGCAGGACATTCTTAAGGCGGAAATGCATGATTGCGGCATAGTATATTTACCCGCTCATCCGTATCTGCTGTGCGTGATGACCAAGGGGAAGGATGTGCAGGAGCTCGACGGCATCATACGCGAGATCTCGAAGATGGCGTACGAGGATCGCTTGCAGCTATAGGAAGTAGAATTTATTGGATCTGCATGAACAGGACCGTCGTGGCGCTTTGATTGGTGGTACTCGTGTTTGGAGGTATGCCGATTGCTGCCGCATTTCCGGCGGCGGCGTTTACGCTTACAAATGAGTTAGGGGTGGTTGTTTGGATGATAACGTTGCCGCTCACGGGAGTATCTGGGCTCTTCCCGATCATCGTGTATGCGAGCGGAACCATCCCAGCAAGAGTCGAGCCGGAATACAGCACAACGCCACCGTCGGTTGGATAGCTCATTTGATAATATATTGCGTATCTACCAACATTGGCCAAAGTAAACACAGTACCACTTACAGTGAAGGGCGGGTTAAATATGGCAGTAGTGGCAGTAATGCTTGAAGTTGCGAGGATAGTTGTTGAGTAGGTAAATGGCTGACCTGCACCGATGGTTGCGGGCTGTGAGCCATATCGAACATATAGAGCAGATGACATTATACCCATCGCGCCAGTGGCGCCAGCAGGGCCAGTTGCACCAGTGGCTCCTCCGGCCCCGGTGCTGCCTGCCGCACCATCAGTACCTGTGGCTCCAGTTGCTCCCGTGGAACCATTTGAACCAGCGCTTCCAGCCGTTCCGTTAGTACCCGCCGCTCCATTTGCGCCTGTGCTGCCCGTAAGGCCCGTGTCACCAGCGTCGCCTTTTGCACCAATGCTTCCAGCAGAACCAGTTGCGCCGTTTGTACCGTTAGTCCCATTTGACCCGGCACTTCCAGTTGAGCCATTGGTGCCAGCAGCACCCGTGCTTCCGGTTGCTCCAGTATTCCCAATCCCACCTGTCGCGCCACTTGCACCAGTCGCCCCGATATCGCCATTGGCGCCGACTGCTCCTGTAGTACCGGCAGCTCCGGCGCTACCAGCACTGCCACGTCTTCCTCCTCCAGAGCCGGTTGCGCCAGTATCGCCTGCCACCCCTTTTATCATAAGGTTGTTAAGCCGAGCTCTGGTTATTGGACCCACCGCACCGACCGTCTCTATACCTTCCTGTGCCTGAAACCGCTTAACTGCCGCTTCGGTAAGAGGTCCGAAATAGCCCGTAACCCTCCCTTCGGGATACAAGTTTGGAAATTGTTTTAGATAATCTTGCAGTCGCGACACCTGGTCGCCCCTCGCCTCTATTTGAAAGCTTTTTGTAAATACGGCGGTGGACACCTGTGGCTCGGCGTTGGCGATAGCAAAGGGTATCGAAAAGAAACTTATCGAAAGGAGAACGGGAACTATTTTGTTTTTTATCAAAAGGAAAAAAGTCCGCCACAAGACAAGTGTGTTCCGTGTGAAGTTCTTTCTAGTAGTAAGGGTACCACCCTTTTTTATAGTCCCGTTTGTTTAGCAAGGTTCGAGCCCTTGTCAGTCGCCTAGTGGACGAAGTTCGAACCTGGTTGGTTGGGTAAAAGAAAGCCGCCCTTGTGGAAGGGCGGCAGTAGCTTCAGTGTGCCTTTTTGATTGACGGCTTTTTTAGACCAACAGTTACCAATGCCGCTTCAGTGCGATCGGCTGTCGCTTTGGAAAGCTGCCCGATCTGCTCGTACGCAT
The DNA here is from genome assembly GCA_028286685.1 of Candidatus Adlerbacteria bacterium. Taxonomy (GTDB): domain Bacteria; phylum Patescibacteriota; class Minisyncoccia; order Phycocordibacterales; family SBAW01; genus GWA1-54-10. The sequence goes on along the minus strand of JAQBRA010000004.1, from coordinate 2,133 downwards.
TTGCCCGGAGGTAGTACGCTTCGATCTGGTCGGGCTTTTCCTTCAAAGCTTTGGTGTAGTCCTCGATAGCCATCTCGTACTGTTTTTTAGCTGCAAAGGCATTGCCCCGCATTATGTGCAGCACCAAATGGTCGTGCCCGGAAATAGCGATCGATATGTCGGCAATCGCCATGTCGTATTGCCTGAGTGTCAGATAGTTAAGCCCACGCAAGCCGAAGTTAAAGGCGTCATCGGCTGTTCGATTGTCTTGATTGAGCCTTCTTTTGTCGGCTTCCAAGGCGGCAATGGACTTGTTGAGATCGCTGATTGCCTCAGATGTTTTGCCCATGCGGGTGTATGCCAGCCCCCGCATGAGGTACCCCTTGTTGCCCTTCAGTTCAATTATTTTTGCCAAGTCTGGTAGCGCGGCTTCGTATTCATCGTTCTCGAGGTTGTAGACCGCTCGTTCGGTGTATCTTTCCGACTTTTTAGGCTCAAGATTTATTGCCGAAGCAAGGTCTTTAAGAACCGCATATGAACTGAACGCTTCCGGAAGTTTCTTCTTGTATTCCGCCCGCTTCTGGTAGTAGTCGGCTATTTTGGGCATAAGCTCGATGGCCTTGTCCATATCTTTGACCGCATCATCTTGCAAAAATTCCTTGTAGGTTTCGGCGCGGGCGGCATAGGCTCTGGCGCGATCACTGGCGGAAAGTTTTTCGTTTTCAATAATTTCCGTGCACGCCGGGGCCGTTTCTTCGGCATTGCTGGGCCCAGTGCAGGTTTCGAGTGGCCCGGCTTGTGCAGGCAAGGTAACGCAGGCAAGAGAAATAAAACCAACCAAAAGGCTTGTAATCGAGCGCATTTATCCCTCCGTGGGTTCAAGTTGTGCGAAAGTCCGCTATATCTATAGCATGCCTATCAGTTAAATCAACCGCTTTGCTCGCAACCCTGGCACGGGTAGGACTCGGTCACCAATAAACTTTTGTCGTCACAAAAGTTTTTCGCGACCCCGGCTCGCGGTTTTGCTTGGTAGCAAAACATCGCTGCGCCCTTCGAGTCCTACCCCGCAAGCAGAGCCATCTGCTTGCTCGCGTAGCCGTATACGAAAAATACCCCTTTCAGGATATTTTTCTCTCGGCTCCGCTGGCTGGACGAAGTTCGAACCTGTTTGGTGGGGTAAAACGAACGCCGCCCCCCGTGGTGAGCAAGAGGCGGTCAAGCACGTGGGCCGCCTAGTGCAAAATATAACCTACCACCATATGCCAGTTACTCCTGCAGATTTCATATGGGCTCTTGTGATAGGGCCAAAGTATCCTATCGTGGGTGAGATTTTGTTTGCCTGTTGGTATTTTATAAGGGCATTCTGGGTAAGTGGCCCGAAAAGACTCGTCTCATTTCCTGGAGAGCCCGCGCCTATTATTGCTAGGGGAAAGCCACTTGCGTTGAGCGTTATCTGAAGTCGCTTTACATCTTCCCCAGTCACGCTCAGTTCAAGATTTCTTGTGGCAAGAGAATCTACTGAGGGCTGGGTTACTGTTGTGGTTGCTAGCGCATGCGACCATTGCCTGTCGAGATCTTGAGCAGCTTCCGTATTTCCCATTGCGATAAGGTTTTGAACCCGCTGCGCGATAGACGTGCCGCCTGTGTTGTGGCCGCTCGACAGGACTGTCACCGTGCGCGCAGCACTCGAGGAGTTGCCGGCGGCGTCGGTAGTTGTGTACGTAATAGTGTAGCTTCCCGGACTTATAAGGTCGACCGAACCGGAACTCACCACGGATACGGTGCCGTCATGCCCGTCGGTTGCGGAAGCTCCGGCATCTGAATACACAGCGGTGCTCAGATATTTCGTATCCGGATTTGAGCCTGACACCGTAATAACGGGAGCTGTCTTGTCGAAAGTAACATTTGAGCCGCTCGTGATAGCGCTCACGCTCGTGGTAGCCAGCCCGTCGCTTGAGCCCACGGTAATGAAAAAGCTCACCGCTCCTTCGATATCATCGCTCGCCATCGCGGTACTAGCAGTCCATGTATTGCCTGAGGTATTTGTCGCAGTCGTCGTCGCATGACCTGCGATCGATACGGTCGGAGAAACGAGCGATGTTTGGTCTGACGTAAAAGTCACCGTCACGATGTTTCCTGTTGTTGCGAGCGTCG
>JAQBRA010000005.1 GCA_028286685.1 Candidatus Adlerbacteria bacterium | reverse complement strand
CATTGTTGGATTTTTACCCAGGACTCGCCTGGGACACCCCCTTGCCTAGGAGTTACGATTCTGATGGTTTGCCTCGCCTTGCGACTAAGCGGCACCTATCAGAAAAAAGGAGCCCGGTTGGGCGTGGATCCAATGTAGCACAGAGCACGCCGCTGTGCAAACTCCCCCACCCCTCTAAAAACCCTTGTTTCTAGGCCCTATATCGACAGGCACTATTCGACCGAGCGGGGACACAAGATCAGCTGCAGCTGACATTTCCCTTCGGATCCCTATAAAAAAGCCCGGCACGATGCCGGGCTTTTTGATGCTATGAGTGTCGGAGCACAGGATCTTACATGCTTACCTTCTGAAGGAGCGGCGTTATCTTGCCCATGTCGTGCCAAAGGCTGGTCATGGTCTGGGAGTCATAGGCGTTTGCCTGGGCGCGCACATTCGAGGTGCCGCCAGCCACGTCTATGGGGAAGGCGCCGTAGTTTTGAAGCGCGCGGAACACCTTCTGTCCCAGCGGCGAGAGCCCGGAGGGCATCGGCGTGCCCGACGGGATAGCCAGGCGCTGGCCTTCTTGTACAATGCCGCTCGCACTGCCGCCGTCTCCCGAGATTGCCTCGCCAACAAAACCGGTCTTAGCGAGCGGGAAGTCGAGCGTAAGCTGGAGCGCATGGCGTATCTCGCCGGCGTCGGTTTCCGCCTGCACGAGCAGGCCGGCCATCTGGCTCGAGCCGGCCGCGACTATTCCTGCGCTCAGAAAGGGAGATTTGGTCCCCCATCCGCTGCCGGTCAAGATATTAGTGGCGCCGTACGATGAGGCGGTCGCAGTCGTAGCGCTTGTGCGCTTGAACTGCCAGAAGTTATGCACCGTGGAGCCGTCTACCACGAGAAGCTCGCCGTCGGTGCCGCTCGCGCCGTTCGCGGCGGCGGGCATGCGGACGCTCACCGTCCCCGCGGGGTACCCCCACCCCGCCGGATGGCTGACCTGGACCCATGAGTCCGAAGGCGACGATACGTATACTGCCGGGGAATAAGCATTCCAGCTGACGCTATAGTTGTAGCCGGTCGGCGCAGGCCAATTGAGCTTGGAGTAGGAGGCAGCTGATGACACCCGCGTATTCCACGAGGAGGACGGGGCAAACGGCACCTGCCCGAGCTTAAAGCCCGACGTTGGCTGCGTAGTCGTTGGTGTAGTGGTTGGCGTAGTCGGCAGAGGTAAGACCGGCCCCGGTTGCCCTGCGGCGATAACTGCAACCGTAACGGATTTACTTGCGCTGCGCCCACTGCCGGTGCAAGTCAGGGTGTAGGTCGACGTAGCGGTCGGCGACACCGATTGCGTGCCGCTTAGGGCCTTGCGCCCGCTCCAAGCGCCCTTTGCGACGCAAGAAGAGGCTCTGCTCGAAGACCACGAGAGCTGCACGGCCTTGCCGGCCGCCACAGACGTAGGACTGGCCCCAATCGAGACGGTAGGCGTCCTGCTGATGCTTTGGTGGCGCGTTGATGCTGCGCCCGCCGCAAGCGGCAAGGCAAGCAGGGCCAATAAACTGAAACTCAGAAGATACTTTGAAGACATTCTTGTATGCTGCATTAGCTTCGGAATTAATCTACTTACCGGATAAATTTTTTATTCGTGAGTAATCTAGTGATCCGTGTCCGACCTTTTAAGTATAGTGGTGCTGATACGGGAAAATAGCGCAGAAAAACACCACACTAACCAGAGCGCCCATTGTCGATACTTTTATGTTCGTTTCATCCCAAAAAAGAAAAGCCCCGCTTGATATCCTATTTATCAGAGCGGGGCTTTTCAGCTGCGGTATTTTGTCCTTTAGTTTGTCTATTTCTTGAACGGGAAGCCGAGATGGTCCAGGTAGGCCTTTGCCTCTGCCTTGCCCTTGGCGGTGGTAACTACCGTTACCGCCATGCCGAAGCTGTCCTTGATGTCCTCGTCGGCGGTCTCGGGGAACACGGTGTGCTCCTTGATGCCCAAGGTGTAGTTGCCCATCTCATCGATAGCGTTGGCATTGATGCCCTTGAAGTCCTTGGTGCGCGGGAGCGCTACGTGGATCAGGCGATTGAGGAAGTCCTCTGCGCGCTTGCCGCGGAGCGTTACCTGGTAGCCCACCTTGTCGCCGATGCGGGTCTTGTAGGTGGCGATAGCCTTCTTGGCGCCGCGTACGACCGCCTTCTGGCCGGTGATCTTCTCGAGGCGGTTGCCGACGAGGTCTACCTTGTTCTTGTCTTTGGCCATCTTGCCGACACCAACGGATACCACCACCTTGGTGACCTTAGGAGTCTGCATGACATTGCTCCAGCCGAGGGTTCCCTTGAGCGTATCAAAGGTTTCCTTCTGCTTGTCTTTTATAAGGGGAGTTTTCATACGGGTTTACTTCTTAAGCGCAACCTTGCTGACATGGATCGGGCGCTGCTTCTCGACAATCTGGCCCTTCTGGCCGGCGCGGCGCGGTTTCTGATGCTTGGAGTGGACGCCAGCACCCTCGACGATAACCATCTCGGTCTTAGGGAACGCCTGGGTAACCTTGCCGGTCTTGCCGCGGTCGTTGCCGGAGAGAATAGTGACGGTATCGCCTTTTTTAACGTGGAGTTTCATACAAATGGGTTATACAACTTCCGGTGCGCGGGAAATGATCGTCTGGTAGCCGAGCTCCTGAAGCTCGCGTGGGATCGGGCCGAAGATGCGGCCTGCCTTAGGCTCGCGCTTGTCCTTAGCGCCCCAATCCAGCACTACGACGGCGTTGTCATCAAAGCGGATGTAGGATCCGTCCTTGCGGCGGAACGGCTTGCGCTGGCGCACCACAACGGCATGGAGCACATCCTTCCTCTTGACCGCCTTGCGAGGCTCGGCGCTCTGCACCGAGAAAATGACGATCTCGCCTATTTCCGCGTACCGCTTGCGGGAAGCGCCGGGTATCTTGAAGATGCGTCCGATCTTGGCGCCGGAGTTGTCTGCAACAGTTACGAGTGAGCGGTCTTGGATCATATAGGATTATGCGGTGACGATTTCGAAATGCTTGGTCTTGGAAAGCGGACGGCAGCTGCGAATGGTGACCTTGTCCCCTTCCTTGGCGAGATTGCCCGGATTGTGCACGGTAAACTTCGAAGTCTTCTTGAGGTACTTCTTGTACTTGGGGTGCTTGACGTAGCGACTGATAGCGACCACGGCAGAATCCTGCATCTTGTCAGATACGACTACCCCCGTAAATTCTTTGCGCTTAGTTTCCATATTAGTTGGTCTTGTTTGCCTGCGTCAGAGCGCGGGCGACTTCCTTGCGGAGATTGCGGGCGGCCTTTACATTACGATTTTTACTACCTGCGAGGCCAAAACGCAAGACCCTGAGCTCCTCGCGCTTTTCTTGCGCAAGCTTAATAAGCTCTGGCTTGGTGTGTTTGGTGAGGTCGGTTTTCTTAGCCATATAGGTGTTTAGTGTGCGCGGGATACTACTTTTGCCTTAAGCGGCAGCTTCTTGGCGGCCTTGATGAGCGCGTCGGTGGCAATAGCGTCGGTAACGCCGTCTACCTCGAAGAGCACGCGGCCGGGCCAAACCTGCACTTCGTAACCGACCGGGTCGCCCTTGCCCTTGCCGAGCTTAACCTCCGGCGGCTTCTGGGTAAACGGCTTGTCCGGGAAGATGCGGATCCAGGTGCGGCCGGTCTTGCCGAGCGAGCGGGCGATAACCTTGCGGGCGCTTTCAATCTGGTTGGAGCGGACGCGGGCCGCGGTCGTGGCCTTGAGGCCGTGCGAACCGAAAGCAACAGTGATGCCACGGGTGGCGACCTTCACCTTCTTAGGGTTTACGCGCATGGTGTGCGACTTGCGGAATTTTACTTTCTTAGGGAAAAGCATACAGGTATTTTATTTCTCCTTGCCCTTGCCGCTCGTAGCAAAGACCTCGCCCTTGTAGATCCAAACCTTGATGCCGATAACGCCGAGCGGCAAGTTGGCGCGCTCGCGAGCGTAATCGATGTCAGAGCGGAAGGTCTGCAGCGGCACGCGGCCCCTCTTGAGCATCTCGGTGCGCGACATAGAGCCGCCGCCGAGCATGCCGGATACTACGATGCGGATGCCCTTAACGTCGCGGTTGGCGCTTACCTTCTCGATGGTCTGCTTCATCACGCGGCGGAACGGCATGCGCTTCTCAAGACCCTCGGCGACCATGTAGGCCACAATGGCGGCATTGCTCTCAGGCGAGCGGATCTCCTCGATATCGAGCTTGATCTCGGGTACCGGGAGCTTCTTCTTTTTGAGGAAGTCGGCAATCTGGTTGCGCATCTTGGTCGAGCCCTCGCCGGAGCGGCCGATAATGACGCCCGGGCGGGAGGTCTTAAGTATTACGCGGAGCTGCTTCTGGCTGCGCTCTATCTCCATAGCGCCGATGTACATGCCGCGGAGGCTCTTGAGGAGGTACTCGCGCAAAAGGATATCCGCTTTCAGGTTCTCCTGGTAAGCAGGGCCGGAAGCGTACCAGCGATGGCGCCAATCCCTGAGGATGCCGAGGCGGTGTGCAAATGGATGTACGACTTTAGACATAAAATTATTGGGTTGCTTCTGCGGCGTCGGCCTTCTTCCCTGCCTTGGCGTCAGCCTTCTTAGGCGCCTTCTTGGCGAGAGCGAGGGTGATATGGCTGGTGCGCTTAAGGATCTGGCTGGCGCGGCCGCGGGCGCGGGGCATGGAGCGCTTCGCTACGATGCCGCCGTTAACGGCGATGGTCGAAATGTAAAGATCCTCAACCGCATGGCCGTCCTTGCTGGCATTGGATACCGCGGACTTAACGAGCTTCATCATCGGCTCGCCGGCGCGCTTCGGGAGTATAGAAAGCAGGTTGATAGCGTGCTGGGCGCCCTTGCCGCGTATGAGGTCAGCCACGAGGCGGACCTTGCGGGGCGCCTGGCGGTAATTAGAAAGTTTTGCGGTTGAAGCGGTTTCCATACAGGTTTATTTCTTCTTTGCAGCGGCGTCGCCTGCGGCCTTGGCAGCCTGGGCAGAAGCGATCTCGGCCTCCTTGGCCTTGGCCTCCTGATCCTTCTGCATTTTGCCTCCGTGGCGGATGAACTTCTTGGTCGGGCTGAACTCGCCCAGGCGGTGGCCCACCATGTCCTCGCTTACAAGGACCTCTACGTGGACGCGGCCGTTGTATACGCCGAACTTAAAGCCCACCATTTCAGGGGCGATTTGGGAGCGGCGCGCCCACGTCTTAATCATCTCAGCGGTCTGAGGCTTTTTCCCCTCAATTTTCTTGAGGAGCTTTTCGTCGACGTAGGGTCCTTTTTTAAGCGATCGTGCCATTGGTTTAAATCAGCAATCTTTTTGTATTTTTCAATTTGGCTATGCTGACGCCAGCCAAATTGAAAGCCCATGTCCGTCATAGCCAGAGAGCGGCTAGACCTTGCGACACGGGTTACTTGGACACTCTACAGGAATCCCTACTCTTGCGCAAGTTTGGCTTAAAAGCTAGGGTTACAGGCAGAAATCAGCCGAAAAGGAGGAGCCGATGCCTGTCTACCAGCTCGCCTACGCCCAGCCCCGTTCCGCCAATTACAGCCCGAAAGTCCCTATTTGGGAGCGGCGATTCCATAAATTCGACGCTCAAGACGACTTTATGGCTCAAGGCGCAGCCAACCAGTTCCTCGATTCCACGCCCGTGGCCTGCGGTGGCCGCATGTACAAGCCCAGCCAGTACCGGCTCAGCCGGGTCGAGGGACTTCAGTCAGTTCCCCTCTGAAGCCTTGTTTTAAGCCTTAAAACACAAAATCGCCCCGGCAAATCCGGGGCGATTTCTTTTTGTTATTACTTGTTTCCGCGAGTGCGCTTTCCAACCTTGCGGCGCGAAACGATGAGGTAGTTGGAGTACTTCTTGGGAGTACGGGTCTTTTGACCCTTGCCGGTAGGCTTGCCCCAGAGCGACTTGGCGCGCTTGAGACCGCGGCCCTGGCGGCCCTCGCCTCCTCCGTGCGGGTGGTCTACCGGGTTCATGGCGGTACCGCGAACGGTCGGGCGGATGCCCATCCAGCGGGAGCGGCCTGCCTTGCCTATCGTGCGCAGGTGGTGCTCATCGTTGGACACCTCGCCGATAGTGGCCCAGCAGGTGTCGAGCACCTTACGGACCTCGGAGGACGGCATCTTAAGGTCGGCGTAGCCCTGGTCGCGGGCGATAAGCTCGATGTAGGTGCCTGCGGCGCGGCCCAGCTTGCCGCCGTTGCCCGGCTTGATTTCCACGTTGTAGATAAAGGAGCCGATGGGGACGTTCTTGAGCGGCATGCGGTTGCCCGGGGCTGCAAGAGCGGTCTCGGAGGTATCGATGGTCTGGCCCACGGCTACCGACTTAGGCAGGAGGATGTAGCGGCGCTCGCCGTCCGGATAAAGCACCAGGCCGATAAAGCCGGAGCGGTTCGGATCGTACTCGACGGTCTCGATCTTAGCTGGAATGTGCTTGTTATAGCCAAAGTCGATGTCGCGGAAGAGGCGCTTGTGACCGCCTCCCTTGTGGCGCACCGAGATGCGGCCGGCGTTGTTGCGGCCAACATCGCGCTTGCCGCCCTTGGTCAGGGCCTTGTGCGGCTCACTGGCCGTAAGCTTACCCTTGAAGGTAACCGTGGTCATGTGGCGGCGCGACTTGGTGTATGGCTTGTATGATTTCATAAAAGTATCTGGGTCAGGTTATACCAAATCGATGGTGTCGCCCTTCTTGAGGAACACGTAGGCCTTCTTTCCGGCAGCAGTCAGGCCCTTGCGGTTGGTGCCGCGGGTCTGGGTCTGCTTGCGCGGCATGACGACTACGGTCACCTTGCGCGGCGTTACCTTGAAGGTCTCCTTGATAGCGTCGACAATCTGCGACTTGTTGGCGACCATGGCGACGTTAAAGACGTACACGCCGGACTCCGAGAGGTACGCACCCTTCTCGGTGATGCGCGGAGACATGAGGATTTGTGAGGAAAGCTTTTTCATAGATTATTTCGCGGCCTTCTTAGCCTTTGCCTTAGGCGCCGCCTTGGCCTTGGGAGCAGCCTTCGCCCTTACCTCCTTCTTCACCTTGGGTGCCTTAGGCTCTGCCTTTTCAGCAGACTTGCCGGACGCCTTTTTAGAAAGGGTGTCGAAAGCGGCCTGAGGATCAGCAATGACGAGGTACTTGGCAGCAAGTACGGATACCGGGTTGAGGTCAGCGATAGAGCCGGCCTGGACATGGCCCATGTTGGCAAACGACTTGAGCACATGCGCATTGCGGTCAGGGAGCGCGATGTAAGCGGCGTTCTTGGACTTGCCCAAGCCCGAGAAGTGCTTGCCGAGCGCGAGCATCATAGCCTTGGCAGTTGCGGTCTTGGGAGCGTTAAGAGCGATGGAGTCGACAAAGATAACCTCGCCGTCCTTGTACTTGCGCGAGAGGGTTACCAAGAGGGCCTTCTGGCGCATGGAGCGGTTGATCTTGAGCGCATAGATCTTGTCCTTGGTCGGGCCGTGGGTAACGCCGCCGCCCTTCCAGATAGGAGAGCGCGAGGAGCCATGGCGAGCGCGGCCGGTGCCCTTCTGCTGCCACGGCTTGCGGCCGCCGCCGCGAACCTCGCCGCGACCCTTAGTATGGGCGGTCGAGTGGCGAGCGTTCGCCTGCATCGAGGTAACCACCTGGTGGACCAGGTCGGCATTCCACTGGAGGCCGAAAATAGCCTCCGGCAGGGTTACATTTCCCGCCTCCTTGCCTTCTATGTTGTAAATCTTGGTTTCCATATAGAAATTGTTTAGCCGCGGATCTCGACAAGCGTGCCCGGGCGGCCCGGTACGGCGCCTGCGATAACGAGCTCGCCGGTCTCCGGAAGAACCTGGAGTATGGCGAGATTGCGAACGGTAACACGGTCAGAGCCCATGCGGCCAGCCATGCGCATACCCTTAGCAACGCGGCCTCCCGCGCGGCCGCCGCCTCCGCCGATGGAGCCCGGAGAGCGCTCCGAGTGCTTCTGGCCGTGCGAGCGAGGACCGCCATGGAAGCCGTGGCGCTTAACCACGCCCTGGAAGCCCTTACCCTTGGAGATTGCCGAAACGACCACCTTGTCGCCGACCTCAAAGACAGACACGTCCACCATCGAGCCCACCTCGGGGAAGTTGGTGTCTACGGCACCCTTATGGGTAGCAGGGCGCGGGCGCAGCTCGCGGAAGTGGCGCAGGGACTTGCCCTTAGCGTGGCCCACCTGCGGCTTAGAGACGCGGCCCTCCTTTGCCTCGACGGCGCCAAACTGCACGGCGTCGTAGCCCTCCTTTTCCTTGGTCTTGATCTGGGTAACCGTGTTGGGAGCGGCGTTGATGATGGTAGCGGCAAAAGCCCTACCCTCTTCGGTAAAGACCGTGGTCATTTTGCCCTTTGTTCCAAGGATGAATTTCATGTTGTCTATTGGTCCCGCACTGGCCTTAAAAGGCGCGGGGGGCCGAAGCCCCTGGGACGTGGATCAACGCTATCTCTAACGTTGGACCTACTATACACCAAAGTAAAAACCTCGCAACCTTGCGAGGTTTTGGGCCCGGCGGGCGAGTTTCCCCGCCCGCCAAGCAGGGTTTACGATACCCCGAACCGACAGAGGGCCTTCAGGCCCGGGTGCCCCGAAGACCTTTCTGCAAAAAAATTATATACGAAAAAGCCCCCATGCATAGGGGCTTTTCGCTGAATTTCTTTGGTCGGCGCACCGGTAATGCCCTGGTTGCGCGTCGACTAAAAAAACCGATCTAGAATCGGCCGAAATTACACTTTTGCAGATCTGCGGAAGAACTGAATAACTGAGCGTCTTTTTCTAAGTATATGAATTTAACAGATTAAATCAACTGTGGAAAAGAAAAACTCCCCAGTTCGGGGAGTTTTTCTTTTTAAAGTCTTGCGACTCTTAGACCATCTTGACGTCGATCGTGACGCCGGACGGAAGGGAGAGGTTCGTGAGCGCCTCAATCACCTTCGGCGTAGGCTCCAGGATGTCGATAACGCGCTTGTGAACGCGCATCTCAAACTGCTCGCGTGCGTCCTTGTAGACGAACGTAGAGCGGTTAACGGTATACTTCTTGATCTCGGTCGGCAGCGGTATCGGGCCTGCTACTTTTGCATCGTAACGCAAAGCGGTGTCCAATATCTGCTTAACGGAGGCGTCGAGGACCTTGTGCTCGTAAGCGCGCACCTTGATGCGGAGCTTCTGGGCTGCAGCCTCAACCTTCTTGCTGCGCTTGGCAGCAGGCTTCTTTTCAGCGGTAGCCATAATGATGTGGATCTAGTTCTCCCCTCTTTGGGGTAACCTATATCCGATTAGCTTACTCTTACAGATAATAGCGAACGTATGCAGTATGCCCCGCCCCGCCTCATTTTGCAATAGAAAAACCCCGGCGAGTGCCGGGGTTTTTCGTTCAAAACTTAGTTTACTTAGGCGATAGAAGCACCTTCGGTCTTATATCGCCGTCACTCGCGGCAGAATCGAAAGCAAGCTTTCGTTCCTTGCTCGCTAGGCGATGATGTTCGTCACAACGCCTGCACCTACGGTCTTGCCGCCCTCGCGGACTGCAAAGCGGGTCTGTGCCTCGAGCGCGATCGGCGCTACGAGCTTGACCTTGAAGGTGATGGTGTCGCCCGGCATAACCATCTCAGTTCCGGCCGGGAGGGTTACCTCGCCGGTCACGTCCGTAGTGCGGACGTAGAACTGGGGCTTGTAGCCGGTGAAGAACGGCGTGTGGCGACCACCCTCCTCCTTGTTGAGGATGTATACCTCAGCCTCGAACTCGGTGTGCGGGGTAACGGAACCCGGCTTGGAGAGGACCTGGCCGCGGTGGATGTCATCCTTTGCGGTGCCGCGGAGCAAGATGCCCGCGTTGTCGCCTGCCTGGCCCTGCTCAAGCTGCTTGTTGAACATCTCGATGCCGGTAATGGTGGTCTTGGCGGTGGGCTGGAGGCCGACGATCTCGACTTCCTCGCCTACCTTGACGATACCGCGCTCGATGCGGCCGGTAACGACGGTGCCGCGGCCTTCAATCGAGAAGATGTCCTCGACCGGCATAAGGAACGGCTTGTCCAGCTCGCGGACCGGGTCCGGGAAGTAGGAGTCCATGGTGTTGACGAGCTCAAGCACCTTCTGGGACCACTCGGAGTTGATGTCGGTGGACTCGAGAGCCTTGAGGCCCGAGCCGCGGACAATCGGAGCGTCATTGTAGCCCTGCTTGGCCAAAAGCTCCTTTACCTCCTCCTCGACGAGGTCGACGAGGTCCTTGTCATCTACCATGTCCACCTTGTTGAGGAAGACGATGAGCTTCGGCACGCCCACGTTGCGGGCGAGCAGGATGTGCTCGCGGGTCTGGGGCATAGCGCCGTCGGTTGCTGCAACCACAAGCACTGCGCCATCCATCTGGGCGGCGCCGGTGATCATGTTCTTGATGTAGTCGGCGTGGCCCGGCGCGTCGATGTGCGCGTAGTGGCGGTTAGGGGTCTCGTACTCGGAGTGGTGGAGCGCGATAGTGATGCCGCGGGCCTTCTCCTCAGGAGCGTTGTCGATACCGTCAACGCCTTCCAGGCGGGAGCTGTAGCCGAGCGACTTTGCCATGTCGAGCGTGTGGAGTATGGACGCGGTAAGCGTCGTCTTGCCGTGGTCAACGTGGCCGATGGTGCCGACGTTCATGTGCGGCTTAGACCTCTCAAATGATGCCATAATTAAATATAACTAGTGATTAATGCGACTTTTAAAGCACACGAAGCACGCCGGTGCGTTACGGCTATAGTAGCAAAGCCGTCGGATTATGCAACCGCACAGGGGGTTAGCGGTCGATGGTAAACGTGGCCGAAGTGTCGGTATCCAGAGTGGTCCCGCCATTGAAGCCGTTGCCGCGCACCAGGGTAGCTTTTACGTAGTAGCGGCCGTCCAGATCGTAGCCGCACAGCCCGTTGGGGTACTGCATGGTGCAGTAGGTGCTGCGCTCCGGGACGCGCCAGGTGTAGCTGCCGTCAGAATCATCAGAAATCGCGATGGTACCTATCTTGGAGCCGCCGCTAGTGTAGAGGTCGAGAATGACCGCGCTGTCGCTCGGCTCATCGCTGCTCTTCCAGGTAATCTTGACCGTATCGCCCTGATCTACCTGAGTGCTGCTCTTGGGGGCGGTTACCTCTATCGTGGCGTCTTCATCATTATTATTGTCCGTATCAACTACGCGGAAGGTCGCCTTGCTGGAGCTAAGCGAGACCAGCTCTACCTCATAGCCCTGGAAGGTGACCTGGTCCCCTTCCTCGAGCGTGTAGCTCTGCTGCGGAGCGTAGATGCAATAGGTGCCTGCGCGGCAGCTCATAACCAGGGTTACGCGGGCCTCGTCGTTATTGTTCTGGTAGTACGAGTAGCTCGAGCCTATTTGGTTGAGCGTAACCGTAAGCTCCCCGCCCGAGAGGCGGCTAGTCTGGCCCTCAGAGAGGCTGAAGTTGCGGTCGAGACGGAAGGTGGTCGAGCCGGGGTTGGAAGGGGTCGTCGGGTAGCCCGGGTAGCTGGAGCCGCCGCAGGTGCGGGCAATAGCGGTGCGCGTAAGCGCCCCTACCCCGCCAGTTGCCGGGTATACGCCCTGCTCCTGCTGGAAGCGGGTTACGTAGTACACGGTCAAAGAGCCGTAGTAGCCGCCCGAGATGCGCGAGTCGCCGTAGCGATTGGCCAAAAAGCGCTGCAAGGCGCTTACCTGGCCCTGGGTGGTGCGGTCAGAAGAGCCTAGCGTAAGGTTGTAGGTCAAAGCCGGGCAGGCCGAGTACGGGGAGTAAACCGGGGCAACAGGATAAGCCGACTGCTGGTACTGCGGGTAGGAGTACGAGGAGTAGCCCTGGGGGTAGTAGGTCTGGGCCGAGGCGGGAGCGGCAAAAGCGAGGCCAGAGAGGGCCAGAGCGCCGAAAACAAAGGCTTTTATGGTGTTTTGCATGGTAAAAAAGCGTTAAATGCGTGGTTAATTAATCGCGCCTACAATACCACAGGACGGCTAAAGCGCAACCGCATTACAAAAGCCCGGGGTTTCCCCCGGGCTTAGCCATTTGCAGGGCTTATTGAGCCATAAGCAGCCCCGAACCTCCGTATAAGCGAGTCGGCAATCGCGCCCCATTCCCCGGAACATCAGTGGACCGGCTCTGCACTTCCCAGGAACCATGTTCTTTTAGGAGCAGGCTCATTCTCTCCCCGCGATCCGGCAGGTATCCTTTTTCGATGCAAGAGAATACGGGCGATAGCATCATCATCATCCGAAAGCCGCGGGCAAGCACTCTCTCGCATACCAACTCTATTTCGCCATCTTCGAGCGATCCGTAATTGACATAGGCGTCAAAGCACGGAACGTAGGCACCCTTTTCGTTGATGTAAATACCGAAACGGTCCGGCACTACCGGATCCAATATCCCCTCAAGGAAGGGCTGCGCGCTTTCCTCCAATAATCGGGCGACTTTTTCCCGATTATCCAAGGGGCAAAGATCGAACAGTGCCCCTATTGCCAAATGAACAAAGTCACGGGAAGGTTCCCAATCGACCTCAAGTTCCATCGGAGGAAAAGTTCCGCGGCCGGGGAATACAAGATCAATGGAGAACTGATTCTCCGGCACTATCTTCTGGTCGAATACGGACGATATCGCCTTTCCGACCAGCTCCAGAGGTGATGACATAGAGTACAACTCCTCTTTTGTGTTTCTTTGTTCGTCTAGCACCATTCAAGCACCAGCGCCCGCAAATGCAAGCAGGTGGCAAGGAAGAGCGGCTTGTGATTTAGTGAGGGCAGATAGCAACACAGCCAACAAGGAGGGGCTATGCCCCGTACCATACGGACCAACCAAAGACAGCGCGACGTACTGGAGAAACTGCGGGAACGCCTGTTTGAACAGGGGTACGTATCTCTACCGGTTGCTCCGGAATTCCGACGGCATCAGCTCGATCTACTGGTCGTGCACAAAACACAGCACAACAAGTTTTTCATCGTCAGGCCAACACCCAAAGGGTTCCTGTCGATCACCATGTTCACGCTGCGCAACCAGTACGACAAGCTCCAACAGGCTGTCGATTCCCTTAAACCCTCCGAGCAGAAGATGCTTAGATGGAGCAACCAGCAGCTGCGGTATATGAAGCAGCGGCCGGATTGGTGGAAGGAGTACTTCCCTCCGGAGCACAGGGAGCGGCTCGAGGTCGCCTCGTTTTAACAGCAAAGCGCCCGGGAATATCCCGGGCGCTTTTTACGTACCTAATTACGTAATTTGGTACGTAGCTTATTTGCTCTGGTGGAGAATGTGCTCGACGTTCGCTATCTCTGCTGCCGGGACATTGAATGCCGCAAGCAGGTTGAGTATCGCCTGGATCTGCTCCTCGTTAAGCGCAGCTGCATGGGCCTGGGGTGCTGCTACGGCAAACAGCATCGACGCCGCAACCATAACGCCCATGGCAAACAAGGTAATTTCTTTTGCGGTGCTCCTCGCTAGTACTGCTGTTTTCATAGCGCAACTATAGTTAATAGTAACAGGATTTATTTTACCCCAGTTTCCAAAACAACAAAAACGCCCGGGATATCCCGGGCGTTTTTGTATTTGTTTGTTTTATTTGCGGGCGGCGACGATAGTTGCGGCGACGTTCGGAGGGACGACCTCGTAGTGGTCGAACTCCATAGTAAAGGAGGCACGGCCCTCGCTCATCGAGCGCAGCGCGGTCGTGTAGCCGAACATTTCCGAAAGCGGCACCTTGGCCTTGATGGCGCGCGCAAGTCCGCGCTCCTCCATGCCCTCGATCTGTCCGCGCTTGGAGTTAAGCGATCCGGTTACATCACCCATGAACTTCTCCGGGGTAACAACCTCTACTTTCATAATAGGTTCCAGCAGCACCGGCTTTGCGCGAGTAAGCGCGTCCTGGAAGCCCATGGATGCTGCTATTTTGAAGGCGATTTCCGAGGAGTCCACATCGTGGTAGGAACCGTCGTACAGCTCGATGGAGATGTCGACCAGTTTGAAGCCGGCAACGAAGCCGCGCTCCATGGCCTCGCGCACGCCGTCCTCGACGGGGCCGATAAACTCGTTGGGGACCACGCCTCCCTTAATGTTGTTGATGAACTCGAAGTGGTCCTCGCGGGTGACGTTCTTGGCCTGTTTCTTGTCCTCGTTGACGGGCTCCATCGGCTTAACGCGCAGGCGCACATGGCCGTACTGGCCTTTGCCGCCGGTCTGCTTGATGTACTTGCCCTCGCCTTCTGCCGGAGCAAGGATAGTCTCGCGGTAGGCCACCTGCGGCTTGCCGGTGTCCGCCTCTACGCCGAACTCGCGCTTCATGCGGTCGACAAGAATCTCCAAGTGCAGCTCGCCCATGCCTGAAATAAGGGTCTCGTTAGTCTCAGTATCGGTCGTTATGCGGAAGGTAGGGTCCTCGTCGGCAAGCTTCTTCATAGCCATGCCCATCTTCTCTTGGTCGGCCTTGGTCTTAGGCTCGATGCGCATGGAGATAACCGGCTCGGGAATAATGATGCCCTCGAGAACGATCGGGTTGGTTTCGTCGGAAAGGGTGTGGCCGGTCTTAGCGGACTTGAGCCCCACGGCTGCGGCGATCTCGCCGGCAAACACCTGCTTAACCTCCTCGCGCTTGTCGGCCTGGAGGCGCACGATGCGGCCCAGGCGCTCCTTTTCGCCGGTCGAGGAGTTGATGATGTAGGAGCCTGCCTCAACGGTACCGGAGTACACGCGGAAGAAGGTCAGCTGGCCCACGAACGGGTCGGCCTGCAATTTAAAGGCGAGTGCGGAGAACGGCTCATCGTCTGCGGCCTGGCGCCCAATAGGCTCGCCGGTCTCCGGGTTGGTGCCGGTAATAGGCGGCATATCTACCGGCGAGGGCAGGTAGTCGACGACGCCGTCGAGCACGAGCTGCACGCCGCGGTTCTTAAGCGCCGAGCCGGTGTATACGGGGAATATTTTGTTGGCGATAACGGCCTTGCGCAAGGCTTTCTTCAGATCCTCCAAAGAAGGCTCCTTGCCGTCGAGGTAGTCGGTCATCATGGCGTCATCGTGCTCGACGATGCGCTCGATAAGCTCGGCGCGGTACTTCTTAGCGTCCTCCATCAGGTCCGCCGGAATGTCGTAGGTCGACACTATCTCGCCCATCGCGCCCTCGAACTTGTAGGCCTTCATGGTCAAAAGGTCGACAACGCCGTCAAAGTCGGCCTCGGCGCCGATCGGGAGCTGCATGCGCACGGCATGCTTGGTAAGGCGGTCGAGGATCGAGGCGTAGGACTTCTCGAAGGAGGCGCCCATGCGGTCCATCTTGTTGATGAAGCAGAGGCGCGGCACATTGGCCTCGTCGGCGTAGCGCCAGTTGGTCTCCGACTGCGGCTCCACGCCGGCAACGCCGTCGAATACGACGACTGCGCCGTCCAGTACGCGCATCGAGCGCTTAACCTCCACGGTAAAGTCGATGTGGCCCGGGGTATCGATAACGTTGAAGCGGTACTTCTTGGAAGGATCCTTCTTGTCCGGCTCGTCGGTCTTGGCCCAGAAACAGGTAATAGCCGCCGCGGTAATGGTGATGCCGCGCTCGCGCTCCTGCTCCATCCAGTCAGTGGTCGTCTGGCCGTCGTGCACCTCGCCGATCTTGTGCTGGGAACCGGTGTAGAACAGCACGCGCTCAGACGTGGTGGTCTTGCCGGCATCGATGTGGGCGATGATGCCGAAGTTGCGGAGCTTCTCGAGAGGATAATCGCGGTTCATATAGTAAATAGTGGATTAAAAAATGCGCCAAAGGCGTTATCGCTATAGTAGTCGAAATAGGCCAAAAAGCAAAGGAAGTCCCTTCAGGTTACAATGCGCGCATGGACAACATTACCGAGCCCCAATTTGAGTGCTGCCACTGCAGCCTGGAGGTAACCCCTGCCCTGGATATGGGCACGCATCATCGCAACCATTGTAACCATTGCCTATGGTCCAAGCATGTCGACCAGACCCCCGGCGACCGGACTTCAGACTGCCTGGGGTGCATGGAGCCTATTGGCACAACGCTCAAGCATGAGGGTACGGACAAGTACGGCAAAGAGAGGCTGGGGGACGTGATGCTCATACACCGCTGCAGCGCCTGCGGCGTCTTTAACATCAATCGCGTAGCGGGCGACGACCCGTCCGACTTGGTGGTGGCGGTATTTGAGAAGTCCCTTACCCTGCCCCAGGAAACCAAGGACGAGCTGGCAAAGCAGAATATCGCCCTGCTATCGGAAAAAGAAAAACCACTCCTCTTGGAGCGGCTCTTCGGGAAGAGTTTTTAAATTTGTTACGTAGAGAACCAGGTCATTATGATAAAAGTGGAGAACAGGAGTATAAACAAGCCGAGTAAAATGCCGCCGACCACAACGAAGGATCTTCCCAACGAACTTGCGACCGCATCGGACGTACTATCCGGATTGCGGGGAGATTCATGCATCAATATAAAACCGGCTGCAAGCAATCCAATGCCTATATAGAAATAATTTCCGGTAGGTATACCAAGCAAATAGCCGCACGAGTCTATGCATAGCAGCGGAAATCCACCAGCCATCGAAAGCACTCCAAGCGCCACCAACAGCAATCCTGCCTTTTTCATATTCTCTACATTATCATGCAAAAAACCGCTCCAGAGGACGACTACCTAGAGGATATTGAACACACACGGCAGGATAATAAGAAAAGAAGAAAGCGCCCGGATTGGGCGCTTTCTTCTTTTTAAAATCTTTTTAGAATTACCAGGCGAAGTGGGCGAATGCCTTGTTGGCCTCGGCCATGCGATGGGTGTCCTCCTTCTTCTTGAAGGCGAAGCCCTCGTTGTTGGCTGCGGACATGAGCTCGGTAGCGAGCTTCTCGGCCATAGGGCGGCCCTTGCCGGAGCGGGCGGCCTGGAGGATCCAGCGGAATGCCATAGCCTGCTTGCGCTCGGGGCGAACCTCGCGCGGCACCTGGTAGTTGGCGCCTCCGACGCGGCGGGAGCGGATCTCCATGGCCGGGGAGACGTTGCGGATAGCGGTCTCGAAGAGCTCGATCGGATTCTCTACCTTGGCCTTCTCCTTGATGATGTCGAATGCATCGTAAACGACGGTGCGGGCGGTCGACTTCTTGCCGTCCCACATGACCGAGTTGATGAATTTCTCCACGCGGGTTGAGTTGAACTTGATGTCCGGTCCGGCGATATTGCGATTTTTAACGGGGCGACGCATATAAGTTGATTATAGAAATGCTATTTATTTAGGGCGCTTGGCACCGTAGCGGGAGCGGGAGCGGCGGCGCTTGTCGAGGCCGGCGGCGTCGAGCTTGCCGCGAACTACCTGGTAGCGGACGTTGATGTCCTTCACGCGGCCGGCGCGGACAATAACCACCGAGTGCTCCTGGAGGTTGTGGCCCTCGCCCGGGATGTAGGCGGTGATCTCCTGGCCGTTGGTGAGGCGTACGCGGGCGATCTTGCGGATAGCGGAGTTAGGCTTGCGGGGGGTGGTGGTCGTTACCTTGGTGCAGACGCCGCGCTTGAACGGAGACGGGTAGAAGACCGGCTTGTTCTTGAGCACGTTAAAACCGCGCGCCAAAGCCGGCGACTTGGTCTTGTTGGGGCGCTGCTTGCGGCCCTTGCGTACGAGTTGTGAGAGGCGTGCCATTGATTCGAAAAGAAAACGCCCTTTCGGCGTTAGTAGGACTTTACTATAGATAAACCAGCTCTGCAACTACCGCCCTGCCCCGCTATGCCGGCACCCCGGTCAAAAGGTCGAAAAGATGCACGAGCCCCGCGCTAAAGTACGGCGACAAAAAATAGAAGATCATCAATATAAGGAGCGTGCCTGTCAGCACTCCAAGCCGCTCGAAGTTGAGCCTGAAGGCGTCATACCCGCGCGCCAAGCTAGGAGATATGGCCAAAAACAAGGAGGAAAGCACCTTCGAGCCGTCCAGTGGCGGTATCGGAATCAGGTTAAAGAGCGCCAGGAGCATGTTGATGTAGGCGATGGTGCCAAAGGCGGTCAACAAGGTCGCATCGAGTTGTGCGCCAAAAAAGCGAATGATGAGCCCGAAGATGAGCGCCAATATAATGTTAGTTCCCGGCCCCGCGAAGGCCACCCACCCTTCTGCGTACTTGCCGCGCAAATTGTAGGGGTTGTACGGCACCGGCTTGGCGTAGCCGATAAGCATCGGCGAATGAGTAATAACAAGCAGTGCCGGGAGCAGTATCGAGCCTATGGGGTCTATGTGGGATATAGGATTGAGCGTCAGCCGGCCCTCGAGGCGGGCAGTAGGGTCGCCCAGCCAGTTGGCCATATAGCCGTGGGCCACCTCGTGAAGCACGACCGAGAGCACCAGGACCCCTATGGCAAATATAATGTCCATTTGCATTCGTTAAAAATCATGATACCATAACGTTCTCTGGGGATCTGCCCCGGATTTTCATATCCAAACATGGCAAAAATCTGTCCCATCACCAAAAAGGGCTCGAAAATGGCTGGCAAATACAGCAATCGTATTCGCGCTACCAAGTTCAACCCTTCCGGCATGACTCGCAAGCAGGTAAACCTGCAGAAGAAGCGCATCTTCGTCCCGGAGCTCAACAAGACCATCACCGTTACCGTCTCGACCCAGGGCCTCCGCACGATAACCAAGAACGGCGCCTACGTTACGCTCAAGAAGGCAGGCCTCATCAAGTAATTTAAAGAAAAATAAAAAAACCGCCGCGGAGAGATCCGCGGCGGTTTTTTGGTTAGTTACATGCGGCGACGATATTGAAGAACGCCGGATACTGCTTCATTGCCAAAGCGGTCCCTATCCAGAGCAGGAGAAAAAACGTGGATAGCCAAGCCCCAAGACGCTTTGCCTGGGCAAGCTCCCGTTCTCTCCCTTCGATAATGACGTCTTCAATTCTTCTGCGCGGATTATCAGCCGACCGGGCAAAACTTGCCATAATGACTTCTCCCTTGTTGCATCTAGGCGCAACAGTATCAGACTATAGTCCGCAGGCAAATTGCCTGCCGTCTGACCTGCAGACTATTGTCCCCTGCACATCAGTGCGCATAACCGGCACGCCGGCTGCCCTCAATCTTTCCAGCGCTTCCTTGGTCGGATGGCCATAGGAATTTTTGGCCCCTACGGAAATAAGCGCCAACTCCGGATGTATCGCCTCAATAAATGCACTGCCGGTCGAGGTTTTGGAACCATGATGCCCGACTTTTAAGAGGTCGCTTGCGAGTGAGGTGCTCGCCACCGCCAGCAAATGATTCTCCGTATCAAACGCCGCATCGCCCGTTAGCAGTACCTCGGTTTCCCCATACACCAACCGGGCGACTATCGAGCCGTCGTTAGTCTTCTCTCCATACCCCGATACATCCATGTCTGGATACAAGATATCGAGCTCCGCCCCGCCGCCCAAATCGATCACCATGCCGCGGCGGGCCGTATAAACCGGAATGTCCTGCTGGGCCAGCTCTTTCTTAACCGCTTCTATGACCGTATTGGTTTTGCTGATGTCAGGACTTATATAAGAGCCGACCTGGTAGCGATCCAGCACGTCGATAAAGCCGCCCATGTGGTCGGCATCCGGATGCGTCTCTATAACCGCATCGAGCGTACGATCGCCGAGCGGCATGACGCGGGCAAGCGCACTCAGCACCGCGCCAGTGTTTGGCCCTGCATCTATCAGCATCTGCAGGCCAGTCGGGCCTTCTATAAAAAGAGCATCGCCTTGCCCTATGTCGAGCATCGCAAAAGTAAGCACGCCCCTGCCCTGCTCTTGCGCATACACGGTCGTCCAAACAAAAATGCAACCCAGAAGGAGCGCGCAGAAAAGCGCATGAACCTCGTATTTCTTTAAAAACTCCACCCCTTTAGTGTAAGGGGAAAGTAAAAGGCGCGGATGACTGGGTAGTCTCCGCGCCTAGCACCTGCATTGGATTACTTCTTTATTGTCGCGTTCATTGCGGATATGGCTTGTGCCCGATGGAATACGTATTCCTCGCGCGGCTCGTCGACGCTGATTTCGTATGGCGGTATCTCCGCCAAAACCGGCAGCGACGGCGTTGACCACACTATGATGTCGAACTTTGTTCCAAGCGCAGCCGCAAAGCTTACGCCGAAAATGATCGACAACAGACAGGCAACGCCCACGATCCTCTTCAAATCCCCCATATTGCCCAAGATTTCCTCCCCTTTATCGAAATGTGGGCCCCGCGGTCCACCTAATACCATTATAGGATAGGTCAAGCTAAAAGTCAAGCACTGCTGGGGATAACCGTAAAAACACCTTACAAATGCTACTATTTCCTCATGAACTACTCAGAAAAAACGTTCGACATAGGGCCGCTCGAGGGCATTTCCGCTAAATCCATAGAGGAGCACTTGGCGCTCTACGCCGGCTACGTCAAGAACTTTAATGCCATTTCCGCGCTGATGCCCGAGTATGCAGGTGACCTGGAAAAGAACGGTCTTGCCCTGGCCGAGCTTATCCGCCGCCGCAGCTTCGAGTTTGGCGGGATGCGGCTCCACGAGCTCTACTTCGAGCAGTTTGAAGGCGGGGCGCAGGCACAATCTGAAAGCAGCGCGCTTTCCGCTGCACTGGCAAAAGACTACAAGGCGGCCGAGCATGTAGTCCCCTACCTTAAAGCAGTGGCGACAACGCGCGGCCCCGGCTGGGCGATTCTGTACTGGGATCCGGAGGCCAAGCAGTTCTTGGCAGGCTTCAGCGGCGAGCAGCACCAGGGGCACTTCGTAACGCTCCCTATTATCCTCGCCCTTGATGTATGGGAGCACACCTACATTCTTGATTACGGCGCAGGAGGCCGCGGCAAGTACATCGACGCTTTCTTCAAGAATCTTAATTGGTCGGTTCTGGAGAAGCGCTTCGCCGATATACAGAAATAGCCCACGCAGTTAGGGGCACATACACGAGGGCCGCGATCCACCACGGGAACGGGACTACTAATACTGAAGCAAACGGCAGCCGCGCTGCCGTTTCTGCTATCCAAAGGATGAGCTGGAGCAGGAACTGCGCCAGGACTGCAGGCACGAATGCCAGCAGCGGATGCAGGAATCCTAAGACTCCCGCCACGAATCCAAAAAACATCACCAAGGGTACCAGGGGCAGCACCGATGCATTTATCGGCACCGATACGAACGAGAGGACGCCCGAGGTATACAGCAGTGCCGGCAGTATGAATACTTCGACCGCAAGCGTGGTCGCAACGATCGAGCGGATATTAAAAGTCTTCCATGCAGGCAAGCGGATGAGCTTTGTCTCCACGTAAGGCGCGAGCGTGATAAGCCCGAAAGTAGCCAAAACGCTGAGTATAAATCCAGTATCAAGCCAAAGCACTAACGGATTCCAGATGATCATCGTAATGGAAGCTACTGCAAGTGCTCGCAGCGCCGCCTGGGGCCGGCGCAAGTAGCGCGCCAGTATTGCGATAGAGCCCATGATGACCGCGCGCACGGTTGCGGCCCCGCCGCCCGCCATAAGTGCAAAGCACACTATCGCTAAAAACCCCGCGACATACAGTGCCCGTCGCGGCAGCCTTGGCACTGCTCCCAAGAGGCGAAATATACCCTCGGCCACAAGGGCGATATTGGAGCCCGACAGCACCACTATATGTATGAGCCCTGCGATGACAAACACTTGCAGCAAGTCCTGGCTCAAACCTCCGCGCTCGCCCAAGAGCATGCCCTCAAGCAGGGATACTTCCGGCTCGCCCATAGTTTGCTCGAGCGAATGCTCAAAGCTGTGCTTGAGCGCAAACAGCGGCCCCAGCAGCGTCATGCCCGCAGGTTCGTGCTCGCGCAACACCGTGCGCTGCATTACCACTGAAATGCCGCGCACGCGGAGGTACCCGGGGTAGTCAAAGACGCGGCCGCTCTCGGTTTCAAAAGCCTCCGGCAGCTCAATCACGCCGCGCACTTCTATCTGGTCGCCATAGCCGACCTCAGTCTCGCGCGGGAGCATGGCCAGAAGATTGCCGCTTGCGGCCTGCCCGTTTATGGTCGCCACCTTGAGCGTAACCCGGAGCGACGTCGCGCGCCGGTCCGGGTCCCCCGCGACCGTACCGGCGACTACCGCCGCGCGGTCGGCGTACCCAGCAAGCGAGCGCTTTGCCTCGAAATGCTCAAAAATATCCCAGCGAGCAAGCGCGAATAAGACCGCGCACATTACCAACCCCGCGTACCAGACATGCCTGGTCTTCATCCCTCTATGGTACGCCTAAAATTACGGGCGTGAATAGGTAGCGACCACTTCGGCCTCCTCCTGCGGAGTATATACCTTCTTAAACCGGGCTCGGCGGCCGCGCACGCGCTTCTCGCACTCGGGCCAGTTCTTGTGCACCATAACGACGCCGTCCACCTCGCTTATATAGGAAAAGGCCTTTATGCCGGACTTGGTGCGCGAGGACGACTTCTTTTCTTTTAAAACGACATCATGCGCCAGGTTGGCAATGTCTATTTCGTAGCTTTCGATAGGGCCCTTGTAGAGCTCGACGTTCTTTCCCAGCGCCAGCTCGGAGGCGATGGTATCGACGCGCTCGTTGCCCACAATGCCCACGTGCCCGCCTACGTACTCCCAGGCTACTTGCTGGCCATGGGCCGCTTCTGCCAAATCCTGCCAGAGGTCCTTGTTGAGCACGTCTTTCTTATCCTGCGTCTTCCAGCCGTTCTTCTGCCAGCCGTGCACCCACTTAGTAATGCCGTTTATAACGTAGGAGGAGTCGGTACGCAGTACGCGCGGGCCCGCAGGCAGGCTCTTGGCATGCTGGAGGCCGCGCAGGGCGGCCGTCAGCTCCATGCGGTTATTGGTGGTGTGCGGCTCGGCGCCACCCAGCTCTGTGGCCTTGCCGTGTCCTGCCACCACGGCACCCCATCCGCCCGGGCCCGGATTGCCCTTGGAAGCCCCGTCGGTAAATAAAAGGATTTCTTGCATGTGCGCAGTATAGCGCGTAACGGTTTCCGGTACGACAGTACGGCTACTCCAGAGACTCGCGATAGGTCGAGGTTTTAATTTGCGCTCGCGTCAGGTCCCTCGCCCGCACCGCCCCAGTTGAATGGGGCCATGTCGTCGCTGGGCACAGGGTTGCATGTCATGTTAGCCGCACCAACGGTAAGCTTTATCTCTTCCCCATCCCCGACAAGCACGACCTCGCCCTCCTGCGTCGCGTATGTCGAGGAAGACTTCTGCTCCAGCACGACCTCACTAAAAGGAGCACTCCCCTGCGCCTTGAGCGCCACGGAAGAAACATTCGAGAAGAGAGTCATCTCAAACCTGACGCCGTTGTCGCACGAGTATGCATAGGTGCCGAACGTATCATCTGCAACTACGTCGGGCTTTTCGCCCCCCATATACCAGTACCAACCTGCACCAGCAACCGCGAGCGCCGCTACTACTGCAATCAATGTCTTTGTCATGAAAAAATTATGAGCTCCTAATACAGAGAGTATCCCATCCCCCTTTTTAGTTAGCAAGTATTTATCCTGCGCAACAATCCCGAGTCGGGCATGTGATCTATCCTAAGTCTTATCGAAGACAGGGCGATGGTTGAGCCGCAGGGTTGATTTAGACGCAGCAGTACTATCGAGACCTGAGATCATTACCCTGGTAACACGTGTCCATGAGAGTCAGAGGGATTTCTTGGGGGAAGGTTGAGCAGTTAGGAGCCTCTTGCCCCGTCCACAAAAGAGCAAAATGACTATCATCTTCCAATTTCGCAATACCCACTATGCCACCATTGCCATCCGACGAATGGAAAAGATAGTACTTTCCTTCGCTTTTGCTAACTGATACGGAAGTCCCCTGCAGGAGCGTTATATCTTCTTTAAGTCGTACCGCAGCTTGCTCAGGCGAAAGGACCGGAGACTGTACCTGATTTGTAAATTTTATTGTTTTGACTATTTTGTCCTGCAAGGCGCGGCCTTCTTCCGGATCTACCTCGTATCTGTTTTGAGTAAAGGTCAGGTTCAGCACGAGCCCCTCTTTAAATTCTATATAGTACAAAGTCATCGGACTTGATGGAGTTACTTTTTGCGCAATAGCGGGACGGCCATCTACCGTAAGGTCATACTGAAGCTTGTCAGTTGCAGTCGGCAGCAATTGGGCATTGGCATAATCCGCGAGAGTCTGCCCTGGTTCCAATTGGGCGATGAGGAAGAATCCTCCCAAAAAGCGACCGGTCTCGTCCGACCCCAACGAGGGCTTGTAAAAGTCTATCTTTTCGACGTTATTGTCAGGGTCTATAGTCGACTGGGTGCCGATACTGGCAGACACCTGAGGCTCTCCAAAGTGGGCGGGATAGCTTACGGTAAATGCCGGCGCACCTGGAAGCTGCGCGGCAATAGTAGAAGTGCTCCACGCTTCGCCGCGCTTTTCCAAAGAAGCACTATTTTGACGAGCCTGCATATAAGAAACATATCCGTATACGCCTCCGGCCCCCGCTAAAAGAAATGCCGCCGCTGCGGCGCCAAGCAGCCATATTTTCTTATGATTAGAGACCGGAGCAGGGATAGAGGCAAGATTCGCTTCTTGGGGTGAATTTTCTGAAGGGGGCATGGGTGCCCCAACTGTAGCAGTTCTAGCCAAATTAAAAACTTGGTTATCAACTGGCCGGGTTTTGAGGTGTACAATTCCTGCATGCCTCCGCAGCCCCAACCAAGTTCCCCCATTACATATACCCAAGTAACTTGGTATTCCAAGGCTCTCGCCGTCATCCTCTTCGTTGCCCTGGTATGGGGCGCTTTCCATTTCGGCATTTGGTATCAATATCAAAAGCAGCAGATTGCCGTTACCATTCCCCCTGCAAGCGCAGCGACTGAAGGCATTTCGTATCCTGCAGGCTTTTCTGATGCCCTCTCTAACATTCCTACGGACGGCTGGAAAACTTACAAAAATAAAAATGGCTGGGAAGTCCAGTACCCAGCCGATTGGGCTATAGCAGAGTGCATGGATGGAGCGCAGATACGCTTACGCTCTGCTTATTCAAGCGAATATGTAGGTTGTGACGGCCCGTCGTCAGTGAACTTTTGGATTATCGGCCCCTCGAAAGAAGAGGAGGCCATGTATAATCCCCGCAAAGCTCGCATAGCCCAGCAATTCCAGCTAAACGGCCTCCCGGCGACCCGCTATCTCGACGCCTTGTGCGGACACTCAGGAAAGGATTTTTGTGAGATTGTGCTCGTGGCCCGCGATAACCGGTATTACAGCCTCTCCTTGGATCCAGGCTTGCAGTACAAGCTTATTGCCGAAAAAATACTCTCAACTTTTAAATTCAGTGAGTAGTTTTTGCAGACCGCCTTCTAACATTAAATTTACGAGGTGCATGGGACGATGTTGGAATCGTTGCAGCAAAAGGAATAAATATAGGCTTATAACAAAACATGTTACTTTGTGTACTAGTGAAGTAGCACTATGGAGCATAGTAAATGCCTCGCCAAAGAAAGCCGCCAGTACAGCTGGCGGCCCACCGGGCCCTGGCAGTACTACTCATTCATATGCAAAAAAAGTTCGTGAGCAATCTCGCAAAGACTACCGCTCCTCGCCTAATACGTGCTCAAAAGAGGCTTATTCGAGCTTGCGCAGAAAAAGATGTCCCTCTCGTGATTGTTGAGTACGCTCGCAGGGGCCCAACTATTGAAGCGCTGCAGGAAGAAATAAAAAAGGTGCCACGTGTCCATAGAATTAAAGGGCGTCACGACGACGGTTTCCAAGACTCCGCACTGCACGAAACCCTACAGACCCTAGGGGCCACCGAGTTGCTGCTTATGGGAATAAATGCGAGTTCGTGCGTTCTCGATACAGCCACGACCGCAATAGACATCCATATGTACAAAGTGGTAACAGTTGGCGAGTTACTTGCAGATTGGAAAGGTCACGCGGATTTCAGGAAAAGCTTTTTCCTTTACCGCGATATGGGTGCCGAATTCCACTCACGTCTTGAGCTGACGTAATCCGTACTTCTTTTTCAGGAAGTACGGATTTTCTTTTTACTGACTGGGGACGTGAGTTCGAACCTATAAAATATCGACAACGCGGATGCGGGGCTGGTTCTTCCAGTCCCTCTCTATATTACCTACCACGTCGGCGCGCTCCCCTTCTTGGGGGCGCTTTTGGAATGAGTCGGGCGTGGAGAAAAAGGCGATGCCACCCACCTTATTAAAGTCATCCTGAAAGACAATGTCGAGGTGATTCTGCTGCTTGCCGAACATGCGCATGGCGCCAATGGTCGCGTTGGGGAATATAAACAGCGGCTTCTCGTTTGCGATACCAAAGGGCGCCAACCGGTCGAGGCTTTTGAGCGCATGCGGCAGTTCGCTTAGATCCATCTCGCGGTCTACCGTTACTTTCTTAACTCCGGCACCTACAGACTTAAGCGAGTCATAGGCAGCCGAGAGCTTCGCCGGCAGCTCGTGCGCATGCTCCTCGTGCAGTGCGAACCCGCCCGAGGCAGCATGTCCGCCGAAGTGCTCAAACACCGGTCCGGCGGCACGCATAAGCTCGACAATGTTAACAATGCCGTCGGAGCGGCACGACCCGCGTAAAAGCTCGCCACCCTCGCGGCCCCACAAAAACGCGGGCTTCTGGTGCGCTTCTACCAAGCTATTAGCGACCAGGCCCAAAATGCCCGGGCGCCACGACGGATTACCCATAACAATGACCGGACCCTCGAGCCCGCCAAGCAGCAAGCGCTTGTTAACTTCCTTAACCGTGCTGGCAACCAGCGTCTTGCGCTCGTCGTTTATCTTATTGAGTTCGCGCGCGAGCTCGCCCGCCTCCTCGACATTTTCTGTCGCCAGCAACCGGGCCGCAGCTTCCGGACTATCCATGCGTGAAGCGGCATTAATGCGCGGGGAGACCATAAAGCCGATGTCGTCCTCGGTAAGCGTGCGCGGTTGTATGCGCAAAAGCTTAAGCAGCGCGGCAAGTCCAGGACGGCGGCCGCGGCGCATTACCTTAAGACCAAACTGCGCGAGCATGCGATTCTCCCCCACCAAGGGGACCATGTCAGAGAGCGTACCGATGCCGACCAAGTCGAGATACCACTTTTCCTTCCCTTCCGGAAAGCTTTCAGGCCGGTATTTGAGCAGCACGCCCTGCACCAGCTTCCAGGCAACACCGGCGCCGCAAAGGCCGTCGAAGGGATACTTACTGCTACTTAGTTTCGGATTAATGATCGCTAATGCATCAGGCAGTACCGGGGGCTCTAAGTGATGATCCGTCACGATAACGTCGATGCCTAGGGAATTCGCAAAGGCAATATGCTCGACCTCGGTCGTGCCCAGGTCGCAGGTAATAACGAGCTTGATGCCCTGCTCGGCAAGTGCCTTCAAGCCTTCCTTATTAAGCCCGTACCCCTCTTTGTGGCGATGCGGTATGTAGTGGCGCACCTGCAAACCGATATCGCGGAAAAAATGAGCGAGCATGACGCCGCCAGGAACGCCATCGGCATCATAGTCGCTCCACACGCATATCGGTTCCGCATTCTTAATAGCCGAAATAATCCGCTCTACCGCGACCCCCATGCCCGGAAGCAGGAACGGGTCATGGCTGTGCGCTACGTAGTCAGGCTCTAGGAAGTCGGCAAAGCCCGACTCCTCTATCCCGCGCGCGAGCATAAGATGCTCCAGCAGGCTGTCGTGCAGCCTGTCCCGTACCAGATACTCTTTCATTACTCTTTAGTATACTGAGGTGTATGGAAAACTGCATTTTTTGCAAAATAATCGCGCGCGAGATACCGGCCAAGATTACCTATGAAGACGACACGACCATCGGCTTCCTTGATATGCACCCCAAAGCGCCCGGGCACACGCTCCTTATACCTCGCGAGCACCACCGCTGGTTTATCGACCTGCCCGATGCGGTCTCGGACAATCTCTTCCGTGCGGCAAAAAAGCACGCTACAGCGCTCAAAGAAGAATATGGGGCTGACTTCGTACGCCTGAGCATAGTGGGCACCGAAGTTCCGCACGTGCACATCCATCTCATTCCCCTGAAACTTAAAGACACCACTCTCGGGATATAAGGAAAATGGCGGGCCAATCGGTCCGCCATTTGCATCCTTCTTCAAAATTTAAAGCCCACGTTGATACCGGTTACGTATTGGAACGCGGCCAAGCTGGCCGCTAGCGCCACCAATACGGCAAAGAGTAGCGGGGCGAAATTTCCGTACTCTCTGCGCGCTGGCACATTCCTGCTGATTACCTTGTTTACTCCCGGGTCGTCCGGCTGACGCATTGCATCCTCCTTCATGCCAACTGCTCTGCCGCTACTATATACCCGGTTTGGAATTCTTCAACGCCTCAATGCCGGGGAGAGTGCCCTCGGTCAAAAACTGGAGCATGGCACCGCCGCCGGTCGAAAGGAATACTTTAGCCGGGTCGAAGGAGTATTTCTTAAGCGCGGCACCCGTATCGCCGCCGCCCACAACGGCGTGCGCGTTGCTGCGCGAAAGGGCCTTGGCAACCAGATCGCTTGCCTCGGTGTAGCCGGCCTCGTAAATGCCCAGAGGGCCGTTCCAAAGCACAAAGGGCGCATCCTCGGCCATCTGCGACCATGCGGCTGCCGTTACAGGGCCCACATCCACGATGCGCTCGTCGGCGCGCACGTCGACAATGAGGCCGGTGCGCGCTTCTTTATTTTCTTTCTCCATAACGGCATCGGTCGCTACAGCCAATTTATCATTGCTGGCGATCTCCACGCTCGCGGGAGTGTTTGATACGAGTGAAGCGCCGACCGGAAGCCCGCGCGCGCGTATCACGTCGTTGGCCAAGGCGCCGCCCAGCAGGATGCGGGCGTAGTGCGGCATTAATTTTTCAATAAGCGGCTGCTTAGTTTCGAATTTAGCGCCTCCGATAATAGCCAAGGAACCGGGTGGCGGCGTAAGCGCTTGCTGCAGCTTTTCCATTTCTTCCATAAGGCGTACGCCCGCAAAGCTCGGCAAGAGCGTCGCCACGCCCACAATAGAGGCATGATTGCGATGCGAGTTGGAAAACGCTTCGTTAACAAACAGGTCGCCGAAAGTAGCGAGCTCCTGCGCCAATTCCATGCTCCCTTCTTCCTCGCGCGGATCAAAGCGCAGGTTCTCCAGCATCATAAGATCGCTTTCCTCGGGCGCCACGGTCACGCGCTGATTTATCAGTTCGCCCAAGCGGCGCGCCAACGGCGCCACACTCAAGCTAGCAACCTCCTTGCCGCCCGGGCGGCCCAAGTGCGTCATAAGGACCACCTTTGCTCCCCTGCCGCACAACAACTCTAAGGTGGGCAGGCAGGCACGAATGCGCGCATCGTCCATAATCATGCCGTCCTTAAGGGGCACGTTAAAGTCGACACTCACCAGGACGCGTTTACCTTTAACATCCGCGTCCCTGACCGATTTTACTTCTTGCATGATGAGAGAATAGCTATAAATGAATCAACGTCAGCGCTCGCGTGTCCTACCAAGAGGCCGCTGACGCCGCCCTCTTTAATGAGCGCCTGCGCATTTGCCGCTTCTACCGAGCCGCCGTAAAGTATCGGCACCTTGTTGGCCGCCTCGCGCCCGAGCGCCTCGGAGAGTATCTTGCGTATGAAGATCGCCATCTCCTCTACCTCTTCGCCCTGCATGGCCTCCGCTGCCGACTTGCCTATGGCCCATACGGGCTCGTAGGCCACCATAAGCCGGCCCGCGGGTATCGTCATGCCATGGAGCGCGCGACTGAGCTGGTTGGCAACCTCTTGAAAGTGCGAGCCGTCCGCTACGCGCTCATGCTCGCCCACGCACAATATCGCCGCAAGCTTTGCCTCCCCGGCCTGTACGAGCTGCGCCCGGATTGATTCGTCGTCCTCGCCGAGCGCGCGACGCTCGGAATGGCCGATGATTACGAATGAAACGCCAAGGCCCTTAAGCATCCGGGCCGACACCTCTCCGGTATGCGGCGCATCGGCGTAGGCAGATAGGGCCTGCGCGCCAACTTTGATAGTCGAACCCTTGAGCGCCAGGGCTACGGGAGCAATGAAGGGAAAGGCGGGCGCAAGCCACACCTCGACGCCGACGAACGAGCGCGACTTCTTGCGCAGCGAGCTGGCGAATTTCTTTGCCGACTCAGCCGAGTCGACGTACATCTTCCAATTTCCGACTACAAAAAGTTTTTTTGACACCTAGCAACTATATCATTTACCCGTTTGCGGCGCGCAAAGCCTCCTCGATACTGGTCTGTCCTTGCGCCGACTTGAAAAGGGCATCTTCCGCTACATTTAAAGTTCCAAAACCCGGAGCAGCGACCTCTTGGAGGCCGATGAAGCCGTCGTAGCCTTCCGGATACTCCGTTGAAGGGGTCGGGCGAGCAAAGCCTATATCTTTCCAAGCAACGCCCGGGTCGATGATCTGCTCATCTTTGAGCGCCTCGTACACTTTTCTAAAATCAGCGGACCCCTCAAGCGCCTCTGACTCCGCGCGCGTAAGCGGAGCCTTGTGGACAAACTGGTTGGTAGCAAGCCGGCGCGCCAGGGCCACGCGCACCAGCACGCCCTCTTGCGGCAAAAAGTCCTCTTGCAAGGCTCCTGCCAGGACAAATACGCCGCGAGCGGCAGCCGCGCTTATAAGGGAAGAGGTTTCCTGGTCGCGTACGTCGCCTACCATGAGGATATCCGGGTGCTGGCGCAAGGCCGCGCGCAGCGCCGCCGCCGCCGAGACCCCCGGCCCCACCTCGGTCTGTGCCGCATACGGCAGCCGGCGCTCCACCCGCTCCTCTACGGTGGCCACGGACATGCCGGGATGCTGCAACAAATCCAAAAGCGTATATAAAAGAGCGGTTTTGCCCGACCCTTCGGTGCCCGAGACCGCCACAAGCCCGCGGCGATGATGCAGCGTTTTGCGCAAAGCCGACAAATTCTCTCCATGGAAGCCGAGCGCTTCAAGCGTATGCCCCTCTTGGCCGCGTCCTGCGCGCGCAAAGCGCACGTGCAGGCGCTCGCCGCTGACAGTCGGCGTCGTAGATACATGGATATGCATCATCTCGTTGTCCTTCTCAAACTTAAAGGCGCCCGTTTGCGGGCGCGCCACCGGCAAGAGCCGGGCCAGCGTCTTGAGCTGCCCTATGAGCGCTTGGCCCGCCTGCTCGGATAAAGAGAAGGCCTCATGGAGCGCGTGGCCTATCTGGTAGCGCACCAGGGCGCCATGGGTCGAGAGGTCCACATGCGCACCCCCAGCCTTGCTGTATAGCGCATGGCTTATGAGCGCTTCGGCAACATGGCGGCCATCGGACAACAGCTCGCCGAATTTTTCCTTAAGATGCTTCTGATACTTAAGGAGCGCGCGCTTGATGCTCTCGCTTGTCGTTAAGTGCGGCACCACCCGGCGCCCGCCGAAATGCCCCTCCGCCTCCAGGGCCCGGACAGCCTCTAAGTCAGAGAGGTCGAGCAGCGCCAGAGAGACGCCCCGCTCGTCTGCGGCAAAAGCCACGATACCGTGCCGGCGGGAAAGCGGTTCGGGGACAAGCGCCAGCACCTCAAGCGGAATGTCATGGGGCTCGATAATGACAAACGGCACGCCCCACGCATGCGCCTGGGCGCGGCGCACTTCGTCCTCGCCTAAGATGCCCAAATCGACCAGTGTTTTGGAAAGCGGCGCCTCGCTCCGGCTCAAATCCGTGAGCTGTGAGCGCGACAGGAGCCCCGCGTCAACTAAAAACTGCCCAAATACTTGGTCATCGGCGTACATTTGCATTCATTATATAACACTATTGACTTTATACGGGCCTGGGGGTAGGATAAACGTATCTGAATGACTGCCCCGAGTGGGCGGTCTTTCTTTTTTCCAAACGGAAAGAGGCTTCAGACTTAAAAAATTTAAATAACGCACCCATATATGATGGATTTAAAAGTAATGAACTCGGTCCTCGGCGAGCTCGAAGAAGAGAAGGGCATCCCGCGCGAGAAGGTTATCGAGGCCATCGAGGCCGCTTTGGCGACCGCATATAAGAAGGAGTACGCCAAGAAGGGCCAGGTTATCCGCGCCCGCCTGGACATGAGCGCCGGCACGACCGAGTTCGAGCAGGTAAAGGAGGTCGTCGACGAGTCGACGGTGCGCATGGAGGAGGAAGGCGAAGAGGAAGAGGAGCCGGAGCTTGATGCCGAGGGCAACATTGTTCCCGAGCTGCCGCGCTACAACCCCGAGCAGCATATCCTCTTGGCCGATGCCAAGTTCATCAAGCGCGACGTCCAGGTAGGCGAAGAGCTCGTCTTCCCGCTTGAAGCCAAGGACGACTACGGCCGCATCGCCGCCCAGACCGCCAAGCAGGTCATCATCCAGAAGATCCGCGAGGCTGAGAAGGTCTCGGTCGTTGCCGAGTACGGTGCGCGCCAGGGCGATATCGTTAGCGGCACCGTGCAGCGCATGGAGCGCGGCAATATCTACATCGACTTGGGCCGCGCTACCGGCATACTCCCCTACGACGAGCAGATCCCGGGAGAGCGCTACCGCCAGGGCGAGCGCATCCGCGCCCTCCTCTACCAAGTAGAGGAGTCTCCTCGCGGCATTTACCTGCGCATGTCCCGCGCGCATCCTGACTTCCTCAAGAAGCTCTTCGAGCTCGAGGTACCCGAGGTTGCCCACGGCACCGTCATTTTCAAGGCTATCGCGCGCGAGGCCGGCAGTCGCTCCAAAGTGGCCGTTACCTCGACCGATCCGCATGTGGACCCGGTAGGCTCCCTCGTTGGCCAGCGCGGCGTGCGCGTCTCGACCGTTACCTCCGAGCTCGGCGGCGAGAAGATCGATATTATCGAGTGGAACGAGGATACCAAGGGCTTTATCGAGGAGGCGCTCTCTCCGGCCCGCATACTCGAGGTGAACCTCGACGAGGAGCAGCACCAGGCCCTGGTTAAGGTTGCCGACGACCAGCAGTCTTTGGCAATCGGGCGCGGCGGACAGAACGTGCGCTTGGCGGCCAAGCTCACCGGCTGGCGCCTTGATATCCAGAGCGTTGGCGGCACCAAGCCGACCTCCGACAAAGATATAGCGGACGCCCCTAACCCGGCCGACATCGCTCCCCCGCCGCTCGAAGCTGAGTAAACAAATCAAAAAGAAAAAGCCCGGACATGCGTCCGGGCTTTTTCTTTATTGCACTATGCGCCGCCGCTATATATGATGTATGGGTTATTAAGTCAGTCTATTTAATTTTTACTATATGAACCTCTGGCACGACGTACCCCTGGGCGATGACGCACCGAACGAAATAAACGTCATCATCGAGATCCCGAAGGGTTCCGCAAACAAGTATGAAGTCGACAAGGACACGGGCCTCATCAAGCTCGATCGCGCCAACTACTCCTCGGCCCCCTTTCCGTTCGACTACGGCTTTGCGCCGCAGACCCTGTGGGAGGATGGCGATCCTCTCGACGTCATCGTGCTGACCACGTTCCCTTTGCACCCGGGCATACTGGTAGCCGTGCGCCCCGTGGCAGTCATCGACATGGTCGACGGCGGGGAAAGCGACTACAAAATCATCGCCGTGCCTGTGGAAGATAAGCGCTGGGACGACGTGCAGGACCTCAAAGACATAAACAAGCACAGCCTCAAGGAGTTCCAGCATTTCTTCGAGACCTACAAGGCCCTTAAGGGCAAGCCGGCCCCGGTCGAGATAAAAGGCATCTATGACAAGGCAGCGGCACTAGAAGCCGTGAAGAAGTCAGTTTCGATCTACCAGCAAAGAAAGGCGCAGTAGAGCCCTTATAAGCGCCGCAGTAATTCCCTCTCCCCATGCCCGTCATCACATGACGGGCATTTCACGTATACTTTAGATACGCAGTAACAGATTAATTTACTTCCGCCTCTCTATGAAAAAACTCGCCACCCTTGTAGCCGCCTCGCTTCTCCTTGCTCCGTCTTTTGTGCTCGCGCAGACAGAAGATGTGCGCCCAAACCTCAAAGCTGAGATGCACGCCTCGACCACGATGGAAAAGCTCCGTCCGGCGGCACTACAAAAACTAGGGCCTGCGATACGAAACGTTGCCTCTACCACCCGCGCCGAGCTTAAGGGGACTGCCTCGACCACGCGCGAAGTTATCAAGAAGAAGCTCGATGCCATCCATGCACTGGTTGAGCAGAAGCGCGGTACTATGCAGGAGCGCGCCAAAGAGGCCCGCGAGAAGGCTCATGAGCGCTTCGGCGATCGGGTGGAAAAACTGGTCGGCCAAGTGTCTGATCGGCTCGCCTCTACCTCGGTGCGCCTTGCCTCAATTGCCGATCGCGCCGAAGACCGCATAGGCGAACTCGAGGCAGGGGGCCGCGACATGGACGCCTCGATAGCGCTTCTCGCTGAGGCTCGCGCGAGCATTGACGCTGCAGACGACAAGATAATCTCCGTCAATGCGACGCTCCAGGCTGCAATGGCTACTACGACCCCGAAAGCGGAAATACCGGCGGTGCGCAGCGCGGTAAAGGCTGCCGAGGATGCACTCAAGCTCGCCAAGGACGACTTAGGAACGCTGCTGCGCTCGATCAGAGCCGAGGCTACGGCCACCTCAACTACCCAGACTACAATTACCAGATAATTAACCGCTAATCGACGCTTATATGGACCAGAACCCTTTTCCTACACAGCCAGCGCCCGGCTCCGGCAATGTCGGCCCCTTGGCTGCCGCAGTAATAATAGTTCTCCTGCTTGCAGCCGGCGGATTCTATTTCTTTTATGAACAGCAGCAGAAGCAGGCGGCAGCTGAGGAGCAGTTGAATGCAGCGCAGGGTGCCGAGACCGCTACGGCATCAGATGAATCCGTAGATGCCATGCAGGCAGACCTCGACGCAACGGGCACCAGCGGCGCCGATGCCGACGTCACCGACCTCAATAACGCTTTGTAATTCGGGCGAAATCTGCTACTATCGCCCGAATGGAATCGAATACATTTGCAGACATAGCGAAGCAATTCGCGCTTAAGAGCCTGCCGGACTCCGAAGTTGAGCTTTCAGGGGACGTTCCCTATGAGGCCGTGGAGCCGTACCGCACCCAGGCCCTGGCGCACATCGCCGAGCACCTAAACTTGCCAGGCTTCCGCCCGGGCAAAGTGCCGGCTGACATGGCGCTTAAGAATGTAGGTGAAATTGCCGTTTTGGAAGAGGCGGTCGAGCTGTTTGTTAAGGATTTTTATCTCGAGCTTATAGAGGCGCACAAGGTGGACGCTATCGGCCGCCCCAACGTCGCCATCACCAAGCTTGCTCCCGGTAATCCCGTAGGACTCATTGTGCGCGCCAGCGTCTACCCTGCTGTGGAAGTCCCCAAGGACTGGAAGAAGCTTACCGAGGAAGTCGCTCTTGAAGCGGCAGAGCCGGCCACGCAAGAGGAGGTAGATAAGACGCTTGAAGACCTGCGCCGCAGCCGCGCACCTAAGGCCGAAGAGGGCCAGGAGCCCGTACTGCCGGAGCTCAACGACGAGTTTGCCAAATCTGTGGGCGCGTTTGAATCGCTCGTGGCGCTGCGCGAGCAGATAACCAAAGGCATCACCGAGGAGAAGGCCCGCCAGGCGCGCGACAAGCGCCGCGGCAAGCTGATCGAGGCATTGCTTGAGAAGTCCGACCTTGCCGTGCCCGCGATATTTGTTGAAAGCGAGCTGCAGAAGATTTTGGCGCAGATGGGCGAGGATATCGAGCGCATGGGCATGACCATGGACGACTACCTCAAGCGCGTCGGCAAGTCGCAGGACGACATGAAGGATGAGTTCCGCGACCAGGCCCGCAAGCGCGCCAAGCTCCAGCTCCTGCTTAACAAGATTGCTGAGGACGAGAAGGTTGAGGCCGACCCGACCGCAATCGAGGCCGAGATGAAGCATGCGCTCGAGCACTTCCCCGAGGCCAAGCCGGACCTCGTTAAGGTCCACATCGAGACCGTGCTGCGCAACGAGCAGGTCCTGAAACTCCTGGAGGGAACCAAGTAAAATTTATTTAGGCAGTAGAAAAGGCGGGCCGGAGAAATTCCGGTCCGCCTTTTTAGTCGCACACTTCTTTATCATCTGCATGGATCTCGCAGTACTCTGCGTATGGGCCCTTATAGCTAGGCTGTTGTACTTCTTCCGAAACAGGGAGCTGGAGCAGATCCTCCAGCTCAACTACCGGCATCGGCACATGGGTGGAGTATGCTGCGGCCAGGAGGGCCAGACCAGCAAAAGTCGAAGTGATCATGGTCGCTCTCCCTCTTGCTCAAAGATCATCCTATATTT
Organism: Candidatus Adlerbacteria bacterium; assembly: GCA_028286685.1. Taxonomy (GTDB): domain Bacteria; phylum Patescibacteriota; class Minisyncoccia; order Phycocordibacterales; family SBAW01; genus GWA1-54-10. Next base: position 122,382 of record JAQBRA010000005.1, on the reverse strand, counting down.
ATATTATACTCCCATATTGCTGTTTTGTCAAGTATCCTCTACTTCTCCTAAAATACCCTCATTTTGCAAGGAAAAAGGCCTGATCTTGCGACCAGGCCTCTAATATTTTTGCTTGCGGCTCTATGAACGAACCGTCTTTGCGCCCAGATGGCGCGCGCCTTCGATTCTGGCCAAACACTTGACCAGGGCCGCTTTGGCCGCCAAGGAAGTTTTCTTGATGCACAGCCTGTGACGTCCCGACCTATGGTCAAACTTCCACACTTTCATGACACCTTCCCCGTTTTTGGGGTAGTTGGTGCAGATTCCCTGCAGAGCGGTTGGCACCCGACGCGCCTGACCACGACATGCTTTACCAAACAAGACCGTCTAGTGGTGAGTTATACTCCTGCTCGCTTACTGCGTCAAAGGAGTTATCAACTTTTGGGAATAGGAAAAAAAAGGCCGGACACGAAGTCCGGCCTTTAAGCACCCGAAGGCGCTTTATGAACGAAAGAACGTCCACTTAGTTACCCATGGAACCCGCGTTCTGCCCGGGATTGCAGCGTGAGCCGGATGCGCAAATCCTCAAACATGACAAGGATAAGCCCTATCAGGAAGGCTGCGCATGGAGCGGCTACGTAGAGGGAGGTGGCTGCGGCTTCCGTCGAGTAGAAGACTTCGACGTAGTGCACGGCACCCATCGACGCAATAATGACCAACACGATGCAAGCGCCGACAGCGAGAATGTAGTTCGACATGATAGCCCCTGGTGGTTGAGCCGCCAAAAGTTGGACGACTAAGAGAATTGCCCTGCCTGCGCATTATCACCCTTGAAAGTTGGGGCGTCAAGAACTATACTGTGCCCATGCAAAACAACGACCACTCCGAAGGATTCCGAAACCAGCTCGTGCCCATGGTTATCGAGAAGTCGCCGTACGGCGAGCGCGCGTACGACATATTCTCGCGCCTGCTTAGGGAGCGCATTATCTTCCTTACCGGCCCTATCGAGGACCATATGGCCAACCTCATCATCGCGCAGCTCCTCTTCTTGGAGTCCGAGGATCCCAAGAAGGACATCCACATCTACATCAACTCTCCTGGCGGCTCGGTCTCGGCCGGCTTGGCGATACTCGACACCATGAACCACGTTAAGCCGGACGTTGCTACCGTATGCGTGGGCATGGCCGCCTCCGCCGCAGCAGTCATCCTGGCCGTCGGAGAAAAAGGCAAGCGCTTTGCCCTGCCTAACGCCGAGGTCATGATCCACCAGCCATGGGGCGGAGCCCAGGGCCAGGCGACCGACATCGAGATTACCGCCAAGCACATCATCGCAACCCGCGAGCGCCTCAACAAGATTCTTGCCAAGGCATCGGGCCAGCCGCTCGAGAAAGTGGAGAAGGATGTGGACCGCGACTACTTCATGATGGCCGAGGACGCTAAGAAGTACGGCCTCATTGATGCGATCTTTACCCAGAAAGGCCTGAGCACTCCCACTTCGAAGAAGTAAACAGGCCCCGGGCCGCAATTCTGCAGAAAAAGTCCTCGGATCTCCCGTATCGCGCTCGGAGCGCTCTCGGGCCAGACTATTTTCCGCAGAATTGCGGCCCTTGCCTTTTGTGCTATTCTGAGGCTGTGCATTTCACTACAAACTTCATGATTCCTTTCTATGTCATTAAAACTAGTGTTCGTCCTCTTGGCCTTGGCGGCCTTGGGGGGAGCGGCGCTCGGCTACGTCCTGCGCTGGCTCTTGGTACTCGCCCGTAAGGGTTCGATCGAAATAGAGGTAAAGCAGATAGTCCTCAACGCCCAGGTCCAAGCGCAGAAAATCACCGAAGAGGCAGACCAGAAGGCTAAAGAGGTCATGTCTTCGCTTGATGCGACCGTGGCTGAAAAAGAGGAGAAGGTAACCCGCGCCGAAGAGCGCGTTTTTAAGCGTGAGGAAGCCCTGGACAAGAAGCAGGGCGAGCTCGACTCGGAGGTCCAGGCGCTTAAGGGAAAGATCGAGGAGGTCCGCAGCATCAAGGAGCGCGCCGACACGCTCCTGACGGAGCGCGCAGGCGAGCTCGCCAAAGTGGCCGGACTGACCAAGGACGAGGCTAAAACGCAGCTCATGCAGGAGATTGAGCGCGAAGCCGACGAGGACTTCATGATGCGCGCGACCAAGCTGGAGCGCGACGGGCACGAGCGCCTCGAGCGCAAGGCCCGCGAGATTTTGACGACTGCCATACACCGCCTCGGAAACTCGGTCGCCTCCGACACCATGGCAACCGCCATCACTATCCCCAACGACGAACTTAAGGGCAAGATAATCGGCAAGGAGGGCCGCAACATAAAGGCGTTCGAGCGCGCTACCGGCGTCGAGGTCATCATCGATGACACGCCAGGCTCTATCGTGCTTTCTTCCTACGATCCGCTGCGCCGCGCGATAGCGCGCATGGCGCTCGAGCAGCTTATAATCGACGGCCGCATCCAGCCGGCCAAGATCGAGGAGATCGTCGAGAAATGCAAAGCCGAGGCAAACAAGATAATCAAGGAGAAGGCCGATGCGGCCGCCTTCGAGACCGGAGTCCTCAATCTCGATCCGAAGCTCCTCATGATCCTCGGCCGGCTCCATTTCCGCACCAGCTACGGGCAGTCGGTGCTGCAGCACTCCATAGAAATGGCCCACATTGCCGGCATGCTCGCCGAAGAGCTGGGTGCGAACCCGCAAGTGGCCCGTGCAGGCGCCCTCTTGCACGACATAGGCAAGGCGCTTGACCACGAAGTACAGGGCACGCACGTGGAGATCGGCCGCCGCGTGCTGCAGAAGTTCGGCGTCCAGGAGGAAGTCATAAAGGCCATGCAGGCCCACCACGAGGAATACCCGTACGAGACCCTGGAGTCCTACATCGTGCAGGTGGCCGATGCTATCTCAGGCGGACGTCCGGGCGCTCGCCGCGACTCGGTCGAGCAATACATCAAGCGCCTCCAAGACATTGAAGGCATTGCTAACTCGTTTGAAGGCGTGGAGAAGTCCTACGCCATTTCAGCCGGGCGCGAAGTGCGCGTGTTCGTTAAGCCCGAGGATATGACCGACTTCCAGGCCCGCGAATTAGCCCGCAACATAGCGCTCCGCATCGAAAACGAGCTGAAATACCCCGGAGAGATAAAGATAAATGTCATCCGCGAGCTGCGCGCTATAGAGTTTGCTCGGTAAAAACCAGCTCTTGTCTATCCCCCGCCCTTTGTTGCAAGCTTTTTTGAGGGGGGTATACTAGCGGCGCAGGGCAAAACCTTTACCAGCCAACATATTTCGCTATGAACAAGCAAGATATCGCGGAGAAAGTGCACGGCGTCTTGGGTTCTACCAAGGCCGATGCGGAACGCGCAGTCGAGACCATGATCGATTGCATCGTCACCGAGTTGAAGTCGGGCGGCGAGGTCTCCGTAGCCGGTCTTGGCATCTTTAAGACCAAGATGCGCGCCGCGCGCCAGGCCCGCAACCCGCGCACGGGCGCGACCGTACAGGTCCCCGCCATGCGCGTGCCCAAGTTCCAGCCCGCCAAGGCTCTCAAGGAGGCAGTGAAGTAGCTAGCTGTTTCATCCCCTCGAACGAAAAAGCCCCGAATATTCGGGGCTTTTTCGTTTCTGCGGGAGTTCTTGTATGGCCTATCGCATCACGCCCACCTTCAGATTGCTTGCAATGTCTGCAAACGGGATGCGGACCTCGAAGGAGCCTGCAGCATAGGCGGCCACCTGGTACGGCGGGATGAGAATAACCAGCGCATCCCCGTCGATAACGAAGTTCTGGAAGTTTTCCTCTGACGGAGAGAGGCCTTCGGGGAAGATGGCGCCGGTCAGGTCCGGGCCCTCGTCGCCCTGCGGGAGGCTCTCCCCCAGCCGAGCTTTCATCTGAGCAGTTACATCATTGGAAACCAGCAGGGAAAGCTCCTCGAGCCAGTTGACAGAAGGGTCAAACAGGTCGGCGAGCATGACGCGGTTACCCTCGACATCAAACACGAACGTCTTGAAGTAGCCGTTGGGATGCGCGCCCAAGGTGTCGGCATATACGGTGTAAGCATACGAGTGGTAGCCCGGAGCGTCATAATCCTTATATTCCAGCGCCAGGGCATACTTGCGGTCGCCGCCGATGCCCATCATCTCGATATCTGCCTGCGTCATGCCGGCAAAATTGCTGTCCGCCTTAAAGCGGTTTATCTCGTCGGAAAGCCCTTGCTCGATTGCAAAACGGGCCTTGGCGCTTGCTTCGGCAGTGGCCAATGGCACCTTTTCGGGCCAGGAAGCCTCTATCGTGTAGATTTCGGTCGACTCGCTGTATTTGTAATCGCCATTGGGCTGCAGGGTGCCGGCGAGGGCCTGCTGCTGCGGAGTTTCAACCTTGGCGGGAGTGGTGTAGGACGCCCAGATGCCAAACACCAAAGCGAGTGCCAATAGAATTCCCGCGCCCCAGGCTATTTGTTTAAGGTCCATGGCCGTAGTATACAATAGTGGAGCTTCGCGGGATTAGTTTAGTGGTAAAACGACAGTTTTCCAAACTGTAGTTGGGAGTTCGATTCTCCCATCCCGCACCGAGAAACAAAAAGGACGGCCTTGGCGGCCGTCCTTTGACGAAAATTCGATACTTAAGTGAGTGCCCGGAGTTCCCCTTCCGACACCGATACGTACGTTACCGCCTCACCTCCTCGCGTTACCGCTCTGACGAAGTCAGCTGCAACTCCCCCTTGAGCCTTGTTTCTTTGCTGGAGCTTGCATTTCTTGAGGCGACTCAAAGAGTCGCACGGCTTGTCTACCTCCCAGCCGCAAAGCTGGCAGTGCGTAAGCGTTTGTTTAACGGCGCCTTTTCCATTCTTCGACATTACTTCCCCGCTTCTCTCTTGTTCTGTGGGTACGCAGAACGGTCTGCTCATGAGCTTGCCTCTCTTGCGCTAAAAAATCAAGCACCCATCTGGCAGCTAGTTTTTAACCCAACGCCCAAAAATACCGGCAGGAAGCAGGCGCTCAGTCCCCTTTTCTTCAATGGTGAGGTCGCCGTATTCTATGGAGCCGCCGAACTTTTCTTTTATATCCTGCAAATTGTAGGCAAACGCCAAGGACGAGTAGCCGGCGGCATAGCCGTTTATAAGCACGAAGAGCGGCTTATCGCTCAAAAGCTCCTGGCAAAGCCGCATCAGTTCCAAAAAATGCTCCTCGAACTTCCACAGCTCGTCATTGGGGCCGTGGCCAAAGGCCGGCGGATCCATGACAATGGCATCGTACTTAACCCCGCGCTTTATCTCACGCTTGAGGTATACCAGCACATCCTCGACTATCCAGCGGATAGGTGCCTCCCCTAGCCCGTTAAGCGCTGCGTTTTCGCGTGCCCAGGACACTGCCGCCTTGCTGGCGTCCACATGCGTAACCTCGGCACCTGCTTTTGCAGCCGCTAGCGTGTATCCACCGGTGTAGCCAAAAAGATTTAAAACTTTGACTCCCCCGCCCTGTTTCTTAATGGCATCCTCTACAAACTCCCAGCCGGTTACATGCTCCGGAAAGACGCCGGTATGCTTAAAAGATGTAGGCTTCATCAAAAGCTTGAGACCGCCTAGCTCTATCTGCCACTCTTTGGGGATGTCGCCAGTCCACTTCCCTTCCCCACCCTCGCGCACATAGCGGCCGGTTGCAGCAGCCCATTCTCCCCCTGAAAGGCGCTTGGGCCATAGGGCCTGCGGGTCCGGACGCGCCAATACCTGCTCGCCGAAGCGCTCGAGCTTTTCCTCATTCCCTGAGTCCAGAAGCTCGTAGCCGGTCTGAGCCTTAGTGATAAGCGTTATCTTCTCCATATTGGTCGGGGTACTCAGAATCGAACTGAGTCATCTTGCTCCCAAAGCAAGCGTACTACCGGTATACGATACCCCGATTAACTTCCCCTCTTTCGGCACACCCTGAAACACTAGCCACTGTAGCACAGAATAGGATGTCTTTTATGTGTCCTTTAAAAAACTTTAAAGAATAACGTTTTCTAGCACCTCTACCTTAGCCTTTCGGGTCAAAAAGTCCAGGTATACGCAAGCTACATCTATCTGCCACTCCTTATCTTCAGGGACTTTATAATCCAGCAAATAGGTTTGAATAGCCCTATGGAGCCGCTTAAGCTTGGCAGGATGTACATTTTCCTCAGGCCTATACCCCGTTACACGTGAACCAATCCCCTGCCCTGCTTCACGTGAAACAGACTTTACCTCAATGAAATGCAGCTTTTCTGCCTTCTCGGCCACAATGTCTATCTCTCCCCAGGGCTTAAGGTAGTTGCGGCAAAGCACCCTATACCCCCTTTGTTCCAGGTAGCGGCAAGCTACCCCCTCGCCCGTATCCCCTAATTGTCGCTTTGGAGTTTTCACGTGAACCGTGTAACTAACGTTTCATATGTAACATTAAGACTTCATTTATGCCAAATTAGCCCCTAAAAGCCATAAAGACGTCCTTTTAATGCACATGTCCCCAATGTTATCCACAGTTATTGCCAAATTCCTTGGCATATATGGGTTTGTCTAGTCCACACCCTGGCTGTCTGTTAGAAGTCGTTATCTGGTGATTTGTCCGGTGGTCACAGGCCGCGTCCACCTAGCGCCTGCCGCCAAGCGGCATCGGCGCTTGCCTTCGGCACCGGATGAAAAGCAAAACTGTTTGCTTTTCATCCCCGACTCGCGGTTTTGCAAGTGCAAAACAACGCTCCGTCTCACACCTAAGCACAAAACCTGCCGCAGGGCAGGTGATTTGTGTTTTAGGTGTGCGCCCGGAGGGACTCGAACCCCCAACCCCTTGGTTCGAAGCCAAGTACTCTATCCTTTGAGCTACGGGCGCATAGTGAACAGCTACGGCCTAGTCTACCAGTAAAAATATGCTATAGTCATCTTCGTACCAGTTAGCATTTGCGGTCATGGTTTAGTGGTAGAACGCGTCCTTGCCAAGGACGAGACGGGGTTTCGATTACCCCTGACCGCACTAAAGAATTCCTATGGAACTAAAGCCCAGCCTGATACCCACAGAGGTGCGCCAGGTAGTGGAGGGTCTTGAGGGGGCAGGGCACGAGGCCTACATTGTGGGCGGATGCGTGCGCGACCTTTTGCTTGGCCGCGAGCCTAAAGATTGGGACGTAACCACCAACGCTACGCCTGAGGCTATACAAAGTCTCTTTGAAGAAACGTACTACACCAATGAGTTTGGCACCGTAGGCGTCGTAAACGCCGCTGTAAGCGACGAGAGGCTCAAAGTGATAGAGGTTACGCCGTACCGCCTTGAAGGCCGCTACAGCGATTCTAGAAGGCCTGACAGCGTCATTTTTAGCCAGGACATTGCCGATGACCTCAAGCGCCGCGATTTTACTATCAACGCACTGGCCTATAGTCTCAGCCAAGATAAGCTGATTGACCTTTATGACGGCATAAAAGACATAAAAGCCAAAATACTGCGCGCCGTAGGGGAGCCCAAGGCCCGTTTCGAGGAGGATGCCCTGCGCCTGATGCGCGCTATACGCATAGCGGCTGAACTTGGCTTTGCTATAGAGGGCCACACCTTAGCTGCTATAGGGGAAACTGCCGGTCAGCTGGGGAAAATTTCCAAAGAACGCATCCAGGCCGAGTTCATAAGGATCATTAACTCCCAAAAGCCTATGGATGCTCTGGTGCTGTGCCAAAAGCTGGGCCTCTTGACCCATATAGTGCCGGAGCTAGAGGAGGGGATAGGCTGCGACCAGAACCAAGCCCATAGCTATGACGTGTTTGAGCACAATATGCGCTCCTTGCAGCACGCCGCCGACAAAGGCTGGCCTTTTTCAGTACGCCTGGCGGCTCTGTTTCACGATATAGGCAAGCCCAAGAGCCGCCGCTGGGACGAAGGGAAGAAGGATTGGACCTTCCACGGCCACGACGTCATAGGGGCCCGAATGACCCGCAAGATCCTGGAAAACCTCAAATTTTCACGTGAAACCATAGAGGAAACCGCCAATTTGGTGCGCTGGCACATGTTTTTCAGCGATCCGGAGAAGATCACCCTCTCAGCCGTCCGCCGGATCATCCGCAATGTCGGCCCCGAGCATGTCGATGAGCTTATACAGCTGCGCATCTGCGACCGGATAGGGACGGGGAGGCCCAAGGAACAGCCCTTTAGGCTGCGCAAGTACCAGGCCATGATAGACGAGGCGCGCCGGGACCCCATATCAGTTTCGATGCTTAAGATCGACGGCAAGCGGCTTATGGAGGTTACACGTGAGACCCCAGGCCCTAAGTTTGGCTGGACGCTTCATGCGCTACTGGAGGAAGTATTGGATGATCCGAAAAGGAACACAGCTGAATACTTGGAGAACAGGGCAAGGGAGCTCATGCAGCTTTCTGAAGAAGACCTAAAAGCATTGGGCGCAGAGGGAAAAGAGAAGAAAGAAGAAGTTGAGGCCGCAGAGATAAAAGACATCCACAAGAAGCATTTTGTAGACTAAGCTTGTCCTTTAAGGACAGTTATCCCCAAGCGTGTCCTTTACTCATGTCCTTTACATGCGTACTATCAACGGCAGAGAGCGAGTAATTAATTCATTGCCTCAAGACCCTTCCGGTCGCGGGGAAATTAATTAGGTCAAGAGTTCTTTCCACAGCATTGCGTTTTTCGCCGCACCCTGCCCTGTGTGCAGGCGTTAAACAACCCCCATCTGCAGATGGAGGGCGCAATTTCACGACATCTCTTCTAGAAATCAGGTTGGAAATCTATCAACCTTCAAAAATGTGGATTCGACAACTGTCGATTTCGCTTAATTGACCGAGGAAAAACAATTAAGTTCCCAAGAGCTGCCATGAAAGAAGCGCGAAAATAAGCCGCCTACGTGGAACATAACATCTCCAAACCCACGATTTGGCGGCTTTGTTGTTTCTAAATGGCTCTATATACTACCTATAAGTCCCTAGACCCCCTGCGGCTCCCAAGGTTTGGGCCCGGTGTAGGGGAAAGGACTCAAGGCGACGCTCCCGGCGTCGCCTTATTTTTGTAAGGTTTCCAGCAGATCCGTAAGGGCTTTTTGCATAAGCAGGCGCTCTTGAGCGCTTAAGTCACCCAAACCGGCCCGGCCGGCATACATTGCCACCTGGGCATAGAGCTCTGCCTCGGGCAGAGAACCGAGCATACTGTCAAAATTGCGCACCAAGGCGGGCAAAACCTCCTCTACCAGCTGTTTGGCCGAACGGGCGTCCTCCAGGCGGCGTTCGGCCAGCTCTTTGAGCTTAAAGGGGTGGGCAGGGGTAAACAGAGACACCCGGCCAGCCTCATCCTTTTTAACTACCAGGCCCAGCTCTTGGAGCTCCTCGAGCATCTTGTAGCTGAGGGTCCGGGGCACCCCGGCCAAAAAGGCGAGCCGGGTTGCCTTCTGTGGTCCGTAGTGTATGAGCGCTTCATACACAGCTGACTGACTAGGCGTTAGGCCTGCCTGGACCAGAGCTTGGCGGCTTGCCTCGCTTGAAGCTTTATAGTCTATAGCCATGGCCTTACTGTACACCCATTTTACCTTTTGTCAGAAAGTAGTTACAAAAATACTTTTTAAACACAGGTAAAGTTATAACTTTTTGACAGAAATAAATTCTGTACAGCCATTGCAGATCTTATTAAAAAGATAATTTCATAGCTCTAAACATACGTTTGTAATCTCAAAAAGCTCTAAAGTATTGCACTAGAATGTTCTTTTAGAGAATTGAGTCCTAGTACACGATATTTGTCAGTAAATACTTAAAAAACCTATCGAATAAATGCTGATTTCTTATTTTATAGATTTACCGTCAAGGAAACTTTTCCCCAGTTTTGTGTATCCTACTACCTTCAATTTAAAGCTTTCAACCCAATATTCTTGAGAAATTCATTATTCTAGGGTACAATATTGCCATGGGCGCAAGCCCCGGGGTCCGCGTATGCGGGCCGGCAAATACCCAGAGCAATCTGGGTTTTTTGCTACCTTAGCGTTCAAAACAGCTATATTTGATGCCACAACTGGCGATTTTTGCCTCTGGCAGAATAGAATCAATAAGTTTCTTATTTTCCATAAGCATTTTGAAGGGAGGAAATTCCTTGTCGTAACCCCCTTTTGCCATTGGGTAGAGGTATAGGTCTGCAACCTGTAGAAGAGGCGACTTTTTAGTGCTCCGCTCCGGTTCTCCAGCCAATATGCGCTGAAAGTCCTCAGGCTTTAGAAACGCGTACTTAGCAGAATTTTCAGTATCAAAAGGCATACCAGACGTTTTAAGGTCCTTAAAGTACTCCAAAATAGCGCGATCTTCGCGTTTTCCACACTCTTCAAAACGGATTTTCAAACGACCTCCATTCTCATCTGCATATTTAGCAGCTCGCTCGACCAGTATTGAAAAGGCTGTTTTACACATCCACCAGCGTTTTTCGCCATATTTTTCCTCATAGCGCTTATTGTAGCCAACTCGATCTACAACTGCCGCAAAACCGAGGGCAGGGACGCCGCATAGTAGTGCATTAAAATCATCGAAAAAGCCATCATGCTTGGGTTTTTCATTGAGCCAAGCAAAATCTCCCCGCTTCCCTCGTATATCCGAGGAGTGTAAAGGGTAGGATATGTTCCATTTTTCACAAAGTTTTTTGTGTGCTTCGATTATGACACCGCGATCAGACCCTTTAAACAGGAGGCCTCCGAGAGCAAAGTAATCCATCCCGTCCTTACGCTGGGCTTGTTGTTTTTCGGGGAACCGGATCCCCGAATCATCAAAATACAGATAATAATCCTCGGACATTGACGCTCAGTATACGCCTGTGGCATTCATTTGTAACGCCTACTAAGAGGGTTATCTGCCCTAATTTAGCTCTAAAACGACAAGGCCGGAATCTGAGCACCGCCTTTCCAGTATAAATTAGGTAGTTAGTCTCTAATTTCTAGAACAACTGGACAGTGATCACTTCCTAGGACTTCGGGGAGAATTGCGGCAGATTTTAGGCGGGTTTTAAGGGCCTTTGAAGCGAACCAATAGTCGATGCGCCAGCCCACATTGCGCGCGCGGGAGTTGGCAAAATGGCTCCACCAGCTGTAATGCCCGTTGCCCTCGGGGGTGAAAAAACGGAAGCTGTCGATAAAGCCGGCCTTAAGGATTAGGTCGATGCCTTCGCGCTCTTCGTCGGTAAAACCGTGCTCGCCGACGTTGGCCTTGGGGTTGGCCAAGTCTTGCTCCTGGTGGGCGACATTGAGGTCGCCGCAGAACAAAACGGGCTTTTTCTTCTCTAAAGCCTTCATGTAAGCCAAAAAGGCCGGGTCCCACTGATTATGGCGCAGACCAAGGCGCGAAAGGTCGGGCTTGCTGTTGGGCGTATAGGAGTTAACCACGTAAAAATCGTCCAATTCGACTGCTATGACCCTTCCTTCGGTATTGGGGTCGCCATAGCCGTCCTCGCCCAGCTTGTACTTGGCAACGAGGGCCTCGGGGAAGCCGAGGAGCACTTTATGGACCTTGAGGCCCTTTTTTATAAAGAAAGCGGTGCCAGAATAGCCCTTTTTGCGGGTAGAGGAGTTCCAATACTCCTCATAATCGGGCAAGTCGATGACCGCCTGGCCCTGTTCGGCCTTGGTTTCCTGGAGCGCGAGCACGTCGGGCTTGATTTCCCTTATAAAAGGCACGAACAGGTCCTTGTTATGCACGGCGCGGATGCCGTTAACGTTCCAGGACACGAGTTTCATGCCAGAACTATACCGCGAGGAATGGCCCGTGTCTTGAAATTCCTTCACTCCCGGTACAGGCCCGCATGGTACAAAAGAGCTCGTTGCGGCGTTCTTCAGGAAGAGAGAGTGTTATGTCTGACCATGATCCCGATCTTATGCGCCCCGAGACAGAGTTCTCTGAAAAAAGTCCGGAACTGAGCCTACTGAGGCACCTCTTGGACGGCTGCCAATGGACCTATACCCGAGAGATACGGAAGAGCTACACGAAACTATTCGATGAGATGATCGATAAACTATTCCCGATTGATTCAGTCACCTGATAAGGGCGCGGTATTCTGCCGCGCCCTTTCTCCCTGCCATCCCCCAAATCCCTTCATATAACTATCAGGCAAATAGCGTTAGATACAGCTTGGTCTGTACCGTTGTTAATGCGTTTATGGCAACCTATTACATGGGGAGACACACGTGGATATCGATCAGACGGGGACGGGCGAAACCGATACAGGGTCAGCAAGTTCTTCTGAATTCATAGAAGAGCCTGCCGATCCAACACGGCTTCCTTGCCTTATTGAGCCTGCGTCGAGAGAAGCCCGCCGAGAGGGCCGCCAGTGGCGGTCTCCCTCGCAAAGGTATATTCCTCGCAGGGAATACTGAAACTAAGAAATAAAGCGCAGCTCCGGATACCCGGAGCCGCGCTTCTTTTTTTATTTACGCCGCTGGCCGTGGAACTTCTTGTGCACCTCGCGCAGGTGCTTGTCGGTTACGTGGGTATACACCTGGGTTGTGGCGATGTTCTGATGGCCCAAAAGCGCCTGTACCGAGCGCAGATCGGCGCCATTTTCCAAAAGATCGGTGGCAAAGGAGTGCCGTATGACGTGCGGGGTTACTTTGCGGGTAATGCCCGCCTTGGTGGCGTAGTGCTTGATGGTGCGCTCGACCGAGCGGGGCGTCAGGCGCAGATCCTTGGCATTTTTGGCATTTTTGCCCATTTGCACGAAAAGCGCGTCGTCTATATCGCCGCGCTTGTCCAAGTACTTCTTTATGGCGTCCTTGGCGTTAGGGGAGAGGAACACGACGCGGACCTTTTCGCCCTTGCCGCGCACGGAAAATTCGTCGCGCGAGAGGTCCAGGTCGCGATTGAGCCGGCAGAGCTCGGACACGCGTAGCCCCGTGCTGAACAAAAGCTCCATCATAGCCTTGTCGCGCAACACCACAAGCAGGGCAGCCGGACTTTTAGACTGGGTAGGGGATTGTGAGGCGCTCAGGAGGCGCTCGAGCTCTTGGGAGGTAATGAGGTCCAAGTCGCGCTGGCCTACCTTAGCCAGTTCAATGCGCTCGGGATTGAGGCTCTCCACATCGCGCTTGCGCAGGAACTTAAGGAACGCCCGCAGCGAGATCATGTAATAGTTCTGGGTCTTGAGCTTCATAGAGCCCGAGGTGCCCGGCTGGCGGTTAAGGTGCAGGCGAAACTCGCGCACTGCCTGCTCGGTGATCTTCTGGGGCGAGGAAAGCTTGCTATGAGCCAGGAACCGGGAGAGGTAGCGGTCGTAATTCTCGACCGTTTTGACGGAGCGGCCCTTCTCGATCTCGAGATACTCCAAAAACTGCGATTTGAGCTCTTTTAGGTCAGCCATGGGATGTGTCGCACAATTTTACCATGGCCCAGACCCCGGGTATTGCGCAAAACAAGCGCCTGTGCTATGCTTATTGATACGGGGCACTTCGCCTCGCGTTTCATACACATTATGCTTACCAAGCAAAAAAAGACCAAAATCATCAAGGAGACCGCAGTACATGCTACGGACACCGGCTCGCCGGAGGTCCAGGTCGCTTTGCTTTGCAAACAAATTGACGAGCTTACTTCGCATTTGCGTAAGCACACCAAGGACAAGCACTCTCGCCGCGGCCTTTTGCAGATGGTTGCCGACCGCCGTACTCATTTGAAGTACCTCGAGGGCAGCGACAAGAAGCGCTACAACGCTCTTATTAAGAAGCTCGGCCTTAAGAAGTAAAGCCACTCGCGCTTGCGGGTTCATGAAATATTTTTGCAGCAGAGGTGTATACTTTATTAGGAGGGGCGTTTTTATTTTCTAAATTTTCGTGTGGCAGGGCAGGGGTGGCATATTGTTTGCCGGCCCGAGCCTAGCCAGAGCGACCACAACATATGGCTATCATTAAGCATAAAGCCCAGCGTGTCGGCATATTCATTGACACGCAGAACCTGTACCACAGCGCCAAGAATCTCTACAAGGCCAAGGTAAACTTCGGCCAGGTAGTTAAGGAGGCCGTGGCCGGCCGCGTACTCATCCGCGCCGTCGCCTACGTTATCCGCACCGAGTCGGAGGAGGAAAAGGGCTTCTTTGAGGCCCTTAACAAGCTCGGGATCGAGACCAAGGCCAAGGACATCCGCGTCTTTGCCGGTGGCGCCAAGAAGGCCGATTGGGACCTGGGCACCGTCGTTGACCTCGTTGCCATGGCGCAGAAGCTCGACACTATTATCCTCGCGACAGGCGACGGCGACTTTGTCCCGGTCGTTGAGTACCTAAAATACGCGCACGGCTGCCAGGTGGAGGTGATTGCCTTCGGCAAGTCATCCTCGGGCCAGCTGCGCGACGCCGCAGACGAGTTTATCGATATGTGCGACGATCCGCGCAACTATCTCATTGGCTACCGCGGCGGCTCCAAGTGGATACCGGGCTTCGGCACTGCCGGGTCTGACCGCAACGCCGGACGCGTCAACGCCGATACCAGCCCTGATACCACCGAGGTACAAGAGGAGTGGGACGGCAAGACCGACGGCGAGGACCCGGCTATTAAGATGTCGGGGGAGTAATCAAATAAAAAAATAAATGAAAAGCCCGGCTCGCAGAGCCCGGGCTTTTTTGCTACAGTTTATCGATGCAAAGCAAATCTTTTTCTCTCGAAGTCGGAAAGAAGTCGATGATTGCGGAATTTACGGACTTGGCTGAGCAGGCGCAGGGCTCGGTCATTTTGCGCTATGGCGACACCGCGGTTTTGGCAACTGCGGTCATGTCTAGCCGCACGCGCGACGACATCGATTACTTTCCGCTGACGGTAGACTTCGAGGAGCGCTACTATGCCGCAGGGGCAATCTTAGGATCGCAGTACATGCGCCGCGAGGGGAGACCGTCAGAGGCGGCGATACTCAATGGTCGCATTGTTGATCGCACCATACGCCCCTTGTTTGCCGCGCACATGCGCCAAGAGGTGCAGGTAGTAATAACCGTGCTCGCTTTGGGCGAGGACGACCCGGCGCAGCTAGCAGTCAACGCCGCAAGCCTGGCGCTCGCAACATCGCCGATACCGTGGGGCGGGCCGGTCGCCGCGGTGCGCATTGGAGACAATCTCGCCGTAAATCCTACCTACCAGGAAAGGGAGAACGCATCGCTCGATCTTCTAGCCTGCGGCAAAGACGGCACTATCAACATGATAGAAGTAGGCTCCAAGCAAATTACAGAAGATGTAATTGCGGCCGGCTTTGGCAAAGCTGTCGAGGAGCATAACAAAATTTTAGACTGGCAGAAGAAGATTATCCAAGAAATTGGAAAGCCAAAGAAGGATGCCGCCAAGCCCGAACTGCCTGCGGCCTTAACGGACCTGTATGCCGCAGAATTCGCAAGCCGCATGAGCGCGGCGGTGTTCTGCGGTGCGCCGAGCAAAGACGCGATACATGCGCTTGAGGATGAGTACATGAAGCGGGTAGGGGAGACCGAGGAGCTCGGCAAACTTAAGGGCGCAGCCAAGCGATTCTTCGAGGACAAGGTAGACGAGGAAATACACCGCGGAGCAGTAGAAGAGAACAAGCGCGCGGACAATCGCCCCATGGACCAGATACGCCCTCTCTTTGCCAAAGCGGGCGGGGTCAGCCCCGTACTGCACGGCTCGGGGATCTTTTATCGCGGCGGCACGCACGTCTTTACCGCGCTTACCTTGGGCGGCCCAGGCGAAAACCAGATAATCGACACGATGGAGAAGCACGACACCAAACAGCGTTTCATGCATCACTACAACTTCCCGCCGTACTCCTCGGGAGAAACGGGGCGCATGGGCGGCATTAATCGCCGCGCCACCGGACATGGTGCCCTAGCGCAAAAGGCATTAGAGGCCGTGCTCCCGAGCGCAGAGGATTTCCCATACACGATACGCCTGGTGTCGGAGTGTCTGGCCTCTAACGGATCGACCTCCATGGGCTCGGCGTGCGCCTCGACCATCGCGCTCATGGACGGCGGCGTGCCGATTAAAGCGCCGGTCGCCGGCATTGCGATGGGCCTGATGCTCTCTGCCGATTATGCGCAAGACAAAAAGTACAAAGTGCTGACCGACATCCAGGGCCCTGAGGACGAATTCGGCGACATGGACTTTAAGGTCGCCGGTACGCGCGCAGGCGTTACCGCCATACAGATGGACATAAAGCTCGACGGCATACCGGTTGAGATACTGACCGAGGCACTCGCAGGGGCCAAAGCGGCGCGCCTGCAGATACTCGACGTTATTGAGAAAGAAATTCAAGCACCCCGACCGAATATATCGCCGCGCGCGCCTGAGATACTCTCGCTTACGGTAAAGCCCGACCAGATAGGCATGGTCATAGGCGGGGGAGGCAAGACCATAAACGGCATCCGCGACATTACGAAAGTAGACGATATTACTATAGAAGACGACGGCTCAGTGTTCATTACCGGAAAAGGCGGCAGCGCGGCCAAAGCCAAGGCGATGATCGAGGCCCTGGTCAAGGAATACAAGCCGGGCGAGGTCTATGACGGGGAAGTAACCCGGCTTATGGACTTCGGCGCGTTCGTACGCGTGGGACCAGGCAAGGACGCCGAGGGCCTCGTGCATGTCTCAGAAGTAGCGCCATTCAAAATCAACAAGATTTCTGATGCCGTTGCCATAGGGGACAAAGTACGCGTTATGATAAAGGAGATAGACGAGAAGGGCCGCATCAACCTCTCGATAAAGATGGCCGACCCCGAGTTCGCTATCCGCCACGGACTTACCCCTGCAACCAATGCCGGACCAGAACACACCACAAGACCCGAACACAGCGCCTAATCCTGCGACCCCTGCGCCGCAGCCGACTCCCGTACCCGCTGCTCCTGCGTCGGAGGCTGCCCACCAGACGGGCGCCGGGCATGTCGACTTTGACAAGCTCATACTCCCTAAAAAAGGTGCGCCTTCGGTAGACTCCGCACAGCGCATAAACGCCGGAGCACTGTTTGAGCAGGAACAGAAAGCCGCACTGCCCCAAGCACCCAAGGAAGCGCCGGCCCCAGTGCCAACCCAGCACAAGGAAGACGCCCCTATGGTGCGGCCGCTGCAGACCTACCAGGGCGATATTGAAAGTTTAGTAGACAAGAAAAACGTATCGGTCGTTACCATTGCCGCCGCCGAAGCCGATCGCCGCGGCATGGCAAAACTGGGAGACAGTTTGGCAGCCGAACCCAGCCGGCCATGGCTCGGGAAAATGCTCATGATAACGGGCGGGGCCCTGTTTGTGCTCTTTGCCATCGGCATCAGCTACTACCTCTATATACGCCTGCAGCCGGTGCCTATCGCCGAGCAGTCGCCGGCGCCTTTCATATTCGTCGACAGCACCCTGACCGTACCGGTCTCTGCCGAGGACTCGCGCAGCGCCACCATGCAGAAGCTGGTCGCCGCCCGCGACTCTATCAACCTTTCATTGGGCCTTATCGCGCGCCTGCAGGTCGTTGCTCAATCTCAAGACGGCAGCGTTCAGGAGTTTGCCGCGCAGGATTTCTTGCCGCTTTTGGCGCGCACGATCCCTCCGGCGCTTTTGCGCACGCTTGAGCCCCAAATGCTCTTGGGTATCCACAGCTACGACGAGAATCAGGCCTTTATGATACTCAAAGCCGACTCCTACGAGACCGCCTACTCGGGCATGCTCGCGTGGGAGACCAGTATGCGGGCCGACCTCCTGCCCCTGTTTAACCGCACGCCAGCCGTGCATGCGCGCCCGTCAGTCCCCACCGGACCCCTGGCCACCACCTCTGCCAGCACCACTGCACAAACCGCATCAACAACGGCTTCGACCACCCCGACCCAGGCCGCACCGCAGTTTTTCGTAGGCAACTTTGCCGACAAGATAGTGGAGAACCGCGACACGCGCGTAATACTCAACCAAGACGGCGACATCCTGCTCTTGTGGACCTTCCTCGATCGCTCGACCATAGTCATTACCACCAACGACGCGACTCTGCGCGAGATCATCTCGCGCTTGTCCCAGGCAAGCATCCTGTCGCTGCCCCAGCAATAGGGGAGGTTTGGGTACCAGAGTAGGGCAAGGTATACTGGGGCCATATGAATACTGAGCATTTTAAGCAGAAGCTGGACGAGGAGCTTTCCTTATTGGAGAAACAGCTGGGCGATATCGCACAAGAGGGAGACAACGGAATTTGGACCGCCAAGGCGCCCGAGATGGATGTTATGAGCCCAATCGCCGAGCCTAACGAGGCTGCCGACAAGATAGAGGAGATAGACGAGCGCACCGAGGAGGTAACGACCCTTTCGGCCCGAATGGCAGATGTTAAAAAGGCACTAGAAAGCATCGAGCAGGGGACCTACGGCACCTGCGAAGTCTGCCAGGCTCCTATAGAGGAGGAACGTCTTGAGGCAAACCCGGCCGCCCGCACCTGCATGGCTCACCTGTAGGCTCCGGAGAAACTTCTTTTCCTCTACTCTAAGAATTCACCGACTAGCGGTGAATTCTTCATATATACTATTTTATATGCAGTACGCGAAGGTGCACGGGGCTCAGACCTCTTTGCTCTCTCCTTACTTAGTCTCCATCGAGACCGACCTTTCGCGCGGCCTCCATAGTTTTACTGTCGTCGGACTTCCGGATAAGGCGGTCGAGGAGTCCCGCGACCGGGTTGCAGCAGCCATTAAGCACTCAGGATTCGAGTCTCCCAAGTCGCGCAACCAAAAAATAGTCATCTCTCTTGCCCCGGCAGACTTAAAGAAGGAAGGGCCGATGTTTGATTTGCCGATAGCGCTTTCGTATTTATTGGCGGCGGGGGACATACGCTTTGACCCCAAGCCGTACCTGTTCGTGGGCGAGCTGTCTTTGGACGGGGCACTGCAGCCTGTGCGGGGCATACTGCCCCTGGTCGCTGAGGCCAAGAAGAAAGGGAAGCAGGCCGTGTTCGTACCCAAAGGCAACGAGGAAGAGGCGGCCCTGGTCCGCGGGATAGACATATACGGCGCCGAGAGCTTGCAGGAAGTGGTAGATTTTTTAAACGAAAAGAAGACCCCGGAGGCCAAAGAAAAGAAAGTCGGAGTTAAGCTTGCGCCCGCGCCGCAGACCAAGCTTGAGGTTAGCTGGGGCGAAGGACAATTTGCCTTTGAAGACATCCGCGGACAGGAGTCTGCCAAGCGCGCGGCTATTATCGCCGCGGCGGGCGGGCACAACCTGGGACTGTCGGGTCCTCCTGGTACCGGCAAGACCATGCTGGCCCGCGCACTGGCATCCATACTGCCGCCGCTTAACTTCGATGACATGCTCGAAGTAAACGGCATACACTCGGTCGCCGGCGTTTTGCGCGGCGAACTTCTGACCCTGCCGCCTTTCCGCTCTCCGCACCACACCAGCTCCTACGTTTCGATTGTGGGCGGCGGAGCAAACCCGCGGCCGGGCGAGGCAACGCTCGCGCACAAAGGCGTTTTGTTTTTGGACGAGTTCCCGGAGTTCGAGCGGCGGGTTATCGAGGCGCTGCGCCAGCCTTTGGAAGACCGGGTCATATCGGTGGCCCGTGCGCGCGGCACGGCGATATTCCCGGCGCGCTTTACGCTCGTCGCCGCGATGAACCCATGCCCGTGCGGCAACTACGGGCATCCGGAAGTTGCCTGCACCTGCACGCCGATTAGTTTGGAAAAATATAAAAGAAAAATTTCCGGCCCCATCGCCGACCGCATCGATCTATGGAGCACTATGGGCCCGGTGGTGTTAAGCGAGCTGGGCAAAAGAAACAAAGAGGGGACTGAAACGCGCATCGCGCGCGAGAAAGTGGCAAAGGCGCGTACCGCGCAGAAGGGGCGGTTCGTGCACACTAAAAATCCCAACAAGACCAACAGCGAGCTTTCCCCGCGCGAGCTTGATGAGTTGGTACCGCTGACTGCGGGCGTCCGCACAACTTTGGAAAGAGCCGCGACGCGTCTGGCCCTTTCGCCGCGCGCGTATCATCGCGTGATAAAAGTCGCGCGCACGATAGCCGACCTTGACGGCGCGCCGGATGTAAACGACTCGCATGTTTTAGAAGCCCTGCAATATCGCGAGAGGAAAAGCTAGATATCTTTTCCGTTGTACTGCTCGATACTGAGCGACTTGGTATCGACATCGTCCAAGCAGCGGACATTGATCGCAATCTGGGGGAAGGAAATTCCTTCGGCAAAACTCTGTACACCGCAGGTCTTGCAGAACAAATGGCGTATAGCTTTTTTATTGAATTGGTATTCGCTCAGATTATCGGCGCCTGAGATAATCGCGAATTTGTCCTTGTCGACAAACGTAAGCAGAAATCCTTTCTTGTGGCAGTGCGAGCAGTTGCACTCAATGACTTTTTCCAAGTCTGTCTCGACCTCGTATTTAACTGCTCCGCAATGGCACCCTCCCGTATATTTAGACATGCGGAGAGTATAGCATTTTGGTGATTTTATTTGTGTACCGCAAAAAGCCGTGAGCGGGTATGATGCCGGTATAAGAGCACGAGGACGTCTCGTATGTCCGTCGCTCGCTCGGAATTAAAAGCAAGCTTTTATTCGCTCACTCGCTAGGACATGACAACACATTACAAAGACTCGCACACTTTCCTTTTGAAGGACAAGCACTTGGGCGCTTTTATAAAAAACTTCGGGCCTTTGTGGTTCCGGCGCAAGCACACCACGGAGCCGTTCCAGGCTCTGTGCGAATCTGTCATTTACCAGCAGCTCTCCGGCAAGGCGGCGGGGACTATTTTAAAAAGATTTACAGCGCTGTTTCCGGACAAGAAATTCCCCACACCCGAGGACGTGCTGAAAATAAAAACAGAGATGCTGCGCACAGCCGGGCTTTCGGGGCAGAAGGCAAGCTACCTCAAAGACTTGGCGCTCAAGTTCAAGGACGGCACGATCAATCCAAAATTATTTAGCAAGATGACTGATCAGGAAATTATCGCGCACGTAGTTGCCGTCAAAGGGATAGGCGAATGGACGGCGCAGATGTTTATGATGTTCACACTCAACCGGCCGGACATTCTGCCGACCGGCGACCTGGGTATTCAGAAAGGATTCCAGAAGCTTTTTGGGCTCCGCGCCAAGCCATCGCCCGCCCAGATGGAGCGGCTTTCACGGCCATGGGCCGGACACCGAACTTTGGCATGCATGTACCTCTGGCGCTATATGGATGAGGAAGTTACACAGAAGCAGATCTCCAAAAAACCCAGCATCTAGGCCAACTTGTGTTACACAAGTTGGGTCTGCCCAAAGCGCCCACCCCAGGTTTCACAAAGCTGTGCAACAGCCACGGATGCCAAAAGCCGCGGCCAAAGCGCGCATCGCGCATGCAGGAATATTTATTTCTGCTAGTATAGCCAGCATGAAAATCTGGAAATGGATCGGCATCGCAGTGGTCGCAGTATTCGCGCTCGTGGGCGCCGCTTTTGTCGCGGTGTTTGCCGCGATGCAGTTCGGGCTTCTTAATGTGCGCGGCTCGATTGACGAGCGCAACGCGTTCTTTTTGGATACGGCCACGACGACACTGCCGGCACAGCCATGCACAGATGACGCGGCGAAATCGTGCGACTGGAACCAGACTCCGGAGTGGGTCGTGGTCAAAGGCGGACTGCAGAAAGATGCGGGTGTTATTGCGCGCGTTTCAAAAGAAACCGGCGTTGATGCGCGCATGATAGCGACGGTCGTGGTGCCCGAGCAGGTGCGCTTTTTTACATCCAACCGCGAGGTGTTCAAGCGCTACTTTGAGCCGCTCAAGATCTTGGGCTCGCTGTCGCAGTTCTCGCTCGGCGTCTCCGGCATAAAAATTGAGACCGCCGAAGCGATTGAAAGAAATGCCAACGATCCGGCCTCGCCGTTTTATCCGGGCGAGGGAATGGCTGACCTGATCGCGTACGAAGACGGCGTCGATCCTGGTACCGAGCTATACAACCGGCTGACCGATGCGAAGGATCATTACTACTCGCTCCTGTACACCGCGCTCTACATAAAAGAAATACAGGAGCAATGGAAGCGCGCCGGCTTCGACATCTCAAAAAACCCGGAAGCAGTAGCCACGCTGTTTAACATCGGCTTTGCCGCAAGCAACCCGAATCCTAATCCGCGCGCCGCAGGTGCTGCGATAACGACCGGTGGCAAAACCTACGCGTACGGCCAGCTCGGCGCCAACTTCTACAACTCTCAAGAGCTCGCGGATATCTTCCCGCGATAGAGTTTTGCAAAAGCAGGCCTGGCGGAGTACGGATAATTTTTTGCTAAAAATTTCCTCAAGCCTCGTGTCGTCACACTTGCGGAGCCTCCGCCAAACCTCTTTTGCTCCACACAAAAAACAACCGCTGAACAAAATTCAGCGGTTGTTTTATTTTATGTATTTTTGAATTATCTCGCGAACGGGTTGGCGGCGCCGCGAACCTCGAAGTGCAAGTGGTTGCCGGTCGAGCGTCCAGTGCTGCCGACGAGACCGATGACCTCGCCCTTGCCGACTGCCGCTCCCTGGGTGGCAAGCACGCGGCTCATGTGCGCGTACAGCGTCTGCGTGCCGTTTGCATGCTGGACCACCACATAGTTGCCGTAGCCGCCGTTGTAGCCGCCGTTGGAGATAGCGACCACGACCGTACCGGCGGCTGCAGCGAATATAGTAGTTCCGTTGGGTGCGCCGATATCAATACCGTTGTATCCGTGGATGCCCTGCGTAATGATGCCGCCCGCTACCGGCCAGCCGTAGTAGCCGGAAATTGCCGGACCGCCTGCGGCAACCGAGGCGCCCGCGCCCGATCCGGTTTTCTTGACTGCAGCTGCGGGCTTGGCGGCAGGCGCCGAAGCGAGTGTCCCGTTAGGTATCAGAAGTTCCTGGCCGACCACAAGATTGCCCACGATGTCGTTATGCTCACGGATCTCTTCTTCTTGCGCCTGATACTTCTTGGCGAGCGAAGCGACCGTGTCGCCCTTCTGGACCTTGTGGCGCACGCCGCTGACCGGAAGGATCACCAGCTCCTGCCCCTCATGGATCGTGCCGCTCTTTAGGTCGTTGGCCCACTTGATCGTGTTAACTGACACGCCAAACATCTGTGCAATGGCGCCGAGGCTGTCGCCGGCATGGACAGTATATACGCTTACTGCCGAGGACTGGGGCCGAGCCGCGATATCGGCTGCGGTACCGGAAGGGCCTTCCTGGGCCATGAGGGCCGAGCCTCCCACTACGCTTACATCACCGCCGCCAATCGACGGATTAGGGTCGATATTGGTAGCGGGGGCCAACAGGGGAACATTCTGGGAGTTCTGGGACGGGGCCGCAGCACTTGCCTGCGGCGTTATCCTCTCTAAGAGAGTAGATATGGAAAAGAAGCCGGCCGAGGCGGCAGTGGGGACCAATAGCCCCGAAGATGACCCGCTAGCGAGCAGCAAGTACACAACGGCTTTTTTGAGCTTCCCCGCAAAGGACCGAGCGTCCCGAGGAGAAGGAGTGAGTTTTTTTTGTGACAAAGCAGGTTGTACTGGGTTCACTATCAAAACTTGAGGCAGTTTTAACGTGATTTCTGCGTCATTCCGCTAAAAAATGGCTCTATTGAGCCAAATTTAAGCTCCCTCCCAGCACATAGGTAACTGTAGCCAGCATGAATTGGCACGTCAACCAACGATTATGAACTCTGTGCATAAAAAGGGGATAAAATCCCGAAAAATGGTTGTAAATTAAGGGTTTTCGCGCTACTTTAGGTATATGAACCATCTCGACGGTTTAAACAGTGCGCAACGAGAGGCTGTTTTGGCAATAGACGGACCGCTCCTGGTCTTGGCCGGAGCCGGAGCAGGCAAAACCCGGGTCATTGCCCACCGAATTTTGGAGATTATCCGGCAAGGGGCTAAGCCCCAGGAGGTCCTGGCTATCACCTTTACCAACAAGGCGGCGGGGGAAATGCGGCAGCGGGTGGCCGCACTCTTGGCCGAATACGGCCAGGCAGGGGGAGGAACGCCTTTTGTCTCGACCTTTCACTCGCTAGGGCTGTCTATTATAAAGGAGCATGCCAAGCTCCTGGGGTACAAGCGCACCCCGGCAATTTACGACCGGGCGGACTGCCTGCGCGAGATAAAGGCGGCCATCAAAGCCGTAGGCGAGGTAGAGTTTGAGCCCCGAATGGTCTTGGGCGCCATATCGCGCGCCAAGGGAGAGGGGATATCTTTGGGCGAATACACCGAGACCGCCGGCAGCTTCAGGGAGCGGACTATCGCCAGCGCCTGGGCGCTGTATGAGAAGACCCTGCGCGAGGACGGCGCAGTGGACTTTGACGACCTGCTGCTGCGCGCGGTCGAGCTCCTGAAAAAGCATCCCGAAATTCGGGCGCACTACCAGGAGCGCTGGCGCTACGTACATATAGATGAATATCAGGATACCAACGCGGTGCAGGAGCACCTGGCCGAGATGCTTATAGGACCGAAAAAGAATATCTGCGTGGTGGGCGATCCGGACCAGACCATTTACGGATGGCGGGGCGCCAAGATAGAAAACATCCTGCACTTTGAGAAAAAGTATCCGCAGGCGCGCGCAGTCCTCTTGGAAGAGAACTATCGCTCGACTAAGAACATACTCGATGCGGCCAACGAACTGATTTCTAACAACCAGAACCGGCCGTTTAAGAACCTGTTTACCGGTAAGGAAGCGGGAGCGCCCATCTCCTTATATATAGCGGGCGACGGGGGAGACGAAGCGCTCTTTGTGGCGCGCAAGATAGCGGAGCTGCGCCAGGAGGGGACCCGGTGCCAGAACATCGCCATTTTGTACCGCGCCAACTTCCAATCGCGCGCACTGGAAGAGAAGCTCCTCGCAGCGGACATACCGTACCAGGTGCTGGGCACGCGCTTCTTTGAGCGCAAAGAGGTCAAGGACGCGCTTTCTTTTATACGCGCGGCGATACAGGAAACGCCGGCCGACTTGGGCCGCGTCATCGACACCCTGCCCGGCATAGGCAAAGTAACCAAGGTAAAAATATTGTCGGGGCAGGAAGCGGCGCTGCCGCTGAAGATGCGCGAGCGCATCGGCGGCATGCGCGCATTGCTTGAGAAAATCCGCAGGAGCGCGGAGGCACTGCAGCCATCGCTACTGGTGCGCATGGTCGTGGTGGAGAGCGGCATGGAGAAAGCGTTCAAGGAAGATAAGATCGAGGGCGCAGAGCGGCTGGAGAACCTCGCCGAGCTTGTGTCCTTGGCGAGCCGCTACGATGCATTGCCAGTACCAGAAGGACTTGAGCAGTTCCTGGAGAGCGCTGCCTTGGCGAGCGACCAGGACGAGATAAAAGAGGAGCAGAACCGCGTGCGGCTTATGACCGTGCACGCCGCCAAAGGCCTGGAATTTCCATATGTGTTTATCGTCGGGCTCGAGGAAGGACTGTTCCCGTACGCGAGAGAGGAGGACGCCTCGAGCGGGGTAGAGGAGGAGCGCCGACTGATGTATGTGGCTATTACCCGTGCAGAGAAAAAACTGTACCTCTCGTTTGCAATGATGCGCACCGTATTCGGTAACCTCGACATGCGTACCGCCTCATCCTTCCTGCAGGAGCTGCCGGGCGAGCTCCTGTTTGCCGAAACCCCGGAGAAGCTGGGCAAGACCATATACTTAGACTAATGGAGAAGAAAAAATCACTCGGCCAGCATTTTTTGCACAATAAGCACTACCTTAACTTGGTGGCTGATGCGGCCAATCTTGTAAAAGGGGACATGGTGCTCGAGATTGGTCCCGGCGAAGGCGCACTGACCCAAGTACTGCTTGAGCGCGGAGCAAAAGTAGTCGCGCTTGAAAAAGATTCCCGGCTCATAAATTTACTGGAAGAAAAATTCTCCAGAGAAAAGTTCGAGGTTATAGAAGGCGACGCCCTGGAGTACGAGCCCGCGTTTAAGAACTACAAAGTAGTCGGCAACATCCCGTACTACATTACCGGCGCGCTGTTTAAAAAGTTTCTATCGGGCATTAACCAGCCATCATCTTTAGTTTTCTTAATACAGAAGGAAGTCGCCGAGCGCATCGCGCGCAGCAAAAAAGAAAGCATTCTCTCTCTTTCAATAAAAGCGTACGGCACCCCTTCCTATATAAAGACCGTGCCGGCGGGCGCGTTCGTGCCGCCGCCCAAAGTCGACTCGGCTATCCTGCTTATTTCAGGCATTTCCCGTAGCAATTTTAAAAGCGAAAAGGACGAGGAGCGGTTTTTTGAACTCCTGCGCACAGGCTTCGGGCAGAAAAGAAAACTGCTCGCGAGCAACCTAAAAGAACTGCTGGGCGCTGGCTATATGCAACACCTAGAAGAAGCCGGCATACCCGCCAAGGCGCGCGCCGAGGATGTGCTGCTTGAAGCTTGGCTCGCGCTGGCGGCTAGTTAAAAGAGTTCCGTATTTACCGTAAACATCCTCAAGCCAGTCAGGGGCACCTTGCCTACCATACAGATTTGAAATCCTCCTGGAATATACGTGCCCAGTAATTGCTGCCCAGGGCGATAGGGCGGCTTTGACGGAATAGGGGGGATCGTACTGGTTAGGGTAAGAGGAGTCCAAATAAATGTTACCGGAATAGTGCCCGGCAGACCGAAGGGAACTATAGTGATAAACCAAGACGGTCCTTCTCCTGACACGCAGGGAATAGGAGTAACGACCCGGCCTCCAAAAGGAAGAAAAGCGATTGCAGAAGCAGAAAAAGGAACCGTAAAAGCACCGATAATACTGAAGACTACTAGAACACGGAGAAGGTTATGCATCTTTTCATTATATACTAAGGACAAATGAGTGTCCGTACGTATCTTCCTTCTGCTCAATTCATGGTCGTTGTGGGCGCCCTCGCCATATCCGGGGGAGCGGTAGCCGCCGCGCAATACTACGCCTCCTCAAAAAACGCACCGGCAGTGCTTGCCAGTGCAGAAAATGCCTTCCAGGACGACGAATGGGAGCGGGCATTGGCCCAAATACAGGCAGAAAGCGGCATATCGCTCCCCGACACGCCCAGCCAAGGCACAATAGAAACCTTGATTGCAGACGCTCAAAGCGACAATTTGACCGACTCTATAGGGCGCAGTCTCCTGGTACGGCTGACGAACGCCGGAGTACAAGGCCTCGGTGACGATATTCCGACCCAAGATAGCATCGTCGCCGAGGCAATTGGGCGCATTAACGCTTCACAAATTGCACCGAAAGCTCCCACTCTCACCCTCGTCGAATCATCCGATCTTACGCTGCGTGCCTACGGCAACGCCGTTATGCAAGTTTTTGCCGGACATCCAAAAGCTAGCTCCGAAGCAACTTACGTAGCAATGGCTGGCGCTGCTGATACTGCCCAATTGGCGGCGCTGGCGCCTATCGGACGCGAGTATAAAGCCATTGCCGACGAGTTAGCTGCCTTGGAAGTACCTAGAACGCTCTCGCCCCTCCATTCTCAGGTGGTGCAGAACATTTACGGAATTGCCGCCGCGTATCCGGATATGAGCAAAGCGATAGACGATCCGCTGCGGGGAGTCGCCGCGCTGCAAAAATACCAGGCGCTTATGGGCGAAGCAGGGCGTATATTAACAAACATAGCCGAGGCTCTTAAGAAGGGCGGTATACTTTTTACTAAGGACGAACCGGGCGCGGCATGGGACACGTTCCTATCCGCATCCTAAGGCGCCCTGCTATTGTCATGACCAGGAAGATCATATTCATCATCGGAGGGGCACTGCTCTTCTTGGCGCTGCTCGGCATATTGTGGTTCTGGCTCCTTAACCGGGAACCGGCTGTTACCACCCAAAACCCAAGCGGCTTTGGCACCTCGAGTGACCGCGGCCCGAGCGGCTCGCTTGGATCAGGAGACCCGAGCAACACACCCTCCACTATCCCAGGCACCGACACCGGAGGCTTGGATGGTATCGACATAACCGGTAGCGGGATAGACACCGGGTCGCAGGGAAGTTCGGGATCAAACTCGGACTCGCAGACAGGCTCTGCAAACTCCTCTCAAGGCGGCAATCAAAGCGCCGCATGGGTAGGAGGAGGTATCAACACGACCGTAACCGAGCGCGCCTTTACTGCCGCGGAAATAAACCAGATAAACTCTACCGCTGGCATTAGCGGCACTCCTCTTATATCAACTACGCCACAGGCGGCAGGCTTGGGTACCTCAGGGCTTGTGCTAGGGCTTGCAGCAGCCGGGTGCCTTGCGCAGTACTTGGCATACGAGATATCGGGAAACTTGCAGGCAACCACGGACGGCCCCAAATCCTTGGCTGGAGCCGGACCCTACGTGGTCGTATTCGACTTTAATTCGAGCGCAAAGCTCAATAACACTAAGTTTAAGAGCGTCGAAGAGTGCCTTGTTAAGACTATTGCGCAGGCTGCCATAGACCAGATAACCCGGAGCATCGTTACCTGGATAAACTCGGGCTTCAACGGAAAGCCGTCTTTTGTTACCAACTTTAACCAGTACTTTGCGAACGTTGCCGACCAGGCGGCAGGGGAGTTTCTCAAAAGCTCCGCACTTTCCTTCCTCTGCTCGCCGTTTGCGCCGCAGATAAAGATCGCCGTGGCGCAGAGCTACGCTAACCGAAATAATGCCAATGGGGCCGCTTGCACCCTTAGTAAAGTTACTAATAACATAAATGGATGGGGTAGGATGCTTCAGATGACCACCTCGCCGGCAAATAACCAGTTTGGCGCTTATTCTTCCATAAACGGACAGCTTAGTAACTACGTAAATAATGCGCAGGCCAATGCCAACCGCAATGTCTCTCCGGGCGGGTTCATATCGCTCCAGAAGTGCGACGCAAGCAAGGGAGAGAGCGTGGCGAAGGGTAATTGCAAGGTAACCACCCCGGGCGAAGTCATACAGCAATCACTTAACACCAGTCTCGCCTCGCCTATACAGGGACTTAACCTGTCGCAGAACATAAATGACATTATCAGGGCGCTTACCAACCAAGTGATGATAAAGACGCTGTACGGCGGGCTCGGCAATTCGCTTGGCGTTACCAACCCACTTACTCCCGCCATAGACCAGGCAGCAAGCGCGCAGGCACAGGGGCTTTTGAGCGAGCTCCAAGGCTATCTGGGCTATGCGGGACAGTATGCCAACGTAGAGCAGGGGAGCATTGCCGATATCCAAGGTGCGCAGTCGGGGCTTAATATGGCCTTTAACTGCTGGAGCACCGCCGCCTCATCAACCGCGCTCAACTCATCGCAGCAGGCGAGCGCCGCCGACAAGGCAGCGAGCCTGGACTCGGCCCAGACCGCACTCGAGGTCCGCATTACTGCCTACAACGATGAAATAACCCGATCAAATGCCTCTCTGGGCCTTATACAAAATATGCAATCGCAGGTTATGTTTGCAACAACGCCCGAGGAGGTTTCGGCCGCCGCTTCCGCCATTTCGTCTGCCGCAGCCCAGGGATCTTTCCTAACCCAGGCAGACATAACCACTGCGCAGCAGAATCGCACCACACTCCAGACAGAACTTGCCGCCCGCAACCAACAAACCAACGCTTCGCTTGCAGAGTGCCGCGCCCTTGGCGCCTAACTTACGTGCCTACCAATCTTACAAAAAAACTTCTCCAGTACGCCAGCAAGACGGGTTTTGCATTGGTACTAGCGACGATAACCTTTTCTCCCTTTTTCCAGGTCCTGACAATTCCGTCTGCGCACGCTCAACAAATCGGCACCGCAAGCGGTACCCCGCCTACCAGCAAGACACCGGCCGGCCAAGACACCGGCGACGGACTTAAGTGCGAAATTTCAGACATGTCCAACTGTCTGGCCAACATTGTCTATGTCTTTACGGTAGGCCTTGGCAGCGGACTAGCCTACGTCGGCGGGTTTATATTTGACATGACAGTATCGCTCTCGCTTAATAGCTCGGCTTATGCGCTCGACTTCCTCTCATCAGGCTGGGGCACCGCACGCGACCTGGCCAACATGGGCTTTATCCTCATCTTGGTTTACATCGCCTTTATGATCATGTTTCAGGCGGAGACCCCGGGCACCATACGGCTCTTGGCGGGAGTGATATTTATCGCGCTCATTATCAACTTTAGCTTCTTTTTGACCCGCGTGGTCATCGACGCAGGCAATATCTTAGCCGTGCAGTTTTATAACGCCATAGATGCGCCCACTATGTTGTCGACTGTTAGCGAAACCAGCGCAAACACAGGAACGCTCGCTAACGCTGCAGCCGGCATCGCAAGCAAACTCAGCCCTAATGGCGTCTTTGAGCACACCAAAGACCTTACTGCAGGCATCATGAAGACGCTTAGTATAGAGGAGCTTTTTGCCGACAAGAACTTCCAGCAGTTTGCCAAAGCAAGCGGGTTTGGCACGAAATTCATCATCCTGTCCTTCCTCTACATAATGGTCGGTGCCTGCTATTTTATCCTTGCGGCCATGTTCTTGGCGGTCGGGATCAAGTTTTTGGTGCGCATAGTGGTGCTCTGGTTCCTTATTATCGCGGCGCCTCTGGCGTTTATCGCCAAGGCAGTGCCTAAAGACTCGGTGTCCAGCTGGTATGACCGGTGGCAGCACGAGCTTATATCTCATACCTTTTATCCGGCGGCATTCCTCTTTATATTCCTGTTTATAAACACGGTCATGACTGGGTTAGGAACAAAAAACGGCATATTGGCCGGCCTGGCGACCGACCTTAACAACTCAGCTAATAACCTGAACGGCTTTACCTTTATAGCTAGCCAGGTTGCCAACGTAGGCATCCGGCTCGGTTTTGTGGTGGCTATGCTTTATATCGCGCTCAAGGCATCTGAATATATCGGCGTGCAGGGCGCGGGCGTTGCGCACACCGTTACCGGATGGGCGGGCCGTGCAGGCACCAGCGCAGCCTTCGGCAGTGCTGGTGCCTTAGCTCGCAACACCTTTGGTGCCGGAGGTTACGCACTTTCTCAAAGCTCTGCCATACGCGCAGGCGCTCAGTATGCTCCCGGCAGGCTACTCCAGAGCGCCTTAACAGGCATCGGAAAAAGCTCATTTGACATGCGCGCCGCTCCGGGCGTGCGTACCGGGCTTGGGAAGTTGGGCATAGACACTGCCGAAGCAGGAGGCAAAGATGGCTACGCCGGAGCGGTCGCAACAAGGACTGCCTTGCGCGAGAAGCAGGCAAGAGCCCTAAAACCGTCCGACTACGAACTCGATCAGGCGTACAAGAACGCTCTTGGAGGATTGTCTTCAGGAGATAAAGATGCCTTAGCAAAAGCGGCAAAAGAATATGCCGATGCACAGGAAGACCATAAGAACGGAGAAGCAACTACAGAGGAAGTTAAGGCAAAGAAAAAAGCTTATAGTGAGATCATAAATAGGACAGAGGTCATAAAGAAAGCCAAGAAGTTGGCGGGAGGAGACTACTCAAAGGAATTTATCGGCAAGATGGACAAACTAAGCTGGCAGAATATGGGCGGAATCGGAAGTTCAGGCATACCAGGCTTAATTTCTAGAGGAGATAAGGAGGCTGCCGCGAAAATGCGCGACTCTAAGGACGACAAAACGCGTATCCTTAATCTTATTAAAAACCTTGGCGGCTCAGGCGAAACTTCTTCTCATCCTGCTCCGCTGACCACTATCCCTAATCCCTCACAGGCGCAAAATCCCGCATCATCAGCCTCTACTACTATCCCTACTGATAAAACCAAAGATCAGCCGAAAACTCAGCCATCTCAATCCACTCCGCATGATTCACAAACGAAAAATCTTGCGGAACAAGTAGGAAAGCTGATAGAAACTATGGGGGAAATGCCTGCCAAACTTGAGGAGAGTCTTAAACCT
Source organism: Candidatus Adlerbacteria bacterium (assembly GCA_028286685.1). GTDB lineage: Bacteria > Patescibacteriota > Minisyncoccia > Phycocordibacterales > SBAW01 > GWA1-54-10. Next base: position 90,710 of record JAQBRA010000005.1, on the reverse strand, counting down.
ATCGCACAGCTAAACAAAAACTTAACTAACTTCAGAGATAAAAAAAATCCCATACGGGACGTAATCAAGAAAACAAGAAACGGAAAGCCAGCAGAAAATAAATAACAGGTTCTAATATAATATTATTATGGAACAGAACTTAGAAGCACAGGTACAAAAGAGACTTGCCGAACTCCCTCAAGACGTGCGCGACGCCATTCAGTCGGTTGATCTGAGTAAAAAAGTGCAAGCCATCGGCCAGAAGCAGGGACTTCATATAGACCAGATAGGGGACCTGGAGGACGAAACGATACTAATCATGCTCGGATTTGCAGAGCCAAAGGAGTTCGTGGACCAACTTGTAGCCACTTTGCTTGTAACGCCGGCTCAGGCGGACGCAATAGCATCAGATGTTGCAGATGACATCTTCATGCCGATACGCGAATCTATGAAGGCGTGGGCCGAGAAAAAAAGGGGAGGGGAGGAATTGCCCGCGTCCGCGCCGGCAGCAGTATCTGTGCCTCAACCTGAGCCCGCCTCTACTCCCCAGGTCGTGATGCCTTCAGCCGCAAAGCCGGTCTTGGAACCGGCAGCCCCCGAAGCTCCTGTGGAAGTTGTCGCAGTTGCGCCCTTACTAACCCCTATCAGCGTAGGCCCCAAGCCTGCGGTAGTGCCTGATCTTATGGCCGCCGAGGTAATGCTCTCGGAGAAAAAGGTAAGCACTCCTATTGCGCCCTCGTCTCCCTCTCCGGCTGTGGCGCCAGCCGCTTCACCCGCTACGGACCCTACTTTGCCCCAGAATTACAAAGCTGACCCGTATCGCGAACCTGTGGAGTAACCAAAGTGGATATATACTATAGGGGATGGCTCAGTACCAAGTACCCCAGTTTATCGAGGTTGAAGACAAGATATTTGGTCCGCTGACACTGCGGCAGTTTATCTACCTGGCCGGCGGAGCAGGGCTCTCGCTCATCTTCTTTACGCTCCTGCCGCTCATACTTGCCCTGCCCTTGGTAGGCCTTTCTGTAGGCATCGGAACCGCGTTTGCCTTTTACAAGGTCAACGGTAGGCCGCTTATATCGGCCGCTGAGCACGCCTTCAGCTACGCCCTGGGACACAAGCTTTACTTGTGGAAGCAGCGCGACTCGACTTCTGCACCGGAAGCCACAGCAGTAAAAGCTGCAGATCCTTCAACGCTCATAGTGCCCAGACTCTCTCAAAGCAGGCTCAAGGACCTCTCCTGGTCGCTCAATATAAAAGACCACAATCAGGCAGGAGATGCGGCGCCGCGCAGCGGATTCCAAATATAGCCTTATGAACCACCATACTTATGGCAACTAACGCCGCCCAAGCCAAAGCCACGCAGGACTTCGTCCCCATAAAGGAGGTGCGCAACGGCATTGTGATACTAAAAGACGGCAGCCTGCGCGCGCTCCTTATGGCTTCCTCTATCAACCTGGCGCTCAAGTCCCAAGACGAGCAGCAGGCCGTCATCGGACAGTTTCAGAACTTCCTCAACTCGCTGGAGTTTACGGCGCAATTTTTCGTCCAGAGCCGCGCCCTTGATATCCGCCCCTACATTGCTCTTTTGGAAGACCGCTACCAGAAGGAGCTTGATGACCTGATGCGCATCCAGATACGCGAGTACATAGCCTTTATTAAGGACTTTACTGAACGGGCTAACATAATGTCCAAGAACTTCTTTATCGTTGTGCCGTACGACCCGGCTTTGGCCTCGCGCGGCGGCTTCAGCTCTATGCTCTCGGGCGGCACCTCGGCATCTGCCACCCTCACCGACGAGCAGTTCCAGCAGTACCGTACCCAGCTCGAGCAGCGGGTATCGGTCATCGAACAAGGCTTGGTGCGCACCGGGGTCCGCATCGTGCAGCTGGGCACCGAGGAGGTCATAGAACTCTTCTACAAGCTCTTCAACCCGGGCGAGCTGGAGAAGCCGCTCCAGGTAACCCAAATGCAGCAGTAATCTATCTATATGGCATTCCTTGACCTATTCAAATCTAAAGAGTCTCCGCAAAGCGCCCCAGTAGCGCCGATCATGCCCGAGCAGATTTATAAACAGGGCGTGCTCGAGCTCCAGGACGTCATCGCTCCCTCGGCGCTCAAGATTACGCCGCGCGAGATAAACCTCGGCGACAAGATTGCGCGTACTTTCTTTGTAATGTCCTACCCGCGCGTCCTTACCGACTCGTGGTTTGCGCCCATCATCAACCTCGACCGCGTGCTCGACATATCGGTATTCATCCACCCGATAGACTCCGCCGACATACTCAAGAAGTTCCAGAAGAAAGTGGCCGAGGTGCAGAGCCAGATCATGGCCCGCGAGGAGAAGGGGCTGGTGCGCGACCCGATACTCGACACCGCCTACCAAGACCTCGAGTCCCTGCGCGACCAGCTGCAGCAGGCTCAGGAAAAACTGTTCGATGTCGGCGTTTACATTACTATCTACGGCACAACAGTCGAAGAACTCGACAAGGCCGAAAGCGAGATCAAATCCATGCTCGAGAGCCGCCTGGTATACGTAAAGCCGGCTCTCTTCCAGCAGGAACAGGGCTTCAAATCGGTGCTGCCCTTAGGCCACGATGAGCTCAACGTTAATTCCAAGCTCAACTCCTCGCCGCTGTCCTCCATATTCCCGTTCATATCCTTTGACCTTACGTCCGACAAGGGCATCCTCTACGGGGTTAACCGACACAATGCCTCCCTGGTGCTCTTCGACCGCTTCTCGCTTGAGAACTACAACTCGGTAATTTTTGCCAAGTCGGGCTCCGGCAAGTCCTACATGACCAAGCTTGAGATATTGCGCACGCTCATGTTCGATACGGAAGTAATAGTGATCGACCCCGAGCGCGAGTACGAGTTCCTGGCCCAAGCGGTAGGGGGGCGCTACTTCAACATCTCGCTCAATTCCGAGCACCACATAAACCCGTTTGACCTGGCCCCGCCCCGCGAGGACGAAGCGGCAGCCGACATCCTGCGCTCCAACATCGTGGCGCTGGTGGGTATGTTCCGCATCATGCTCGGCGGCCTCTCTCCGGAAGAAGACGCCATCATCGACAAGGCCATTTCAGAGACGTACGCCCTCAAGGACATAACTATAGATTCCAACTTTGCCGAGATCGAACCACCCCTGCTGTCGGACTTCGAGCTGGTACTCTCGGGCATGCAGGGCTCGGAGTCTCTGGTGCAGCGCCTCTCCAAGTACACCAAGGGGACCTGGTCCGGCTTCATCAACCAGCCGACCAACGTCGACATGAACAAGAAGTTCGTGGTCTTTTCCGTCCGCGACATGGAGGACGACCTCAAGCCCGTGGCAATGTACCTCATTACCCACTACATCTGGAACACGGTCCGCAAGAACCTCAAGAAGCGCCTTTTGGTAATCGACGAGGCCTGGTGGATGATGAAGTCGGAAGACACAGCATCGTTCCTCTACGGCATGGCCAAGCGCGGCCGCAAGTACTACCTAGGCTTAGCTACCATTACCCAGGACGTGGATGACTTCCTGAAGTCGCCGTACGGACTCCCCATGATCTCCAACTCCTCGATCCAGATACTGCTCAAGCAGTCGCCAACCACTATCGACAGCCTGCAAAAGACCTTTAACCTATCGGAGGAAGAGAAATACCTCCTGTTGGAATCGGACGTGGGAGAGGGGATCTTCTTCGCGGGACTCAAGCACGTGGCTATAAAAGTTATCGCTTCATATACCGAGGACCAGATCATTACCTCGGACCCCTCCCAGGTGTTAGCATTGCGCAAGCAAAAGGCGGAAGCCGCTGTACAATAGGGGTACATGAATCTCGCGTTGCGCCTATTCGCCGGAGTTATCGATCTTCTGCAGTTCATATTCTTTATAACCCTACTGGCGTTCCAGTTTATGACGCCAATGGGAGGCGGCCTGACGGGCGCAGCGACCGGAGCCTATTTCTGCTACAACGCCACAAGCGGCGTCATTTCCGGACTGCTGGAAGGCTTTAAGTGCGCAGTGGGTGGCGGGATCGTTGGCGCAGGACTCAGTGCTATCGCCATTCCTGCAGGCATGGCGATAGACATTGCCATAAGCTGTACCTTTGGCGTCCTGCTTATTCTTATGCTGTGGGTGTCCGGGCGGTTTTCTCTTATGGCTGTGGTGATGGGTTTTAGTAGTGAGATGTTGCCGGGGGTTAACGCCTTTGTACCCGGATGGAGCATATTAGTACACCGTTGTATAAAGACGTACAACCAAACGCAAGCATCCGGCGGAACAGGACGTTCCAAACTTATGACGGCACTCAATGTCGCATCTATAATACCAGGAGTCGGAACAGCCCTTGCCGCAGTAAAACCCATTGTGTATATGGCGACTCACACTGCAAGTGCAACTCCGTCAAACCCCGTCCACATTCCGCTCCAGACTAGAAATTTTGACGGCATACGCGCGGCGGCGAACGACAACCGGGCTCCCGAGAGACCATCTTATGTACAAAAAGCTGCTTAAACTATCCATAGCCTCTGGCTTCCTACTCGCGACTCCTTGGGCCCATGCCCAGGTCGCACCCGACCCGGTGCAATACGTTATTACCCCAGATGTGCCAGGACCAAACCAGCAGGTAACCATAGAGGCCCAAGGCCTGGGCACTTTTTTAGGCAACGCTACCATTATCTGGAAGAAGGACGGCCAAGTAGTACAGTCGGGCGCAGGACTTCGCACGTACTCTTTTATAACGGGCGCAGTGGGCAGTATAACCAAGGTACGCGTTGACATACAGTCTCCGACTGAAGGCACATACGGCAAGGATTTTGTTTTTCGTCCTTCATTGGTCAATTTGGTATGGGAGGCAGATACTTGGGCACCGCCTCTCTACCGAGGGAAACCCCTCTACTCGGCAGGTTCTCCGCTTAAAGTGGCGGCATTCCCCATGGTCATAATAAACAACGCACAGGTTGCCGCTTCGAGCCTTTCGTACCAATGGACCCGCAACGACGAGCCGCTGCCCGCACAGTCCGGACTCGGCCGCAACACCCTTTCTTTTGACGGGGATCAGCTGCAGGCGCAGGAAACTATTGCCGTTGATGTCTACTTTGGCACGAGTCTGGTGGGCCGCGGGGGAGTAGTTATACCCGTGAGCCAACCGCAAGTAGTGCTGTACGAGCGAGACTCCTTGCGGGGCGTCTTGTACGACTTGGCGCTGCCGAGCTCCCTGTCGCTGAGTACTAAGGAAATCACCATAGCGGCGCAGCCCTACAACTTTTCCCGCGTATCGGTTATCGGCGGGGCAGTACAATATGAGTGGACGCTTAGCGGCGAGGGAATTGCGGGCCCGGACTCAAGCCACGGCATACTTACCTTGCGCCAGACGGGCACGGGCACGGGCTCAGCCGCACTTGAAGTATCTCTCCAAAACAACAACCAAAACCAGCTGGTACAAGCAGCACAAACCGTACTGGGCATACTTTTCGGTCAGCCCGGCTCGGCAACCGCATCCTTCTTCGGTATATGAAAAAATTTTTAATACTCGCCTTGCTTCTTTTGCCTGCGGGCCATATTGCCCAGGCTCAGTTTAATCCAACATTCATTAGCCCAACCCCTGCAGCCACCGACTATACGTGTGCCGATGGACAGACCTACTCGAGTACTGGAGGATTTTGGTTTTGGGAAAAAGGGGGATGCGTCCCAACGCCCAGCAACTCAGCATCGACAGCTCAAAAAGTTACTGAGTGCATGAAGACCGGGGGGTTGCTTATCTCGGAACAAACACATTTTTCCCAGTGTGCCAAAGAAACTGGCTACACCGGTTCGCTTACGGACATAAAAAACCCAAGTGCAACCACTCCCACCACTCAAACACAAACGCAACCAATAAATCCCAATGCTTTTTGTCAGGGCGGAAAATGCACCTATATCCCGCTCGAGCCCTTGCCAGGACTCCCTAATATCTACGGCCCCAATCAGGGGCAGGGTTCCTTCCAAAGCCTGATAACAAGCTCGTTCCAGCTCCTCTTGGGGGCAGGGGCCACACTTGCAGTCGTTATGCTCGTCTTAGGCGCGCTTACCTACATGTTTTCTGATGTGGTGGGCAACAAGACTAAGGCATTGGGACGCATCCGCGGCGCCATGTGGGCCATCGTTCTCCTTATGTCTTCGTACCTTATACTCAATACTATCAATCCTGAATTGGTTACCTTCAAGCTCAACTTAAGCTCGATCACTTCCGGGCAGAACGCGATACAACAAATCACCCCCCAGCAAACTGCAGAGGCAATAAACAATAAAAAGGTTAACGATTGCCAGAATCAGAGCAGCGGCACCCAAATCTGCACCGTACATTATCCAACCAGCAATGACTGGCAATGCTTATGCGCAAACGGAAATGAAGTCTAATTTTAATTGGAAACTGGTAGTAGAAATTATCGGAGGAATACTTTTTGTCATGCTCGTAGCGTGGTTCTTCTTTTTCCGCTCCACGCCGGAACTCACCCCAACGGAGACTCCGCAGCAGACGGGCTCGTTTAACTCACAGACTTCGGTGGGTGCCAATAGTGTTGTGGGATCAACTAACGCCAACGAGGCGATACCCTCGCCCGTGTCGCAGCAGAAAGTATTTAAGATAAGCGACGGACCGATTGCCGGCGCCACCTTTATGCAGGAGCTGCGACCCACGACAACTATCGCGCGCTTCGTAAAGCAGGAAAACGGCCATGTGCTCGACTTGGCCATCGATAGCCCGGGCTCGGTCGCGCGCGCCTCCTCCAACACGACCATACCGGGCGTAGCGCGAGTAGCGTGGGAGCTGCAGCAGGACGCCGGGCGCACCCGCGCAGCCGGCGCCACCATGCAGTACATCGAAGGATCTACGATTAAGACCGTGCTCTTGAACTTCCCCTTGGCAAGCACCACATCCAGCACGCCCGCTCCGGTACGGATACAATTCCTGCCTAACGACATAATCGATATTGTCGCATCTCCAGACGGACGCTCCCTGGCTTATTTGCTGGCAGCCCCAGGCGGTGTCGACGGCTATGTTGCACGAGCAGACGGTACTAATACCACACGACTCTTTTCTCTCCCGCTCTCCCAGGTACTGCTGTCGTGGCCGACCCAGTCCACCCTTATGGTTACTTCTAAAGCAGCTACGGGACTCGCGGGCATAGCATTTTCCGTTAATGCCACGACCGGTGCCACCGCGCCAATCCTGTACGCACCAGGACTTACCACCACTGCCGACAGCTTTTTTAGCCAGGTTGTATACCAGAGCGCTACGGAAAATGCGCGCACAACCTATACGCACGACACCAAAACAAATCTCGACCGGCCGCTATCCTTTGACCCTATTCCGGAAAAATGCGCCTGGAGCCGGACCCAGGTGAGCGTCATGTATTGCGCGGTATCACTTTCGTACTTGCCGACCAACTACATAGATCTCTTGCACCAAGGTACCGGCTCGAGCATAGACTCGATTGTGGTCTTTAACCTAGCGACCGGACTGACCGCCATACTTGCAAACCCAGGGGGCGCTGAGGGGGGAGAGGCTTCGGATATTACGAACCTTACAATCTCGCAAGACGACAAATATCTTCTGTTTATAAAAAAGGGAGAGCGGAGCCTTTGGGGAGTGCGGCTCTACTAGGAGCAGGGGTTAGGATTTTTTGCCCGGGCTTTTATGCTTAAGGACGATGTGGCGCAGCTTGCCCTCGCCCGCAGACTCGGTTGTTATATCCGGATCTTCAGCAAACAGCTCGTGCACTACCAGGCGCTCGTAGGCGGAGAGGGGAGGCATTTCGACGTCCTGCCTAAAGAGGCGCGTGCGTTGCGCCAGGACGCGCGCAGCATCGCGCACGCGGTCCATTTGCGACTCGTGGTGCCCGTTTACGTCTATAAGGAAAGCTGCGCCCTCCTCGCCGTGGCTTTTTTCAATCATGCGCTTGGCGATTGAGTTGAGCGCGCGCAAAGCTTCGCCTTCTTGGCCCAAGAGGGGAGCGGGGTCTTCTAGCTCGACCGCGACAACGGTGCGGTGGCCGGAGGTAACCGAAACCGAGGAAGGCTCAAGCCCTAGCTTATCCAAAAGCTCCGCTACAAAGTCTTTAAGCAAGGAGGACTCCATAAGCCCACTATAAACCACAACGGCTGCAGGAGACAGTGGACGCTCCTGTTTTTTAGTTCTGCTTTTTGCCGCGCATCAGCATCCACTCCTGGAAAAGGGATACGAGGTTGCCGGTAACAAAGTAGATGCCGACCGCAGCCGGGAAAAAGTATGAGACTCCGGCCATAAGCGCCGGCATGAAGTAGAGCATCATCTGCGACTGCAGCCGATGAGCCGCTTCCTTGTCCGGATGCGTCGGGGCAGGGGTACGGCGCAGCGTGAGGCGTATAGCAAGGTACTGGGTCGCACCCACCAAAAGCGCCAGCACGATGTTTTTGGGCGCCAAGAGGTCCATAAGCCCAAAGAAGGCCGTCGACACCTGCGCCGGGACGCTTACGAAGCTGTAGAGAAGCTCAGTGTGTATTGCCGGGAATCCCTCGCGGAAGAGCGCAAAGTAAAGCGCCACAAGCACCACCAGCTGCACGATAAGCGCGCCGAAGCCCGCAAACGGGTTAACCTTGTGCTTCTTGAGGAGCGCCATGCGCTCGCGGGTCAGCGCCTCCTTGTCGTCCTTATATTTCTCGAGAGCCGCATCGAGCTCCGGCTGCATGGCCTGCATGCCCATCTGGGTGCGGATGGAGGCAGTAAAGATCGGGTAGAGCACTGCGCGCATAAAGAGAGTGAGAGCCACAATGGCCAAGCCAGCATCGCCCTGAGGCATAAGGCCCAAGAGGAAGACGAACAGGTTGTAGATAGGCTGTACTAGGAAAGTTGTGAACATAGTTTGGCAACCTGCTCTGGCTCAACTGCGGGCGATTGGACAAAGAATACCATATGGGCGCTCGGGAGGGGGGAGGGGAGGCTGCTGTAAATGAGGCGGCGCAGCCGATTGCGCTCGACAGCCCCCGGAGCAACCTTCTTGCTTACCACTACGGCCGCCTTGGGAACTGGGGCGGCTATATGTTTTATAGAAAGGCCCTCAACCCTGGCTGAGCGCCCCTCTTTTATGACCTGGCGCACCTCAAGGGCAGTAAGCCGAGAGAGCTTGGGCAGCATGGATTAGACCGACAAGCGGGCACGACCGCGGCGGGCGCGGCGCTTAAGGATCTGGCGGCCTGCCGGAGTAGCATTACGCTTGAGGAACCCGTGTGCACGGGCCCTTTTGCGCTTTTTTGGCTGGTATGTTTGCGACATGGAGAAACAATAACACAACAGATGCCCCAAGTACAATTGGGTCCCAACTAGGGGCTTTTTTGCCGCCAAACCCTGTCAACAAAGAGTTATCCCCTGTTTTTCCACACCTTATGCACTTAATCGCCTTTTTTGACGAGTTATCCACACACGAGTATCCTTACTTGGTACTTCTTCCATGACTACCACTAAAGAACTTTGGGAAAACGCGTTGGTAGAGCTAGAACTCTCCATATCAAAGCCCAATTTCAACACGTGGTTTAAGGATACTCACATCGTAAGGGTAGAGGACGGCTCGGTATTTCTCGGCGTACCCTCGCAATTCGCCCGCGACTGGCTTTCCACCAAGTTTCATAAGGACATCGTGCGCTCTCTGCGCATGCTCTCCGACAGCGTCCGCAATGTCGAGTACGTCATATCGCGCGGCCAGAAGCGCGCACAAGAGGAGCCCCGGACTATCCCGCCGCCGCCCACCGAGCTGGCTTTGGAGCCGGTGCATCAGAAAACGAGTCTTAACCCCAGGTTTATGTTCTCTTCCCTCGTGGTTGGACCCTTTAATGAGCTAGCCCATGCGGCCGCTCAAGCAGTGGTGCGTAAGCCGGGCATCGCCTACAACCCGCTTCTTATATATGGACCGACCGGATTGGGCAAAACCCACCTAATACAGGCGATAGGGAACCACTTCAGGATGCAGGCCCCGGACCGCAAGGTTTACTACGTTACCTCGGAGCGCTTCTCTATGGACTATGTTTCGGCGCTCCAGGCCGGAAAAGTGCAGAGCTTCAAGGAGAAGTACCGCCAATATGATCTCCTCATTATGGATGACGTCCAGTTTTTGGCCGGACGCGACAAGATAAAGGAAGAGTTCTTCCATCTGTTTAACTACCTCCACGACGGCAATAAGCAGCTGGTATTCTCTTCCGACCAGCACCCCAACGTCATACAGGGCCTCGAGGATCGCCTTAAGTCGCGCTTTAACGCCGGCATGATCGTCTCGGTTACGCCTCCGGATCATCAATCGCGCCTAGCCATTGTGCGCACCAAGGCCGCGATGCATAACTTCGTGCTTCCGGACGAGGTTATGGAATTCCTGGCCACCACTATAGAAGGCAACGTCCGCGAGCTTGAGGGGGCGCTAAACACCCTCATGATCCAGTTTGAGATGCGCGGCGAGCCCCTGACCATAAATGATGTTAAAACGCTTCTGAGAGGCAGTAATGCGGCAGCCAAGAAGGCGGTATCGGTACAGGAGGTAGTTAAGACCATAGCCAATTTCTACGGGGTAGAGGAGGTGAGCATCTACGAAAAAACCCGCCGCAAGGAGGTAGTACGTCCCCGACAGGTGATTATGTTCCTATTGCGCGAGGATTTCCGCATCTCATTCCCTACAATCGGAGACAAACTTGGCGGACGCGACCATACTACCGTCATACACTCCTGCGAGAAGATAAAAAACGATCTGCGCTCCGACTCGGTCCTCTCCAACGAACTCCACCAGATCCGCCTTATGCTCAAATAGTTGGGGATAAAGGTGGGGATAGGTGTGGAGTAAGGGGTGGAATAAGTCAGGGATAAGTGGGGGTATAAGGAAAAGGAGATGTTGATAGAAAGCGGGACAGGAGTACTATCCACACAGAAGTTCTTCAGTTATCCTCAGAAACAAAAGGATAAGAAAGCCTAAAAAGAGGTTGTAGCGTAAGGTCCGTTTAGGTTATCCAGTGTATCCACAGGGCTAATAGTAGTAATAGTTTTTATATAGAATAGTTATGAAATTCGAGACCACAACTGAAAGCCTGGCACAGGCGGTCGCTACCGCTTCAAGGTTCGCAGAGAGGAGGGCAAACCTTCCAGTACTCGGATGTGTACTCATAACTGCAGAAGGCTCCAGGATCACGCTGCGCGCGACTAACCTTGAATGTGGGGTGGAGATCGTAGTACCCGCTAAAGTTACGACAGAGGGCACTGTGGCGGCTCCTGCGGGGGTCTTGAGCGGCTTCCTCAATAACTCAAAAGGAAAATCAGTCACCGTTTCTTTAGTGGGAGAGGTTTTAAAGGTTGAAGGCGAGCGCGCCAATGCTTCTATTAAAACCATTCCGCATGAGGACTTCCCGATTTTGCCGCGCGTGTCGGCAGAAACTTCCTTCACTATCAAGGCTTCCGACTTAGTGCGCGCTATACGTTCGGTCGCCTATTGCGCCTCGCTCTCGGCGGTTAAGCCGGAACTGCAAAGCGTTTTGGTATACGGCGATGCGGGCAAGCTGACTACGGTTGCCACAGACTCTTTCCGCTTGGCAGAAAAGCAGATGGCGCTGAAGTCGGGTGGAAGCATCCCGCAACTCTTGGTGCCGGCGCGCAATGCCGCCGAGCTCATGCGCGTCCTCGAGACCGTTAAGGGCGATATAGAGATTTATTACAATGACAACCAGCTCTCGACCCAGGCCGATGCTATTTACTACACCTCACGCCTTCTTGATGGCGCCTTCCCGAACTATCGCCAGATACTCCCCAAGGAATTCTCAACCGAAGCATTGGTGCTGCGCGAGGATATGTCTTCAGCGCTCAAGTCGCTTTCGATATTTGCCGACAAGTTCGCCCAGGTTTCCCTCGCTATAGATCCTGAAAAGAAATCCCTTTTCCTTTCTTCGCGCAATCCGGATGTTGGCGAGCAGATCTCGACCGTCAAAGCGACCATACAGGGCGACGGGGTCGCGGTGTCATTCAATGGCCGCTACTTGGCCGACAGCTTGCAGTCGATAGTGGGGGACAGTGTGCGCCTCCACTCCAACGGCGCCGGCAAGCCCATGCTTATCAAGGATGCCTCCGACGACTCCTTCCTCTACCTCGCGATGCCGATGAACCGCTAGAGTTCTAATCCATGTCTCCCAGCTCGACTTGTATAAATAAAAAATGTAGTGTCATTCCAGAGTCATCAGGGAGTTCCATATGGCACAGAATAGGAAGTTAAGGCCCATATCCAAAAAAATGGATATGCAGCTTATTGCCGGCTCGATTTCGGACCGCATGAGTGTAAGCTTGCTGTCTTTTGCGCGAAAAGATCCTGCGACTGCAAAGAAACTGGGCCAGTCACTTATGCGAATGCGCGCCTCTTTTGCCGCCGCATATCCGGGCGAAACACGTACCCGTGTCATATCAAATGCCGATTGGGACAAGGCGGGATTTGGACACATTGCAGCCGTGAACGAAGCTTTCGGATTGAAGGGAAGCTAGCGAAACGAAAAGAGGCCGCCCTCACCAGGCGGCCTCATCTTTTGCTACAATGGTTCCAACATCGTCCCATACACCCAGCAACTTATGGAAAAGTTAAATATCAACACAAAAAGGATTTTGAATAACGGCGTTGAAATGCCAGTTATGGGTCTTGGTGTTTATAAATCGCAAGAGGGTACTGAAGTCGAGCAAGCTATAGCTTGGGCTTTGGAAGCCGGATATCGGCTTATTGATACTGCTGCTATTTACGGCAATGAGGGCGGCGTTGGCAAAGCGGTGCTCGCCTCAAGGGTACCTAGAGAAGAAATATTCGTTACAACAAAGCTCTGGAATACGGACCAAGGCTACGAAAACGCTTTACGAGCCGTCGATTTGTCGCTCCAGAATCTTAATCTGTCTTACGTGGACTTATATCTTGTACATTGGCCAAGTGCAGAAGAAGATAGATTTACTACTGTAAACAAAAGAGAGGAAACTTGGCGCGCCATGGAGCATATCCTTGCATCCGGTAAGGCTAAGGCGATTGGTGTTTCAAACTACACAGTCAAACATCTTGAGGAATTGAAGAAGTATGCAAATATTTTACCTGCTGTGAATCAGGTTGAATTCCACCCCTTCTTGCACCAAAAAGACCTACTAAAATATTGTAATGAAAGTGGCATTGTGCTTGAGGCGTATGCGCCTTTAGTTAAAGCGCGAAAGATGGACAATGACTCGCTGACTTTAATTGCACAGAAGTACGGCAAAACTAACGCGCAAGTACTGATACGATGGAGTTTACAAAAGGGTTGTATCCCTATCCCTAAGTCCGTAAAACAGAAAAGAATCAAAGAAAACATAGATGTGTTCGATTTTGAACTTTCAGCCGAGGATATGGCGGCTATAGACAGTCTTGACGAGAGTATCCACCAGTCGTGGAATCCTGAAGAAATCGCATAAAGGTTCCAACATCGTCCCATACACCCAGCCAAGTCGTGCTAGGTTATCGCGCTCGAGACGCGTCGATTGCTGGCAGTAGAATAAGGTTATCTCTAATGAAACAGGAAAATATTTACATAGGCATCGCACTTATTACCCTTATTATTTTGGGCAGCGCGTATGCGGTGATTATGCAAAGGCCATCCAGCGCGTCTGTGCAGATTGAGTGGCGCCCAGCGAGCACATTGCCGGCGAGCTACGTCGTAAGCCAAAGCTACACTTGGTATACGCTGCAAGACAACGCTATCTCATGCATGGGCACTCCGCTCCCGGAAGCGGATGCTGCTACGTTTGTCGCGTCGTCACTCGACGGGTACGGCAAGGACAAAAACTATGTGTACTGGTGCAATTTGGTCGTAGCAGGAGCCGACCCTGCGACTTTTACCATACTTAGCAAGGAATACGCCAAAGACGAACGCAGTGTGTTTTATGTAGGCGGCTATAGTATTGTCGGAGCAGACCCAGCAACATTCGCGCCTGTTTTGTATTCGTCTCCTGAAGCTATCGACCCCCTGCAGACCGGGTATGGCAAGGATAAAAGTCATGTGTATAGCAACGACCACGTGATACCCGAAGCGGACCCTGAAACATTTGTGCTTTCTCCGGTCGCCAAGGATAAGAACTGGATTTACCTGAACGATACTGTCGTAGGCCCCGTGAATCTCATTACCGACAATGCCGAGTACTCAAGGGTATTGCCTGCAACGTGCAACCCGGCGGGTGCTGAGCCAATTTTACCGCGCGTCTATCCAACAGCCTTTTCTGCTGATGGGAGCGTAATTGGGTATGCAAATTATTTCAGGATATGCGTCATTGATAAAAAGGCCGATACGGTGGAGAATTTTCCGCACGGCAGCGAAGGAGGGGTATCAATCTCAAAAGATGGCTCTAAGATTTTGTATTTTAAATATCAAAGCGAGGGCCAGGCCATGAATGGAATCCCGTGTCCGGACTGCGGCCAGTATTCGCTTGACCGCGCGACCGGAAAAGTTCAGAAAATCCAATAAAAACTGTATCCGGACTGTCGGAGCGGGTTCCAACATCGTCCCAGACACTCAGCTCGTTGTGATAGGCCTCGGACCCCGAGGAGCATCTCGACTGAATTTTATGAGAGAAAACCTGTAAAACGCAGAAGAAATAATTAACACACATCACCATGTCAAAACAAGTCATCTTAAATCTACCCGTCAAAGACATTGAAAAATCGAAGGCATTTTTCTCTCAGATGGGACTTTCAATCGATTCTAATCTTACGGATGAACATGCAACATGTTTCGTCGTGGCCGAGAATGTCGTTGTTGCGCTGTTGCCCGAGCCCCATTTTAAGGAAGCGTCTATGGGTGAAATGGCTGACGCTTCGAAAGCGAATGAAGTGCTTATTTCAATCGGGGCGGACAGCAGGGAAGAAGTTGATTCACTTGTTGGTAATGCTATTAAAGCCGGTGGTTTGGAGCTTCACGAGCCGGCAGATATGGATACGATATATGGTCGAAGTTTTGCCGACCTCGACCACCACAAGTGGAATGTTTTTTATATGCACGGTAACAAATAGGATTTACCTTTACAGATTCCAGTATCGTCCCGATACACCCAGCTAACTTGAGGTGGTTATAATTTGGTCGGATATCGTCCTAGACGGCCAAATATCCACTGCTATACTTTCCATATAATTATTAACACTTCAGCTACCCATCCATGAAAAAAGTTCTTCATGTAGCAAGCAAGGTCGTATTTTCGCTCATCCTCATCCTGCCCGTTCTTGGAACGACCGGAATCTTTGGTGAAGCTACTCGGGATCTCTACAATACGGACCTGGCTTTCGCTTTTATCCAGATGCTCACGAGTGTCATGTATATCAACTGGATAATGGCAGTCGTGAATGTTGTTGCACTTATTGCCTTGTGGACGAAGCGGGAAGCATTAGCTGCGCTTCTTATCGCTCCGATCACGGTGAACGTAGTCGCGTTCCACTTCTTTATCGATGGAGGCCTGCTTACGGCCGGGGCAGGACTAGCCGATATCATGCTGCTGCTCAATGCCTATTTCCTATGGAAGAATCGCACTTCCTATACGGGGCTATTGAAAGGGGTTGGTCGTTAGTCAGCTAAGGGTATTGTAGTAGTGACGCCGATATAAAAAAGCGATCAGAAGTTATCTCTGATCGCTTTTTTATTTCTAACTTACTCTTACTTTATCGGGGGACGGTTCCGTTGTTATTTCTCTGGAGGAGCTGCCTATTGCTTGGGGGTTCTGAAGGCTGGTCGGCGAGGCACTGGCCGGTTGCCGGATCGGTAAAGCAGTCTTCTTGTCCAGTGCTCGTACCCATCATGGCGGCGCCATTAGCCGCAACCCATGCTTGTACTGGGTACTCCCAGTATTTGTACTGGCTGTCGCCTATGGAGTTGCCGTCGCCCTGCGGGTTGGTCTTGTTAGCCCAGTAGAGGATGTCGTGGATGAGGCCGTCTTGGCCCGGGATCTGCCAGATGCCATTTAGGACCGGCTTAGTCGGGGTAGGGAGCTCGGCGCGCGCGAATGGCTCTGTGGGGAGCCTGGTGAGCGCGTAGCGCATGAACTCCGCCCAGGCGGGGCCGATGATGAAGCCCGACACGCGGCGCTCCATGGGGGTGTTGTCGTTGTTGCCGGCCCAGGCGCCCACGGCAATATTGGGCGTAAAGCCGACCGTCCAGGCGTCGCGGTAGTCGTTGGTGGTACCGGTCTTTACCGCCACCTCATGTCCGGGGAAGGAGAAGAGATCGTTCTCGCCCAGGGATGCGCGCGCCGCATTGTCGGAGAGTACGTCGCTTATCTGCTGGGCTACGCTCGCGGGCATTACTTGCACGCCGGGTGCCTGGGTGTTGTCTTCGATAACATTGCCTGCACTGTCCTCGATGCGCAGTATCGACTGCTCCTCGAAGTGGAGGCCGTTGTTGGCGAATGCTCCATACGCGTTGGTCATATCGAGCGGCGTTACTTCGCCGCCTCCCAGCACCAGTGTGAGGCCGTACTGGTTGGCATCGCCCAAGGTCGAGATGCCCATGGACTTGGCGAGGCGCAGGGTGTCTTGCAAGCCCGCCAGGTAGATGGTTTTGACTGCAGGGACGTTGATGGAGCCCGCCAGCGCGTAGCGCAGAGTCATGGGGCCGCGGAAGGCGTCGTCGTAGTTTTGCGGCGCGTAGCAGGGTGCGGTGTTGTTGTAGTTGTCTGAAGGCTCGCAGGCGGTCGAGAACTGGGTCGGGAGATCGAAGACTACCGTCTCGGGAGTGTATCCCTCGGCAAAGGCCTGCGCGTAGGCGAACGGCTTGAAGGAGGAGCCTGGCTGGCGGCCCGGCGCCATGGTGGCGACGTTGTAGGCTCCCGGGATAACTTCGTCGAAGTAGTCGCGCGAGCCGACCATCACGAGAATCTGGCCGTTGTGCGGATCGGTAGCGACCATGGCCATGTTGGTAGCGTTGTATTTGTCTACGTTGGCGAGGGCTTGGCGCTTCACTATCTCTTCTGCCTTAACCTGCAGGTCGGCATCAAGCGTGGTGGTAACGCGCCAGCCGCCGCGCTCCAGGGCCTCGGTGCCGTACTTTTCTTCCAGGTACTGCTGGACGTAAAAGACGAAATGCGGCGCGATGATGCCGTTCTGGCGCTTGGGGGCGAAGGTTACCTGCTCGGCTTTGTAGGTCTCGGCCTCCTCGGCGCTGATGGCGCCGTGCTCATGCATCTTATCGAGCACAAGATTTTTGCGGGCTTCGAGCTGGTCGACGTGTGTGCCGTAGGGCGAGTAGCGGGTAGGGGCGGGAAGCATGGCCGCGAGGTACGCCGACTCGGGGACCGAAAGGTCGCTGGCGTGCTTGCCGAAGAAGGTCATGGAAGCCTCCTCGACGCCGTAGAGCTGGCCGCCGAAGGGCGCCTGATTGAGGTAGAGCTCGAGTATTTGGTCTTTCGTGAGCTGGCGCTCCATCTTGAGGGCGAGTATCCATTCCTTGAATTTGCGCACCGGCGACTTGTCGCTGGTCAGGATAGTCAGCTTGATGACCTGCTGGGTTATGGTCGAGCCGCCCTGGCCGGAGAGGAGCTCTCCCTGCATGAAGTTGGTCCAGATGGCGCGGGCGATCGCAGTCGGCTTGATGCCGATATGGGTATAGAACTCCGGGTCCTCTATGGAGAGGATGGCCTGCTGCAAGTTAACCGAGACCGAATCGATCGGCACCGCGGTGCGCTGCATATTCTTGTGGAGGTCAAAGAGGAGCACAGTACCGGTGCGGTCGAATACTTTTACCGACTGCTCCACGCGGCGGGTTTCGAGCGAGTTGAGGTCGGGGAGCTGGAGCGTTGCGGCCCAGAGCAGGAGCCCGCCGCCAAAGAAGAAGCAAAGACCAAAGCCCCATACGCCGAAGGATTGCCAGTTGCGGCGCAAGTAGCGCGTAGAGTTGTCGAACTTGTCGTCGGCCCAATTGAACAGGTGGCCGAAGCGGGGATTGAGCGTTCGATGGAGGAGCTTGTAATAGTGACGATACATCGCCTTTATAGTGCGCATGCGGCTATTCTATCACTGTGCTAGAGTGTTTTCATATGGGCTTTTTTAATAAGGAGAGGAAAATCGTTACAGACAAACAGGCTATAGATGAGCTTCTCACCCGGGGGGTGGAAAATGTTATTCCCCGCGAGCTGGCGCAGAAGAAGCTGACTTCCGGCGAGCCCATGCGCATCTACCTCGGCATCGATCCCACGGGAGCAAAATTGCACCTGGGCCATTCGGTGCCGCTGCGCAAGCTCAAGGCTTTTTCCGATTTGGGCCACCACGTGATCTTTTTGGTGGGGAGCTTTACGGCAATGATAGGGGACCCGACCGGACGCGATGCGATGCGCGAGGCGCTGACGCGCGAGAAGGTCGAGGCGAACTTCAAGGATTACAAGCGCCAAGCGCAGAAGATCCTCGATTTTTCTAAAGTGGAGATCCGCTACAACCACGAGTGGCTCGAGAAGCTCAAATTCGACGACATTGTGCGCTTGGCAAGCAAATTTACCGTGCAGCAGATGCTGCAGCGCGACATGTTCCAGAAGCGCCTAGAGGAGCAGAAGCCGATAGCGCTCCACGAATTCCTCTACCCCTTGATGGTCGGTTATGACTCGGTCGTCTTGGATGTGGACTGCGAGCTGGGAGGATCGGACCAGGAGTTTAATATTCTGGCCGGCCGGCACTTGCAGCAGGCGTTTGGTAAGCGCGATAAGTTCGTACTGACCACCCGGCTTATTGAGGGTACCGACGGCCGAAAGATGAGCAAGACCTACGACAACGCGGTGTACTTCGACGATGCGCCGTCGGACATGTACGGCAAGCTCATGTCGATTAAAGATGAGTTGGTTGCGACCTACTTCGAGACCTTGACCGATGTTCCGACGGACGAGGTGCAAAAGATTCTGGAAGGCCACCCTAAAGAAGCCAAAATGCGCTTGGCGCGCGAGATCGTGACCAAGTATCACTCCAAGGATGCTGCAGAGAAATCCGAGCAGGATTGGACCAATACGTTTAGCCAGGGCGGCGTGCCGGCAGACGTGCCTACGGTTGCGGCAGGAAAGCTGCGCGACATTGTGGATGGATTATCGACCAGCGAGTTGCGCCGCTTGGTGGATGCGGGTGCGGTCTCCTACGTTGAGACCGGCGAGAAGATAACGAGCATAGATGCTGAAGTGTCTGGCGTCATCCGTATCGGCAAGCATCGATTTTTAAAGGCGCAGTAGGAAAACAAAAACCCCTGGCATAAGCCAGGGGTTTTTTATTAGATGACCTCTTCCTCTTCGTCGAGGCCCGCCTCTTTTTCCTCCTCCTCTTCCTCGGCCTCTTCGCCGGTGGGGGAGTTTTCGAGCTCCTCTTCCTCCGCCATCATCATTTCGTGCTCAAGTTCTTCAAACATGGTTACAAAACTAGTTTTTATAATCACTGCGGGACCTTAACACACGAGTTTTACCAAACTCATGGATCTTTGCAACATTATTCCTAATTACGCTGTGGATAGCGGCTCTCGGCAAGGCCTGGTATCCGGACCGAAGCGAGGCAGGTGAGCCCTATCGCTATAGCATCCAGCTCGTCATCAAGGCGTTTTTTCTGCGACATCGCTACCAATCGGGGCACCATGAGCGCCACAGCCTTCTTGTCGCTCGCTCCGTGTCCCGTTACGGCAATTTTTACCTCTGCAGGCTTGTACTGGTAGAGCGCCAGCCTGCGCGCAGCGGCTATATAGGAAAGCATGCCGCGCACTTCGGCGACCTGCATGGCGGTCTTGGCGTTCTTCTCGAAAAAAACTTCCTCGAGCGCGACCGCTTCCGGCTGCCAGGTTTTTATAAGCGCCTCGGCGGCGGCGCCCAGCTCGGCCAGGCGCTCATGGAAGGGGAGCGAGGCCGCAGTGCGTACGCACTCGGAGTGCAACAGCACGTCCTTGCCGCCCTGCTTTTCAACTACGGCAACGCCGAGCCGCTCGTAGCCAGGATCGAATGCCAGTACTCTCATGCCCGTAGTCTACTACTAGGCCGCATTCGTATAAATGTTGTTGACGTCGTCGTGCTCTTCGAGCGCTTCCATAAGGTTGGCGACCTTCTGGTTGTCTTCTTCCGATAGTTCAAGCGGGGAGACAGGTTCAAGTACGCCTTCGGCGTTCTTCTGGAACGCCCACATAGCCGCCCCGGGGTTAGCCAAAGAGCCCTCGTGGAGGCTCAGGAGATGCTTTAGCTCCTGTACCGTGCGATTGCGGTTGTCGGTGTAGGCTTCTATGACCATCGCGGTGCCGCCCGGGCCGTAGGCCTCGTAGGTAACCAGTTCCAATTCGACACCGTCGTTCTTGTTGAGCGCCCGCTCGATATTGTCCTTGGGCATATTGTCCGCAAGCGCCCGCTCGACCGCGTTGCGCACGCCCGCGGCAGTCTTATTGCCCTTGGCCTTCCTCAGCTCGACGCCGATGATGCGCACGTGCTTTGAGAATAATTTCGCCTTCTGGGCGTCGGTCTTACCTTTGGTGTGTTTTAATTTTGCCCACTTGGAATGTCCTGCCATACAAAGAGAGTACGTTATATCAGACGCTCGTTCAAATCTGCGGGAGGAGTTTTGCCGACATGCTCGTAGGCTTTTCTTGTGGCGACACGGCCGCGCTGCGTGCGCTCTATGAGACCGAGCTGTAAGAGGAAGGGCTCGTGGACTTCCGAGAGGGTAGCGGGCTCCTCGGCAAGTGCTGCGGCAAGTGCCGAGACGCCTGCTGGTCCGCCGTTAAAGCGCTCGATCAAGACCGTAAGCAGCTTGCGGTCCAGGGGAGTGAGTCCCAGCACATCCACCTCGAGCATGCCCAAAGCTTCGCTGACCGATCGTTCAGAGAGAGACTCGCGCTTGAGCTGCGCGTAGTCGCGGGCTCGCTTCAAGAGATAGTTGGCGGTGCGTGGCGTGGAGCGGGCGCGCTTGGCTATCTCGCGCACGCCGCCTTCCTCTACTTCAACGCCGAGTATTTTAGCCGAGCGCCTGACGATGTGGGCGATGTCGTCTTCGGTATAAAACTCCAGGCGGTATACGCCGCCAGAAAAGCGCGAGCGCAGCGGGGCAGAAAGGTCGGCGACGCGCGTCGTGGCGGCAACTAAGGTAAAAGGCGGCAGCGGCAGCTCTATAGTGCGGGCCGAGGGGCCCTTGCCGATGATAATATTGAGCACGCCCGACTCCATGGCAGGGTAGAGGACTTCCTCGATGCTGCGCGATAGGCGGTGTATCTCGTCTATGAAAAGGATGTCGCCCGGATTGAGGTTGGTCAGCAGTGCTGCCAGGTCGCCGACGCGCTCAATGGCGGGGCCGGAGGTAGAGCGCAGGGCGCCGCCGAGCTCGCGGGCGATAAGGTGGGCCAGGGTAGTCTTGCCGAGGCCCGGGGGACCGTAAAAAAGGACGTGTTCGGGAGGGGTTTGGCGCTCTTTGGCGGCCGAAATGAGGATGTGGAGGTTGTTTTTGACGGCGTCTTGGCCGACGTACTCGTCCCAAGAGGCTGGGCGCAGGGTTTGGTCGAGGTAAGTCTCACCACCTTGCGGTTGAGCCACATTTTCGAGGGGCTCTGTGGAGTCGCTTGACATAAAATCGATAGCATGCTAGGATACCCAATAGACAGCACCTCCAACCGGAGGGCTTTTCTTTTGAACTATTGGGAGAAGTTCACCATCAAGCAATGCGGCTTTACCGTTTTGGAACCGTACCGAGGACGCTCTGGCATTTGTTTTATACAAAAGCGCGGGGGTCATCCTTAGATGCGACTTCCGCTTCATCGCTAGTCGATGATGTGCATTGCTTGGCGGTGAACTCTTCCTAACTCCTAGTTTACACCCGTAGACCCCCCGAGGCCAGATTGACCTCGGGGGGTTTCGTGTCTAAACAAAACCTAGTCCAAATCAATCACGCGCTTGAGTTCTTCCAGGCTCGTGATGCCGCGCAGGACCTTCATAACGCCGTCTTCCTGCATAGTTGGGATGCCTTGGGGCTTGGCGGCCGCGGCAATCTCGCGCTCCGAGGGCTTGCTGCGCAGGATCGTTTCTATTGCTTCGTCCATAAATACCGCCTCGAAGATGCCCACCCGGCCCTTGTAGCCGCGGCCGTGGCACATCTGACAGCCTGCGGGGTTCGCATCCCACACCAGGTCGGATTTCTCGGGAACGAGCGCGCGGTCGGTTATGGTTGAGAGGTGCTTGTCTACTAGTATTTTTTCTTCGGGCGTAGCGGGCCGCTGTACTTTGCAGTTTTGGCAGAGTTTGCGCACGAGGCGCTGGGCGAGCGCGGCATTAACCGCAGAGGAAATAACTTTCTCGTCGACGCCGAGGTCTATCATTCGAGGGAAGGAGCCTGCCGCGTTGTTGGTGTGAAGGGTAGAAAACACGAGGTGGCCGGTGAGCGCCGCATTGATAGCCACCTCGGCCACCTCGCCGTCGCGGATTTCTCCGACCATGATGATGTCCGGGTCTTGGCGCAGCGCCGAGCGGAGTCCTTCGGCAAAGGTGTATTTGCCTTTCTCCACCTGGGTCTGCACGATGCCCTGCAGGTGGTACTCGATAGGGTCCTCTATGGTAATGACTTTTGATCCGGGGCTATTTACCTTGCGCAAAAAGGCGTAAAGGCTGGTCGTTTTTCCCGAGCCGGTGGGGCCGGTCGTCAGGATCATGCCGTTGGGCTTGGTTATTTCTTTCTCAAGCTTCAGGCGCAGCTTCTCTTCCAACCCCAATTCCTCCAGCTGCACGCCGATAGCCTTGGGGTTGAGGATACGCAGCACTACCGTGTCGGCGTAGTTGCCGGGCAAGAGCGAGGTGCGCAGCTCAATCTCATCGCCTTTAATTTTTATTGAGAAGCGCCCGTCCTGCGCCTGGCCTTCGAGGTTGAGCTTGAGCCCCGAGAGGAGCTTCAGCCGCGAGAGCATAAGCCGGTAGGTTTCGTGGTCGACGTTGACGACGTCTACCAGAACGCCGTCGAGGCGGTAGCGCAGGCGCACCTGGGCCTCCTCGGGCTCGAAGTGGATGTCGGAGGCGCCGGTCGAGAGTCCTCCGGCCAGGATGACCTCCATGATGCGCGTGATGCGGTAGGCTTTTTTGAGCTCGATAGCCTCGGTGATGAGTTTGGAGATGTCTTCTATCCCCTTAACTTTCTCCAAGAGCTGCTCAAGCTCTTCGTTGGACAGCTCGAAGACTCCGGCCTTGGTCTCCGTTGCATACGAGAGGTCTGCGTAGCGCTGGTAGGCGCGCTTAAGGGACTCCTGCGAGCACATAAACAAGACCACTTCGTATCCCTGCTCGGTCAGCTTTTGCACCAGCTCTTTTACTTTGGTGCTCTCCGGTGCGCGTACGGCGACCGAGAGTCGCTTGTTGACCTTGCCGAACGCCGCCGCCTCGGCGGATTTTGCCTCGGCTTCCGGGATAATGCGCAGGGCGTCGGAGTTGACCGCCACCAGGGAAAGGTCGACATACTCGACGCCGTATTTCTTGGAAAGCATCTGCGCCAGCTCCTCTTCCTCGCGCTTGCGCAGGAACTCTAAGCGCTTATCTCCCTCTGCTTCGTTAAAGACAACCATGCAATTATTGTATACTCCTTTCCATATGACGCGCGTCGCCCTTTGGGAGCTTCCGTACTTCGCCCGCAACATGCTGGCGGTCCTTATGCTCGCCGAGCGGAAGGAAGCGGCCACCATTCTCGCCCTTGAAGGCAATCTGGGGGCGGGGAAGACCACGTTTGTCCAGACCCTGGCGCGCGAACTCGGCGTGCGCGAGGTGGTGCAGAGCCCTACCTACGTGCTTATGAAAAGCTATCCGCTCGAGCTTTCAAACCACGGCAGCGAGATCAACAAGAAATTTACTCGGTTGGTGCATATAGACGCCTATCGCCTGGAAAGCCCGGAAGAGTTCGACGCTTTGCGGCCGGAGGAATTTTTAAACGATTTGGAGACCCTGGTGGTGGTGGAATGGCCCGAAAAGATAGAAGGCCGGCTCCCTAAGCCCGACATGACGCTGAAGTTTTCCGCAGATAATCTCACTGACGGCGAGCGCGATATCGACGCACTCTAGCGGTTACGCAAACGAGGCTGCAAGGGTACAATGGCCCCATGGCTAAGGCGAAGGGGGGTAAGGCACAAAAGAGGCTGGTGATCCTCGATACCCATGCAATTCTGCATCGGGCGTATCACGCCATGCCCGATTTTTCCTCCGCCAAAGGCGAGCCCACGGGCGCGCTCTATGGGCTTATTACGATGCTCGTTAAGATTATTAACGACCTCAAGCCTGACTATATTGCCGCCGCCTACGACTTGCCGGGAGGCACCTTCCGGCATGCGGCATACGAGGACTACAAGGCAAACCGCATCAAGGCTGACGACGACCTGTATGTGCAGATAAATCGCGCGCGCGATATTTTAAAGGGTTTTGGCATTCCGATTTACGAGGCGCAGGGCTTCGAGGCTGATGATGTGCTGGGCACTATTGCCGAGCAGCTCAAGAAAAGTAAGGACATAGATGTGATTATCGCCTCGGGCGACTTGGATACGGTGCAGCTCGTGGATGGCACCAAGACCCGCGTGTTTACCTTGCGCAAAGGGCTCACCGACACGGTGTTTTATGACGAGGATGCGGTGCATGCGCGCTTCGGCTTCGGCCCTAAGTCCATACCGGACCTTAAGGGTATCGCGGGCGACACCTCCGATAATATAAAGGGCGTGCCGGGCGTGGGCGAGGGGAGCGCAGTCAAGCTTTTGCAGGCCTATGACACTATTGAGAAGATCTACGCCGCTATAAAAAAAGAGGGCGTGGAGGCGGTGGCGGCCAAGACCGGTGTGCAGAAGCGCTTCGTGCAGCTGGTGGCCGACAACCGCGAGAGCGCCGAGTTCAGCAAAGTGCTGGCGACCATACGCTGCGATGCGCCGGTAACATTTGAAATACCCGAGAAGGGCTGGCATGAGGCCGTAGACCAGGCGCGCGTTATGGATATGCTGGCAGAGTTTGATTTCCGCTCGCTCATGCCGCGCGTCAAGGAGATGCTAAAACAAGAAGGTAGCTCTGGCGAAAATTCCCAGAAAAAAGTCCTCGGTTCTCCCGATGGGTCCCTAGGTGAGGACCCATCGGGCCAGACTATTTTTCCGGAAATTTTCGCCGGCGCCGATATCCCTCCGGAAGAGTTTCACAAGGCGGCGATTGCCGTTTCGGTGCTCGACTCGAATATTGCCGAGCCGGACTACGAGGATATCTGCCGCATGGGTCGGTCGCGCGACTTTGCCGAGGCATACGCGAATCTGCTCGCCCAGATAAAGGAGCGCGAGCTGGAATTTATTTATAACGACATCGAGCTGCCACTCTCTCCGGTACTGCGCCGCATGGAGGGAAGGGGAGTATTGGTCGACAAGGGTTTCTTAAAGAAACTTTCCAAAGAATACCGGACTGAGCTTGACCAGATATGCGCGCGCATCTACAAGCATGCAGGCGGCGAATTTAATGTAAGCTCGCCCAAGCAGCTGGGCGAAATACTTTTTGATAAGCTCGGCCTCGTAACTAAAAAGAAAACGGCCGGCGGCCAGCGCTCGACCAAGGAGTCCGAACTGCAGAAGCTCCTGGGCACGCATCCGATTATTGAAGACATCCTGGCGTACCGCGAGCTCTCCAAGCTTCTCTCTACATACATTGATTCCATTCCGACGCTGCTCGACGAAGAAAGCCGCCTGCATACCCGCTACGTGCAGATCGGCGCAGCAACGGGCCGCATGGCATCCAAAGACCCGAACCTGCAGAATATTCCTATTAAGACCGAGCTGGGCCGCCGTATCCGCCACGCCTTCGTAGCGACTCCTGGCATGAAGCTCGTTTCCTTCGACTACTCCCAGATCGAGCTGCGCATTGCGGCGATACTCTCGGGCGACGAAGGGCTCTTGGAAATATTCCGCGAGGGCCGCGACGTGCATGCCGAGGTTGCGGCGCGCGTGTTCGGTAAGAACAGCTCTCTTGATGCGCGCGAGCAGCGACGCCGGGCCAAAGTAATCAACTTCGGCATCCTCTACGGCATGGGCGTTATGGCACTGCAGCAAGGCTTGGGCACCAGCCGCAAGGAAGCGCAGGAGTTTTACGACCAGTACTTTGTCGCGTTCCCGCGGTTGGCGGGTTATATGGACTCGATCAAGGGGCAGGCCAACAAACACGGCTACACCGAGACGATGTTCGGCCGCCGCCGCTACTTAGACGGTATCAAGTCGCCGATACCGTACGTGCGCGCCTCTGCCGAGCGCATGGCGATAAATGCGCCCATGCAGGGCACGCAGGCCGATATCATAAAGATCGCCATGATCGAGATAGATAAGCTCCTGGGCGACAACATGGATGCCTACCAGCTGCTGCAGGTACACGACGAATTGGTATTCGAGATAAGGGAAGACAAGATCGCGCACTACGCGCCCAAGATCCGCAAGATCATGGAAGAGGCTCTGCCGGAGAAAGACGCCCAGGGCGTGCCGATCTTGGCCGAGGGTAAGTCAGGAGCGGATTGGGGGACGATGGAGAAAATATAAAATGCTCAAAGTACTTGTCGGACAAAAAGCGAAGGGTGCGGAGGAACTTAAGTGGGACTCCATAACGCAAGACGAGTTGCGTTCGCTCGCTTCTACAACTGGCTTGTTTGGCGGCACCAGCACGTTTGTTTTGGTGGGAGTGCTGTACTCGGATAGGGGAGATGATTTTTTGGATCTCGCTGATGCGCTCGTTGAGTCTCCACACACTTTTATTTTTGAGGAGGAAAAGCTGCTCAAGGCGGAGACCGAGGCGCTGACCAAGGCGGGTGCAAAAATTGAGATAACCAAAGCGGCTAAGAAAGAATTTTCTTTCGACCAGTACGGCGTTGCAGCGGCGCTCGCTACCCGAGACAAGAAAAGAATGTGGCTGGGGCTTACTTTAGCTATGCGGGCAGGGGAGAAGCCTGAGGCCTTGGCGGGTCTGTTGGCTTGGAAGGCCCGCTCCATGAGAGACGCCGGCCTCTCGCGCGAGATTGTCTCGATGTACCATGACTCCCATCGCGGCGCCGGCGACCTGGCCCTTTTGCTTGAGCGTTTTGCCTTAACTCTGTAAAAGCAGAACACGCGGCCGGAGCCGCGCGTTTTAGTTGAAGAAGCTCAAATAGTAGTCCCAGTTTCGGTAGATACCGAGTATCCATGCGAACGAATAGATAAAGCTTGCGAAGAACAGGCCCCACTGCCTGTGGTTGTATGAGGTGTAGAACCAGAAGGGCTGAATGGCGAGCGCGATGACAAATCCCCAGGGATTGCCACCGCCGACCACTACCATTGAGACTGCTGCGACGAAAATTGCCACTTGAGACAGGTGTTCCATGCGCGTACGCTTGGGTCTCTCACTCAATCTTTCCTCCTATTGTTGCGCCGTCCGCACTCTACAATAAACACCCTTTTCTTGCTATAGTGCACTCGTTCGGTCCCACTGCGCCCATATGAGGCATATAGGCGCAGCGTTCGGGGCAATCAGAAACAAGTTTCTGTTGCTAGCCTCACTTGCGCCCATAGCTCAGTCGGTAGAGCGGCTCCCTTTTAAGGAGATGGTCCCTGGTTCGAATCCAGGTGGGCGCACCAGACAGAAACACCCGCCTTGAGGCGGGTTTTCTGCTGGTGCGCCGGTCGCAGCGATGTTTTGCATTTGCAAAACCGCGAGACGGGTTCGCGGGCAAGATTGCTGACGAGCAATCTCGACCCGTGAACGCACCTGTGCGAGCCAAGTCGACTTATGACCATAAAAAGAAAAAGCCGCCGTATGCTTTCGCAGGGACGGCGACTTGTGTCGTAGCTGACCCTATCCACGTCAGCGTCATGGGGGCTAGCAAGCTTGCCACGAAGGAGTGTCGGACGCGCCTGCCACGCGTGCACTGCATTGCGGGTGCGAAGACCGGTCCAACTGTTCCATGGGGACCCAGCTAGAGTCGACCTTTAGTCACCGAGAAAGTCTCGAGGTGTTCCGATTTCCACCGCTACGACAGCCCGCATATTATCACTTTTTAAGGAGAGTAAACAAGGCTATACCGCAGGCGACGCCTACGTTTAAGGATTCTTTTTTGCCGCGCATGGGGATTTCGACGGCCAGATCGCAGTGCTTGAGCGACTGCTTGTTGATGCCGCGGACTTCGTTGCCCATCACGATGGCGAGTTTCTCGTATGGCTTATTTTTGTAGTCAAAGACGCTTATGGAGTTTTCTGTTTGTTCCACAGCTACGATCGTATAACCTTCGGCCTTTAATTTCTTAAGAGCAGGGGAGAGCTGCTTAGAGCGATCCCAGGGGACAAACGTCTCCGCGCCCAGCGACACTTTTATAAAATCCTTGCGTACTTTGCCGTGTGGGTCTACTGGCCCCGGCGTGTAGCCGCTCAAAATGATACGTCCTATCCCCGCGCCATCGGCGGTGCGGAACATAGACCCCACGTTGTGGGCGCTGCGTATATTGTGCAAAACCAACACCGGCATGGCGCTACAGTAGCAGAGTCTGTGCTTTTTATGAATGGCGATTTCATAAATCCTTTAGGCTACTCCATGTATTGTTGCGCCTGATCCCTGAGCGTTTTACGTGCCCTTCATTTATCAGGTGCGCATTACAATATATATGACAACAACCATGCGAGGCGGGGTGCTTATGGGCGCAGTACTGAGCTTGTTCGCGTTTGCATCAATTGCGTTTGCGGCGGCTCCGTCACTTTCCGTTTCGGGCGGCAACACGGCATATGCGCCGATAACCGTAGGAGGCTCGGGCTTTGCGGCAGGGGAGCAAGTGCAGGTACTGCTCGGGCTCTCCAACACGACCGCGACCGCAAACGCGCAGGGCGCGTTTTCTGGCGCAGCGCTCACTATTCCTAATGTGCCGTCGGGCCTCTATATCGTCATCGGCATAGGGCAGACGTCCGGACAGGTGGCATTTAGCTATCTCTACGTACAGTCGCTGTACCCGCAAGTGTCGCCAAGCTCCTGGTACATGGCGCCGGGCTCGATGCTCTCATGGAGCGGCTCGGGCTTTGCGCCCAACGAGCCTATTACGGTTAAGCGCGACGGCGAAACCATCGCGTCTTTTGCGGCCGATGCTAATGGCGCGTTTACGAATGCGGGAGCAAGCACGGTACCGTTCTCGCTGCATGGCGGCACGAATGCCTACGTTATCAAGGGCGGTAACACCGGCGCTTCGATGAGTATGTCGCTCTCAGTCGCCGACCTATACCCCTACGTCTCTCCGTCTGCCTGGTACATACTCCCAGGCAATATGGTTACCTTTACGGGCGGCGGCTTCGGCCTTAATGAGCCGGTTTCCGTTTACTTGGGCGATGATGATGAGGCGGTCGCGCACGGCATAGCGGACGCATCCGGTTCGTTCATGGGCCAGGCACAGGTAACTATTCCGTACGGCACCGGCTTGGCCGAGTACCGCGTCGTCGGTGATCTTTCAGAGGCAGCAGCCGAGGCGCCTATTACCCGCGCCAACTTCTACTCTTCGCTTAATCCGTCTTCGTACTACTCGGCACCGGGTATGCAGATTACGCTTGCAGGATCGGGCTTTGCGCCTGACGAGGATGTGGTTGTTGAGGTGGAGGGCGACGAGGTAGGCACGGCCCACACCAATGCTCTAGGCAGCTTCTCGGGCCTTATGGTCAAAGTCCCTACGACTCCCAACAGCCTGGCAACTATCAGCGCTACGGGAGAAAAGAGCGGCTCTAACCCAAGCTTCGATATGGCGATAGGCGCGTACTACTCATGGATCAATCTCTCGACGTGGTACGAAAAGGGCGGCATGCCGCTCACTATTACGGGCCATAACTACTTGCCGGGCGAGGAAGTGGTCGCCAAGAGCGGCAGCCAAGAGCTCGGCTCCGGCACCGCAGATTCTATGGGCGACGTAACTATTGCCGCACGCGTGCCGTACGCGCCGTCCGGTCCCGCCCAGATTGTGGCGACCGGCGAGACCTCGGGTGCTCCGGGCACCGCCACCATGACCGTTGCGCCGGTCTATACCGATCTGCAGCTGGCCTCCTATGCGGGAGCCCCGGGCACCGCAGTGACCTTCGTTGGCCATGGCTATGTGGGCGGCGACACGATTGCGGTGACCACCGACCGCTCGGGTTCGGCGATCGTCGCAACCTTTACCGCCGACAGCACCGGCTCCTTCAATAACTCAAGCTTCGTAATTCCTGACGATTACGCGGAAGGAGAGCTGGTACTGACCGTATCGGGCCAGAACAGCTACGACACTAAGACTATTACGTACTACGTAACGCCCGCCCCGGCTCCGGCCGCAGCTTCTCTCCGGTCTTTCTCTGCTCCGGCTCCACAAGAGCCAGTAGTCGAGGATAATGCAGGTAATGCACCTGAAGATGTGCCGGCGGAAACTCCTGCTGCCGAACTGCCCGCTGCTCCTGCAGAAGCTGACGTACCGGCTGCGCCGGAGGAGCCCGCAGCGGACACGGAGGCTCCTGCGGATGAGACAACTGCTCCTGCCGAAGAAGAAACAGGGGTGCCTGCAGCCGAGGCTCCGGCAACCGAAAATCCTGTCCCGCAGCAATAATCATTCCTAATACAAAAACTCCCCGCCACACGGCGGGGAGTTTTTGTATAGCTGCTAGAGCGGCAAGTCTTGTGCCATGGCGCCAGCGCCCGAAACTATCAGAGAGATGCAGATAAGGATCAAGAGAAGCCCCGCTGCACGACCAAGAGGGAACAGGAGCGGATACTGCTTTGACCAAAATGCCTGCTTGAGCGCCAAAAGGGCGCCAACTCCCGCAGCGACTTGCGTCGCGTAGCCTACCAAGAGCGCGGCAGCCACCAAAAGATGCACTACGAGTGAAAACCACACCCACCAGCTTTGGCGGCCGATGAAGGGGAGCTCTATCTGCGAGATGGCATCCTGATGCTTCCACTGCCAGATAGCGATGGCTATAAAGGCTGCCGCAGCGCCCATGCGCAGCAGGGTCGGCGCAAAGAACGGATATAAGAGTTCGGGGAAAAGATTGAGCATATTATTGCTGGGGCGCGTACGGGGCCGGTGTGCCTACTTCAGGGCCATACGCATTGCCCGGGCCTACCGGTGCCGGAGGAGCCAGGAACACTCCCCGAAGATCTGCTTTTTGAGGCCCGCCGTTGGCAAACCATAAGATTACTAAAATTGCTAAAACGCCCAATACGGAGAGTGCGGCCTGCCCTGCGGTCTCTCCGCTCCCTTCTTTTTTTTCGTCTGCCATATGATTTAGTCGAAATTATGCCGCGGCGTTGGTTCCGAGGAACCATGTCGCATTATCCTTTTAAATGCGACCTACGCGGCTCTCCTAATTATACCCGAGCTTAATGAGCTCCTCCTGAGCCACTTGCGCATCGCTCCAGGCTACCTTGGTGCCCTTGGGGCCCATGATGTAAGGGTCAGTGCCTTTGCCGGTGATAAGTACCACATCATCCTGGTCCTTTGCCTCGGCAAATGCGGCGGCAATAGCGGCGCGACGATCCAGGATGACGCGCGGCGCGCGTGCCGAGAATCCTGCCGAGAGTTCTTCAATGATCTTGAGCGGATCCTCGTCGTACGGATCCTCGTCGGTGAGTATCGCGATATCGCACAGCTCGTCGGCAATGCGGCCCATCTCCGGGCGCTTCCAGGTGTCGCGTCCGCCGCCGGTAGAGCCCAGGACGCAGATCATTCGCTTGTTGCGGTACGTTTCGTACAGGGCCCGCAAGGAGTCGGGCGTGTGCGCGTAGTCCACCACGACCGAGAACGGCTGGCCCTGCTCTATGCGCTGAGCACGGCCCGCTACCGGGGAGACACGCTCGAGAGCCTGCTTCATCTTTTCGGTCGAGAGCCCGAGCGCTTCTCCGAGCGTCAATGTCGCCAGGCAGTTCTTAAGGTTAAAGAGCCCGGGCAGGGGAATGCTGAACAAGGTGCCTCGCCACAAAAACCGCACGCTCCGGTCGTCGGCAGTATAGGGCTCGGCATCCGCAAGCGAGAAAGGCGCGCGCTTCTCCGCCTCGACGGCCAAAAAATCCTTGCCGTACTCGTCGTCGGCATTGGCTACGATGATGCGCGGACGCTTGGATGAGCGTGAGAGATGTTCCGCTAAAGAAAGCTTGGCGGCAGCGTAGGCTTCGTAGCTTCCGTGCCGCTCGATATGCTCGGGGGCGAGGTTGGTAAAGACGAGCGCGTTAAGCTCAAGGCCCGCGTGCCGGTGCTGGAGAGCGCCCTCGGAGGTGAGTTCTACAACGGCATGCGTGCAGCCAGCATCAAGCGCCTGGCGGAGGAATTTTTGTATATAGCCGCGTCCCGGCATGGTCATCTTAAACAGGTTGCGCTCCTGCGCGTCGCCGACCATAAAGCGGATAGTCGAAGCGAGTGCTACGGTGTGTCCGGTTTGGGCGAGCATGTGGCGCACCAGCTCGGCAGTCGTCGACTTGCCCTTGGTGCCGGTGATGCCGATGACGACCATTTTTCTGCTTGGGTGCCCGTACCAATATGCGCTCCCGTGCGCCCATGCCAAGTGGTAGGCATCCAAAACAAAAGGGGGAGTCAGCTTGAGTATAAAATTTTTCATGGCCTGTTAGATGATGGTTATGATTTAGCGAGCGACAAGCATATAAATTTTCATAAATTTCTATGCCGCATTGCGGGCACCCATGCGCTTGAGCGCGGCGCCTAGGCGCTCTTTGATATTGTCCTGGCCTTCTGTTCCTATGGCGCGCAGAGCGGCGCGGCTCTCGTCGGCGCGGTAACCCAAGGCCATAAGCGCCTCGATAACTTCGCCGTCGTAACCCGAGAGCGCGCTGGCCTCCTGCGGCTTGGTGGATTGTTCAAGGGAGAGCTTGTCGCGCAGCTCCACTACGATGCGCTCGGCGCTCTTTTTGCCGATACCGAATACTTTGGTGAGCGCTCCGGCATCGCCGGCGGCAATAGAGCGCTTGAGGCTCTTGATGTCGGAAACGTTAAGGACGCCGAGCGCGGTCTTGGGTCCTACGCCCGAGACCGAAGTGAGCTGGCGGAAAAACGAGAGCTCTTCTTGCGTGGCGAACCCGAATAAGTCGAGGGCATCCTCGCGCACCGAGGTATGGATAAAGAGAGAGACCAGGCTCCCCAAGGGAGTGGTGAGGGTATAGAAGGGGACCCGCACGCAGTATCCGACGCCCCCGACCTCCACCAGGCCCATGCCGTCTTCAGAGCCGCCCCAAGTGCCCGTGAGCTTACCTATCATGGGGTAAGTATATCCTAGGGCTCTCAGAGTTGCCCGCTTGACCGTAATGTAGTAGTATCGTCTCTACATATGGCAATTACCAAATCGGCAAAAAAGGCCCACCGCCAGTCCCTGCGCAAGAAGGCGCAGAATGCTAAGCGTCGCGACGGCCTACGCAACGCTATGAAGACCGCCCGCACAGGCGAAAAGGGCGATGCAAAGACCCTCTCTGCCGCCTACCAGGCGATAGACAAGGCGCTCAAGCGCGGGATTATCAAGAAGAATACGGCAGCCCGCCGCAAAGCCCTCGCCTCCAAGCTCCTCAAGAAGGCCTAACAAAAACTCCCCGCACGGGGAGTTTTTGTTAGGCCTTGTGCTTCCGGTAGGAATCGAACCTACATCGCCTCCTTCGGAGGGAGGCATCCTATCCATTGAACGACGGAAGCGCTGCTGCTTACACACTATACGGACTTGGAGCCGTTGCGACCAGCACGTTGTGACCCCGGAAAGCACATGTGGTCAGGCGTTCAATTTGTACCGTCGTACAAATTGCCGCACGGCCCTGCCTCACGGCGCTGCAAGTGCAGCGCAACGCTCCGGCTAGCACAAAAGCAGAAAATCTCCCGCAGGGGAGATATTTCTGTCTTTTGTGCTCCTGGTAGGAATCGAACCTACATCTTAACCTCCGCAAGGTTACATCCTATCCATTGAACGACAGGAGCGTTGCTCATTTCTATCACAAACCGAAGAGTTCTGCGAGGTGCTCTCCCAGATGGGCCTCCTGTTCTTCCTCTGTTGTGAAGCGCTTAAGGTAAGTTCGGATGTTCTGCGCCCGGGTCATGTTGCCCAAAGGTATGACCATTTGGGGGGAAAATATGCCGGTAGTGGTGAGCAGGAGGCGGGGGTTTTCGCCCGCCTGCACCCAAAACGACTGTATGGAAGCGTAGCGGTACAGGGTGCCGTCTACGGAGACGCCGCGGCTCTCAATCTTTATCCAGTGCTCGCGCGGACCGCGGGCGGTTAGCGTTGCAATAGAGCCCAGGCCAATAAGGATAATTAGCGCAAAGAGGATATTGCCGAAGAAAAGGGAAATGCCCGCGGCCACTACGGCCCCGATGCCTAAGCCCCAGTACCAGTCGGTCGAGCGCTCGCGGTGCTCGTGCGTCTCGACTTGCCAGGATATAGCCTGTCCTTCGTGCTCGTTCATTGCAGTTATTATACAACTATATGTTTAGCGGGGTTTGTTGTAAGTTGATATATGAAGGAGGAGTGGCTGAGTGGTCTAAAGCACCGGTCTTGAAAACCGGCGTGGGGCAACCCACCGTGAGTTCGAATCTCACCTCCTCCGCATAGGATATGAAATATTTAGGCATAGATTACGGAACAAAAAAGATCGGTATCGCCGTCTCCGACGATACGGGTTCTTTGGCGTTTCCCTTGACCGTGGTGCGGGCAGGCAGGGAAGCGCTTGAGGCGGTGGCGCAGCTGGCAAAAGATAACGGTGCAGGCGCCCTTGTTATCGGCGAGTCGCGCGACCATAAGGGCGAAGCTAACGACATCATGGAGGACATCGAGCAGTTTAAAAACGACCTTGCGGAGCTCACTGGCCTGCACTGCGAGTATGAGCGGGAGTTCTTTACCTCGACCCTGGCGGCGCGGCAGTTCGCCCCCAGCGACAAGTCGCGCAAGGCCAACCCCAAGCATGACAACTTGGACGCCTCGGCCGCGGCGCTGATACTCCAGAGCTATCTCGATCGAAAGAAGTAGGAGTTTGCTACAATGCATATATGGAAATTTCAATAGACGACTTCAAGAAGGTCGAGATAACGGTGGGGGAGATACTCTCCGTTGAGCGCATCGAGGGGAGCGAGAAGCTCCTGAAGCTCTCAGTTAATTTCGGCGAGGAGGCTCCGCGCCAAGTCCTGTCCGGCATCGCGCCGTATTTTGAAGATATACAAGCCCTGGTGGGGAAGCGCTATCCTTTCGTGACCAACTTGGCGCCCCGCAGCATGATGGGGCTTGAGAGCCAAGCCATGATACTGGCGACCGGAGGAGATGCCGATACTCCCTTTAATTTATTTGAAACGAGCGCGCCCGCAGGCGCCAAGGCGCGCTAAAACTAATGCACCTCCTTGAACATATTACCGAGCGCGGCGAGCGCTCTTGGGCGTGGTTTTCACAGCGGGCGCA
This sequence comes from Candidatus Adlerbacteria bacterium, assembly GCA_028286685.1. GTDB lineage: Bacteria > Patescibacteriota > Minisyncoccia > Phycocordibacterales > SBAW01 > GWA1-54-10. The sequence continues at coordinate 55,366 of JAQBRA010000005.1, read as the reverse complement.
CAGCCAGCACGCCAAGATGTGGCTTGCAATACTTTCGTTCTTGGAGCCCATCATCTCTCCCATAGTCCCTGAGACCTTGATGGTCGCCATGCTTCTGGCCGGCAGCAACGACCGGCGATGGAAGGCGTATGCTGCGCTTACTACTGCTTTTTCATTCCTGGGCGGCTTGGTTGGCTACGGTATTGGAATGCTCGCTTTTTACTATTTTGGAGAGGGCCTTCTCGCATACTTCGGGCTCGGCGATCTCCATGCGCAAGCGCAATTCCTGCTCGGGGGCAGCATCTTTGTCGTCATGTTCTTTGTTACCTTTACGCCGTTGCCTGACAAAGTATTTACTATTTTATCCGGATTCTTCGGCGTGCCGCTCCTGCCGTATGCCGTTGGATTCTTGGCAGGGCGGGCACTGCGCTTTACCCTAGTGGCGTACATGGTGCACCGCATGGGGCCCCGCATACTTGATGTGCTCAACCGCTACTTCCTGTGGGTGGCGGTGGCGGTTCTGGTGCTTGGTATCATATATGGTATGGTGCGGTTCAACGTTTTGGGTCTGTAGGCATGCCCCTGTAGTTAAATGGATATAACTGCGGACTTCTAAGCCGTTATTCGAGGTTCGATTCCTCGCAGGGGCACATAAAAGACAGAAATATCTGCCCTGCGGCAGGTTTTCTGCTTTTGTGCCGGGCACAGCCATGTCCCGCACTGGCGGGACGACGAGCCGAGATCGACCGCAAAATATGAAGTACCCACGCTAAAGCAATTGGCTATATACTACCGCTATGGAACTTGTTCGAACATTCGGGAGCTTGAATAAGTACGATGCCGCCATTGCAGGCGGCAAGGGCGCCTCGCTGGGTGAGATGACCCAGGCGGGCATACCGGTGCCGCCAGGATTTGTAGTTTTGGCCGATACGTTTGAGCGGTTTTTGCATGAGGCTGACCTGCTGCAGGAAATCGACGCAATCGTAGGTACTGTTGAACACTCAAGAGATGCATACGGTCGAGCATGCCTCCGAGAAGATACAGGCGTTGATATTGATGGCACAGATGCCGGCCGACATAGCAGGGGAGATAAAAAAAAGCTTTAAAGACCTAGATGCGGAGTTTGTAGCGGTGCGTAGCAGTGCCACGGCTGAAGATTCGGCTTCTGCGGCATGGGCAGGGCAGCTCGACAGCTATTTAAATACGACCGAGGCCGAATTGCTCAAAAACGTACAGCGCTGCTGGGCATCTCTTTTTACGTCGAGGGCTATCTTTTACCGGTTCGAAAAGGAGCTACAGCTGACAAAAATATCGGTCGCGGTCGTAGTGCAGAAAATGGTCGCAAGTGAGATGTCGGGTATCGCGTTCTCGGTCCACCCGGTGACCGAAGATAGAAACCAGCTCATTATCGAGGCCGGGTGGGGCCTGGGCGAGGCAATAGTATCGGGCCAGGTGACCCCCGACAGCTATGTGGTGGAGAAGGCTCCCCGCAAAATCCTGGATATAAATGTGGCAGTGCAGGCCCGCGGCTTGTATCGCGCCGTAAACGGCGGCAACGAGTGGCAAGATATCGCCGAGCCCAAGGCGTCGACGCAGGTGCTGATCGGAGATCAGATATTGGAACTGTCCAGCATTGTCGTAAAAATAGAGGACCATTACGGCTTCCCGTGCGATATAGAGTGGGCATACGAAGCTGGGGCGTTTTATGTCGTACAAAGCCGCCCTATCACGACGCTTTCCGGTACTTCGGAATCCGCACCCCCTTCAATCCCTAAAGCTAAGGATTACGTTTTGACGTACGAAGGACGTGGCTTGAGGCCTCTTTTTTATGAAATTGTCTCTCGTGGCTACTTGCCGCCCGGGTCTGTTGCGACCTATAAGGGGGATACTGCGCGTCAGTTTTACTCCAATTCGCAGGTTTTAAAAATGCATGAGATGGGGAAGGTGTTCTTCTCCAATAAAGACTCCATAACGGAGGCCATGTCCGGCTTCGAAAAGTTGATCAAAAAAAGCTCTACCCTTGCCGCAAGTCTTGCAACCGGCATTTCGGAAATCCAAGCACAAGAGGTGTTCCAGACGCTGATCGGCCTCCATAAAGCATACGCACATTTCGACTTTGCCTACACCGATGGTGCATTTGAGTTTTCCAAAACCAACGCTTCCGTAGAGGCTAATCTGCAGGAGGTAGAGAAAAAGAAAAACCTGTTCCGGGAGGAATACAACAGCGAAGTATTCGGCGAAGCTGGCCTGCTTTCGGTAGCGGTAAGGGAGCTTGCCTCCCGGTTTAAGATCCCGGGCGACGACCTTCAGTGGTACTTGGTTAACGATCTGCTGAGTCTATTTAATGGAGCACCCCTCAGCGGAGAAGAGTTGGGGCAGCGAAAGCTCGCGTATGCCTTTACTACCTCGAATGAGGGATATACGTTTTTACGAGGCAAAAGGGCTCTCGAGTTCATCGCGCAATTCGGCGAAATATCCTCTGCGGCTGATGGACAGGATGTCGTCAAAGGCGTTACAGCCAACAAAACGGGCGGGCCCGTTGTGGGTGAGGTGTTTTTGCTCGACTTAGATTATGGCGATTTTGAAAAGCTGCGGGAGCAGATGGCCAACATGAAGCAGGGTCAAGTGCTTGTTGCGGCCACCACTGCGCCGGAGCACATGGATGCCATCCGCAAGGCCTCTGCTATTATCGCCGACGTGGGCGGCATGCTGTCGCATACTGCTATAGTCAGCCGCGAGCTGGGCATCCCCAGTATTGTGGGGACACAATTCGGCAGCAAGGTCCTAAAGATGGGCGATATGGTTGAGGTAGACGCCGGGAGAGGAATAGTGCGCAAGCTGCATACGATCCAACTAAATCAAGGATTAGAAGTGTGAGACTAGTGACAATTTCCTTAAAATCAGTATAACTAAGGACAAGGGCGATTAGCTCAGTTGGTAGAGCAACTCTTTTACACAGAGAAGGTCACAGGTTCAAGTCCTGTATCGCCCACAGAAGAAAAAACCTCCCCTGCGGGAGGTTTTGTGCTTATCTTTCAAGAGGGGAGAGACACTTGACAAACAATACTATTGGGTGTATACTATATCTAGAGATTCGGTTTAGGGGATGGCCTTAAGCCTTTTAACGGAGGAAGTCATGTTCAATTTGGTCAAGCGTCTGGTTAGCGATTTCTCATTCCAAGTTTATGGCTCTTATATTGCGGTGACCGGCGGCTTGGTGTTGGTCTTAAGTTGAAGAAAGTGAAGGATTGCAGGGCGGTTGTTGGAGAAATCCACCACCGCCCTTTTCTTTTGTGAAAAACAACGTATTGCAACATCGACATTTTTGTGTTAAATAGTTGATATGGAGCCTACTATTTTATACGAAGATGACGAGCTTGTGGTCGTTAACAAGCCGTCGGGGATGATCGTCTACCCCGACGGCCGGCACGACTATCCGGCCCTTTCCTATTGGCTCGACAAGAAATACCCCGAGTACCACTTCGTGCACCGCATCGATAGGGAAACGACTGGCGTCTTGGTTATCGCCAAGACCGAGGCAACGTTTGAATTCCTCAAAGAGCAGTTTAAGAACCGCGAGACGCGCAAGACGTACCGCGCGTTCGTGCACGGCACCTTCAAGGAAGTGCGGGGGATTATCGATAAGCCGATAGGCTCCAGCCGCGGGGGGTCCGGCCCGCGCTCGGCCAAGCTCTCCTACGGGGTGCAGCGCGACGCGGTCACTATGTATAAGGTGCTCAAGCAGCAGCCGCTCGATGCGGCAGCTGGTATAGAGCCCGCGAGCTATGTCGAGGTGTATCCGAAGACCGGCCGCACCCACCAGATCCGCGTGCACTTCGCCTCGGTGGGCCGTCCTATATTGGCTGACCGGCTGTATGGCACGGGCCGGGCGCCGCTTTTTGGCTTTGAGCGCCTGGCGCTCCATGCCTTCTCGCTCTCCTTTGTGCATCCCAATGGCGAGGAAATGACCCATGTGGCGCCGCTTCCTGCCGACTTCCTGGCCGCAGAGGGGGAATTGCGAAGCGCCTAGCCCTGTGTTAAAGTCTTTGAGCAATATGAAATCCGCAGTAAAAACCAGCCCAGTGGTCATGGAAGACCGCAAGAATCTCGGAATCCGTTCCGGGGACACGGTCCGTGTCTGGCAGAACATCGTCGAGCTTAAGACCGGCAAGGGCGCCAACAAGAAGGAGGTTACGACCAAGAACGTCCGCAAGCAGGCGTTTGAGGGCCTCGTCTTGGCCGTTAAGCACGGTACCGAGGCGGGAGCCACCTTTACGGTCCGCAAGGTTTCCGGCGGCATCGGAGTAGAGAAGATCTTCCCGCTGTACTCTCCCATGATCGACTCTGTCGAGGTTTTGCGCCGCACCCGTACCCGCCGCGCCAAGCTTTACTTTATCCGCGACAAGGCCGCCCGCGACCAGAAGCGCGCTATGCGCCGCCAGCTCTCCGTCGAGCCGAGCAAGAAGCAGCTGGCCGAAGAGGCTGCAGCCGAGGAGGTTGTCGAGGCAGATACTCAGGAGGCAACCGCAACCCAGGAGTAATAACAAACAAAAGAAAAAACCGGCTGATGCCGGTTTTTTCTTTTGCATGCCTTGGTGCCCAGGAGAGGACTTGAACCTCCAACCCGTTGCCGGGGCTACCACCTCAAGGTAGTGCGTCTACCAATTTCGCCACCTGGGCATGTCGAACCTGCTGATTATAAGGATTCTGCAGATTTTTACCAGGGGGTGCTACTATAACCCTCATGCGTATTTTCATCGCCCCGATAGCTGTTTCCATTATCGCCCTTGCCGCCGTCTTCTTGTGGGGCGGGCTTGCAGCATTTTTTCTCGCGCTTCTTTTGTCCATTCTCGAGATCACGCTCTCGTTTGACAACGCGGTCGTCAACGCAAAAGTCCTGGCGCGCATGGATGCCACCTGGCAGAAGCGCTTTTTGACCTGGGGCATACTGGTTGCCGTCTTCGGCACGCGCTTGGTGCTCCCGGCGCTCATTGTCAGCATCGCGGCCGGAATACTGCCGTGGAGCGCGTTTGCGCTGGCGTTCAGTGACCCTGCTGCGTACGGCGCTTTGCTCTCAGGCGCTTCCCATGCCATTAACGCCTTCGGCGGCATGTTTCTGCTTATGGTGTCGCTCAAGTACTTCTTCGATACGGCCAAGGATGTGCACTGGATAGCGGGTATCGAGCGCCGCTTGGCGCGATGGGGGAGGATAGAGGCGATTGAAATAGCCGTGGCTCTCACGACCTTGCTCGCGCTCGCGCATTTCTCCGGCGAGCAAGGCACGGTGCTCTTTGCGGGCTGCATCGGGCTCCTCACCTTCGTTGCGATGCAGGGCATCACCTCGAGCCTCGAGGTGGGCGAGACCGGGGTTGCTATAGGCGGGGCGTCACTCTTCGTATACCTTAACGTGCTTGATTCGGCTTTCTCGCTCGACGGCGTCGTCGGCGCGTTCGCCCTTACGAGCGATATCCTCATCATATTCGTGGGCCTCGGCATCGGCGCCTATTTCGTGCGCTCCATTACGCTCTATTTCGTGCGCCAGCATACGCTTGAGGCGCTTAAATACCTCGAGCATGGCGCGCACTGGGCGATACTCGGACTCGGACTCTCGATGCTCGTGGGCATTATCGCGCACGTGCCCGAAGCGGTGACGGGACTCATCGGCCTCGTGTTTGTTTCCCTGGCGTATTACTCCTCGCGCCGCGAGCTGTCGGTGCGCGTGTAGTCTCGACTTTTTCCCGAAAAATCATTATATTGAGGGCTCTGGTGGTCGTAGCTCAATGGTAGAGCCCTGGTTTGTGGTACCAGTTGTTGTGGGTTCGAGTCCCATCGATCACCCTTGCGGCAAGCCCGGCGTCAGCCGGGTTTTGCGTGCCGCAAGGGTGATCGAAGTAAGCAGCTTGAGCTGCTTACGTTGGGACTCGAAAGCCGCAGCGTTGCCGTGCAATGGCACGGCCGCGAGGCGGGGTCGCAAAAACTTTTTGCGACGGCAAAAAGTTATTTGTGACCGAGCCCATCGTTCAAAGGTGTAAGATAGACATAAGATTATATGGCGATCGAAAAGACAAAAATCCAAAAAACGGCGCTCGCCATTACCGGGTGGGTCGGCTCTTTGCAGTCCATCATCCTCCATACGATACTGTTCGGCGGCAGCTTTGCCGCGGTGTTCTTCGGGTTCGTTCCGTTCGACCGCATGCTCTTGGTGCTTACCACCCTGGTGTCCCTGGAGGCGATCTATCTTTCCATATTCATCCAGATGACGATCAACATCCAGCAGGCGGCCATCGAGGAAGTCGAGCAGGATATCGACGAAATCCAGGAAGATATTGACGAGATCCAGGAGGACGTCGATGAGATTGCTGAGGATGTCGATGAAATCGCCGAAGACGTGGACGAGATCGCCGAGGATGTCGAGGAGCTGAGCGAGGAGGACAAGGAGGACGAGGCGCGCGAGGAGGCCGACCACAAGACGCTTGCCGAGATTCGCGAGGGCCTCGGAAGGCTCATGCAGGACATAGAGCAATTGCAGGGAAAAAAATAACACATGACAAAAAACGTTATTGCATCAACCAGAAGCTTTTTTGCGGAGTTTCGGAGCTTTGCGGTCAAGGGCAATGCCTTCGAGCTCGCGATTGCCGTTGTCATTGGTAACGCCTTTACGGGCGTCGTTAACTCCCTGGTGGGGGATATCATTACGCCGTTCCTGGGCCTGGTTACCAACAATGTCGACTTCAAGACGCTCTCGGTCGCGCTGCGGCCCGACCTTGTCATTAAATACGGGGCCTTTCTGCAGGCGCTGTTTAACTTCCTAATAGTCTCGGTATCGATATTTATCGTGTTCAAGGCCCTGTCGACGATGCGCAAGCGTATTTTTGAGCGCCACGAGGAAGAGGAGATGCCGGCACACGAGAAGCCCGAGGACGTGCGCCTCTTGGAGGAGATCCGCGACCTGTTAAAGCATGACAAGGCTAAAGAGGAGGTGGTACGATAGGGTCATGATTGATTTGAAAAAGCTGGAGTTTTCCCCGTCGCTGTCCATCCTTATTGCCGGAGTGCTCATAGCGGGCGCCATTATTTTTACCAACCAGGGCACCTCAAGCGCATCTGACACCAATTCCATACTGCCCGCCTCTACCCAGGTGCCTGCCCCCACGGCCGACGACCACATCATCGGCTCTCCGACGGCGCCTATCGTGCTTATCGAGTACTCGGACTTCCAGTGCTACTACTGCATGCAGGCGTACCCGACCATCAAGCGCATCGTAGACGAGAGCCAGGGCCAGATAGCCTGGGTCATGCGCCACTTGCCGCTTGAAAGCATCCATCCGGAGGCGCGCCCCGCAGCGCAGGCCGCCGAGTGCATTACCGAACAGCTTGGTAATGACGGCTGGTGGAAGTTTACCGAGTCGATGTTTACCGACCAGGAGAATATGGGCCCCGCGCGCTATTTGGCGCTTGCCGGCCAGCTCGGGGCGGACACGGCAAAATACATGTCGTGCGTGTCCTCTAACAAGTACGACGCCAAAATAAACCAGGAATCCGCCGACGCGCAGGTCGCCGGAGCCCAAGGTACGCCGTACACGGTCGTCTATGGCAACGGCGCGGCAGTGCCGATCTCGGGCGCCTTGCCGTACCAGCAGTTCATGTCGGTCATAGAGGCTATTAAGAATAAGAAATAGCCCCAAGAGCGCCGCTCCGGTAATCCAAGCTGTGCCTGCGCGTCAGTAGTTGAGAAGCTACTTATTAATTAGCATTTCATATCAATATGAACGCTTTATTCGAGGGTTCGGCAGGGGAGCGGTTGCGCAAGTTTATCGTGGCGGGCGTTATACTCCTGGTCGTGTTTTTGGGCATTCAGGTAGTTGCCGGGCTCATGGGCCTGCGCTATATCGGCGCTGGCATTGCTGCGGGCAACACTATCAACGTATCCGGCTACGGCGAGGCTGTGGCGGTTCCCGATATTGCGACCTTCAGCTTTAGCGTCATGTCGGAGAAGCCGACCGTGGCCGCAGCTCAGGCCGATGCGACTGCTAAGGCCAATGCCACGACCGAGTACCTAAAGTCTGCGGGCATCGAGGAGAAAGATATCCAGACCAGCGATTACTCCGTGTCCCCGATGTACGACTACGTACAGAAGGCATGCGCCCAGGGTTACTGCCCCGGCGGCGAGCAGGTCTTGCGCGGCTACCAGGTGCGCCAGACAACTACCGTTAAGGTTCGCGATACTGAAAAGGCAGGGGAGCTCTTGGGCGGGGTAGGGTCTGCGGGCGCTACCGAGGTTTCCGGCCTCAACTTTACTTTTGACGATCCGAACCAGGTTCAGGATGAGGCAAGGCAGAAGGCTATCGCTGACGCCAAGGCCAAGGCCGATGAATTGGCCCGCCAGCTCGGCGTCTCCATTGTCCGCGTCGTGTCCTTCAGCGAGAGCGGCTCGGGCTATCCGGTGCCGATGGCGTACGGCCGCGGTGCCGAGGTTATGAGCCAGGCCATGGATGCTAAGTCCGCTCCGGACATCTCGGTAGGGCAGAACAAGGTTACGAGCAACGTCTCCGTTACCTACGAGATCCGCTAATAATCCAGAGCAGCGCTGTTTTAGGGATTTTAAGAGGGTATATACTTCTTGGGTACCATGAGCCTGCGCGGATTGATAGAAAAACTTAAAAATGGGGGACTTGCAGTATTGGTCCCTGCTAGCGCCGCAGCCTTCCTTTTGGTGGCTGCGGCTTTGGCGTTCTCGGGGTACCTCCCGCTGCCGGAATCGCTCAGGCTCGCCATACAAAATATCAATGGCACGGCTCAAACTGCCAACACCGCAGCGGTAGCCTACTTTACGACCTACGACGGCGGGTACCCCAACCCGCTCAACGACTACACGGTCTATGCGCAGGATTCGGGCGCAAGCTACGGCTGCGGGGCGCATTACTGCTGGCAGAGCACTATCTGCATTGATCCGTACGTAGGCGCCCTGAGCGCCAAGTCCACGCTCCAAAACAGCGCCAGTATCGTACAGAAAGGCGGTGCAGTTTCTAGCTCAGGCACAAACGTCTATGTCGGGTCCGGCAACGTGGTAACGCTCGATTATGCCTGCCAGCCGTACCTCACTCGCAACTACATCGACGGCTCGCAGCCGTGCACCCGCTATGTCGGCGCGCAGACCGAGTATTTTGCCAACAATGTAACTCTGACTGGTCCGAGCGGTAATACGATTTACAGCGGTACGACCCTTGTCGGTTCTGCCACCACGAGCGTTACTGGCGCCATAGGCTCTACACAAAACTATACGCTTACCTGCAAGTCGGGGGCCGCTACGGTGCGCTCAGTTACCACGCCGGTCAAGATATCGACCGCAGTCCTTGGCCTCTCGGCAAGTCCTGCGATAGTGCCGGTCGGGAGCTCGACTGCGCTCTCCTGGTCCGCCAGCCAGGTCGTGCCCGCTTCTTGCCGCATCGTCAACCAAGCGGGGACGACGCTGCAGACCAATGGGCAACAAAATACTTTTTCCTATACGGGAGGTGACCAGACTTACACTGTGCCAGCCGGAGTTACTTCTGTGTTAGTTAAGGCATGGGGAGCAGGGGGAGGCACTGGCTGCAATGGTGGTGAAGGTCCGGGCGGCAGAGGAGGATATACTAGTGGCACTCTTGCAGTCTCACCAGGCCAGGTACTCACCGTTATTGTCGGCCAGGCTGGCACCAAGAATGGTCCTCGAACGTACGGCGGCGGCGGTCACGGTCAATATCCAGATTTCCCTACCTACGGTTCTGGCGGCGGACGATCGGCCATACGCAACGCCGGGGGCACGGAGCTTTTGACAGCGGGTGGAGGTGCTGGGGGCACTGGCTCTTTATGTCCTAATTATGGTTTTGGGCCGCACGAGGATGTTTTTGCAAATCTGGGTAACGGAGTAGCATCCATCCTTTCTTTATGGCCTAAGGTTGCCTATGCTGCGGATGGCGGGCATTTGGCGGGCGGAGGAGGAACCCCTCCAATTGCTGGCAACGACGGAGGAGGTACGACTGGCAATATAGGAGGAGCTTCGCCGTACCAGGGTGCTGATACTGGCGCTGGCGGCGGCGGCGGCGGGTATATAGGCGGCATAACAGGAGATGGTATTTCATATGCTGCATACGGCGGCACCGGCTATTGCGGAAGTGCTTCTGCTTGCACCACCACCACTGGCGCCGGCAGTGCTACTGGCACCCATGGTCAAGTGACCTTTTCTGTAGGGCAAACATCCGGCTCAGTTTCCAGCGGCGCACTGTCGCAGTCCGGCATCCAGAATTTTTCCATAATCTGCCAGGACCTCATGGGCGGGGAGGTTTCAACCACGACTTCGGTAGTAGTTGGTTCCATTCCGACCGTTACCATTAATGCCGGGGCAGGGAACGGCGTTACCAAAACGGTAACCGTAGGAGCTGCGACTCCCATAACCGCTACCTTTGCAGCCGGCTCGGGTGATACGCTCGCGGCAACGGCCATCAATGGCTCAGACCAGGTCACCAGCGTTCCGTGTGCTGATGTAACTCCGTACAATGTCAGCTGCTGGACGCAGCCTAATACCACGAAGACGTACGCCTTTACGCCAAGCGCTGCCGGCACCTACACCTTTTACGGTGCGGCAAAAACTAACAGCATCACAGCCTATAACAACTATGCTTCAGTCGCGGTTGTCGCCGTCCAGCCGTCTGTATCTTTGGCCTTGGCAGGCGCGGCTCCGCAGACTGCAGGCGATCATGCGTACCTTACTTGGACGTCCCAAAATATCACCGCGAATTCCTGCCGTCTCTATATAGATAGTGTCCAGGTCGCGACCGGACTCGCTGCTAATTACCCGGGAAGTTACGATGCCGGAGCTCTCTCCGGAGGCTCCCACTCGATCTACCTTACCTGCACGCCCACGAGCGGCGGCTCATTCAATAGCAATACGCTCGCTCCTTCGGTTGGTGCACCGACGCTGTCGCCGCCTTTCTCCGCCAACCCGGCACGCGTGCGCAAGGGCGGCACCAGCTATCTGCTGTGGGGGAGCACTAATATGACCTCGTGCACGGTCCGAGACCAGACCAATGCCGTTATTTCTTCCAGTCTCAACTCCTCCGGCATTCAAACTCCGGTTACGGTCAGTGCCGCCAGTACCTACCGGATCTCGTGCACCAACGGCACCAGCACCGCGACCGCGCAGACGACGGTAACGCTCATACCGGGCTTTGAAGAGATTTAAGTTTGGGTACGGAGCCTAGTATCTCCGGCGCGCAATAAGGGCCGCGGCAACGCTCGATACTATGATGAGGCCAATAGGAAGCAGTCCAAACCGGTTATAGAGCGTTTGCTGGCGAGTTTCGTAAAAAGGAATATCTCCGCGCAGTATGCCGGATTTTCCCTTAGGCAAGGAGGCAATTATTGACCCATCGGCTCCAATGATAGCCGAAGGGCCTGCAAGCGAGGCGCGTAAGAGAGGGATGTTATTCTCAGCCGCCCGATAGCGCGCTGCGGCAAGGCTGTATTCAGAGGTCATGCTGTTGTTGAACATCGCATCGGAGCCCATAGATACGAGAAAATCGCTTTCGCGAGCCTCGCGCCGTGCGAGTGTCGGCCGGTGCAGCTCCGAGCAGTCGATGCTGCCGATATTCCAGCTGCCCACTTGCGTGTGCGATACGGAAGGTCCCGGGGTGATGGCGTCGTCGCGCGTTGCCAAGCCGAGCGCCTGCATCCAGTGCGGGTAGTAATCGCTGAACGGATGCATGAGCTGTTTGCGGTATTCAGCCGTTGCAACGCCGCTCTCTACGAATTGGAAGGTTTCATAAAAATGACCCTCCCGCGCGTCATAGACTTGCGGCCACACCAGGGCTACGGTGCCTGAGGCGACTGCGCCGGAGAGTCGCGAATTGTGGGCGCCGAGCGACTCGGTTATTGCTTGTCCCCGGATAACGCCCCGATACGGCTCATCAAGATAGAACGCCCCGGGTGCTAGGCTCCACGGAAACACTACGAGCCCTGCGCTGCCATTGCCGGCTTCGGCCAAAAGGCCCCGGGCTTGGTTCCCAAGAGAATTTTCGCTTTGGGAAAATGTAGGAGAGGAATTATCGGTCTGCACGCTTGCAACCGTGACTGATCCTTTTTCAACAAGTCCGTTAGTGGACGCTGCACCGGCGCTCCAGAGCAGAATGAGTGCAGCGGCGCTTATGCCTGCGGCGGATACTGCGGCACGAGGCTGCAGCACGCTCTCTGCTACCAGGCAGGCGATCCAGGAGATGCAGAACGAAACCAGGAAAGTTCCTCCTATCGAGGAGAGCGTGAGCGCCGGCGGGAAGGCCGTGAAAGGGTGGGCGATCGAGGCCCAATAATAACCAAAGGATGCTAGCTGCTGGGGCATCTCCGAGAGGGTATAGAGCGAGGCGCCTGCAAGCGCATTAAGCAGCACAAGGCGGCTGCGCACTGCCTGGAACAAGAGGGCTACTGCGCCGAAGGCCGGGCCTCCTGCGAGAAAGGCAACCGCTATGGGGCCCGCGTGTGCCAAGCGCGAAAATCCTTCCGCGCCCGGCAGGAGAGCCATGTGCCCGAGTCCCTGGTAGCTGATCCAGAGTTCTACGAGAAAACCGGTCAGATATCCGCTCCACCACACCGCCTTGCGGCTTCGGCTTGGATACGAGGCGTTTAAAAAGTAGAGCGCAAGGCCTGGGATAATGAGCGGCCAGAGGCCGAAAGGAGCGAATCCCAAGAGAATCAGGGCTCCGGCTAGAGCTCCCACTACATAGGGGAGATCCATAAATTTGCGTAAAAGTTCCATGGCTTAAGTATGGCATGATTGTATCTGGCGAACGGTTCCAAAATCCACTTTTTGGCCCCAAAACAGGCATCAATAAGAGGGAATTCCCTCTATTTGACGCCTCAGCTAAAGAGGCGTAGTATGGGGAAAAGGCCCGAGAGGGCTTTTAAAAATGCTTAATTTATGTGGAACTACTTTAGGGACGTTCGGGCCGAGATGAAGCACGTGTCGTGGCCCAGCCGCAACCTCACCATCGCTTACACTGCGGTGGTCGTTATCGTGTCCGTCGTAACCGCCCTGTACCTCGGCCTCCTGGACTTTGTCTTCCGCTTCGGTATCGAGCAGATTATCTAACTAGCAACCTCTTTCTTATGTCCAAGCAAGACACATCCGTCGGCCGCGCCTGGTACGCGATCCACACCTACGCCGGCTACGAGAACGCCGTGGCGCGCAACCTGCGCCAGCGCATCGAGTCGCTCGGCCTCGGAGAAAAGATCTTCCAGGTAATCGTGCCGACCGAGAAGACTATCAAGATCAAGGGCGGCCGCCGCGTGGAGGAAGAGGAGAAGGTCTACCCGGGCTACGTCTTGGTAGATATGATAGTGGACGACCAGTCCTGGTACGTCGTGCGCAACACGCCGCGCGTAACCGGCTTCGTGGGCTCGGGCGTCAATCCGGTGCCGCTGCGCCAAGACGAGGTGGATACGCTCTTGGGTCGCATGCAGGCGACCGAAGGCTCGGTCAAGCACTCTATCGACCTCTCTGCCGGCGACTCGGTCGTTATTGTCGACGGCCCGTTTAAGGATCTCGACGGCAAGGTGGGCGAGGTAGACGAGGCCCGCGGCAAGGTTAAGGTCCTGGTGGCTATGTTTGGCCGCGAGACCCCGGTAGAACTCGACTTCCTACAGATAAAGAGGATTTAATTGCAGAAACCGCTAATTTAGAGTATTGTCTCCACACACCAACATGGCCAAGAAAATAGTCAAAAAAATCAAGATTCGGGCACAGGGCGGCGCAGCCGCGATGACCCCTGCCATGGGCCAGGTGCTTGGCCCTGCCGGCATCAACATCGGCGAGTTCATCAAGCGCTTTAACGACGCCTCCAAGGACATGCGCGGCGACATCGTCCCCGCCATCATCTCGGTATACGAGGACCGCTCGTACGACTTCATACTCAAGACCCCTCCGGCTTCCTCGCTCATCCTCAAGGCCATCGGCAAGGAGAAGGGAAGCGGCAAGCCCAACACCGCCAAGGTAGGCGTTATCACTAAGGCGCAGGTCAAGGAGATTGCTGAGAAAAAGATGGCCGACCTTAACGCGCACGACATGGAGACTGCCATCAAGATCATTTCCGGCTCCGCAAGAAGCATGGGCGTGGATGTGAAGTAGTTTCAATCAAATAAAAAAAGATGCCCGCGAGATTAACTCGCGGGCGTTTTTTTATCGCACAATGCGTCGATAGTGCATGAGCTTCGTGGGTACCGGGTCGCCAGGTTCAAGCTTCCAGTCAGGATTGTGGCGGGTGCCGTACCAATCACTGTCGTAGTAATGGGGGAAGTGCGTGTCACCCTCCACGTCTGTCTGGATAAGGGTGATGAACATCTGCTCCGCAAGCGGGATGAACGTCTCGTACACGCTCGTACCGCCTATGGCATAGAGCTCGTGCTGTCCGTGTACGGCAGCGAGCTCGAGCGCTTCGCGGGCCGAGTGGGCCGTAAAGACGCCCGGGTGCTCCCATTTGCGGTTGGTTGTTATGACTATGTTAAACCGGCCAGGCAGCGGCCTGCCAATAGACGAAAATGTCTTGGGTCCCATGACGACCGCGCCGGGCGTCGTTATCTTCTTGAACCGCTTAAGGTCGCTCAGAACCTTCCACGGCATGGTGCCGTTGTTGCCGATAACCCGTTTGGGAGTCATGGCGGCAACGATAATGATCGAAGGCAATTTCATGCCACGCTCCTGATGTTGGTCTGTCCGCAAAAACTATACTGATTTGGAGCCCTTTGCACAAGTTGAGCACCCAGTCTTTTTTGGTTAGACAAAAATGTAGTATGCGCAAAAAAACCGCTCCGAGTTGCCTCGGAGCGGATGTTTTTCTCTGCATGTTAGTGGCAACAAACGGCCCTTAGACGATCATTTTTGCCGGGATGACGGGATGGCTTTCGTAATTTTTGAGCCTAATATCATCCATCGTAAAGCCATCGATATCCTTGATCTCTGGATTGAGCCAGAGGGCCGGGAGTTTCATTGGCTCGCGCGAGAGCTGCTCGTTTACCGCATCAAAGTGCTCGTGGTAGATATGTGCATCGTTGAGCGTCAGGATGCACTCGTCTGCCACGGTACCTGTAACCTGCGCCACCATATGGAGAAGCAGGGAGTACGACGCGATATTGAACGGCACGCCGAGGAACATGTCGCAGCTGCGCTGGACCATGTGGAGTGACAGTCGGCCGTTTGCCACAAAGAACTGGAACAGCATGTGGCAAGGCGGCAGGGCCATTTGGTCGATTTCGCCCGGGTTCCATGCGCTGACGATAATGCGGCGATCGCTGGGCGACTTCTTAATTTTATCGATCGCATCAGCTACTTGGTCTATGGTGCGTCCATCGGCAGTAAGCCAGCTGCGCCACTGAACGCCGTAGATTCGGCCCAAATCGCCATCAAACTTCGCCTTCGGCTTCCAATAGTCAGCCTCGGCGTTTTCGGTCCATATGGTCCGGCCAGAACCGTTGAGCTTCTTGAGGCGGTTGTCATCGCGACTGCCCTCAAGGAACCACAGCAGCTCGCTTTTGACCCCTTTGAACGCTAGCTTCTTGGTTGTGACGGCGGGAAATCCGTCAGACATTCTGAAGCGCATTTGGACCGCAAAGAGCGCCCGCGTCACTGCGTTGCGTCCTTGGCGGTCGACGCCTTCGTCCATAATCCGCTTAAGTACATCGTTATAAATCTTCACGACCAGTTTCCTTTCCTTGGGTTAGAGCTTTCCGAAACAACCGTAGCTTGTAGCGGGGGAGGGGTCAAGGCTTTCTTTTTATCCCCCCGTGTGGCACCATGCTGGGCGGGTACAAACAGGCAATAAGTGAGGGTATTGGTTATGACGGAAACGGGAACGAGGCCCTACGGTAAATTTATCGTCATCGACGGCATGGATGGCTGCGGCAAGGGAACGCAAATCGACTTGCTAAAGGAGGCTCTTATTGGACAGGGAGTTCGTTCGCGCTATACTCGTGAACCGGGAGGGGAGGGGGTAGAAATTGCGGAAGAAATCCGCAAAATGCTCTTGCGCAAGGACGGTCCTCCCAAGACGCCCACATGCGACTTCTTTCTTTTTTGGGCGTCCCGGGCGGCTCATGTCGAAATGATGGTACGGCCCTGGATCAACCAAGGCCGACACGTTATAAGCGATCGCTACGATTCATCGACCTTCGCATTTCAAATCTACGGCGAGGGGCAATTCCAGCTCGAATCCGTATTTTTGGAAATCCGAGGGAGAATGGGCCTGGATTTCCGGCCTGACGCATACATTCTTCTTGACCTTCCTGCCGAAGTTGCGGACGAGCGGATGAAAATCCGCGCCAAAGAAGAGATGCAAAAAGAGACCCGATTCGATGCATGGCCCCTAGAGAAGCACGAATCAGTACGCCAAGGATTTCGGCATTTCGAAAAGGTCGTCATGAAAGATGACCGCAAAGGCAAGGTCTATATGATCGATGCAAACCGCTCGCGGGAAGAAGTGCATGCAGACATCCTGGCGGCGGTACTCGAGACTGTTAACTTTCAGCCTCTTCCTGGGAAACACTTCCGTAAATAATTACGCATGTCAGCTACGTAATCGGGCGCCCTTCGGGGCGCCCTTTTTCTTTGCCTGCCGCTCTGGTATGCTCGCTCCGGATACGAACAAAATCACAGAGGAGTTGTCATATGTCCACCGGCGTCCTGCCTATCCAAGCGCTTCGCAAAATACTGCAAAGCGGATTCATTGAAGGGGTGTCGGAGGAATATCTCAATCCGGCTTCTCTTGATCTGCCTTGTTCGGCGGAGGCGTACCGACTGGTGCGTTCCTTTTTCCCTGACAAGAATGGGACAGTGCGTGCCAAGATACGGGAGTTCGGCGGAACGCCACATGACCTGAGCAGTCCTCTGGAGGTCGGCGTTACGTACCTCATTCGGATAGAAGGCAAGTTCCGCCTCCCGCCGAGCGTGTATGCCTACGCTAACCCCAAGTCCTCGACCGGGCGCCTGTTCGTGCTCACTCGTGTCGTCGCGGACCGGGTAACCATGTACGACGCGCTTACCGGTCCGGGATGGAAGGGCGAGGTCTGGATCTCGGTCAAGCCCGAGGCCTTTCCGGTCGTGGTATCTCCCGGGGTGGCGCTCTCGCAGATCAGGCTCTTTGACGGCAAGGCGTTTCTCGAAAAACTCGAACTCGATTTGCTTTTGGAGAGCCCCGGCCTCTTTTTCGATCCTTCGGGAAAGAAGCTCTGCCGTGGCGAGGTTGCGTATCAGGCTGATTCCTTCTTGCTCACTATCGGCTTGCCGCGCGGCGTAGCCGGATGGGAATGCAGCCGTGTCAACGAAGTGCTCGATCTTTCCAGAAAGAACCACTACGATCCGGCGGACTTCTTCAGGCCGGTGCGGATGCGCCGCGGCAGGCTCGACTTGCTGCGGGGAAACCGCTACATCCTGACCACGCACGAGCACTTGCGCCTGCCGCCCGACTGCGCGGCAGAACTGCGGGCTATCGACCCCAGGTTCGGGGATTTCCGCTCGCACGGAGCCGGATTCTTCGATCCGGGGTGGGGGCTTAAGGCAAAAGGTCAGCCTATCACTCTGGAGATTACGCCCTACGAAGACATGACTGTGGAGCATGGCCAGACTATCGCCCGCGTGCGCTACGAGCACATGAAGGATGTTCCCGAGGTGCTCTACGGCTCAGGCGCGGCGCGTTCCAGCTATAAGAGCCAGCTTAAGGGCGCCAAGCTCTCCAAGCACTTCAAAAAATGACCTGATACGGCCCGCGGGTAACACCTCGCGGGCCGGTTTCTTTTTATATGCAAACAAGCTAGAGTTTCCTGTATGTACGACTCTATAGGCAAGCAAGACAAGGAAGTAAGCGACGCCCTGGCGGGAGAGGAGGCGCGCGAGGCTAACGGCCTCGAGCTTATTCCTTCGGAGAATTATGTGTCTCTCGCGGTGCGCGAGGCGCAGGGCTCGATACTTACCAACAAGTACGCCGAGGGCTATCCGGGCAAGCGCTACTACGGCGGGCAGGAGTTTACCGATGCGGTCGAGACGCTTGCCATTGAGCGCGCCAAGAAATTATTTAACGCGGGGTTCGCTAACGTGCAGCCGCACTCGGGCGCCAATGCCAACATGGCCATGTACATGGCGCTTCTGGAGCCCGGCGACACCGTCTTGGGCATGGACCTTTCGCACGGCGGGCATCTGACCCACGGGCACCCGGTGACCTACCTGGCCAAGATTTTTAACTTCGTCCGCTACAAGATGAAAGACGTTGAGACCGGCGAGATAGATTACGAGGAAATGCGCCGCGTAGCCCTCGAGCATAAGCCTAAAATAATTCTGGCCGGGTTCTCGGCCTATAGCCGCGAGCTCGATTATGAGAAGTTCGTGGCAATCGCCCGCGAGGTGGGGGCGTATGCAGTCGCCGACATCGCGCACATCGCGGGGCTTATCGCGGGCGGCGTGCACAAGAATCCGTTTGATGCCGGGTTCGATATTATGACTTCGACGACGCACAAGACTCTGCGCGGGCCGCGCGGCGGCTTGATTTTGGTGAGGGAGTCGGAAGAGCTGGCAAAGAAAATAGACAAGGCGGTATTTCCGGGACTGCAAGGCGGCCCATTGATGCAGGTCATTGCGGCCAAGGCGGTCGCATTCGGCGAGGCCCTGCAGCCATCTTTTAAAACGTACGCCGCGCAAATTCTTAAGAACGCCAAAGCAATGGAGGAAGTATTCCGCGCGCGCGGCATCCGCATGCTGGCCGGCGGCACCAGCAATCATCTTATTTTGGCCGATGTGTTCGGCTCCTTGGGCGTATCAGGGAAAGAGGCAGAATCCATTCTGGACTCAGTCGGCATCACGCTCAACAAGAATGTCATCGCAGACGACTCGCGCAAGCCGATGGACCCGTCCGGCATCCGCTTTGGCACGCCGGCCATAACGACGCGCGGATTTAAGGAAGCGGAGTGCGCGCGGGTGGCCGAGCTTATGCTGAATGCGCTTGAGGGCAGGGGAGATGCGGAAAAGCTCGGCGCTATACGCGCCGAAATAACAGCGCTCGCCCAGAAGTTTCCCATACCCGAATCCTTCACTCCCTAAAGGGGTACAATAGGCCTATGGCCTTCAGGGACTCCAGGATATTCAAATGGTGGGAGCGCTACGAGCATCATTTGGGGGTAGGCGCGCTCGCGGTCGGATTCTGCTTCGATCTCATTGTTGCCGACCGGCCCGACAGCGTCGGCAACAATCTGCTTCTGCTGGGGTACCTGCTTATGGCGGGTATTCTGATTATCATCCTCAACCGCCGCGAAATGCGTCGCAAGGAGGCGGCGCACTCGGCTGAGCCGCTCCTCTTGCTCCTGCTTTTGCAGTTCTGTTTCGGCGGCCTGGCAAGCAACCTCTTGGTGTTGTACGGCAAGAGCGGGACGTTCGCGGTCAACGCGCTTTTTTTGGCGCTCCTAGTCGCGCTTATTTTTGGCAACGAATTCCTGCGCAACCGCTACGCGCAGCTGCGCTTCAACATAGGCGTTTACTACATACTGCTCCTGACCTACTGCGTTATTGCGGTGCCGGTATTTTTAACCCACACCATAAACACCTGGGTATTTATTCTAAGCGGGCTCATAAGCCTGGGGCTCATGGCGGGCTTCCTGGCGGTCCTGTTCATGGTAGTGTTCCGCGGCAAGGATGTGGCCAAGCTCTTCTCAGTGTCGAGCTTGGTGCTTTCCATATTCCTCATTTTCAACCTGCTCTATTTTCTCAACATCATCCCGCCGGTGCCCCTCTCGCTCAAGGATATTGGCATATACCACTCGCTCTTAAAACGCTCAGACGGAAATTACACGGCGATCTATGAGATGAGCACCTGGTGGCAGGTGTGGCGCAATACTTCCTCCACCTATACGCTCGGCGCGGGGCAGAGCGCGTTCTGCTTCTCCTCGGTGTTTGCGCCCACTAATCTCGAGGTTCCTATTTATCATCAGTGGGAGCGGTACGACGCGGAAGCAGGCGAGTGGAAGCTTGAGGCGCGTGTCGCGTTCCCTATATCCGGCGGCAGGGCGGGGGGCTATCGCGGCTACTCGGTCAAATCGGCCCTCCAGCCGGGCGACTGGCGCTGCAATGTGGAGACCGAGCGCGGCTCGCTCATAGGCCGCATAGGGTTTGAGGTGGTTGAAGCTACCTCCGCACCGGCACTTTCTCAAAAGGCGCTCTAAGTGCTACTCTTTGGGACATGGTGCGAACAGCTATAGAGCAGGCAGTAAAAGAGGCTCTTGTTACCCTCGGGGCGGGGGAGGCTTCTTTCGTGGTTGAGCGGCCGCGCGAAATGGCCCATGGCGACTATGCCACCAATGCGGCCCTGGCCGCTGCCAAGCTTTTAAAAAAGATCCCTAAGGAGGTTGCTGAGTCTTTGGCAGAGGCTATTGGCAAGATAGAGGGCATAGAAAAAATAGAGCCGGTCGCGGGCTTTGTTAACTTCTACCTCTCTGCTGTCGCGGTGCGGCAGGAAGTATCGAGCGCTACGCAGGATGGCTGGGGCGCCAACGATTTGTATAAGGGCAAGAAGGTGATGGTCGAGTACACCGATCCTAATCCGTTCAAGGAGTTCCATATCGGGCACCTGATGAGTAATACGATAGGCGAGAGCATTGCGCGGCTTTTCGAGGCTGCGGGTGCCGACGTTTCCCGCGCGAACTACCAGGGCGATGTGGGCGTGCACGTCGCCAAGGCCATTTGGGGCAAGCAGCAAAATCCTTCCATGACCTGGGGCGAGGCGTACGTGTACGGCTCGGACCAGTACGAGGCGCATAAGGAGGAGATGGATACGCTCAACAAAACGATCTATGAAAAGAGCGATGCCGCCGTACAAGCGCTGTATGACGAAGGTCGCGCGCAGTCGCTCGAGCATTTTGAAAAGCTCTACGCGCTCTTGGGCACCAAGTTTAGCTACTACTTTTTTGAAAGCCAGGTTGGTCCCGTCGGGCTTGAGATTGTAAAGAAGCATCCAGAGATATTTCAGATGAGCGAGGGTGCGGTGGTATTCAAGGGCGAGCAGTACGGCCTGCATACCCGCGTGTTTATAAACAGCAAAGGCCTACCTACCTATGAGGCAAAAGAGCTGGGGCTTGCCGAAGCCAAGAAAGAAAAAGGCAGCTTCGATATCTCCCTGACGGTAACCGCCAACGAGATAAGCGAGTACTTCAAGGTGGTGCGCAAGGCGGCAGAGCTCGTATTTCCGGACTTGGAAGGCCGGATGCTGGCGCGCTTCCACGGCTTTCTCAAGCTCACGACCGGCAAGATGTCCTCGCGCAAGGGCAATGTCATTACTGGCGAGTCTCTGGTGTCTGACCTGATAGAAGAGTCTAAAGAGAAAATGCAGGGCCGCGATGTAGCCGATGCACAAAAGACTGCCGAGGCGGTTGCGGTGGGCGCTATCAAGTACGCCGTCTTAAAGCAGGGGAGCGGGCGCGATATCATTTTTGATCCGGAGAAGTCGCTGTCCTTGGAGGGCGATTCGGGGCCGTACTTGCAGTACGCGCGCGTGCGCGCCTTGTCGCTTTTGCGCGGAGCTAAGGAGGCGGGCGTTGATGCCGGCACGAGCGATGCTCCCGAGGCTATGGGCGCTCTGGAGCGCATCATACTGCATTACCCTGACGCCGTAGCGCGCGCGGCGCGCGAGATGGAGCCGCACTACGTAACTACTTATCTGACTGAACTCGCTTCGGCCTTTAATAGCTGGTACGCGCAGGAGAAGGTGATCGGCGGCCCGCATCCACATTACGGCGTCCTTTTGACCGAAGCTTTTGAAAACGTGATGACTCAGGGTCTAAATGTCTTGGGCATTCCTGCGCCGCAGGAGATGTAATTTCGCCTTAAAACGGCTATATTAAAGGCATGGACGACCCCAAGCAGGGAGGCGAAGAGCTGCACCACAAGGCCGAAAAGCCCAAGAGCCTGCTCGCTGCTCGCGAGGAAGAGGTTCTGGCCTTTTGGAACCGCGAGGGGATATTTCAAAAATCGCTCGAGAAGCAAGCACCTAAAGGCGACTTTACCTTTTATGATGGGCCGCCATTTGCCAACGGCTTGCCGCACTACGGGCACATTCTAGCCTCAACTATTAAGGACGCCATCCCGCGCTACCGCACCATGCGGGGCTATCGCGTGCCGCGCCGCTGGGGCTGGGACTGCCACGGCTTGCCTGTGGAAAATTTGGTCGAGCGCGAGCTGGGCCTCAAGAACAAGCGCGACATCGAGGCCTACGGCATAGAGAAGTTCAACAAGGCCGCCCGAGTGAGCATCATGAAGGATGTTGCCGACTGGAAGCGCATCATCCCCAGGCTTGGCCGCTGGGCCGACATGGACCATGACTACAAAACCATGGACACCAGCTATACCGAATCGGTGTGGTGGTCATTTAAGAACCTCTTTGACCGCGGGCTCATTTACGAGGGCTTCAAATCGCTCCACTACTGCCCGCACTGCGGTACGACGCTTTCCAACTTCGAAGTGGCGCAGGGTTACAAGGATATCGACGATATTTCCGTATACGTAAAGCTGCCGCTCATCGACGAGCCGGGCACTTCGCTTTTGGTCTGGACCACGACGCCGTGGACCTTGCCGGGCAATGCCGCAGCTGCGGTTAATGCGGATGCTACGTACGTTAAGGCAAAAGTCGGAGATGAATTTTTGGTAGTCGCCAAGGAGCGCGCGCAGGCAGTATTGGGCGATGTGGAAGTGGCGGGGGAGATGAAGGGAAAGGATCTGGTGGGCAAGAAATACCTGCCGCCGTTTGATTATTTTGCCGAGGAGCTCCATAAGCACAAGACCCATGCGTGGAAGGTGTACGCCGCCGCCTACGTTACGCTCGACAACGGCACCGGTATCGTGCACATCGCTCCCGCCTTCGGCGCTGAGGACCTAGAGCTGGCGCAGAAGGAAAAAATCCCGCTCATCCACCACGTAACCGATGAGGGCAAATTTAATGCCATGGTTACGGACTTTGCTGGCCTCTATGTAAAGCCCAAGGGCAATCCGCGCGAAACCGATGAGAAAGTCGCGGCGCTTCTGGGCGAGCACGGACTCCTGTTTAAGCAGGAGACGGTCAAGCATTCCTATCCGCATTGCTGGCGCTGCGACACGCCGCTCCTCAACTGGGCCGCCACCTCATGGTTTGTCGCGGTCAGTAAAGTTAAGGGCAAGCTCGCAAGCGAAAACGAAAAGGTAAGCTGGGTGCCCGAGCATATAGGGAAGGGCCGGTTCAAGAACGGCATTGAAAGCGCGCCCGACTGGGCGATATCGCGTTCGCGCTACTGGGGCGCGCCGCTGCCGGTATGGCGTAATACGAAAACTAAAGAGGTTAAGGTGGCCGGTTCGATAAGCGATCTCTTGGGCATGGTGCGCCGGTCAGGCAACCGCTACTTTGTCATGCGCCACGGCGAAGCTCAAAGCAATGTGCGTAATATGGAGGATTTGAGCGGAGATCCGGAAAATCGCCTTACTGATAAGGGGAAAAATCAGGCCATGCATGCCGCGGCCGAGCTTGGTAAGGAGAAGATTGATATGATAATTGCCTCGCCGTTTCTGCGCACGCACGAGACCGCAAAGATAGTGCTTAAAGAACTTGGTTTGCCCGACTCGGCTCTCATGACCGATGAGCGTTTGCGAGAAGCGGGCTCATCCGACGAAACCGTCCGTGCACGTGTAGGAGAATTTATATTTGAGGTAGAGCGGCGCTACGCAGGCAAGAATATATTGTTTGTCTCGCATGGAGATCCTATCTGGACTCTCCAGCAAGTGGCTGCCCGCGCGCCACGAGGTGAGTTTATGTCTGATGCCATGTTCCGCACAGGCGAAGTGCGCGAATTGTCGTTCGTACCGTTTCCGCACAACGAGGACTATGAGCTCGACTTGCATCGCCCATATATAGACGAGGTCCCGATGGGCAACAGCATGGCCGGCGAGTGGAAGCGCATCCCGGACGTGTTTGACTGCTGGTTCGAGTCGGGCTCGATGCCGTTTGCTTCCAACCACTACCCGTTTAAAAAAGACACATTCAACCCTAAGGGCCTCTTGGGCTTCGGCACGAAGGGCTATCCTGCCCAGTTTATCGCCGAGGGGCTCGACCAGACTCGCGGGTGGTTCTACTCGCTTATCGTTTTGGGCACGGCGCTCTTTAATAAGGCTCCCTATCAGAATGTCATCGTTAACGGTATGGTGCTTGCCTCCGACGGGCAAAAGATGAGCAAGAAGCTCAGGAACTATCCGGACCCCATGGAAGTCGTCGAGAAGTACGGCGCCGACTCATTGCGCTACTACATGCTTTCCTCCCCAGTCATCCGCGGCGAGGATCTGCGCTTTAATGAACGCGGGGTAGAGGAGGTGCAGAAGAAGCTCCTGATGCGGCTTGATAACGTGCGCAGCTTTTACGAGCTGTATGCCGGCGCTGCCGCGCCTTCGGCTGATAGCGCGCACGTGCTGGACCGCTGGATACTATCGCGCCTCTCGCAGCTGATACAGGAATCGACGGAAGGGTTCGAGACGTACCAGCTTGATGATGCGACGCGCCCACTCGGAGCTTTTATCGACGACCTTTCCACGTGGTACCTGCGCCGCTCGCGCGACCGCTTTAAGGAAGAAGGGATAGAGAAACAGGAAGCGCTCGCTACCTTGCGGCACGTACTTATAACGACAGCCAAGGTTATGGCGCCCGTCATGCCGTTCTTTGCCGACGACCTGTATCGCCGCGTGCGGGAAGAGGAAAGCGCGCAGAGCGTGCATTTGTCCGAGTGGCCCGAGACGCAGGCGGCAGACACACTCCTTGTTAAGGATATGGAGTTGGTGCGCAAATTTGCCTCCCGCGCGCTGCAGGCTCGCGAGGCAGAGGGCGTAAAGCTGCGCCAGCCTTTAAGCGCGATTGATATTACTGAAGATCTGCCCGATGAGCTGCAAGCCGTGCTTATGGAGGAGGTAAACGTCAAGGAAGTCCGCGTCAATTCGGAGCTGGGGGACGCTCTTATATCGCTTGAGTTTGCCCTTACGCCGGAATTGGTCGAGGAGGGCCTGGTACGCGATATGGTGCGCCGCATACAGGAGTGGCGCAAGTCGCAGAACCTGGTCATATCCGACCGCCCCAGCTACGAGCTTTCAGTTTCAGAAGCGGAGGAGGCTGCGGCAAACAACAATAAAAAACAGCTGATGGAAGAGACGGGACTCTCCGCGCTTACCATTACCCGAACCGATGCATAAGATACACGTAACCGAAGGTTTGGTACTCGGGAAGCGCGGGGTAGGGGAAGCTAATACGCTGGTCTCGCTGCTGACGGAGGAGCTGGGACTCGTGCGCGTATCGGCCCGCTCGGCCCGGTTTGAAAAATCAAAGCTGCGCTACGGGCTTGAGAGTCTGACCCATGCGCGCTACTCCATGGTGCGCGGCAAATACGAGTGGA
Organism: Candidatus Adlerbacteria bacterium; assembly: GCA_028286685.1. Lineage (GTDB taxonomy): Bacteria > Patescibacteriota > Minisyncoccia > Phycocordibacterales > SBAW01 > GWA1-54-10. Next base: position 29,938 of record JAQBRA010000005.1, on the reverse strand, counting down.
AATTGACCGGAGTAGAGTCCGCTTCGCGCGAATTTGTTTCGGCTACGCCGCGCTTGCGCCAGCGCGCCGGTAAAATTTCCAAGCTATTGCTGCGGCTCATACACGGCGAGGAGCCGGTGCCTGCGGTGTATCGCACGGTAATGGAAGGCTTTGCCGCGCTTGCCCGTGCCCCGGAAGAGGCTGCAGCCGACGCTATAGAGTCGGTCGTCGTCTTGCGCATCATTGCGCACTTGGGCTACCTGCCGCATATGCAGGCGCTTTCGCAATTTATAGAAGGGGAGTACTCGGTCGAGCTGTCCGCCCAGGCGCTGCGCGACCGCGCGCTGCTGGTGCGCACTATTAACGAATCACTTTCTGCAACCGGGCTTTAATGCGCCGTGCCCGCATCAGGGTATAATTACGGGATGTCCCAAGACAAGTCCGGCGTAGACGGGCTGAAGGACCGGCTCTACTCCCGCAAGCATCAGGGCCCTATAACCGATGTGCGCTCGCCCTTAAGCGAGAGTGATGCGCATGCGGCCGTGGCCTGGGAGGCGCCGCCTGCGCCTCCGGCAAGGCCCGATGAGGGTGTGGGTTTTACTGGGGGCAGCATGGACGCGCCCAGGGCGCAGAAGAAAGGATTCTCCTTTGCGACTAAATTCTTTTTTGGGTCCCTAGTATTTTTCCTTATCGCTGCTGGCGCTGCCGCTTATTACTTTTTTGGCGGCGGCAATTTCGTCTCCGGCGGCAATATCGACCTGGAAATAATCGCGCCGTCGCTAGTCGACGGGGGCTCCCAAGCAGAGCTCCAAGTCATTATTACCAACCGCAATTCGGCAGCCCTTACGTTGGCCGACTTGGTACTGACCTATCCCCAGGGCACCCGCGACCCCAAAGATCTTACAAAACCGCTCCAGACCGAGCGGCAGTCCTTGGGCACCATAGCGCCGGGGCAGAGCATCAAGCGCACCGCGTCCGCCGTCTTTTACGGCCAGGAAGGCTCCTCGCAGGACGTAAAGGTGGCACTCGAGTACTCGATAGATGGCTCTAACGCCGTCTTCGTGCGCGAGGGCAACGTATCCTTCATGCTCGGCTCCTCGCCCGTGTCGGTGTCGGTCGCGGCGCCCCAGACCATAACCGCCGGCCAGCCCTTCGAGCTTGAGGTAACGCTCAAGAGCAATTCATCAGAAACGGTAGACGATGTTGCGCTTGAGGCGCAATACCCGTTCGGCTTTACGGTGCAGAGCGCTACGCCCAAGGCAGACTCGGGTTCCACTATGTGGCGGCTCGGCTCCTTGCGGCCGGGTGCCTCCGCCGTCGTGCGCGTTAAGGGCGTCATCGACGGCCAAGACGGGGACGAGCGCGTATTCCGCTTCTTGGCTGGCTCAGAAGCGGACCAAACCGCTGCCCGTATCAAGGTGCCGTTCCTGACCGTGCCCACCAGTATTACGGTCAGCCGCCCGTTTATATCCGGCGAGCTCACGGTCGACGGCAAGACGGGCAGCACGATCTCGGTCAACCCGGGCCAGAATATTTCCGGCTCCGTCGCATGGAAGAACAACCTGACCGACCCGGTTTCCAATATCGAGGTAACGCTCAAGCTTGCGGGCCCCGTGCTCGATTCGGGATCAGTACAGAGCCCCAATGGCTTTTACCAATCGTCCGACAACACCATTACCTGGACCAGCGCGCAGGACCCTTCGTTGGCCCAGGTAGCACCCGGCGATTCCGGCACGCTCAATTTCTCCTTTGCTACCTTGCCGCCCGGCAGCGGAGGCACGATATACACCAACCCCAAGGTAACCCTAACGCTCGGCGTCAAAGGCACCCGCGGATCGGACCAGTCATCAGAGACTGTGTCGGCGGCCGACACGACCGAGGTTGTGCTGGGCTCGCTGCTTTCTTTGGAAGCCCGGTCTTACTTTAGCCAGGGCGTCTACAGCAACACGGGTCCAATACCGCCGCGCGCCGAGTCTCCAACTACTTACACTGTCGCCTGGACGGCGAAAAATTCCTCCAACGCCATAGCGGGCGCTACCGTTTCCGCAGTGCTCCCTTCATACGTGACTTACAAAACAGGGCAGGCAGGCGTTGTCTACGACGCTGCGAGCCGCACGGTGCGGTGGGACTTGGGCGAGCTTAAGGCTGGCACCGGCTACACCCTTGCGGCCAAGGAAGCGTCCTTCCAAGTAGAGCTTAATCCGTCGATAAGCCAAGTGGGGCAGACTCCGGCGTTGACCGGCTCGGCAGCGCTCTCCGGCACCGACCGCTTTGCCCAGATCCAGGTGCAGGCGCAGACCCAGGGCCCGACGACCCAAACCGCCGATGGCAAGGACGGGGTAGTGAGCCCCAAGTAGTTTGGGGCCGCAAAATAAGGTATATTTGCCCGTATGGCAGCCCAAGACGTAATGGAGAAGATCGTGTCGCTCGCCAAGCGGCGCGGCTTCGTATATCAGGGCTCTGAAATTTATGGCGGCTTGGCCGGTGTTTACGACTTTGGCCCGCGCGGCGTTGAGCTCTTAAATAATATTAAGAAGTCTTGGTGGAAGGCAAATGTTTATGACAAGGAGAACTACTACGGTTTAGACTCCGGCATGTTCAAGCATCCTAAGGTATGGGAAGCATCCGGCCATGTAGGCGGATTTGCCGATCCTTTGGCCGAATGCCGCAATTGCCAGCACCGCATCCGTGTTGATAAAGAGCTTGCCAACATTGGGGTTGCTGCAGACGAGAAGATGTCTGAGGAGCAGATTAACGAACTTTTTGACCAGAACCGCGACAAGATTAAGTGCCCCGTCTGCGGTAAAAAGGATTTTACTCCGGCAATGGCATTCAATCTTCTGGTTAAAAGCAATCTCGGCGATTTTACGTCTGAGGGCGGTGAGCCTGTGTATCTGCCAGGCGAAGCATGTCAGGGAATTTACCTGGACTATAAGAATATAGTCGATACTATGCAGCCCAAGATGCCGTTCGGCGTCGCTCAGATAGGGAAGGCGTTCCGCAACGAGATTAGCCCTCGCAACTTCCTTTTCCGCACGCGCGAATTCGAGCAGGCCGATACTCAGCTCTTTATCCGGCCGAACGAAAATAAAGAGGCATACGAAGCCATAAAGCAGGATCGTTGGAATTGGTATCTCTCGCTCGGCATCAACGAGAAGAAGCTGCGCTTCAAGCAGCATGAGAACCTGGTCTTTTATGCAAAAGATGCGTGGGATATCGAATATGAGTTCCCGTCCGGCTTTGACGAGGTAGAAGGCATACATGACCGCACGGATTACGACCTCTCCCAGCATCAAAAGTTCTCGGGCTCTGACCTTCGGTATAACGACCAGGAGAAAGGGGAGAAGTTTATCCCATGGATACTTGAAACCTCGATGGGTATGGGTCGCGTATTTTTGGCGGTACTGTGCGATGCCTACCAGGAAGACGAAATGGACGGGGAGACTCGCGTAGTCTTGCGTCTTGCTCCGCACCTGGCACCCATCAAGGCTGCTGTATTTCCTTTGCTTAAAAATAAGCCCGAGCTGGTAGAGAAGGCGCGCGAGATTTACACTAATCTTAAGAAAGAGATTCCGCAGATCATGTGGGACGACAACGGCAACATTGGCAAGCGCTACCGCCGCCAGGACGAGATAGGCACGCCGTACTGCATTACGATAGACTTTGACACCCTGGGCGAGAATCCGGAGCAGAAGGACACGGTAACGGTCCGCGACCGCGACACGGGCGAGCAGTCCCGCATGCCGGTTTCCGAGCTGGCCGCGTTTCTCAAATCTAAAATTCAGTAGCTAATTACGTAATTAGCTACGTAGTTGAGTAAAAGAAAAAGGGCGGTCTTTCGACCGCCGCTTTTTGTCGTATCACCATGCCTCACAGAAATAGCCCGGGCCTTCGTTTTTTCGTGGCTGTTTGGCAGCGATGATTGATTTAATGGTCTCGTCGCTATCTTGCGGATTGACTACCACGACAGCGACGGCGCAATTGAACAAAGTGCTCTCGGATTTTTCGCGTGAGTCGAGGTATTCCTTCATTTTCTGCTCGTCTTTGCGGCTGTGCCACTGCATGGGCAAATCAGGCTCATACCCCAAGGCGAACATGCGCGTGTGTCCTGCGGCGCGCGCCTCCACAAGCTTCTCTTCCATCTCTCTCAGGTTAGGGTCGCAATCAACGAAACGAGTCATGAGCTTCTTCCTGTTTATGTCCGCCCGCACTGTACCATTCAGTTACAGGCGGGGCAATATGCTACAGTAGGGCCATGGAACGCTCCGCTGCCAGCGTCACGATCACCGCCGGGACCATCGCCATGGTGTTTTTGTTCGCCGCGCTGGCGGGCCTGTTGTGGTTCTTGCGCGATGTGGTGCTTATTGTTTTGACGGCGGTCGTCATCGCTTCAGCTATGGAGCCGGGGATTGTGGCCCTGCGCCGTTACCGGATCAACCGCGTGTTCAGCGTCATACTTATATACGCGTCGGTGGCGGCGGTATTCTTCAGCGTCCTCTTTTTATTCCTGCCGCCGCTTCTGGAGGATGCCATCAACTTCTTCTCGCGCCTGCCGGCCACTCTCTCGGCGCTCAGCCTCTCAGACGCTACGCACGGCCTCCTGCCCAACTTTAGTGCCTCTTTTACTTCGACCGATTTCTTGCAGAGCATTTCACAAAGCATCTCCGGGGCGACTGGCGGGATAGTCAGTACGGTCTCGAGCTTTTTTGGCGGCGTAACGTCTTTCATTCTCATTGCGGTGTTCTCGTTTTACTTTTCGGTGCAGGAGACGGGTGTCGACGATTTCCTGCGCGTGGTAACCCCGACTGCGCACCAGGCCTACGTGCTTAACTTATGGAAGCGCTCGCAGGACAAGATAGGCAAGTGGATGCAGGGGCAGCTCATTCTAGGCGCTATCGTGGGCGTCCTTCTGTACCTCGGGCTCACTATCCTGGGCGTGCCCAACGCGCTCCTTTTGGCCGTAATCGCGGCGCTCTTTGAGCTTATTCCGGTGTTCGGCCAGATACTGGCGGCCATACCGGCGGTCGCTATCGCATTTGCGGACGGCGGAGTAACTGGCGCGCTGCTCGTTACCGGCTTGTACGTCGTGGTGCAGCAGTTTGAGGCGCATCTTATTTACCCCGTGGTCGTTAAGAAAGTGGTGGGCGTGCCGCCGCTTATGGTCATCCTTTCATTAATAGTGGGCGCGAAGCTGGCTGGCTTCTTGGGTATACTCCTCTCGGTCCCGATCGCGGGCGCTATCCAGGAGCTGGTGGCTGACATTGACCGCCGCAAGACCCGCGAGCTTTCCCGGCAAGGCTTGACCCCGGAGGGGCAGCCGAAGTAGGGTTACATAACCATGGCAGACAAGAAGTTTTACTTAACGACGCCTATTTTTTATCCCAATGCAAAGCTGCATTTGGGGCATGCGTATACGACAACCGTAAGCGATATTCTGGTGCGCTACCACCGCCTGATGGGGGAGAAGACCTATTTCCTTACCGGCTCGGACGAGAATACGCAGAAGATGGTCGATGCCGCCCGCAAGGACGGCAAGGAGCCGCTGGAGTTTTTAGACGGGATCGTGGCCCGGTTTTCCTCGCTCTTTAGCGAGCTCAGTATTTCCTACGACCAGTTCATTCGCACGACCGACCAGAAGGCCCACTGGCCCGGAGCGCAGGCGCTGTGGCAGAAGCTGGTAGAGGCGGGCGACATATATAAGAAGGAGTACGAGGGCCTGTACTGCGTCGGCCACGAAGCTTTTATAACCGAGAAGGATCTGGTCGACGGCAAGTGCCCCGACCATGGCACCGCTCCTGAGTTTATCAAGGAGGAAAATTATTTCTTCCGGCTTTCCAAATACTCCGACGCTATCAGGCAAAAGATTGAAAGCGACGAGCTTCTGATAGTTCCGGCTACGCGCAAAAAAGAAATACTGTCTTTCATAGCGCAGGGGCTCGAGGACGTCAGCTTCTCGCGCCCGCGCAAGGCCGACTGGCCGCAGGGCCTGGGCATCCCCGTGCCGGGCGACGACAGCCAGGTTATGTACGTCTGGTGCGACGCGCTGTCTAACTACATAACCGCGCTCGGATACGGGCAGGGCGGCGAACTCTATGAAGAATTCTGGCCCGGCATGCATGTTATTGGAAAAGATATCCTGCGCTTCCATGCAGCCATCTGGCCGGGCATGCTCCTGTCGGCCGGCCTGCCGCTCCCCAAAACTTTATTGGTCCACGGCTTTATAACCTCGGGCGGCAAGAAGATGAGCAAGACCTTGGGCAATGTCATTGACCCTGAGGAGCTCTTGGCCGAGTACGGCACCGACGCCGTGCGCTGCTTCTTGGCGCGGCACATCTCACCGTTTGAGGACGGGGACATTACCCGCGAGGCATTCAAGGATGCGTACAACGCCGACTTGGCAAACGGCTTGGGTAATCTTTCGGCGCGCATCATGCAGCTCGCTGCGACGCACCTAGAGCAGGGGACCCGGCCCGAGGCGGCGGAGTTTCCCGCGGAGTACATTCAGGCTATGGAGAAGTTTGAGATAAACAAGGCGGCGGAATTTATCTGGAGCCGCATCCAGGCGCTGGACCAGAAAATCACCGAACAGGCACCCTTTAAATTGGTAAAGACCGATCTTGAGGCAGGCAAGAAAATAATCTTTGACCTTACCCAGGAGCTCTACGTGATAGGCTGCATGCTTAATCCGATCATGCCCGAGACCAGCAAGAAAATTAAGGATGCCGTGGCAGCCAACCAGAAGCCGGAAAATCTTTTCGCACGCCACGACTAATGGATCTCAAACTCTTCGACGCCCATTGCCACTTGTACATGCCGCAGTTCGATACTGACCGGCAAGAAGTTTTGGCGCGCATGCAGGAGGCACAGATGGGTGCAGTCGTTATTGGCGTTGACCTGGCTTCAAGCCGCGCGGCGCTCGAGCTTACAAAACAGCACAGCTTTTTGTGGGCCGCGGTCGGCTTGCATCCCAATGACAATCCGGCCGAGGAATTTGATATGGGGGCATATGAGGCGCTGGCCCGCGAGCCTAGGGTAGTCGCAATAGGGGAGTGCGGCTTAGACTACTTCCGCTCCGGAGGCACCGATGAGGAAAAGTCCGCACAAAAGATGAGGTTTGAAAAGCACGTGGAGCTGGCGGAAAAAGTCCAAAAGCCCTTGATCATCCATTGCCGCAATGCGCACGAGGACATGCTTGCGATTCTGGAAAATAAAAAACCAACAGTTCCAGTCATTATCCATTTCTTTACCGGCACGGGCGAGCTGGCACAGATGTATCTCGATTTGGGCTGCTACCTCTCATTTCCAGGTCCGGTAACCTATACCGACATGTACGACGACTCTATGCGGGTTGTCCCGCTCGATCGGATGCTTATCGAAACCGATTCGCCCTACGCGGCCCCGGTACCTAACCGCGGCAAGCGCAATGAACCTGTATATGTTTCGGGAGTAGCAGAGAAAATTGCCGTCCTAAAGGGGTTGGAAGTGGAAAAAGTAATAGCTCAGACGGTCATAAACGCTTCATCTGTTTTTAATCTCTAAATCTGCTAGACTGGCCCGCATGCTGCAATTACTAAAGAATCCGAAGGCCCTGGCCATGTTTGGGGCCATGCTTGCCATGCTATTGGCAGCCTTAGACCAAACCATTGTATCGACGGCGATGCCCTCGATCGTAAAAGAGCTTAACGGGCTCGAGCACCTCTCGTGGGTCTTTACGGCCTATATGCTGGCCTCAACTATCACGGTCCCGCTGTACGGAAAGCTCTCCGATACCTACGGCCGCAAGGCGTTCTTTATTATCGGCATCGTCATATTCCTCATCGGCTCCATGCTCTCGGGCGCCGCTACTTCGATGTTTCAGCTGATCCTTTTCCGCGGCATCCAGGGCATCGGCGGCGGCGCTATTATGGTCAACGCTTTTGCGCTGGTAGGGGACCTCTTCAGCGCCCGCGAGCGCGGCCGCTGGCAGGGACTCTTGGGCGCCATGTTCGGCCTTTCGAGCGTCATCGGCCCCTTGCTTGGCGGCTGGCTCACCGACGCAGTGTCTTGGCGCTGGATCTTCTATATCAATATTCCGCTGGCGCTTATCGCCATGGCGGTGATCTATTTCGCGCTGCCAGCTATCGGCCGCAAGCACGAGAAGCCTCTGGATTATTTCGGCGGGCTGCTTATCGGCGCGGGACTCATGCCGCTCCTATTGGCGCTCGTTTGGGGCGGCTCTACCCATCCTTGGGTCTCGCCGCTCATTATCTGGCTCTTCTGCGCTTCCGCTATCGTGCTGTACTACTTCGTGCAGGAGGAGAAGTATTTCGCGGAAGATCCCGTCTTGCCGATGTATTTCTTCAAGAGCCGGGCGTTCGTGGCTTCGGTCGGCACGGTATTTTTAACCGCGATAGGCATGTTCGGCTCCATTATCTACCTGCCGCTCTTTGCGCAGAATGTGCTCGGCACTACGGCAACCGGGGCCGGCCTCATACTGATGCCCATGATGCTTGGCATCGTGGCGGCTTCTACTATTACGGGCCAGGTCATTTCGCGCACGGGCAAGTACAAGTGGCTCGCGGTTAGCGGGGTCGCGGTCGCGGCGCTCGGCATGTACCTCTTTTCGCAGATGACCGAAGCCACCAGCTACATTGAGCTGGTGCGCAACATGATCATTATGGGTCTGGGCCTTGGCACTACATTCCCGATATTTACCGTGGTGGTGCAGGGGGCATTCGAGCCTTCGGTCCTCGGCGTCGCTACTGCCTCGGTGCAGATGTTCCGCACGGTGGGCGCTACCGTGGGCACCGCGCTTTTGGGCGGCTTGCTCAACTTCTATATGGCTTCGGAGGGTCTGGCCTTTACCGGGGCGCTCACCCAGGTCTTCTTTGTCGGCTTCTTTATCATGCTGGGCGCATTCGCGACCGTACTATTCCTGCCCCAGATACATCTGCGCCATCATAATGACGCCTCGCCGCTCGAGGAGGCGGGGATAAAGCTCGAGGGCATATAGCCCGCATTTCGGGGTTGCAAAGGGCCCTTGTCCCTGGTATGGTGTTTTGGTATGTCAAAAACGTCGCAGGCCGAAGAGGCCTTTACCCAAGCGACTGAAGCCTCCTCCGAGGCCGATGTCTCTAGTGCACCCATTATTTATGAGGTCGGTTTCCATTTGGTCCCTACTATCGCGGAGGACGGCGTAGGTGCTGCAGTCGAAGGTGTCCGCAAGCTCATTGGCGAGGCGGAGTTTATCAGCGAGGGCTACCCGCAGAAGATGCAGCTGGCCTACGTAGTCGAGCGCGCCACGCAGGGCAAGCGCGAGAAGTACGCCGAGGCATGGTTCGGCTGGATCAAGTTCGCCACAACCCGCGAGAAGATGCCTGCGCTCGAGGCCGCGCTTAACGCGTCGCGCGACGTATTGCGCTCGCTCATCATAGAGACCGTCCGCGAGGACATTACGCCGCCCAAGGCCCGCGCCGCAGTCTTCGGATCTGACCGCTTGGCAGGGGAGACGATAAAGAAGCCCGAGGCTCCGGCCGAGAAGGCGGCTCCGGTTTCCGAGGCAGAGCTGGATAAGTCGATAGATGCCCTGGTCGCCGAGTAGTACAATACAATCATGAATAAAGTCATCCTCTACGGCAATCTTACCCGCGACCCGGAGCTTAAAAACCTCCCCTCGGGCATGCAGGTGGCATCGTTCGGCGTCGCGACTAATCGCCGCGTTAAGAAGGACGAGCAGTGGACCGACGTTCCGGAGTTCCACAACGTGGTCGTGTTCGGCCGCCAGGCGGAGACCAGCGCCCAGTACCTCAAGAAGGGCAGCTCGGTACTTGTCGATGGCCGCATCCAGACCCGCAGCTGGGACTCTCCGGAGAAGGGCAAGCAGTACCGCACCGAGATCGTGGCCGAGTCGGTTACCTTCGGCTCCCGCGCTTCCGGCAACTCCGGAAGCCACTCCTCAGGAGGGGATGCGGCTCCCTCGGGCGCCCGCAGCGGCGGCTACAGCGACGCCGAGGCCCCGCAGAAGGCTCCCAAGGAGGATGGCATCGATTACCCGACCGAGGACATCAATCCTGATGACATCCCCTTCTAAGCTTGCTTAGAAACTACAAAAAGAAACCGAAAATTTAACTAACATTATTATGGCTAAAGAATACGTACCCCAGTTCGCCCGCATCGACTACAAAGATACGGAGACGCTCAAGAAGTTCGTCAACCCGCACGGCAAGATCATGCCGCGCCGCCGCACCAACCTCTCGGCCCCCAACCAGCGTGCCGTCGCCGAGGCAATCAAGCGCGCACGCTTCATGGCGCTCCTCCCGTACATCGTCCGCTAACTTACAAAAAGAAAAACCCCCGGCATGGCGCCGGGGGTTTTTCTTTTTGTATTGCAGCTCAATTTAGCGGTGCGCGAATGTGCTGTGGCGGCCAGGGGAGTACTTTACTGCGCTCCACAAGGCTAATACGGCGACTGCAATACCTGCTATAGCGAGCGTCCACGTAGCGGTCTCGCTAGAGAGGTTTAAAAACGGAGTCGCTAGTACCGCTAGTCCTAAGACTGCATTTACCCATTGTTTCCACATATAGGTTATTGCATTAGCTGGCCTGTAATTTCGACCGTATCGCACATGCCCATGCTAGCAAAGGCAAATGGCGCAAGTGTGAAGGGCACAGAGGCGCCTACTTCTTGTCTACGCGTTCGACGTAGTCGCCGGTCTCGGTATTGATCCGCACCACATCGCCTTCGTTTATAAAGAGGGGAGCGTCTACGGTGGCGCCGGTCTCGAGCACGATCTGCTTGGAGCCGCCTTGGGCGGTATTGCCTTTGACAGCGGGCGGGGCCTCAGTAACCTTAAGCTCTACCTTGATCGGCACCTTGATGCCGATTATCCTCTCATCAAATATGAGCGCCTCTACTATGGCATTTGCCTTGAGGAATTTCGATCCCGGGCCGATAGTCTCCTCCGAGAGCACGAAGCGCTCGGCGGGGTCGTTCTCGGCGCAGAACCATTTCTCGCCCTTGTTGGAATAGAGAAACTTCACGCCCTTGGTCGAGAGGTCCGCCTCCTCGGCCTTTTCCGATACGTGGAAGGCCTGCTCGGTTACCTTGCCGGTAATGATATTGCGCAGCTTGGTCTGATTGACGGGCTTGCGCTGCTGCTTGCGGAAGACATGGGCGTCCAGGACCTCATACGGGTCATCGTTATAGAGGATTACCTTGCCCTTCAGTATTTCGTTGTATTCAAGCATTGCCATAGGTGTATCTGTTAGCCAAAAAAATGGGCCCCTAAGGGCAGTGAGGCCATTCTAGCCTTGCGCGGCACAAGTGGCAAGCCAATACCTTGTCCACCCGGCACTGCCTAAGCTTCAAGCGGGGGAGGAGGTATACTTGAGGGGTATCAGCCATTTTTGTATATGAACCACAACGAAGACCATCATTTAACCGTCATGGGGATGTGCGCCGCAGCCGGGCTTTTGGTGGTAGCGGCGGTATTCCTGTCCTCCGGCTTTAACCTGGTTTCGGGCATCAAGGGCGGCATAGCCGTGGTCAACAATTCCGCGACCAGTAACGCCGCTGCGGTTGCGTATTGGCCGACGTACGACGGGGGATATCCCAATCCGCTTAACGACGATACCGTCTACGCGCAGAATGATCCGAAATACGGCTGCGGGGCGCACTTTTGCTGGCAAAGCGCATTCTGCGCCAATCCTTATATGGGCGCCCTAAGCGCGCGCGGCGCAAACAATCAGACTGCCGCCAGCCGCGTGCAGAATAGCGGAGCGGTATCTTCCTCGGGCATGACCACGGGCGTTGCTCCCGGCGGCACCGCTACGCTCGACTATGCCTGCCAGCCGTACCGTACCATCAACTACATCGACGGCTCACAGAAATGCACGAAATACGCCGGCTCTGCGACAAATTCATACGCAAACAGCTCCACGGTGACCGGGCCGGGAGGAGCGGTCGTATATAGCGGATCAAATCTCGTGGGCTCCGCATCGGTAAATCCGCCAGGAGGCCCAGGTACCGTTTCGACCTATACGCTCGAGTGCAAGGGCCAGGGCAGCTGGAAGACTTCCGTTTCGGTCCGCATCCTTACAGATCCGCCCGAAGTCGCCATTACCGGCAATGGCTCAAGCGGTACGGTGAGCGTGGATGTGGGCGAGCCGGTAACTATTGCTGCTACGTTTGACGCGGCTACGGGAGACGCGCTGGAAAAGACGGCGATTAACGACATCCAAAACAATCTCTTGCCGGGGGTCACTTGGGTGCCTCCGACTGACAAGACGTATGCCTTCACTCCGACAGCTCCCGGCCAGTATGTTTTTTATCCGGCGGTACAGACTACCAACTATCCCGGATGGAATAATTACAGCAAATCGCTGACGGTGAGCGCGAGCCTTAACTGCAAGGCGAATGCGCATGCGGAAGGTAATTCCTGCGTATGCAACGCGTTCTATCAGCTGCAAGGCGGCATCTGCACCATTAGCTGCCCGCCTAACGCAAGCGAGCAGGGCGGCACCTGCGCCTGCAACCCGGGCTATAACTTGGCAGGGACCTCGTGCATACTGTTTGACTTCTGCCTCAACATTCCCGGCGCCCAGACTGCAGCGCCTGAGAACAGCTCCCGCGACGCTTCTGGAAACTGCGGATGCAGCGACGGGTATCAGCTGGTAGGAAGCTCGTGCATGCTCGCGGCAGTGCTCGATATAAAAGTTAACGGCCAGCCGAGCGTGCGCGTCCGCTCAGGGACCAACACCACCATTACTTGGTCCGCATCCAATATAACTCCGGATACCTGCTCTGTGCGCGACGCAGGCCAGAATACTATAGGGACAGGGACTGCAAACCCTTCTCCGGCACCGGCCCGGGTAGCGGCCCACGAGAATACCTATACGCTTACCTGTACGGACCTCAGCGGCCAGCAGAAGAGCGCCTCTGCTACAGTAAAGATCATCCCGTCCTTGGAAGAAGTTTAGGCAAAGGTATTCCTGTGGCGCTGGAACTTTCGCGCCGGTGCAGCGATTGCAACAGGTAGCGCATGATATACAGTGTGGCTATGGACAACCTGCTTGGTGAAGCTCGGGAGCGCAGCGACGAGGAATTGCTCGCGCTTTCGGTATCCCACCCCTCACTTTTTGCCTTGCTTGTGCGCAAGTACGAAGAGCCTTTCCTGCGCAAGGCGCGGGGCATCGTCCTGGACCCGCAGGAGGCGGAAGATGTCGTGCAGGAGGCCTTTACGAAAATCTACCTTAACGCCGGCAAGTTTAAGGTGGTTGAGGGCGCCCAGTTCTCCTCCTGGGGGTACCGCATACTTATAAATACCGCACTGACCCATTACGCGAAGAGGAAGAAGGAATGGGGGAGAGAGGCGCAGCTCGATGAGGAGATATGGGCGCTCATACCGGATCGCAACCTGCGCCAGTTTGAAAAGAAGGAGCTGGAGGATGTCGTGGCCTCGGTGCTTTCGCGCATGCCTGCCGCCATGGCCCGGGCTCTTGCCTCGTTTTTTATAGACGGCAGAACGCAGGAGGAGATAGCGCAGGCCGAAGGCTTAAGCGTGGGGGCAGTGAAGACCCGGGTACACCGGGCGAAGGCCGAATTCAAGAGGATTTACGAAACCATTACCACTAAATAGGCGTTATAAGGACTATGCAAAGCAAGATAGAGCGGCAGGTTATGGCATCGGTCGGGCTGGTCTACACTACCCGCAGGCTTTTGTCGTATACGGCGCTTAAGGTGTATGCGCTGGTTGCCTCCGTGTATGCGCTCGGGGTACTGGTCTGGGTAGAGCGTGTCCAGGAAAATTTTCTACACGTCATGAACGGCGGGGTGTTGGCGGTGGGCAATTTTGTTTTGTCAGCCGTGGCTCACACTAGTGCCGCAGTCCAGCTGGTCCTCTTGGTGGTCATGGTGGCAATTTTCTCTCTCGCGCTCGATGCAGCGCGCTCGGTATCGGGCCAGCGGAGCATCGCCTAAGACATTCGAGTATCTTCCTATAATAAAAAGCCCCGCAGATTCTGCGGGGCTTTTTATGCAGCAGGAATATTAGATTTCCTCGTAGACGGGGATGACCGTAACTTGCGTTTGGGCTGATTTTTGGCTGCCGTCCGAGCCATTAGAGCAGGTAAGGGTGAAGAGAGTCGAGCCAGTAATGGGCCCGCTCATCCTTGAGCCTGTAAGACCCAAGCCTGAGAGCGAGAGTCCGCCGCCGCTGAGCGCACAGGAAACCGCCTGGGTGGCACTCCAGTTAAGCGTAGTAGTTTGGCCTGACTGCACTCTGGCCGGTGAGGCACTGAAGGAAATTTCCGGAGCAGGGCATTCACTGTTGGTCGGAACTGCGGCATTGCAGGCGCCGCTTACCAGGCTGCCCAAATTAGTCATGCCGCACGCGTTAGGTGATGAGGAGCAGGCTGTGTAGCTTGAGCCGGTCGATTCGGAACCTGTTCCTCCGGTGCCCGTAGTTCCCGTGGTCGTGTCGGTAGAGCCAGTGCCGTTTAATGTGCTGGCAGTTGATGGCGGGGCGGGAGGGGTATTGTTTACGGTCGGGCCGGGGCAGGGGAAATTAGAAGTGCCTAGCATTCTCATGCCTATAGCCATGATTCCGGTGTATTCAATTCCGCAAACAACCACGGGCGGATTATTGGTGCCGCATCCGATACCCGTCCAGCTGCAGCTCGTATCGCTGAACCAGCCCGCATGAGCGGGAGAGGGTAGAATGAGCACTGCCATAAAGAGCCCTAAGCACAGGGCGAGCGCGCGAATATTTTTAATGTTCATATGCTTATAGTAACTGGAAATTAATCGTCCGCAGAATCCTCATCTCCTGAAGGCGCGGATTTTGCAGGGGCTGCTGAGCTGGCAAGAGCCTTGCGGATTTCCTTAAGCACCTCGTTTGCGGTCTTCTTATTCTCGCGCAAATAGGTACGGCTGGCGTCGTAGCCGCGGCCGAGCTTTATATCGCCGAATGCGTATGAGGAGCCGCTTTTCTGCACGATGCCGTATTTCTCCCCCAGCGCGAGCAGTTCGCCCTCGGTCGAGATACCCTCGTTGTACATAAGATCGAACTCGGTCACGCGGAAGGGGGCTGCTACTTTGTTCTTAACTACCTTGACCCGGTGGCGGCCGCCCACTACCTCTTCGCCCTTCTTTATCTGGGCGATGCGGCGTATGTCGAGGCGTACCGAGGTATAGAACTTGAGCGCCTTGCCGCCGGTGGTGGTTTCCGGATTGCCGAACATGACGCCTATCTGCATACGGATCTGGTTAATAAATATGACAATGGTCTTTGATTTGGAAGTGATGGCGGTGAGCTTGCGCAGGGCCTGGCTCATGAGGCGCGCCTGCTTGCCCACCTGGTAGGAGCCCATATCGCCCTCGATCTCATCCTTGGGAGTAAGTGCGGCAACGGAGTCTATGACGATGATGTCAATCTTGCCCGAGCGCACGAGGCTCTCAACAATCTCGAGTGCCTGCTCGCCGGTATCGGGCTGCGAGATAAGAAGCTCGTCGAGCTTAACGCCGATCTTGCGCGCGTATTCCGGGTCTAGGGCGTGCTCGGCGTCTATAAAGGCGCAGATGCCGCCCTTTTTCTGCGCCTCGGCAATAGCGTGGAGGGTGAGGGTGGTCTTGCCTGAAGATTCCGGACCGTAAATTTCGAGGATGCGGCCGCGGGGATAGCCGCCAATGCCGAGCGCCCAGTCGAGCCCGATGGAGCCCGAGGGGATAGTGTCGACGTTAACCTTGGGCTGATCGCCCAGCATCATGATCGACTCGTCGCCGAACTTGGTCTTAATAGCACGCAGGGCCGCGTCTATGGCGGAGCTGTCCTTCCGGTTCTCTGTCGGAGAAATCTTGGGAGCCTTATCTTTACCTTTTCCTTTAAGTGCCATATATAAATGTTTTTTACGCCTGCAGCGGGCAGTACGCCAATAAATTGAGAGAGACCGAACTGGAAACCCGGCGGCCAAACCGGTCCGTCGCCGCTACGGTTATTACAGTATAGCCCACAGGGGGGGAGTAGCGGTACACAAATCGGCCCTCCTCGTCGGTGTAGTAGGGCTTGTCGTTTATGGTCAAAAAGGAGATGTTGCGAGTGCGGCCGGTTACGGTTATCAGCGAGGTCGAAGTGGCTGAGCCGCTTGCGGGGGAGTCGATGAATACCTCCGGGCCCGTGATAAGGCGGCGTGCCTCAAACAGTCCGTAGGCTGCGATAAGCGCTATGGCAAGGCCGACTAGGAGGCGTTTCATGCGCCTAGTATACCTAGAGGGACTCCTCGGGCCCAGCGGAAGCGGGTTCCGAAGATCCTTTTTCGAGCACTTCGCGGGGCTTGGCACCGTCGCCCGGGCCGATAACGCCGCGCTCCTCGAGTATATCTATCATGCGGGCGGCGCGGGCGTAGCCGATGCGCAGCTTGCGCTGCAGGTAGCTTGTGGACGCCTTCCCGGCCTCTTGGACCGCTTGCCGCGCCTGCTGGTACATGTCGTCGTCTATTTCCTCATCGTCGCCGAAGCCGCCTGAGGAGCCGCCCGAAGTAGCGCTGCCCAAGCCGACGCCGTCGTTGCCGCGCTCGGCAGGGATGATCTCGACCGGCACCTCGGCCTCGTTGTGGTTGACGATAAAGTCGACGATTTTCTTGACCTCGCCCTCGCTTATGAATGCGTTTTGCAGGCGCACGGGCTTGTTCATGTCGGCAGAAAGGTACAGCATGTCGCCGGCGCCCAAGAGCGACTCTGCGCCTCCTTGGTCGAGTATGGTGCGCGAGTCTATCTGGCTGGCGACTTGGAGCGCGATGCGGGCCGGCACGTTGGCCTTGATAAGGCCGGTAATGACGTTAACGGAAGGGCGCTGGGTAGACAATATAAGGTGTATGCCCACCGCACGGCTCATTTGGGCCAGACGGACAATGCCCGCTTCGAGCTCGCGCGGATAGCTCTGCATGATGTCGGCAAGTTCGTCGAGGATGATGACGATATAGGGCATGCCCTCGGGTACCGGCTCGCCCTCTACTGGCCCGCTCTTCTTTAGCTTCTCGAGCGCCGGGGCCAAAACGTTGGTGTGATAGGACTCGATATCGCGCACGCGATGCTCTTCCAGGAGGTTATAGCGGCGCTCCATTTCCTTGCCGGCCCAGCGCAGCGCCATAATCGCCTTTTTGGCATCGGTAATGACCGGCGTCAGCAAGTGGGGCAGGGAGCGATACAGGGTAAGCTCCACGCGCTTGGGGTCTATAAATATGAACCGGAGCTGGCTGGGGCCGCACCTATAGAGGAGCGAGTTGATGATGGTGTGTATGGCAACCGACTTGCCCGAGCCGGTAGCGCCGGCGATAAGGGCGTGGGGCATCTTAGCCAGGTTGGCAAACAGGGAGCCGCCGGCAATGTCGCGGCCCAGGCCCACCAAAAGGGGCTTGTGCGACTCCTGGAACTCCTGCGCTTCCAAGAGGGTGCCCAAGCCCACGGTTACCTTAGAGGAGTTGGGAACTTCGATGCCGACCAGCGCCTTGCCGGGTATCGGAGCTTCGATACGGATGCCGCCCTTGGCAGCCAGGGCCAAGGCCAGGTTCTGCTGGAGTGCCACGATTTTAGAAAGACGCACGCCTTCGGCTGGCTTGATGGCGTAGCGGGTAACGGACGGGCCGATCGATATCTCGTCGAGCTCCACCTGTATGCCGAAGTTGGCGAGCGTCCGCTTGATGATGTTGGCGTTGCCTTTTATGTCACCGACGCCCGGCCGGCCCTTGTCGCGTTCCAAAAGGGAAAGCGGGGGAGGGGTATAGGTGCCCAAGAGCGACTTGAGTGCCTCGGCCGTGTTCTTGGCCTGGACAAGCGCAGGGTCTGCTCGGGGTATGCGCGGCAAGGGTTCCGGCTCACTGCTACGGTCTTCCTGCGGCTCGGATGCGGGCTTGGCGCGCGGCGCCTCTTCTTCATCCTCGTCTCCCGTAAAACCGGTTACGGTAGGCTCGGTCTTTTCCTTGATGCCGAAAAGCCGGTTCCATACCGTGACCACCAGCCGCCATGCGCCCGCGAAGGGCTCGAGGCTGATGCGGCCTTCAAGCAGCAACAGAAGCGATATAAGGAGTATGCCGCCCAGGCCGATTATGGCCGCGTACACGTCAAAGTAGGCTACGGCCGGACCGGCTATCGCCTGGCCAAAGAGCCCGCCCTTGCCGGATACTATTTGTATAAAGCCGAGTCCCGTAACAAAAAACAAAAGGCTTGCGATGAGCTTGAGCGGCGAGAAGGCCGGGCGCTCTTCGCGGAGTGCCGCGCCGCCGAGCATAAAGAAGAGTAGTGGAAGCAGGAAGTATCCGACTCCAAGCAAATGGCCAAAGAGGACGTAGGCGTCCGTGCCCGCCGGGCCCGCTGCGCCAAAGCCGGCCAGGGTCAGTACGGCCCCTACTATAATAAGGAGCACTGCTGCGATCGCTTTCACTGTATCTCCCGGCACGCCTTTGGACGGACTCCTCCCGCCGTTTTGCTTGCTGCTTTTCTTTGCCATGATTTTGAAATAATACCATGCAAAAGCTAGTATTGTTTTTACCCCGGCTCCTGCTACACTCAAAGACAAGTTTTGTCCCATAACGTCCGATTGGCTTTAAAGGACCTTAAGAGACAGGCCGGTACAGATATAAGACAAATTATGCCGGGTAAAAGGACAAATTTCCATAATTTCGCTTTAAAATCAATCCTTTTTAAAGGACGCGATGATTGGTATTTTTGCTATGTAAAGGCTGAACGCATTGCGCATGTGCTTGCCGTTTTGGAGCGCAGCGCTCAGCAGGCGGACGAAGGTATGCGCATGGAAGAGATGGTAACCCGGGCTGCGGCGCTGCCAGGCGACATCGCGCACCTGGCCGCTGGCGAGATAGATGCGCCGGTAGTTTTGGCAGATATTTTTTCGCTGCTTTCGGCAGTACGCTTGGCTTCTACCGAGCAGGCTATGCACGCGGAAACGGCGGCTATTTTAGAGGCCGAGTACGAGACCGTGGCCGAGCGACTTATGGCGGGCAGCCACCCTTCGCCGTTTATAAGCGTTGAGGACTTCCATATACCGCAGCTCTCCCTGGATCCAGGACTGAATGCTTTATCAGACATTCGAATGTCCCATAGTGTCTTTGAGCGTCCCACAGTAAAAGACACCTATAAAGGACACATTAAAGAGCCGGCTCAGGGGCACACCGATAGGGCCGAGCGGATACTGGAGCTCATACGCAAAGAGAAGAGCGTCTCTATTAAGGATATATCCGCCACTATTAAAGGATGCAGCGAAAAGACTATCCAGCGGGAACTCAACATATTAATAGAAGAGGGGCTGGTCCGCCGGGTGGGGGAGCGCCGCTGGAGCCAGTACGTTCCGGCTTAAAGGACTCGTCTAAACGACACAAAACTACAATTTTGTCTATTGCCTCTGCGGCCCCGCTCGTGTAATCTGGGCTGGTCCTTTGGGACGTCTCCCGGACCCCGCCTGGGCCTCTAATGAAGCTGGGCGGGGGTGAAAAACCGGTGTCATATATAGGCGTTGTCCACAGGGCTTTTTTGCAGCACCCCTAAGCTCGGCTATAATGCTGAGGAACCCCGCAGAGGGGCCGGTTCGTTGACAATTGCCAGGTGCATACATACTCCTGAATTCCTTCTCCCTTCACGGAAAGATTACGGCTGAAACTCCGTCTACTATTTTGCTACCCAACCTCCTGTCCAATGCTCGCAAGAGCTACGGGCAGGGGAGGTAGAACATGTTCTACGTTCCCGTTCGATTACTCGTGTTTACCAGTAATTATTCGTTTGCAGAAAATTATGACTTCTATTACCAACAGCAAAACCCGCCTCGCTGCACTCGTTGCAGGCGTCGCAGTTGCACTCGCTCTTATGGGCGCAGTCGCAGTTGCTCCGGCGCAGGCTGCAGGCCTTTCGGCCTCGCAGGTTCAGGCAATCGTTTCCTTGCTCGCCTCTTTTGGCGCTGACTCGGCTACGATCGCAAACGTTACCGCGGCTCTCAACGGCCAGGCAACGACGGGCACTGGCTCTACCGGTTCTACCGGCGGCGCTTGCCCAGTTCTCACCCGTTCCCTCCAGACTGGTTCTTCCGGTGCAGACGTTCAGTCTCTCCAGAAGTTCCTCAACGCTTCCGCTGATACGCGCGTAGCAGTTTCCGGCGCAGGCTCTCCGGGTATGGAGACCACCTACTTCGGTCCGGCTACCCACTCAGCAGTTGTTAAGTTCCAGGCTAAGAACAACGTCTCCGCTATCGGCGTCGTTGGTCCTGCTACTCGCGCAGCTATCGCAGCAGTCTGCGGTACTACCGGAACTGGCACTGGCACTGGCACTGGCACCGGTTCGACCGGCTCCACCGTCCTCCAGGGCGGCGAGGGTCAGCTCGACGTAAACGACAAGCTCGGCGATGTCGAGTCTGATATCGACGAGGGCAGCAGCGATGTACAGGTTCTCGGCGTCGAGCTCGAGGCCAAGGATTCTGACGTTGCTGTAGAGCGCGTCGATGTCGATGTAACCCTCTCTGGCACCGGCAGCACCCGCCTCACCAACTACTTTGACACCGTAAGCCTCATGCTCAACGGCAAAGTAATGGCAACGATGGACGCTGGCGATATCACCAAGGATACCGGCACTGTATACTCGTTCCGCTTCACCAATCTTAAGAACAACGTTATCCGCGAGGATGACAAGGCAGACCTCTACGTCGTAGTCGACGCGGTTTCCAACGTTGACTCTGGCGATATTGCCAAGGCTATCAAGGTTGAGATCCCGTCTAACGGCATCCGCGCCGTTGATGCAGCGGGCATCTCCGACACTTACGGCAGCGGCGACTCCGAGACCGGCATCAACGTAGTTGCTGCCACTGGCGGCGACCTCGAGGTTTCCGAGGGTGACAACAACCCTAACGGCCAGGTCGTAACGGTTGATGAGAACGACGACACCAACGGCGTACTTGCCTTGGAATTCGATCTTAAGGCCAAGAACCAGGACGTCACCGTTGACGCTCTCCCGGTTCACCTCGTCACGAGCTCTGGTAACGGTATAGATGCACCGGTCAAGCGCGCTATCCTCAAGAAGGGCAGCACCGTTATTGACACGGTCAGCATTGCCGCAACCACGTCGACTGACTACATTGTCTACTTCGACAACCTAGGTCTCGACATTGCTCAGGGCGATACGGAGACCCTCTCGGTCTACGTCGACCTTAACAACACCGACACCTCCGGCGCAGTCTTCGCTACTGGCACCACCATGTACGCAAAGGTCCTGAGCTCGGACGGTACCAATGGTTGGGATGTTGAGGACACGAATGGCGACGTCGTGACTCCGAGCGGCTCTGTCAACAACTCAGGCGAGACTCTTGTCTTCCAGACGGAGGGCATCTCGGCCGAGTTCGTCAGCGCGTCTGAGGTCAAGACCTTTACCGCCGGCGCGCAAGCTGGTCAGAAGGACATTGGCCAGTTCACTATCGTTGTAGATGTAACCGCAGTCGGCGAGGACATGTACATCGACAAGTCCGCTACCCGCACCGGCACCACTGCCGCTGCAACGGGCACTGGCACTGCTGGCAACGGCTTCATGTGGGCAACCACTACCGAGTCGACCACCGGCACCTCCAGCATCTCGGCAATCGTAACCGCCTCGGGTTCTACCTCTGGCGATACGACTACGGCCTTCAAGATCAACGACGGCGAGACCCGACGCTTTACGCTCACGGTCAGCCTTGAGTCTGGTATTGATGGCTCGGCCGCGGTACAGCTCTACGGTATCAATTGGGACACTGAGTCCACTGACACCACGCCGGACAACTTCTACACCTCTAACATGAGCGACTTCAAGACCAATCTCTTGACTCTGCTCACTCAATAGTTGTAGCAAGTTCGCAATCTGATGGCTTAATCGCCTAAAGAAAGCAGCAAAAACCACCCCTAACGGGGTGGTTTTTGCGTTTGGGTGTGGACAGGTCGGGCTGATCGCTCGATAAGAGGTGTATGCTTAGGGCACAGGGAATTTCTTTCTCTGCTTATTTTTAAACATATTACTTATGCCGTTCTCCTTATTAATCGCGCGGTTTAAAGAAGCAGTAGTTTTGGGCCTAGTAGTATTTGGTGCTTTGATGCTATTGGCTCTTATGCCCAGTACGGTATCGGCTGCAGATCCGGCTGTCACCCCGGCGACCCTCACTGTTGTGTCCAACAACGCCTCGACGACGCTGGCCAAGGTTGGTAACACGCTTACTTACACCCTCGTCATAAGTGGCACAGACTCGGTGCCGCTTGTTACTCCGCAGATAAAGCTCACCGGCCTGGCCTCCACCACCATGACCCCGGGTGCTACGCGTACCTACACCTACTCGACCACGACCTACTCCTCGGGTATCTCTGACGGGTTAATAACCTTCCAGATGTCGGTTGGTGCTAGTACGGGCAATTCCACTACTACGCTATCGCAGACAAATTTGACTGCCGCTAATGTGCGGTTCGATAAGACTGTCCCTACCATATCGACCATTACCTCGACCGCGACGGCAAGCGGCGCGCTTAAGGTGGGCGATACGATAACCTTCACGCTTGCTCCCGGCGCTACTGAGTACGGTGCCACGGTAGCGGGTTCCTATAACGGACGGTCGCTTACCTGGAGTACGGCTAACAGCGGAGTAAGCTTTACGGCGACTTACACGGTGACGGAAGGGGATACCGATCAGGCGACAGCGCTTCAAATTTCCAGCGTTGTTATTACCGACGCGGCAGGCAACGCCAGCAGTGCCGGTGCAGGCAGCGACATCGCCAAGACTGTAGACGCCAACTCTCCGGCCACGCCTACGGCAAGCCCGTCTGGGGGCACATACTCCAGCGCGCAGCATGTATCCCTTTCTTCGGTCGGGGCAAGCAGTATTCGTTACACCCTCGACGACGTGGCCCCAACCTGCTCCTCCGGCACGGCATATGCGGGCTCCTTCCTCGTTGTTTCAGGCGCGCTCCAGGTTATAGGCTGTGACGCCGCCCTTAACAGCTCCAGTATTGCCTCGGTAACTTTCTCCCGCCGCTCGAGCGGTGGCGGTGGTGGATCTCGTCGCACGACGCCAGTCTCCGTAACCGCTCCGTCGGTTGTGGCTCCGGCTGCTCCGGTTGTTGTCGCATCTACTCTAGGCTCGTTTACCCGCGACCTCTTTGTTGGCTCGGCAGGGGGTGATGTTAAGGCTTTGCAAGTGTTTCTCAATGCTCACGGCTTCATGATTGCAGCATCGGGCGCGGGCTCTCCGGGTCATGAGACCACCACCTTCGGCGGCTTGACTAAGGCAGCGCTCGCCAAGTTCCAGGCAGCCAACGGCATACCGGCAAAAGGACGCTTCGGTCCTATGACCCGCGCGGCAGTCTCCGAAATGTAATCCGCAAAAATATCTAAGACAAAACCGCCCCAACAGGGGCGGTTTTGTCTTCTGCTTATGCTAGGGTTAGGAGATATGGAGCCTGCTAAGACCGACCAGGAGCTTGTCGCCCTTGTCCTGAAAAACCGCGACGAGTACCGTGTGCTGGTAGAACGATACGAGGTTCCCTTGCGGCGCTATGTGGGCAGGCTGGGGGCTGATGACGAGCTGGCCAAGGATATCCTGCAGGAGTCCTTTATTAAGGCATATCTGAATCTCAATGACTACGATACGGCGCTTTCCTTCAGTGCGTGGATGTACCGCATCGCGCATAACGAGGCAATGAGCCAGTTTCGGAAGGCACGTGTGCGGCCCTCACCGCTCAAGCGCGAAGAAGATCTCATGTTGTTTGAGATGATTCCTGACCCGCTTGATATCGTCATGGAGGCAGACGCCGCCATGGACCGCGGGGTGTTGAGAGATGCAATAGCTGGCCTGGAGAGCCGTTACCGCGACATACTGGTACTGCGTTTTTTTGAGGAAAAAAGCTACAATGAGATATCGGACATTCTACGGATGCCCGAAGGAACGGTTGCGACCCACATAAATCGGGCTAAGCAAAAGCTCAGGGAGCTGATGAAAGGCAGGGCAGAGCCTCGCGAATAATTATGCAAGACTTATCGCACAATGTAGTCAGAGAGCTTGAGTCGCGCGGTGCCAGCCCAAGGCCGCGGTGGCATTTTGTGTTCATGCGGGCACTTTTCTGGCTCCTTTCAGCCGTATCGGTCGTTATAGGAGGCATGGCGTTCTCAGTTGGCTGGTACGTTTTTTTTGACAATGATGGTCTGCATGTCAGCCTTTCCAACATCCTGCAGGTTGTCCCGTACATCTGGCTCGTGGTGCTGGGAGTCTTTATAGTCTGCGCATACCTCGGCTTTCGACAGACCAAAAAAGGCTATCGGTATTCCGCCCTTTTAGTAGTGGCATGGCTTATGGTCGCGAGCATCGCCGTAGCTTTCGTGCTGGATGCGTATGATATTGGTCAGGGCGTGCATAAGTATCTCCTTTCCCATACCGACTTTTATGACGACCTCATATTCTCAAGCGAGGACGAAGCTGATTAGTTGAAAGGAAATAGGCATGGGGTGCGTACTAGTCATAGGGGACAGCCCCTTATTACTCAGTTTATTGAATACTCTATGACTAAAGTAAGATTATTTGCGCCCTTAGCGGCATTGGCAGTGGGTGCGCTCAGCATGGTCGGCACGTATGCCTTTGCGGATACCAAGGCGCCTGCTGTGACCGTGCCCGAGCAAAAAAGCGCCGTGCAGACGGTCGACGACCAGAATAAGGGAGTCGATACCGATGTAGAGACTGCGGATGACGCGACAGAGGTAGGCGATACCGACATCGAGACCAGCGACGAAGCAGGTGAGGCACAAGAGATTCCCGGCACTGAGCAGGCAGACTAGGCTTACGTTACATATTGCGCCCCTTAGGCGCAATATGTTTTGGTGTACTGTTTAAATTTTTTTTATGCAACAATCTTTAGGCCGGCAGATGCTAAGCAGGGTGCCCGAGATAACGCTGTATTTTTGGCTTATCAAGGTGCTATGCACCACCGTGGGGGAGACAGCAGCCGACTTCCTCAACGTCAACCTCAACTTCGGGCTCACGGGCACCTCGGTGGTGACAGGGCTATTGCTCGCGGTGGCGCTTTTCTTTCAGTTCCGCGCTAACAAATATGTCCCCGGCATATATTGGCTTGCCGTGGCGCTCATAAGCGTGTTTGGCACCCTTGTCACCGACAATTTAACTGACGCTCTGGGAGTGCCACTTGAGTTCAGTACGATACTGTTTGGCATACTACTGGCGCTTACCTTCGGGGCTTGGTATGCGGCCGAGAAGACGCTCTCCATACACTCTATATTTACTCGCCGTCGCGAGGCTTTTTATTGGCTAGCCATACTTTTTACCTTTGCGCTTGGTACCGCCGCCGGGGACCTTATGGCCGAGGGGCTGGGGCTCGGCTACGGTACAACGGGTCTTATTGTGGCAGGAGTCA
Source organism: Candidatus Adlerbacteria bacterium (assembly GCA_028286685.1). Lineage (GTDB taxonomy): Bacteria > Patescibacteriota > Minisyncoccia > Phycocordibacterales > SBAW01 > GWA1-54-10. The sequence goes on along the minus strand of JAQBRA010000005.1, from coordinate 4,555 downwards.
TAGCTGCGGCCGCTATTGCCTGGCGCCTTAAGCTCAACTCGATACTGGCGTTTTGGGTCATCTATATACTGACCAGGCCGCTCGGAGCTTCTATTGGCGATTACCTTTCTCAGCCGGCAAGTCACGGGGGCTTAGGGCTCGGAGCGACCGCGACGAGCGCCATCTTTCTTTCGGCGATTGTCGCCGTGGTTGTGCACCTGTCCGTTGCAAAGCGCGACGTGATACATGGCGCGGTCGCGGAGCTTGCGTACGACAATAAGGAAAAAGGCGGCCTGTGGCAGACCACCGCCGTGGTTGGGCTTTTTATCATCGCGGGAGGAGTGGGGTACGAGGTGCTCCATGGCGCCCTGCAGTCGGACTCGGGCATCGCGGAAGCAGGCGCCATAATCGCAACGTCGACCGGAGCGGCGTCCGCTTCGCCGCTCGGCGACCTGTCGACCTTTCGGACTATCGTGCAGGATACGCTCGACAAACTCAATGCGGGCGACCAAGCGGGAGCAACGGCCCGGGTCGACGACCTCGAGTATGAGTGGGATAACGCACAGTCGCGGCTTAAGCCCAGGAGCGCAGTGGCGTGGAATGCGGTAGACGGCAAGATAGATACGGTCTTGCACGAGCTGCGGGCCGTACGTCTGAATCCTGCCAGCGAGAAAACGGCGCTTGAGGCGCTCTTAGCAGCATTTCAGTAGTGCAGGAGTATACTAGCTGCTATGGAGTCCTCGATATTGCTGCAAGAAAAACGCGTTACGCGGTATTTTCGCATCAGCGTCATACTCAAAGGCGCTATCTCACTGGCTGAGATAGCGGTCGGTGTGCTGGTATCCTTTGTCCCCGTATCATTTTTTACCGATGCACTCATGCGTTTTGCTCAGGGAGAACTTGTCGAGGAGCAAGGAGATTTTATCGCTACACACTTGGTGTCGCTGTCCCAGCAGTTTTCTGTGGAAAGTGGCGCGTTTATCGCATTCTACCTCTTGAGCCGCGGGCTCATAAAACTGGTACTGATAATCGCGCTTTTAAAAAATCAGCTTTGGGCATACCCGAGCTCTCTGGCAGTGCTGGGGCTCTTTGTTGCCTATCAGGCTTATCAGATAGCTGCGGCGCACTCGCTGTTCATTGTCGCGCTTACTGTCTTTGATCTTGTCGTGATGTGGTTTATCTGGAAGGAGTACCTTATAGTACGGCTCCACAGGCAGGCAAAAGGTGGTAAAATCGGCGTATGAATGAACGCCAAAGCAAGAGCTTTTCCGGCTTCCTCTTTTCCTTCATGGCTATTATTGCAGTAGCGTTCGGGGTGCTTATTTGGGCAGGACTACAATCGCCAAAGGAACTGGAGCAGAACATAAAACCGGTTGACAACATTGCCTTGCCCAACTAAAGTGTGTGCATAGGGGCCTAAGAAAGTCGGTAGCCGAAAGGCGTTAATGCGAAAGCACCGGCCGAGGTCGAACTCAAAGCCCTTAACGGGTATTTTTTGTACCCGATAGATAACATAGGAATACTATGGCAATTACCAAAGAGAAGAAGAATGAAATAGTCGCTAAAGTAGAAGGCATCGCGAGCCGTGCCAAGACCCTGGTCTGGGTGCAGTTTAAGGGTCTCTCGGTTGCTCAGCAGACCGAAATGCGCAAAGCGCTTCGCGCACAGGACATCGGCTATGTCGTAGCTAAGAAGTCGCTCGTGGCTCGTGGCCTCGAAGCTTCCAAGTTTGAAGGCACTATGCCGGCTCTCGAAGGAGAGATAGCTATGGCCTACGGCGAGGACGAGCTTGCTCCGGCGCGCGAGATAGCGGTGTTCGTCAAGAAGTTCGGCGAGACGCTTGCCTTTGCGGGCGGCGTGTTCGGCGGCAAGTTCGTGGACAAGACGGGCATCACGGCGATAGCGTCGATACCGGGTATGGATGCGCTCCGTGCTCAGTTCGTCCAGCTTATCAACTCGCCGCTGCAGCGGTTTGCAGTCGTGCTCAACGCACAGGCAGAGAAGCAATCTTAATCAATAACGAATTATTATATGGCAGACGAAACGGTAGTTGAGGCAGCTCCGGCTGCAGAGGAGAGCAAGGCAGAGATGCCTGCAAAGTTTAAGGACATCGTAGCCTCGGTTGAGAAGATGTCGGTCTTGGAGCTCCATGAGCTCGTCAAGGCTCTCGAGGCGCACTGGGGCGTTTCGGCAGCGGCGGTAGCCGTAGCCGGTCCGGCAACAGGCGCAGCGGCAGGCGAGGAGAAGAGCTCGTTCAATGTCCAGCTCACGGACTCCGGCGCAGCCAAGGTCCAGGTGATCAAGGCAGTTAAGGACGCGCTTGGCCTTGGCCTCAAGGAGGCGAAGGACTTGGTTGATGCAACCCCGACCATGCTCAAGGAGGGCATGAAGAAGGAGGATGCCGACAAGCTCAAGGCGGCCATCGAGGCAGCCGGCGGCAAGGTAGAATTGAAGTAACTTTTCTCTTGTCCTGGCAGTTGCATAAGCAATTGCTGGTAAACAAGGAACAAAATCCCCGCACTTGCGGGGATTTTGTTTTGTGGCGGGATCTGCATTTTCTTTGCGCTTGGACCCTGCTTTGCTTACAATGCGTAGGTATTTCCCGTAACGACCGGCATGATTGACCCACTGGCAAAACTCTTCGGAAGCGCTGCGCGCGTTAAGCTCCTGCGGCTTTTCCTTTTCAATCCGTCCCAATCATTTACGGCGGCGGAGGCGGCCGGTCGCTCCCGGGTAAGTTCCGCCGAGGCGCGCCGCGAGCTGCTCGGTTTGCGCCAGGCGGGGCTGCTGCGCAAGCCGCGCACCAAGGTCGTGCGCTACACGCTCAACGAAAAGTTTCAGTACCTGCAGGCGCTCAAGCATCTGGTGCTTAATACTGCGCAGCGCGGCGAGTCGGTGCCGGAGCGCCTGCGCACGGCAGGGTCCATCAAGCTCATTGTCCTGACTGGAGTGTTCGTCGGCGATATAGAAGCGTCTCTCGATATGCTCATAGCGGGAGACCGCATGAAAGAAGGCGCGCTGCGCGAGCGCGTGCGCAGCCTGGAGGCCGAGCTGGGCCGCGAGCTGCGCTACGTATTTTTCCCTACGGCTGATTTTTTGTACCGCCTCAATATGAGCGACAAAGTGGTGCGCGATGTTATGGACTATCCGCACCGCATCGTCTACGACCGGCTCGATATAGGTCTTAAATAAACCCCCTTGCCAGGGGGTTTTTGCTATGGCCTAGAAAAGTGAGGCTCAAAAGCAAGCTTTTGCTGCCGAGCGCTCGACGGCCATATCGCCTTTGGCGATATCCCCACGGGGGCTGGCGGGGCAGGGGGTACTTGCTACAATGAAGGGGTCGAATTTAGTAGTTATTAACAGTAAAAGTATTTACGTATGATTTTTTCCCAATGGGGGATGACGCTGCAGGAATCGTTTAACAACCTCCTGTGGGCTACCGTCAACTTCCTTCCGAACCTGGTGCTGGCCATTATCATTTTCGTTATCGGCTGGTTCCTGGGCGTGCTTGTAGGCCGTGTTATTGCACAGGCGGTTAAGGCCATCAAGGTCGACCACGCATTGAAGTCCGCAGGCGTCGAGGAGGTGGTCAACCGCGCAGGTTGGACGCTTAACTCCGGCGAGTTTATCGGCGCCTTGGTCAAGTGGTTCATCATCATCGTGTTCCTCTTGGCCGCTCTCTCGGTTATGGGCCTCACGTCGGTGACGATCTTCCTCCAGCTCGGCCTCCTGCCGTACCTGGCGCGCGTCATCGTAGCGGTTCTCATTATCGCTATCGCCGCGGTTGTTGCAGAGCTCGCGCAGTCCATCGTCACGGGCTCGGCCCGCGCCGCAGGCGTCGCCTCGGCCGGTTTTGCCGGCACCGTAGCCAAGTGGGCTATCTGGATCTTCGCGATCCTCGCAGCGCTCGACCAGCTTGGCGTGACCCCGTTCGTGCAAACCATCTTCACCGGCGTCGTGGTGGCGCTCTCGATAGCATTCGGCTTGGCCTTTGGCCTTGGCGGCCAGGAGGCCGCAGCACGCTTCATCGACCGCACCCGCAACGACATGAACGGCCGCTAATTAAAATAGCGCCCAAACAAAGCGGATCTCGGCTAGAGATCCATGCAAAAGGCCCCCGAAAGGGGGCCTTTTGCATGGGGCACAGGTGGGGCAAAAAGGGCCAAAACCCCAGCATTTGACAGGCTAAACCCGCTCCTATATACTCACCAGTACAGATTATGTTGCAGACGAATCAATCCCTAGTGCGGAGATAGTTTAGCAACCGAGTGTTGCTGGGCATCCCGCGAGAAGCGGGTTTTTTTGATCTCAAAATCTGTCGAGGTTCTCGGGTCTTTGACAACAAAATTCCATCGTGCAACCACTTCCTAATCGAGGGTCTTTTTGTGGGTGTATAGGTGGGCAGGTAAAGAAAACAAAAAACTTCATGACGCTAATCACGTCATGATTTACAACAACAGATTATTGCGGTTCTCAAGCTTCCTTCTCTACACACAAGAGAGGAAACTATAAGGGCGCATGGTGGATGCCTAGGCTTTGAAAGGCGATGAAGGACGCGGCGTGGCGGCGATATGTT
>JAQBRA010000003.1 GCA_028286685.1 Candidatus Adlerbacteria bacterium | reverse complement strand
GTTCGACCGCGTTTACCTGTGTGTCCTAGGAGACACAGCAAACACTTGTTCGATGCTCTACACACAAGTATCGAACAGAACATCTGCATATACAATGAAAAATAATTTCAATGTGTGGATAACTTTTAATTTTTTAAAAAACTTTTTTGAATTAAAAATAATTTATTTTTGCTTTTAATTTTTTAATCCCATGAAAAGCAAAATCCGCTTGATGCATCAAGCGGATTTTGTTGCGCTGCGAGCGGGAAGCGGAAGGCGAGCTCCAAAACATTGTCCTAATGTGAGTGCCCCGCTCCCCGCCCGAAGCGCACCTTATTAGTATAGGACCAAAATTAAATAGGCTAGATGGAGCGCGAGGCGCCAAGGCGCGATATCCCTAAGGCCTAGCGAGCTAGGGCGCAGGGATTCGCAACGCAGGCAACGAAGCGATACGCTAGCCTATTTAATTTTGGAAACGAAAATGGCCCCCGAGGAGGGCCGCTTTCGCAGGACTGTGTTTTGGTACAACCCGCTGGTTGCACTCACGCCCCTTAGTATACACCTCTGCTATTACTGTCCGGGCTTGATCTCGCCCTTGTTGATCTGGTCGATGAGGTTTTGTATTGCGGCAGCCTGCGTGGGGTTGTCCTGCTGCATCTTCTTGAGCTGCGCGATAGTCTCTGCCATGCGGCCCGCCATAAAGTACGCCTGCGCCAGCCCCAAGTTGGTGTCGAGGTCTTTAGGGTTCTTCTCGACGCGCAGCTTCCATACCGCAATGACGCGGTCGTACATCTTAAGCTGGGTGAAAATCTGCACGAGCTGAGCATTGTCTACGACCGCAGATCCGTAGCGGCCAACAAGCAGCGCATCGGCCGCGGATACATTGCCGACGGCATACAGGCCTGCGGCGTAGTAGACCAGCGCCTGCTCATTCTCCGGGGCCTCGTCATAGGCCTGCTTGAACGTCGCCACGGCGGCGGCCTTGTCGTCGGCGCTCAACTGCACCAATCCTAGCTGGAAGAGTATCTGCTGCTTGCCCGGAGAAAGCTCAAGCGCTTTCTGCGCGTGCGCGAGCGCATCGGCCAGCTGTCCGAATTGGCCATACAAGCCACTCAAGAAGAGCTCGAGGCGTGCATCGCCCGGACGCCCCTCCATAAGCTTGCTCGCTGCATCCAGCGAGAGCTGGTAGTACTCCTGCTTTACCGGGGTTGCCACCTGTGAGGGCGCAATGCTGTTGCCGGCGTAGCTGACCAGCTGCTCGGTTGCCTCTTGGTAGCCAAGCGGCGTACCCGGCCAAGCGCCGGCACCGAGAGATTCTTTGTAGCCCGCTAGAGCTGCTGCCGGATCCTGCGCTGAAGAAAGCGTTCGCGTAAGCGATGATGCGCGTGCCATGCCCGGTGCATTGAGCGCCCAGCCGCCGACCAATACTGCAATGACTATAAGAGGAGCGGCAACCGCAACCGCGTGGTCGCTCGCGGGGCGCGACAGCCAGAGCTTGCCCGGCAATTCGCGCGCGCTCAATCCGTGCACAAACGCCAAGATGGCGAAGAAGTAGACCGAGCTCATGAGGTTGTCGAAGACGAACAGGTTGTTAAACCCGATGCCCGCTAAGACGCCCAGGAGCGCCGCCTGTTCGGGCACGCTCAGCCTATCGGAGCGGATGATAGACCATGCCGCAAGCACGAAGAACGATATATAGAGGAGGAACGCCGGAATGCCGCCCGCAACGAGCCAGTCGAGGAACTGGTTGTGCGCCCTATCAAACCACTGCTCCTGGCTCCACATTTCGGGGCGGTAATGCTCGTTGAAGACGAAGCTGAAGTTTTCCTGGCCCCACCCGATGAGCGGGCGCTCCTTCACCCCAGCCAGTGCGGTAGGCCAGATGTACTTGAAACGGGCGATAGTCGTCGGATCATTAAACGATATCGAAGCGAGGCGCCCTATCGTGCCGCCCTGGGTCTTGAGCGTATCGCGCAAGGCCAGGAAGCCGCCCGCCAAAAGCACGATAACTACCAGGCCGCCCAGCGACCAGCTGCGCAAATTCTTCCACTTGGCCTCGCTGTCTGCGCGCCAGGAGATCCAGATCATGGCGATAATGATGCCGCCAATGGCGCCCAAGAGCGCGCCGCGAGTCTGCGTCAGATAGAGGCCGGTAAATTGCAGGACGAGCGCCAAGCCGTAGGCGCTCTGGAGCCAAGGAGCAACGCGGCCACGGGCCGAGGCGCGCGAGAGCATAAACAGCGTAATAAAGATATTGAAGAGCATGTACACCGCCAAGTAGGTAGCGTTGCCGAAGCTGGTGTCCGCGCGCGCTCCCGACTGCGAGGAAGGATGCAGACCGAACAGCTCAAGCCCCTGAAAGAGCGCGTACAGGCCCATCACCATAGAGGCGCCTATCGAGGTGTTGAAGAAGCGCTCCCACAAGTTGCCCGCCGCAAGCACCGCGCCCGAGATGACAAAGAAGACAAAGACATGGAAGAGGCCGACATAGCCCTCCATGCGCTCGAAGTTGCTCCAGAAGCTCTTAAGCGGATCAACGGATAGTGCCGTTGCGACAGCCATCCATGCCACAAAGGCCAGCCCCGCCCACATGAGCCAGCTCATGCGCGGCCGGTACTTGGGGTCGCGAATAGCGAGGATGACGTAGAGCGCCAGGGCGATCTCTACCAAAATGCGGAAGAGAAAGTTCTTGCCCGTGATGTACGGGAAGAAGAGGTTGGTAAACGACTGCCCGTCGGCGATGACAAACGGTATAAAAAGCGTGGCAAAAAGAGCGCTAATAACCCCCCAGCGCAGGTACGTTGTGTAATTCATAATGGAGTAATACTACCCCACCCTATCCAGCGAGGCAAAAGCCTTTACGAGGAGCCAACATTACGGTCCTGGACAAGGTCCAGTCCGGAATCATCGGATTCAGCATCGGGAGCAGAGTCGTTGCTTGGCAGATCTTCAGTTGTTTTAGTGTCATCAGGCTGGAAATGTTCCGGATCAGGAGCGCCGGCTGACCTAAGGAGTCCTGCAGGCGCAGCCGCGCCTTCGATTATGAAAGGTATTACGACGTAGTTCAGGTTGGGGGCGCCGGACGTGCCGTCGTTTTGAACACCAGTCTTGAGGTAAGAATACATATCGCCTATGCGGTTGGCGCTAAAGTTTGAACCGATGTCGGTGCTGTACTCCCACATCCCCACAAAGTATTCGCCTGGCTCCGGATCGGAGAAATTGACCGTGCCCCATTTGCGGTTGCCGCCGGAGAAACGGCCCGGGAAATTAATGCCTCGCAGTTCAGTGGAACTACCAACCTCACCCACAAATATTGAGCCGCCGACTGAGATCCCGCGAGGCGCGCCCATGAGCGCAGTGCAACCTGAGTCCCCAGGCTCGTACGCAACTGCCGGTTCGCCAGGCAGCAGCATTTCACCATCTTCTCCACAGAAGAATCCTCGAACTGGCCAATGTTTACTGTTTTCTGCGCCGGGCGTTCCCACTATGGGTTGCTGGTTGCGCTCGCTCCTCTGTATCGTAAAGCCGTCATTTGATGCCCAGTTATCCGGATCGGTCCCCTCCTCACCTGCATCGATGCGCTCCATAGACACTGGCGTCGCATTGCCGTATGCATCGGCATAGCCGTCATTGGCTAAACTCCCGGCACACCAGTGGTTGCCGCAGGCGCCCTTGGCAGGAGTCGCATCGATAAGCTTGCCGTCGGTATCAATAAGAGAGAGTTGCGAAGGGTCGCTGCCGAGCAAGCCAAAATTAATTGTTAGAACTTCGGGAGGATTGCCGCCGCGTATCGCGCCGCTTACGCGCTGAATGACCACAAAACCTTTCGAGTGGATGGTGCCCGCCAACAGAACAGGGACGCTACTGTCTACAACGAGCGACGTGCTGGCCAAGTCTATGTCGTCGTTTGAGCGGTTATAGAGTTCTATCCACTGATCGGCCGGGTCGGACCAGGTGCCGCCCCATGAAAGTTCGCTTATAACGATTGTTCCTGCCAAGGCCGAAGGAGTAGAGGATGCCGCAAGCGGCGTAGTTGTTGCAACCGGATCTGTTGTTGAGGCAACGGGATCCGAGGTCGTTGCCACAGGATCATTAGCGGGAGTCTCAGCAGCATTATCGGCCAAGCCCGGTTCGGCTGGGCCGCGCGCATTGCCTAGATAAATTATTTTTGTCTCAGGTGTTTTCGACTCTACTGTTTCCTGCACTACCGGTTCGGGATCGGGAGCAAACACCGGAGCGGTAGCTACGGCACTGCCCAAGAACTCTACATACTCGTCTTTGGTCAGGCTCGATCCATAGAGTTTGGAGAAAATATCAAAGTTGGTCGGGCGATGCTCGCCGTCGGCTGCCTGCGATATTTCAGCCAGGCCGCCGGCCGTTACCCCCGCATCGCTTGCGACTTTTTTAGCCAAGTTAAATGCGCCCGCTGCCGTAGCGCCCATGGCGTTTGCTATGGCAACACCCGCTACTTGCGCGGCGCCCAATCCCGCCTTAACACCATTGGCTGTCGTGTCGGCCACCACAAAGCCCGCCTTGGCTGCCTGGTAGCCGATGCCTTGGGCTGGCGGCGTAAAGCACTCGCCTGTTTCCGATGCAGACACCGACTTGAGCGCATCAAGTTCTGCCTTGATATCACCCACCACCCTGTCAGCGCCCTCCGCCAAGTAGGCACGACTAAGCCCATGACCCGGCCATGTGCTGGATTTGTCGGCGTCGGCAACAGGGAGCGTGATGTTGCACGAAAGCGGCGACGCACCGACCACTGCATCAATAGTATTGAGCATGGTGTCATTCGTGGAATTTAAATACCCGCCGCCGTCGGCAACTGAAAGGGCCGGCGTACCTATGGCGTATACGCCTGTTGCCTGGCGCGGCGCACCATGCGAAAGGAAATAGTCGTACAAGGCATTCGCATAAAAGGCGCCCTGCGAATGACCAACCAGGAGAACCTTGCGCGTCGTTATTTGAGGATGAATTTGCAGAAGAATGGTATTGAGGTCGTAGCCGGATACCGAAGACCCCATCATTTGGGCAACACTTTGGACCAGATCCCCTGCGCCTGCCAAGTGTGATTCGTTGTAGCCGTTTATAAAATCAACTGAATAATCTTTAGTCTGCTTTCTATACTCAGTTCTTAGTTTGTCCAAATCAGCTTGTGCAGTCGCCAAATTAGTAAAAATCCCGTTTATGTAGACAACTGTTGAGCCCTGGCTGATACATGCAGCCTGCGTCACTAATGGTGTGAGCAGTAGAAAACTAAAGGATAATGTCGCAATCTTCTTCATTTAATGATTTATAGGAAGTCATAAACTTCTCTCGAATATCTTCTCTAAATTTCTTTCTCATTTCCGTATTGAAAACTAAATTCTCAACTTCCTCTTCTCTCCCATATACACAGGAATAACCTCTACCCTCCTCTTGTATCACCGCCACCAAAGTTTCGGAATTATAGACACGGGTGAATTCCATCTGGAGTGCCTTGGCGTACTGGAATGCTGGAGCAGCTGCCTTAGCTGATTCTTGATACTTAAAGTAAATGGCACGCTCGACATCGTCGCGGATGCCATTGTTATTTGAGTCGATGCCCGCCAGGGTCGCGTTATTTTCCGCCTCGTTAGGCTCGGGCGGCAGATCGCCAAATACATCTTCTTGAGTAAGCCGGTTGGCGTGTATGGCCGCCACCGCAGCATTAGTGTCATCCTGCTCATAGAGCAGCTTAAGACGCCAAGCAACCAGCACAATAAAACCCAGGGCCAAAAGAGTTAGAGGCCAGCGCACCCACCGCCAGAGGCGTCTGAGTGAATCATTCATGAATTAAATAATACGCCACTTTATTATGAGGGCAAGGGCCCCTGTGGATTACTGGGGACCGTTTCGCTAAAAATAATTGGCGGCCACAGATAGTGGTCGCCAATGTAATAACAGACGCTCTTTATGTAATAGCTTTTTCGACCGCCTCGGTAATCGTTACGCCATAATGTACGTTGTCATGAGGCTCGCCGGACAGATTTCGATTAAGGCCGCTCAGCCAAAAGATCGAGCGGATTGAGGCTTTGGGGGCCCTTGGCGAGAATGAAGGTCTTGCGGCTGGGGTCGAGGAAGGTCATCGCTGCAAACGGCGCATTCTCGCCCAGCCCCCTGACGCACTCCGTCAACGCACGAGCAACGCTTATGTCGCCCTTGTAGACCGCCGCCCATTGGTTGGGGTGCACGGCCAGCAACTCTTCCCTGTTTGCCATGAGGAGACTCGTATCTTCATCAAACTGGGCGAGCGCCTCAACGGCTTTTCTAGCCTCTACGCGATTCATATCTTTCTCCCTGATGAACCAGTGCTGCAAAAGACAATACAGCCGGATAGGTAAAAAGAAAAGCCGCCCCGGAGTTCCAGGGCGGCAAGTTTACTTGTTACTACTCGACGCAGCCGCCGATGGGCGTCTTGCAGCTTGCATATACTTCGTTGCAGCGCTTTGTGGTGTCGGCAGACGTAGCGCGCGATACCCAGCCGGCGGCACCTTTTTTTCGCCCGGTGGTTATATAGAGACAGCCGAAATTGAAAGCCTCGCCCGCTTCGCAGTTCCTTCCCGACTGCTTGCATGCCCGTAACGCGCTGGCTTTTGCTTCAGACGACGAATTCCGAGCGCCGGAGTAGCCGATAGCAACCTGAACGGCACCGTCGGCGCTGTTCCAGATACCGCCCGCGACCGCATTCCAATACACGCGCTTTGCCGGAGCAGGCTCGGCCATTTGCGAACTCGGCGCAGATTCCGGGGCTTCCGCATAAGCTAGTCCCGCTCCTGCAAAAACCGAGAGCAGGCCGGCAACGATCAGGGCGCATCTCATAACATCCTCCTGGGTTGTGATTCTGTTCCGGAGAGAAAAGTAACACGCAGGCTGAAGAATGTAAAGGTTGCTTTATTTGAACAGGAAGAAGTACGCGGCCATGGGAGTTATCCAGGAAAGCAGGTCTATGACTCCCTTCTTATATCGCTGCCCGTACAGTTTTGGATGCAGGTAAAACTCCTGGAAGAACAGGGCCACTATTACCGTACCAAGCAGCACATACAGCGCGGTCTCGCTCCCGAAGAATGTTTTGGAAACTATGGTGGCTGCGACGACGAGCACGACCGACCCTACAAAATGAAAGGTCTCGCGATAGAGCGTGAGCTTGTACCCCAGCCGGTGCAGCCCATGCTGCACAAGCGCCCGCTCGACCGCCTGCTCGTAGGAGCGCCGGCCGCGTACCCACTGCCCTTCTATCTCGCACCTAAAGGGGTACAGGCGGTCCGGCAGGGTTACCAGGTACAGGTAGGTGTTTTTTATGAAAGTCGTCATTCCTCCTAACTATACTATTACTTTGGGCGGTAAAATTGGAGCCCTGAAAAGGGAACTTTTAGGGTCCCAAACGGGTTAGAATAGGCTTATATGATCACCCGCTCAAGGGAGCTTACCTACCGCCTTTTGCGCTGGAGCGAGCAGTATACCAAAGTAGACATGCTGTACCTCGCTCATGGCGGGTTTTGGGCAATAGTGGGACAGATTGTGTCCTCCTTGTCCGTACTTGCCGTTTCGGTGTTGCTGGCGCGCTATTTGAACCAGGACCAGTACGGGCAATATAAGTACGTACTATCGCTTGTGTCTCTTTTGTCTATTGCCTCGCTCAGCGGGCTGAGCACCTCGGTACTGCAGTCGGCCGCCCGGGGCTTTGACGGGGCACTGCCCGAAGGATTTCGTATCAGTCTGCGATGGAGCATCCTTATGTTTGCAGGCGCGCTCGCCATCGGCGGCTACTATCTTTTACAAGGCAACTTCCTGCTGGGTGTCGGGATGCTGGTTGGCGGCTGCCTGGCACCCTTTATCGCCAGCGCCAATCTGTACTCGCCCTTTTTAGCGGCAAAAAAGGACTTTGCCCGGCAGACCATCTATATGATCGGCGCCGTAATGCTCCTTCCCTCAGCGGCGCTTATTGCCACGGCGTTCCTGACCCACGACCCGCTCGCAGTAGTGCTGGCATATTTTATCTCTAATGCCGCCGGGGCTCTCTTTTTTTACTACCGCACTCTTAAGGCCTACCGGGCAGAGCGGGGCCAGAAAGATCCGGGCATGCTTACCTACAGCAAGCACCTAAGCTTTATGGGCATATTAGGCGGCGTGGCCAGCAACCTCGACCAGATACTGCTCTTTCAATTCGTAGGGCCGGCTCAACTGGCGGTATACAACTTTGCCACCGGCATACCCGACCAACTGAAGGGGCCGCTAAAAAATCTTGACGGCATGCTGCAGGCCCGGTTTGCGAGCCACCTTTCAGCCAACATCCGCAACAGCATGCGCAACAAATCGCTGTTGTTGCTGGCTTTCGGCATCGTGTCGAGCGCAGTTTATATACCGCTGGCGCCCTACCTGTTTGAGATGCTCTTTCCGCGCTACATGAACGCAGTGCCATATTCGCAGTTTTATGCGCTCTACCTGCTATCGCTCCCCTTTATACCGAGCATGTCCTATCTCACCTCCAAGCGTCTTATAAAGGAGCAGTATATTGACGGAGTAATAAGTCACACCTCCAAGATACTCTTTACGCTCATAGGAGTAGTCGGGTGGGGGTTGTGGGGGCTTATAGTCGCGGTCGTCGCAGCACGCTTTGCCGGAGGTCTCAGCAGCTACACGCTGTACCGCATTGCCTCGAGGCGCAATCCAGGGGAATATAACGAGGATAATGCTTAATACCCCCGTCGCTTTTATCATATTTAACCGCCCCGAGAAAACAGCGCGGGTATTTGAGGCCATACGCCAAGCCCGACCCAAACAGCTCTTTATTATTGCGGACGGCCCCCGCAATGAGGCGGAAAGAAAGCGCACCGACGCCACCCGTGCCATGACCGAAAACGTCGACTGGGAGTGCGAGGTGCAGCGGCGCTACGCTCCAGAAAACTTAAGCGTCAAAAAGGGCCCTCCTACGGGCATATCGTGGGTATTTGAGCACGTGGATCGTGCGATATTTTTGGAAGATGATTGCCTGCCCGACCCGACCTTCTTCCCCTACTGCGAGGAGCTGCTGGAGAAATACAAGGACGATGAGAGGGTGATGCAGATCAGCGGAGACAATTTCCAGCGGGGCAACGCCGGCTATAACTGCCCGGAGAGCTATTACTTTTCAGTAACGGCCAACTTATGGGGATGGGCCACGTGGCGACGCGCCTGGCAGAAGTATGACGAGCGCCCTATGGAAGCTTGGCCCTCCGTCAAAAAACAAGGACTCCTGAGAGACGTATTCCCTGACGCTGCGGTGCGCGAGCGCTGGGAAATATTATTTGAGCGAAACTGGGCGGGTAAGGCCGATACATGGGAAGGCCCGTGGCTCTTTGCCTGCAACATAAACCGCGGGCTTTGCATCAATCCTAAAACGAATCTTGTGAGCAACATCGGCATCGATCACGAGGCCGCCCACTGGAGAGAAGGCTTGTCTATGGAAGACGAGTTCGCCAACCTGCCCACTACCCCCCTCTCTTTTCCTCTTGAGCACCCCCCGGTTTTGCTGGCAAACACCCAAGCGGACGACTACAGCTCTAAGACGCAACATAATATCAACCGCTACTTTAGCCAACAGTGGAGGTGGTTTTTGCGGTCGCGCTTCCCGCGCGCATACGCGCAGATTAAGCGGACCCTTTCTCGTCGATAAGGCCGGCAAAGCCCGGCACCTGGCGCGCATCCGAGGAGAGCGCGAGCGCTGCCGACTCAAGGATGAGCCGGTCTGATATGTCGTATGTAGAGCGGCGATACTCGCGGCCCCCTTCGCTTATAAGCGCGCAGAGCATCGGGTCTTGCGGGGTGCAGCGGCTTGAGTTGAGCAGGATGCGCGCATGCGGATTATAGGTCGGCACCCACGTGGGGTCGGCGCAGTGCCTGATAACCAGGCTCTTTTGCTGCAATAGTCCGGCCAGGTGCGTGACGCCGGTATCTATACCGATATAGAGCGCCGCGCTGTCGATGAGGTACGCCAGTTCGTGCATTGAAAGGTCGGTGCGTATGCTCGCCCCGTCGAGCCCCTCCGCAACCTCTTGGGCTGCGGAGCGCTGCGAGGGCGTGCCTGTCAGCACTATTTCATATCCCGGATAGTGCGCGCGCAGGTGCGCAAATATCGAGCGCCAGCGATGCGGCGGCAAAGTGTGCGGAATACTGACTCCAAAGAGGTGTGCGACAATATACGCCCCCTTAGCATAGGGAAAGGCCGCCGGTTTATCTTTGCGGATGCGTAGGCGGGGTGCCTCGTCGCATGCTCGCCATTGCGGCAGAACGTACGGGAGAAGGCGCCTCAGGTTATTTATCATGAGGAGCTTAATATCGAAATCGAGCGCCACCTGGAGCACCGGGTCGTGGAACCCGACAGTGCGGTTGCCCGGGATGAGCCTCATACACAGGAAAAAGAGCCGCAGCGGCAAGGAGTAGCCAATAGATACCAGTCCGAGCGTAAGCAGAGTCCAGCCGGGCCGCAAGATAATGCGCGCAAAAAAAGGCAGCACCCCCAAGCCGCGCGGAATCTCGGCCACGCTCACCTGCGGGTATTCAGTCGCAAGAGTGCTCATCATGCCGGCGTTGCGGCGCGTAAGTATCAGCAAGGTTGCATCGGGAGCGGCTCTCTGTATATCGTCAAAAAGCGCCAGCGCCATGAGGGCGTCTCCCAGCGGGCCGAACAGCACGGTAATAAAGCGCATATTGCTAGGAGAGGCTTTCATATACTTTAAGGGTTTCCTCTGCGGCTTTTTTCCAGCTGAACTTTGCCAGCTGGGCAGGTATGGCCAAAAGAAGCCGATCTTTTACGGCAGTGTCACAGAGAAGCTGTCTGAGCGCCGCGGCAATGCTTTCTACCGAGTGTGGGTTAACCAGTAAGCCTGCATCCCCCGCCACCTCCGGCAATGAAGAGGCATCAGAGGTGATGACCGGCACGCCGCATTGGAGCGACTCGAGTATGGGCAGGCCGAATCCTTCGAAGAAAGACGGATATGCAAAACAGAAAGCGTGGGTATAAAGCCGGCGCAGAAAGTCATTACCAACCGAACCTGCAAATACTATGGAGCCCTCTACCCCGCTTGCCGCAGCCGCATCTTTAAGGCCCTGCAGATACTCCGGGCTTACTGCCGACCCTGCAAACACCAGCTTGGTGTCGGGGAAGTCGGGAGCGATCGAAGCGAACGCCAGGAGCAGGTTGCGGTTATTCTTGCGGGGCTGCAGCTGGCCGACGCACAAAACATACCTACTGTCGCCCACCAATGCGGCAATGCCGGCCTTATCCTCGTCGGGATAGAAGATATTTCCGGCCCCTTCGTACACGACCGTTATGCGCTCAGGCGCGACACCCAGCTTTTCCACAATGTCTTGCTTGGTGAATTTCGATACCGCAATAATCGCATCGGCACGCGCCACCGCGCCGAGCCTCTCCTTGAACAACCTGCCGGAATGCTCCTTCGTCCAAGATGGGTCATGCAGCGGCGCAAGGTCATGCACCGTGACAACTTTCTTAAAGGGGCCATCTATGTAATTGAGCGGGTTCGTAAAATGAAATATATCGACCCGGCGCGCACGCGCATGCAAACGCAGCAGAAAGTCGTTGACCTGGTGCAGGTGTGGAAGCGGGAACAGGCTTGCTACCAGCTGCGAGTGCACCTCTGTATGGCCTGCGCCTTTCTTAAACAGAGGCCTCCCCATGTCGTGCAAGTAGGAAAAAAGATAATACCGGTTTGCCGCGCCACGCCGCATCACATGGGATATGAGCTCGTAGGAATACGTGGCATTTCCGCTTCGTCCTATAGCCGCCACTGCATCAAAGCCTATGCGCATTATTTTTTAAGCGTTACGCAAATATTGACGGCCGGAAACAGCCTCGACCAGAGCGTCGACTCGTACATGGCGAGACGGTGCCGGCTTTTATTTACTACGGGAGCGACCCATTTGTTGTAGAAAAAAGCGCGCGAAGAGAGCTCGAAGGTCAGCTCGAGCTTGGGTATATCGCTGAAGGAGAAGTCAAAGTAGTAATGGCGGGCCTTGTGCCAGCGTGTGTTCTTAGTGAAAAAATCGAAGGTAGACGTAGAAAACATGCGACGATGCGTCGGGTCGGTAAAGTTGTTCTTGGAGGTAAAGTGCGGCACTCGTATATGCACGAGCCCCCCGGGGACCAGCACTCGGTGCAGCTCCTTTAGGAGCGGCGTATAGTCGGCAATGTGCTCGAGGATATCCTGGCAGACGATCTCATCAAAGAGGCCTTCCTCAAACGGCAGCGGCAGAATATTTATATCGTGGACTACATCAACGCCCGGAAGCGCGGCCGAGTCGAGATTAACCCATCCATCGCGGATATCGGTCCCGCATCCCAAGTTTAGCTTTTTAGACATGGCTGACATGCTTTACGATGCGCTCGGCGCGCTTGTCCCAAGTATACTCGGCTACGCGCTCTTTTGCCCGTCGCGCGCGCTCCTGGGCATCGGGCGCCTTGAGTGCCGCCATGATCGCCCCTGCAAGCGTCTGGGCATTATCAGGCTCTATTAGAAAAGCCTCTTTTTCCGAAATAATCTCGCGCAGGGAGGGCAAGTCAGACACCACCATGGGCACTCCGGAGGCCATGTAGGCAAAGAGCTTGAGCGGCGAGGTGTACTTAAGCGAGGTAATGTCTTTAGCCGTATTCGGAAGCACGAGCACATCGGCAGCGGCCTCGTTGCGCGCAATGTCGCGGTACGGCAGAAAGCCCAAAAACAGCACGTGCGGGTACCGGCTGCGCAGCCACTTAACCTGCTCTTGCTCTCCGCCAATAATAGCCACCTGCACATCATCGGGTAGAAGCTCAGATGCTTCAAGCAGGGTACCTGTCCCCTTCCAGCCATCGAGGCGACCTATGTACATGACCGTCTTTCTTCCAAGCGGGATCCCGAGCCGGCTGCGCGCGACGCCCTGAGGCTCAGTATCGGCAAACGAGTCCAGGTCAATGCCGTCATGCGCTACGCAAATGCTTTGGGGCGGAACTCCGCGGGCCACAAGGTCGTCGCGTATGCCTGCGGTTATCGCCACGAATTTTGCCCTGCTAAGGATGCGCAGCGCCCACAAGGGCTCGCTACCGTGGATTTCCCATACCAGAGGAACGCGGCTTAATAAATTAAGCGCCACAAGAACCGTCTTGTCACGCGAATAGATGCAGTCGGACCCTTGCGCTTTGGCTCGGCGGGAAATGCGGCAAGCAAAGAGAAGTGACGACCAGAGAAAGCCGATGCGCCCGAGCCCCACAAGATCGGCAACCGGCAAGGATACAACCGCAAAGGTACGCTCAGCGCCGTAGTATTCAAAAACATCCTGCGCAATGGAAGTCTTGCGGCCCGGAATTGCCAGCACTACTGCCATGCCCTGCCGCGCCAATGCCTCGCAGGTGCGCACAATCTGGGCGCCATGCGCCTTTTCGGTGGGCAGGCGTACAAAGGCGGCGTACAGCAACTTCATACCCTTAGGATACCGCAACCTTGTCTTTGACCACGTACGGGCGGCGACCCTGCGACTCGTAATAGGTGCGCATAAGCATCTCCCCCACAACGCCAAACATCACCATCTGCACGCCGACGATTATAAAAAGCGCGCTCCACAGCGGCAGAGGGGTCTCGACGAAATCGCGCAACTCCATAATCTTAAGCACGATGGAAAGCGCGCCGAAGAAGGCACCAGCACTGAAACTCACAAGCCCCCATCCGCCGAAGAAGTGCATGGGGCGGTTCATGTACTTGTGCATAAATACTACGACTACCAGATCGAGCAGCACGCGGATGATGCGGCCCATACCGTAATTGCTCTTGCCGTGCAGGCGCGGCGCGTACGACACTGGCACTTCGGCCACTACC
Organism: Candidatus Adlerbacteria bacterium; assembly: GCA_028286685.1. Lineage (GTDB taxonomy): Bacteria > Patescibacteriota > Minisyncoccia > Phycocordibacterales > SBAW01 > GWA1-54-10. The sequence continues at coordinate 47,447 of JAQBRA010000003.1, read as the reverse complement.
CCACCCTGCCACGAAGCGTATGCAGGGATAAAGCGATGCATGTCGCCGTAAAGAACCACGCCCTTTACCAGGTCGGCGCGATACGCCTTGAGCGTGCAGCCGTAATCATGGAGCGGTACGCCCGAGAGCGTCGAGATAAGCCAGTTGGCCGCAACGGACGGCAATTTGCGGGAAAGGAACGAGCCTTTCCATCGGGCTTGGCGCCATCCGGAGACGACATCAAAGCCTTCGTCCATTTTTTTAAGAAGGAGTGGGATGTCGCGCGGATCGTTTTCCAAATCCGAATCGAGCGTTACGATTATTTCGCCCTTCGCCTGCTCGATGCCAGCCGAGAGCGCGGCTGTCTGGCCGAAGTTGCGCTTGAGGCGGATTGCAGTTACAGGACGACCTTTTGCCAATTCGACTATTTTATCAAATGAGCCGTCCTTGGATCCGTCGTCTACCATAATGACCTCGTACGGTCGGCCGAGTACGGCAAGCACTTCGCCAAGGCGATCAAAGAGTCCGGGCAGGCTAAGCGCCTCGTTATAAACCGGGATAACTATCGATATAAGACTTTTTGGATCGCGAGCAGTTTCCACGCTCCCGTTGTACCATATAAACCATATGTGCGGTATAGCCGGCTATCTGGGTAATGGAAACGAGCAGGCGCTCGAAGCTATGAGCGCATGCCTGAAGCACCGCGGGCCGGATGCATCGGGTACCTGGGTGTCTGCGGATGGACGCGCGGGCCTCGCTCACACGCGACTTGCCATTATTGACCTTTCTTCGAGCGCAACGCAACCCATGGCAAGCGCAGAGGGACGCTACCGCATTACCTTCAATGGCGAAATATATAATTTTGCCGAGCTTAAAAAGGAACTCAGCTCCTACCCCTTCAAACTCCATTCCGACACGGAGGTTATCTTGGCCGCTTATGCTACCTGGGGCACGGAGAGCTTTAGGCGGCTGCGCGGCATGTTCGCCTTTGCGCTCTTTGACTCACAGACCGGAGAGTTTATCTTGGTGCGCGACCGCTTGGGCAAGAAGCCCCTGTACTGGACTCAGACGCCGCATACTTTTATATTCGGCTCGGAGCTTAAAGCCCTGCGCGCGCATCCGGAGTGCCCGCACGAGATCGACCTACGCTCGCTGGCCCACTACCTCGGGCGCGAATACGTGCCTACACCGCGCTCTATATATAAGGGCGTGCACAAGCTTATGCCGGGCTCGTACCTGCGCCTTAAGGACGGCACGATAAGCATTGCGCCCTATTGGAACCCCAGCGTATCCGCTACGGCACTGACTGAAGCAGAGGCACTGGCACGCTTTGACTCTCTGCTTGAAAACGCTACCCGCGAGCGCATGATAGCCGACGTGCCGCTTGGAGTCTTTCTCTCCGGCGGCATAGACAGCTCGACGGTTGCCTACTATGCCTCGAAAGCATCGGCGCAAAAGATAAAGACATTTTCAATCGGCTTCAGCGAAAAGAGCTTTGATGAGTCTACGCAGGCAAGGTTGGTTGCCAAGCACCTGGGCACGGAGCATTACGAAAAAATACTGAACGGGAAGGAAGCTTTGGCGCTGGTGGAAAAACTGCCGCACGTGCTCGATGAACCGATGGCGGACGCCTCGATATTGCCAACCTTACTGTTGTCGCAGTTTACTCGAGAGCACGTAACCGTAGCGCTCGGCGGCGACGGCGCGGACGAACTTTTACTGGGCTACCCTACTTTTAAGGCCGAGGAGTACGCCCGGCTTTACGGGCGGCTGCCCGCAAGCATGCGCAGCACCTTGCGCCGCATAGTCGACCTCTTGCCGGCCTCGAGCGGCTACATGGGGCTTGATTTTAAGGCGCGCAAGTTTACCCACGACTACTCCGACAATCAGGCGGTGCGGCATTTGCAATGGCTGGGGAGCTTTAGGGAGGACGAACTGCAAACGCTACTCTCGCCCGATGCAGCAGAGCAATCGAGCGGAATAACAGAAGAACTTATCGCGCAATGGCATGCGGAATGCCCTAAGCTCTCGAAAGTCAGCGCATTGTCTCATTTATACATGCGCACCTACCTCATGGACCAGGTCTTGGTAAAAGTGGACCGCGCAAGCATGGCGTACGGGCTGGAAGTACGCGCGCCGTTTTTGTCGCACGACCTGGTAGAATTTTTGTTGGCGCTGCCGCCAGAGCTTAAATACAAGAGTGGCCGCGGCAAACATATGCTGCGCACCCTTATGCGCGGGCGCCTGCCGGACGCCATACTCGACCGCCCCAAGCAAGGCTTTGCCGCGCCGGTGGCTGGATGGCTTAAGGGAGAGCTCAGCAGCTTGGCAAAGGATGTTTTGTCCGAGAGGAACATCGACAAATCCGGGCTTTTTAACACTAAAGAGGTCTCACGCCTCTTGGAAGACCACTTATCCGGCAAGCGCAATTACGGAAAGAAGCTTTGGACGCTCCTGATATTCCAGTTATGGTACGATCGCTGGATCGACTCTGTATGAAAAAGCTTATCAACAAAATATTGGGCCTCGCGGGTAAGGAGATACGCTCCGTCAACGCCCCGCTGCATACTTTTGAAGCAGGCTTGCGAGAGCTTAAGCGCCGGACACCTATCGGCTCGGTTATCGATATTGGCGTAGCAGAGGGGACGCCCGAGCTGTATGACGTGTTTAAGGGCTACCCCATGCTTTTAGTGGAAGCCAATCCTGAATATAGGGAACTACTGGACAGGCTTGCCGCACAGCTCCCCGCCCGAGTTGAGAAAGTGTTCTGCGGAGCGCAGGAAGGTATCGTTAAGCTTTACAAAAACGGGCGCAAGGCATCCTCGCTGCGCTATGCAAACCGCCCGGAGGCCGCGCAGGTCGAGGTCCGCGTTATGCCGCTTGACAGTCTGACTGGCAATCTGCCCGCACCCTATTTGATTAAGATTGATGTTGAGGGCGCAGAAATGGAGGTACTAAAGGGCGCACAAGAGACCCTTAAGAATTCTGCGGCAGTCGTGGTCGAAACTTCTATCGCCCGGCAATACGAAGGAGGGGTCGAATTGGCAGATGTGGTGAGCTACATGAAAGACCACGGATTCTCGGTCTACGACATGGTGGAAGGCGCGATTATAGACGGACGGCTTATGCAGGCAGACTTGGTGTTTGTTCCGACTGACGCTCCATTTAGAAAGCTCTAGACCGGCATCTTTTGTACCCCGGCTTATGGTACGATATGTGGCAACACTAGCCCCGCCCCATGCCGACTTATTTAAAACTAGATTTAGGCTCCGGAGACCGCAAGAAAACAGGCTTTTCGACCGTAGATTGGACCGCCGAGACGAAGCCTGACTTCGTTTGCGATCTTAATGTATTTCCTTACCCCTGGGCCGACGGAAGCATCGATGAGATTGAGATGTCCCACTGCCTTGAGCATCTTGAGAAGCCTTTTAAGGTCATGACTGAACTTCATCGTATTATGGCGCCGGGAGGCGCGTTGCACATAAAAGTCCCGCACTTTTCACGCGGCTTTACTCATGCCGAGCATGAGCACGGATTTGACGTTACCTTTCCGCTTTATTTTAATAAGAATTTTACCAAATCGGGATACTTTGGCGTCGATTTTAAACTGGAGAGCATGCGGCTTAAGTGGTTTGCCTTCCCCTACCTGCTTCCTTACATGGGCTACGGCCGCATCACTATCGCGCTTTTGTCGGGGATAAATGCCGTCATTTCCTTCTTTGCAAACCTCTCGCCTGCGCTCGCAAGCCGCATCTGGTGTTTCTGGGTCGGCGGCTTTGACGAGATAGAATTCCAGTTTACCTGCATCAAATAATATGGCTTCAGAAGAACGATTTGGATACGAGTGGAACAAATATGCCGCAATTTCCCCTTTGTACGAGGGCCAGTTCCGCAACTGGACCGGCATGGGGCCTGAGGACTTCGCAGGCAAAGATATCCTTGATGCCGGTTGCGGCATGGGGCGCAACAGCTATTGGCCCCTGGCATGGGGCGCCAAGAGCGTAACCGCATTTGATAACGATGAGCATTCCCTTGCTGCGGCACGCAAGACACTCGAGTCGTTTCCAAACGCCACCGTCGTCCGGCATGATATTTCAAAAATGCCTTGGGATAGCGCATTTGATACGGTTATGTGCATAGGAGTGCTGCACCATGTGCGCCAGCCGCGGCTAGCGCTTGAGAATTTTACCCGAGCCCTGCGCCCGGGCGGACAACTGGTCGTATGGGTCTATAGCTATGAAGGAAACGAGTGGATAGTCAGCTTTGTAGACCCGGTGCGTAAGCTTATTACCTCTCGACTCCCCTTGCCGCTCATACATGCGCTGTCCTATCTCTGCTCAGCGCCGCTCTATTACCTCGCCATTCCTTTGCTGCGCCGGCGCATTGCATACTTGCAGCAACTATCTACGTTCCCTTTCTGGCACGTGCACAGCATCGTATTTGACCAGCTTATCCCAGCCGTCGCTAATTATTGGACTCGCGAGGAAGTCCTGGGACTTACGCACGGCTTAGCGCTTTCTAACATTGAGGTTGTTTCCCCTGCAAATCACATGGGATGGACGCTTACCGCAGTCAAAATTTAATATGAAGAGAAATTTAGGAAAATTTATACGCTTCTGTTTCGTAGGAGGAACGGGGCTGATCATTAACCTCGCTGTCACGCATACTTTTGTCGTTGTTTTCGGCTTTTGGTATTTTTGGGCATTTACTATCGGGGTGCTGTGCGGCTGGACCTGCAGCTTCGTCTTAAACGCACTTTTTACCTTTCCTGACCACAACAAAAGCGGATACCATAAAAAATACATGCTTTTCATTGCTAGCTACCTAGTCATATTCGCCCTCAACGCCGCTCTCGTATACATGCTTACTACTTTGCTGGGCATACATTATCTGATATCCATATCAATAAGCGCCCTTACCACTACCCTGCTCTCGTTCTCTTTCAATAAAAATGTCATTTACCGTTCTTTATAAGCTATTCGCGCACACCCGACACCATGGCGCAGCATATGCCTTGGCGGCTGCTATGGGCCTCCTGTGCATAGCGCCGTACGCCTACTTTGCCACAACGCCCGAGTACAAAGGCATTGCTCTTATGGGTCAGGATGCCGAGGAGCATTATCTGGCACGCATACAAGCGGCTTATGAGGGAGACTGGCGTATGGGAAATATCTTTATGCCAGACAAGAGCGTGCCCTATCTTATGCCGGGACTGGGAGAGGTGGTAGTGGCCCAGTTCGGCCGCGCATTTGGCATGGCCGCCCCAGCTATAAATATAGCCACCAAGGCACTTTTCCCTGCCGGGATATTCCTTCTCATATACGGATTTGCATTTTCAATAAGTCGCACCAGGAGTACTGCGCTTTTGGCAGCAACAGCGGGGATGCTTGCAACGGCACTCATGAGCAATCCGCGCGAAATCCTGGCGTTTATGCATGGATTGAGTATTGTCGATGGAATTACGTGGGCCCGGCCGATAAACCCATCGATGACCGGACTCGTGCTGTTTGGCTCGCTATGGATGCTGTACCGCCTACATAACCGAAAACCGAGTCTCGCAGAGATAGCCACACTAGGCTCACTTATCGGCTTGTCGCTGTATCTATCCGTATATACCTGGTCGTTCTTGGGCGTATTGCTGCTTATAGTGTTTGGAAGTGCCTTGCACCAAAAAGACATTCTCCGAAGCGGGCGTATTTTTGCGATCGGCGTGCTTGCCTTGGTATACGCCACGCCTTTCTTTATTAACTTCGTGCAAGCTCGAGCCCACCCCGCCTACTCAGAAGTTTCCAATAATCTGGGGGCAATGGCTAGCCACTCGCCCGAACTTGGCTTGTGGCTTGTGGTCCTGCTCGTTGTGCCTGTTTTCTTTTGGCCCGCGCGCCTCGCCCAATCGCGCCAATATTTTATCTTTTGCGGCGCAGCGCTGTTTATCGTCCTTAACCAGCACGTACTGACAGGATTTTATCTGCAGCCCGGCCATTATCATTGGTACATTACCAAACCGCTGACTGGAATTGTGCTCGCACTGGTCGGAATGGAGTTCCTAAGGCGGTGGACTCCTCTATGGGCAAACGACGCACTTTGCGCACTGGCTATTGCCGTACTATTTACGCACGGCGCATTTGCTCAAAAGCACTTCTATAACAATCACGCCCCGGAGGCCCGGAGCGCGCAAGCCTACGCCCCTCTGTTTGAATATTTGCAGCATGAGCCTCCCGCGGCTGTGCTGGCTAGCCCTACGCTGTCGATATACGCGGCAATTTATACGCCCCGCGACACGCCGAATCATCCCTATGGAATCTTTTATCTCTCCAGCTCGAGCGATGTTGAAAACGCATTTGCAATAGAAGACAAAAAGGACATTTCTTGGAAAGCTCCCCAAGCAGGACTCACACTTCTGACAACCATTAACGGGCGCTTTGCAATTTATCGCTTGCCGCAAAAATAGAGAGCAGGCGGCGTATTTTTTGGGAAAGATTGCCACCGATCAGCTTTAGGAGCATGGCGCCTGCAGAGATGCGCGGCAGCGGCGCCGACAGCGCGTGCCCGCGGGGTATCGCCACGACGTCAAACGGGGCGCTTGGCCCGCCGAACATAAACGAGCGCGGAGCGATACACAGCACAAAGAGGCTGAGGCTCCAGATTTTTGCCAAATGCAGCCGGCCTGCCTTTTGCACCGGGTAGTACAGCGAGTAGCCGTACTGCTTGAGAAAGCCCTGGAGATCGGCCGCAGCCGTGCCATGGCGCCGAAGCGCGAATAGATTTACCTCAAACAGTATGGGCGGCTTCGACTCTTGCCAGAGGCGGCTCCCTCCCTGGAGCACGCCGAGCTCCATACCCTCGACGTCTATCTTTACAAAATCGGCCGCAGGAACCTCCGCGTCAAGCGTCGAGATTTCGATGTCGCCCTCGCCTACCGAAAGCGTGTTAGCGGCCGCGCTAAAATCATGAAGTACGACCGATGCAGCGCGGCCAAGAGCCGCCCCCAGCCCCTTGTTGCGGGCATCGACCGGAGCCGTATTAAGGGCGATATTCTTCTGCAAAAAGCCGAACGTGGCCGGAGTCGGCTCAAAAGCGATAACCTTGCTGGCATACTGGGCAAACGGGATCGCCAAAGTGCCTACATGAGCGCCCACGTCTACAATCGTGCCGCCCCGCGCCGCCAGGTACGGCAGGAGGTCGAGCGTCTCCTGGTGATGGTAGTGGTCGCCCGAGAATACGCCGCTTATCTTGGCGTCGCTTTGCGTGTCCATGGTAAAGGTCCCATGGGCCGTAGTAAATACTTTCTCATTGCCCTGGCCCGCCATATCACCGCAGTATACCGGCTCAAGCGGCATTATGCACACGGCCCATAAGCTCGTCTGCAACAGCGACAACCTGCGCGACCGAGATACTCTCTGCCTGGCGCCTAGCCTCGGCATAATTATAATTTCCGGGACTCATTATATAGAGCTGGGGCTTGCGCGGGAACGGGGGCACGACCACCGCATGCCGCTCGCCTATCGGCGGCTGCTCACGTTCATCCATAGGGCCCACAATGTCTATGGTGGGGACCCCGAGCGCCTCGGCAATATAGATAGGCCCGGTATCAACGCTGATAAAAAGCCCCAGGCGGGCCACCAGGGCCTTGAGCTCTTCAACGGAAAGCGCGCCGGTGGTATCTATGCAGCGCATGTCTGCCGGACTATGCGCGCGCACCGCGTCGCTTTCTTGCTTGTCACCGGGCCCGCCTATCAGGACTATCGTCGCGCCGTACCGCCCCGCCAAATGCTCCGCTACTGCCGCAAAGCGCTCAGGAAGCCAGTTCTTTATCTTATTGCCTGCCGATGCCGATATGCCCACCAAGAAGGCGCTCTCTGCCCTGCTCTCCCGCAAAAGTGCATCGACGCGGGCAGCTGCTTCGGGCGCTACGGCAACATGCTTGGTCGTGTCGTCTGTTTGTATGCCCAGAGGCTCCAGGAGCCTAAGGTACTCGCGCGGCGCGTACGAGCCTATAGTGTGCGGCATAAGCACGCCCAGCCTGCGCACCAAGCGGTACAGGCGGCTCTCGGAACTCTCACTGCCTTCTACGCGCGGGGCCAGTACTAGCGGCATGCCCGCAAGATACAGGAGACAGAAAGCCCGGATGCTCGGGCCTGCAGTTATACCCGCCTGTACCCCTTCTTTCTTAAGCTCTACTAGGGCAGCACGTATATCTTTGCCGCACACAATGTAGCGGTCGACATCGGTGTTGCCAGCAAGTATCTGGCCGCCTACTTTGTCGCCCACCACGATGACGCGAGTACTTGGCGAAGTGTTCTTTATGGCTCTAAACATTGGAGTCGTACACACCATGTCGCCAAGTTTGCCGAATTGGACAATAACTACGGATCTAGGATAAGACGGGATTTTCTTGGCCGAGCCATGCCTTATAAACCGCAATCCGCAGCGCGCAAGAAGTATGAGATTGGTAAGCCGCTCGCGCATACTTATAGTGTAAAGCTCTCCCGCCAGCCAGCCCACATAAGTATCACGTATGACAGCTGTGGATACTCTTTCCTAAATTTACTCCGAGCAGAGGAGCTTTGGGCAAGCGACGAGACCAAGGCGGGCGCTAAGGGTACCAGCTCGGGATGCTTTTGCGCCTCTGCTGCAGCCGATGCAAACGCTTCATCAGAGAGGCCTGCCGCTAGTTTGAGCGGCATACTAAAGCCCTGCTTGGGCCTGTCTACGAGTGCACGCGATAGGGACGCGCCGAGAAGGTCCTTAAGCAGTGCTTTGCCGGTGGCTCCCCCGCCATGACGCTCTCTGGCCGATAGTGCGCGTGCCGCCGCAAAAAAACGCCTATCCAGGAAGGGGACACGGCCCTCGAGTCCGTGGCGCATGCCGGCGCGGTCGATCTTAAAGAGCAGGTCGTCGGGAAGGTAGATCTCTTGGTCGAGAGAAAGGCCGAGATTGTCATGCTGCCCCGCCACCCTGCCGCGCAAGAAAGCCACCGCTTCCTCGCGCGAAACCAGGCCCTCGTCGAGACGGATAAACTCGACATACGCGGCGTATGCGTCGCGGTTTATTTTGGACTCCACAGCGCGCCGCAATCGCGACGGCAGCAGGCGCACTAGCGCTGCAGGCACGAGCCGCATGCCTTGGCGCAGACCAAGCAGGTGGTTGTGGCGATGATAACCGCCAAAGAACTCGTCTCCGCCCTCGCCGGAAAGAACCACCTTGTGCGTCTTGGCGACTTGGCTTGAGAGGTACTCGGTCGGAATATATGAGGAGTCGGCAAACGGCTCGTCGAGCGTCTGTCGCGCGCGATTGAGCGCTTCCTGCGCTTGCGACTCGTCAAACTCGATAACAACCGGCGTAACGCCCAACTCTTTAGCGGCCGCTAGCGCGTACTCATTGTCGAGCCGATTGGGGATGCGCAGGAAAAACGCCGCGGGGTTAAACCCCAACTTTTTTGCAGTCGCCAAAAGCAAGGTTGAGTCTATGCCTCCGGAGTAAAAAAGTCCGACCGGCACGTCGGAGACGAAATGCGCGCGCACCGTATCCTCCAGGGCTTCTTGGAGCGTCTGCCGTATGTCCTCATACGGCTTGATAGTCGCAACCCGGGAAAGGACCTTGCTGGCAAGATTATAAGAAAGCACTTCCCCTGGCAACACCTTTTTAACTTCTTCAAACGGCGAATGCGGCGCCGGAATGTAGCCCAATGTAAAGTAGAGCCGATGCGCTAGCTTATTGTCGGTAGCCCCATAGCGGCTGAGCACCGGCCTGAGTGCTCGCAGCTCGGAAGCGAAGGCGAAGCGGCCCTCGCGCTCGTAGTAGTAGAGCGGCTTGATGCCGAACGGATCGCGCGCGAGCACGAGCGTGCCTGCGGCAGCGTCGTACAGGGCGAGCGCCCACATGCCGCGCAGCTTTTTAAAATACTCTACGCCTTCGCGCGCATAGCCGCGCAGTATCACCTCCGTATCGGTATGCGAGCGGAACGTATCGCCTCGGGCCTCAAGCTCTGCGCGCAATTCTTTAAAGTTGTATATCTCGCCGTTGAAAACTATCTGCAAACCTTGGGCCTCCATGGGCTGATGGCCGGATACTGAAAGGTCGAGAATGGAAAGGCGATTGTGCCCGAGCCCCACCGCCGTATCCAGAAAGATACCCGTATCGTCGGGCCCGCGATGGGCGGCGGCCGCATTCATAAGCCCGATAAGGTCCTGGTCCGGGGAGTTGAGGCCGAGTATGGCGCACATATCAGGGCTACTGTAGCACAAAAGCGCTACCTTTTTGGTATGAGCAGATCCTTGTCCCAGCTAACCTTGAAGCCGCACGCCTGAAAGAATTGCTCGAACCACCCCCGCCATTCGTCCTTATGGACTTCGATAATGGCCTGCCGCCAAAAAGAAAACCTCTCCGCCGGAGCGGAGAGGGGCTTTGCTCCCCGCACTAGGCGGAGAGTAGTTTTAGTGATGCTGCAGAACGAAGGATAGAGGCTGGAAGGCCTTGCCCCATCGAGTGCTCGTAGCGGACGCCGGGCGCCCCCGCGTTATAGGGGATGCCAAGCTTTGCCCTGACCTCATCCTCGACCCGCTTGCGCAGGGCGACAATCCTGTCTGCCGACAAATGGTCGGTAAAGACATACGCCTTGTAGTCGTCAGGGTCGCCCTTGTAGTAGTCCGCTTCGCGCGTGTAGTCGAGCTCGTACGCATGCAGACAGTCACCGGTCTTCGGGTGCCGGTAGCTCCAGACGCTCCTGCCCTCCCGTGCGCTCAGCTGAGGACTTGGCTCTGCCAGGTCGTAGTACGGCGTACCGGGATACGTCGTGATGACCGTGCAGTCAAAGTCGTCCACCCGCTTGCGGATAAGCCAGTCCTTGATCGCGAGCACCGACTCTTCCGTTTCGCCGGGATGGCCGCACGACATAAGCGCCTTGATCTTGAGCCCCGCTTCTTTGGCGAGGTCCACGCACCGGTCGTTATCGTCAAGCGTTGCGCGCTTGTCGATGTTTACCAGGATCCGCGGATGCGCGGCCTCGAACCCGCACAAAAGCCAGCGAAAGCCGGCCCGGTACATGGCCGGGGCCTGCTTCGGGTCCCGAGCAAAGAGCTCCGCCTTGACGAAGCCCCTCAGGCGAAACTCGACATCAAGCCTCTCCTGCAGGGCCGTGAGCCCGTCCATAAGCTCCACGAACGACGTGCTCACGTTGAGCTCGTCGTCGTAGAACATAAAGCCGGTGTGCCCGTGCTCGCGGTGGAGATGCTCCACCTCGGCAAGGATACTCGCCGTGTCCCGGTTACGGATCTGGCGCAGTGACTTGGAGTTTCGCCCGCCGCAGAACCCGCATCCGAACGGGCACCCTAGCTGAGCGATGAGGCTCGTGGCCGGAAAACCCTCGATCGAATAGTGGTACGACCTAAGGTCTACCAGGTGGCGCGCAGGGAGCGGCAACTCGGTAAACATCTTGTCGGTGAGGAAGAGTCCACCCTTAGGATCATCCCCGTCCACGACTTTTGGCGCGTCGCTTTTGATCGCTTCAAAGATGGCCAGTTCGCCGTCGCCGGAAACCAGGACATCAAAAAGGCTCTCAAGCTGCGCGGCTGCCGCATGTCCGCGTCCGCCCGCCACCTTACGCTTTATCTCCATCTTTTTGGCGGAGTAGACGAGGGTTACATGCGGGCCGCCTAATATAACCCTGAGGTTAGGCCGCACGCTTCTTATGACCGCCAGGATCTTTATGACCGATGGCAGTTGCGGCGTCGTAGTGGTGATGCCGACCATGTCGTCAGGCGAGGTCCGCAGGTAATCCTCAAGCGCTTCAAGATAATTCTGAACGCCTGACAGATCGAGGAAGTTGACCTTTTTGTTCGCTTTTTCAAGCATAGCGGCAACTTTAAGGATGCCGAGACTCACGAATACCCGCTCATCCAGCAAGAACGCTGATGGTGGCGTAATAAGACAGATGCTGCGCATCGTGCGCTCCTCCTGTTGGTTGGTCGAACTAATGTCCGAGCAGACTATACCAAAAAATAACCCTCCATGCTAGACACAGCATGCTTTATCTGCCGCTAGTTCGCGTAGGATGTGCGACATAAGAATATCTACGCAAAAGTAGTGCAGCTACGCCTCACGGTCCCGCTCATGCAAGAAATACGCCTTTAGCAATAAAGTCCGTACCTAGCGCAAAGCCGTAAAGACAAACCCGAGCGGCTGGCGGCGCGCGCTCTTGGGACGCAAGTGGATAAAGACATGATTGAGTCCCGCATACCAAAGGTAGAGCACGGGGCGCAGCAGGCGCGGCACGGAGAGCACCAGGGTATTGAAGTTAGCGAGCAAGGGGCCGCCTCCCAGCGGCTTGATGCTGACATCTTTAAACCCTGCGTCTTTCAGGATTCGGCGCAACGCCTCCTCGGTATAGCGGAAGTAGTCATGCGGATCCGGGTGGTATCCGACCCAGAAGGGCACGACGCCAATAAGCCGGCCTTCCGCAGAAAGGATGCGGTGCACTTCGGCGAGCAGGTACCGGTAGTTATATATGTGCTCGAGCACGTTGCACAGTATGACAGTATCCATGGCGCCCGACTGAAACGGAAGGGAGTCCTTTTCGAAATCGATACCGGAAAAAGAGCCGTCTAGACGCTCGAGTGTGATACTACTGTCGGTTTTAAAATATTCGAAATAGTCGGGCTCGTGGCCGCCACCAATGTCAGCCACTCGGCCGCGCAGCGTTTCGTGGGAAAGTTCGCGGTTCATAAGGATGCGCATGAGCGACTGACCGGCATACAAATGCAAGAAGGTGTGCCTGAGGCCGAATTGATGGGGAGAGGTCATGAGAGATTGCCGAGTATCTTGGGTATGAGTGTAGCAAGCGAATGGTTTTGCCGCACGTAGGATGGGTCGGCTGACTCCAGAGGCTTGAGCGCCGGGTCGCTCGTGGCAACGGAAAGCCCGCACGCCAGCGCCTCCAGCACCACTTTGTCGAGACTACCGGTCTCGCTCGCATGTATGAGCTTTGCGGCCCGGCGATATTCGTCCTTAAGCTGCGCCTGGTTAATGCCACCCAGGAATGTCACCTTTACTCCCAGCTCATCTGCGAGCGCCTCCAGGCGCGCCTGCTCGGGCCCGCTGCCGGCAATATGCAGCGCCACGCCCGCTTGCGCTGCCGCGCGTATCGCCAAGTCGTGGCGCTTACTGGGCATAAGCCGTCCTACGGAGAGCAGGTTGCTGCCGCGCGGAATGCCGTCATTCGGCGAGAAAAAGTCGGTGTCGATGCCATGGCCCATGACTCGCAGCTTGCGGCTGGGGAGACGGAAGCTTTCTTTCGAAGCCGTAAGGATAACATCGGCAAAAAATGCAGCTAAGCGCAGCTTGAGGTCGACGCTCTTGTGCGTATACCACAGCGCGCTGCGCTTGCCTTTCAAGCGCCACAGCCATCCGGCAGCCACCAAATACTCCGGGTTCATATGGACTAACACCGCTTCGTAATGCAGTTTTTGGGAGAGCCGCAATAGCCGCCAGGCGCGCATAAGCTTGTTGCCGGAACCAAGCGCATGCACGCGCACATTGACAGGCAAACTATGGGCGCCTTCGCGCAAGCAGATCACCTCGATACCCTCGCAATGCTTTGCAAACTCCTCTATCCAACGGCAGAAAAATCCAAGAATCGGGTCTTGGGGATCTACTACCTGGGTGGTGATCAGTAATATCATACGAGAGTTTCTTTCCAACGTTTGACCCACTCTTCTTCAGACAAGAGATTCACGGTGAGCTGCCCGCGCATGCCCAACTGCAGGATTTGCACGCAGGCCTGGTCCAGCATATCAAGCGAAACTACCGTTGCGCCAGCCTCACGAGCTATACCAACCTCTGGGGCCACTACGGGCACCCCAGCAGCCAATGCCTCGACCATGCTCGCTCCCCAACTTTCGTATTTTGAAGTTGAAAGCACGACGTCGGCCTGCGCCAAGTAGGAAAGCGGGTCTTGCCAGCCGGGGAAAGAAACGGGGGAGCCGGCTGCCGCTTCTTTGAGGCGCATCTCCAGGCTGCCCGTGCCGAGCATGACAAAAGAAGCCTCAGTCCCCCGCGCTCTGATTTTTTTAAATACCTCGAGGGCAAGCAACGGATCTTTTTCATTCTCGAAGCGGCCCACCCAGAGCACCACCTTGCCCTCGTGCGGCTCGGGCTTGAGCGCCTTGAACCGCTCGATGTCTATGTATAACGGCAGCACCGCTACCCCTGCACGCGCACCCAACTTCCCTGCCTGGCTTTTTATTTTTTCCGATACGGCGCGGACTGAATCAGCGCGACCCAGGACAAACCGCGCCAGCGCACGCCTAAAGCCCTGGAGCGACTCAAGATCCATATGCACCTGCACATTGAACTGCGCCTTTTTTCTCCACGCGGCATACAGGCCAAAGAGCCCGCGCCCCAATGGGTCTTGAGCCGTGACGACATCAAACGAACCTTGGGGCATCTTGGGGAAGAGCGCGTCACGGCCCCAATATATAACTGCAAGTTCATCGACTGCGGAGCGCATAAGCTCGTAGCGCTCGTGGCCGGGGCCGAACCGCTTGTCGCCGGTGATAGTTAGGACGCGCATACGTTTTTAATGAGGGATACGACTTGCCCGACAGTGGCGCCGATACTGAACTCTTTTGCTTTTTCTTGCGCCCTTGCCGTACGCGCCTTGGCAGCCTCCGGATCGGCCTGCACGGACCTGATTGCGTCGCGGAGCGCATCGTCATCTTTAGGCGGAATAAGGATACCTGTTTCGTTGTCGACCAGCTCGGGATTGCCGCCTACGTTAGTGGCAATGACCGGCGTGCCAAGCGCAAACGCCTCGACCAGCTGGTGCGAGAGGCCTTCATAGGTGGAATTGTTGACGTAGACGTCCGCGCTTTTAAGCCAGCCCATGGCGCTCGGATAGGGGAGATCGCTGAATATTTTTAGCGCCCACGGCTCCCCCGCTGATACGCGCTCGAGCGCCTCGAAGCCCTTCCACGGCACCCGGCGGCCGAAGGAGAGGACCAGGAAACCCTCGGGGCGGTCAGTTGGGAGTTCAGTAGGGGGCGGCAGATGGATGCTTGAGTAGATGCGGTGCACTTTCTCCGGATTGCTTATCCAGGCGCCCACGATCCTTTTCATATATTCACTGGGCACCACGACCGCCTGGGCGCGGCGCACCACGAATCGCTGGACCGCGCGCAGGAGCCCGACCCCAAGGCCGTAGCGCTTGGTTTGGAAGTCGTCGAGCTCGTCGGTAACGCCAAAGCGCTGGCGCGCCTGCTCCCAGGCGTAGTCGCCGCCTAGGCGCACCATGAATCTTTTGCGCGCCACAAAGGCGGCAAGAGCCGCAGGAAGGCCTACAGACACTGGGTCTTGCGCATAGATAAGCCGTACGCCGCGGGAAAGGCGCAGCAGCTTGAAGAAGTACGCGATGTGGCGAATACCCGGCGGCAAATGCCGCACTACCCGGAATGGCAGCACGGTAACTTTGAACCCTAGGCCAGGCAGCCGGTCCTCAAGCAGCTTGGTATAAGTGGCCGGTCCGCCGGACTCGGGAGGGTAGACGCCGGTAGCGATGAGAATATCCATAGGGGAGACTTGTCCAAACAATACTAGATAAAAGGGGATTAAGGCAGGGGAGAAATAGTAAAGAAAACAGGGGAGTCGGGTGCAAAGAACGGGCGGCACAGTTGTCCATAAAAAAGTCCTCGGGTCTCCCGTATCGCATAAGATGCTATCGGGCCAGACTATTTTTCTGAACAACTATGCCAGCACGCCCCAGGCTAGCAAAGTGGTGTAGCTAAGGACTCCGAACCTGAAGACCAACATGAAGACACACTTTTAAATCTCGTCAAATCGAGCTTGCTCCCCCGCCCTAGCCGAGAAGTTATCCACACCCCCTTATGGGATTACGGAAAAACTCGGGAAAAAGTTTATGACAAAACTTTGGCAAAAACTTTTTCCCGCATGTCGCGGGCGATCAAATCCCAGTCGTACTTACTGAATGCCAGTTCGCGCGCATTCTGTATAACTGTCCGCACTTGTTCCGGGTTACCGAGAATCTCCCCCACCGCCTCGGCAATTTGTGTAGGATTATCACGATCGACGGCCCAGCCGGTCACAGGCTTATTGGGGTTCCTTTTGGCATCAAAAAGGAAGTCTGCAATGCCGCCTTCCTGCGTCGCGATAACCGGCAATTCTGCAGCCATAGCCTCGACAAAGGAGTTGCCCATACCTTCAGAACGGCTCGGGCGCGTAAATATGTCAGACACTTTCAAATACTTGGGCATTTCCTTGTGGTCTACCTGCCCTATCCATTTGACGCGCTCGCTAACGCTCAGATCTTTTGCGAGAGCCTTGAGCTTGTCTTCGTCCGGGCCGATACCGAGTATTAGGAAGTAAATATTTTTTGGCAGCAGAGCTAAAGCACTGATGACATCATCGATGGCATTTTTATGCACGAGGCGCGAGGTTGTAATAATATAGACGTCGCCCTCTTTTTTGCCCAATTTTTCCTTAAGCGCTGCAAGTTCGCTTTCCTCGTACTGCTGCGAGAAATGCTTGGTATTAACCGCATTAGGCACCAGCTCGATTGAGCCTTTGAATCCGCGGCTCTTAGCCCATCTCCCGAGAAAAGTGGAAATGACTGATACGACGGTAGCGGTCGTAAATGCGCGCGAGAAAAGCGGCCACAAGGGGCGCATGAGCTTCTCTATATACTCAGGCGGGTCGCCTTCCTGCAGCTCCAGCACATAGGGCACTTTAGGCTTGAACAACTTAAACAGCGCGGCCGGCACGCCGGTCGAATGCGCCATCATGGCCCAGGTCGCGTCATAGCGGTACTTGTGATTGAGCGAGAGCGCCTTGAAGGCCGCCGCAAACTGGAACCAGTATTTGTTGTAGTGGAGCGGGAATTTCTTCAAATCGGCCATGGTCGCATTGGGCCGGGTAAAGCCGATGCGGTGCACGAGCACGTTCCCCACTTTTTCAACCTTAGGCAGCGTCGAGTCGTAGCGTAGCGTGACCATATGGAACTCGATATCCGTTATACGGTCAGTCTTTTCCTTAATAGCAACCTCGGCACCGCCCACATACCGCGGGTAATAGGCCAGGGAAAATATGAGGACGCGCTTCA
Organism: Candidatus Adlerbacteria bacterium; assembly: GCA_028286685.1. Taxonomy (GTDB): domain Bacteria; phylum Patescibacteriota; class Minisyncoccia; order Phycocordibacterales; family SBAW01; genus GWA1-54-10. The sequence goes on along the minus strand of JAQBRA010000003.1, from coordinate 30,358 downwards.
TTGGATTGCGGTTTTGATGTAGTCGCGCAGGAAGCGCTTCTGCGACCAGCCAAGCGCGCGGGATTTGGTAGTATCGAGCGCCGCATCCATGCGATTACCCTGAGCCTCCGGCATCATTTCGATAGGATCGCCGAACAGTTCCGCAACCTCGAGGACTGAGTACGGCTCAGCGGCGCCCAAGCCAAACTCGTCCCCCTCGCCTTTTTCCCCCACCAGGATAAGACCGTCTACAATATCATCGACATGCGTAAAATTTCGCTTTTGAGTGCCAGGCGCCGTAACAGTAAGCGGCTCGCCCTTAAGATGCTTTTGGCGGAAAATTTCTACTAGCGTGCCATACCGGCCGGCGCGCTCGCGGGGGCCGTACACATTATAAAAATAGGTAATAGCAAACGGTAGGCCGTACCAGCTGCCATAGTTTTGAAGAAGCTCCGTGTTGCTTGCTTTCGTCCAGGCATATGGGCTCTGCACGCGACCCAAGCCTCCGTCACCGAACTTGGTCGAGGACCCGGCATAGACCACCTTTACCTTCTTTTTACGGCAGAATTCAAATATGCCGAACGTGCCGGCCTTGTTTAAGTCCCAGACGACATCGGGCTCGGTGAGGCTTATTTCGACGCGCGAGTACTCGCCCAAGTGATAGACAAGGTCGGGCGTTTCAGGAACGAGCCTTTCTATGTCTTTGGTATGGCCCTCGCGGTACTCTACCCCTTCGACATGGTTCTCTTTGCTACCGGTAAAGTAGTTGTCGAGCGAAATAACCTGGTGGCCGTCGCCTACCAGGCGCTCGCAAAGATGCGAGCCGATAAAGCCGGCCCCGCCGGTTACCACCATTAGCTTTTTGTCGGCCATTGCAATTACCCTACCGCGACTGGGGCGGTTACTCAATAGTAAACTCTTGCGCGGAAGGATAAGTTTCCGCCGCTAAGGCGCGCTCCTGCCGTATATATTTTGCGTGATATACGCCCGCTAAGCCGAAGGAAATAAGCGCCAGGAGCGCGAGTGTGTAGAACCAGGGCGGGAGCGCAACACCGCTGTGCGCTGCCGCAGCGGCAAGCGGCTCTACATTTGACTCTTGCGGCTCGGGAGCGGACTCGGGTACTACCACCGGCTCTGGTGCCGGTACGATCGGAGTCTCTTGCAGCACTGGCGCAGGAGGCATGTATGCCGGCACAGCTTGAAACTCTGGCTCTGGCTGCGGCTCGGGCTCTACCGCTGGCTCTGGCACCGGCTCGGGGGCAGCATTTGGTAGGAGCACTGGCTCCACTTCTTTTACTGCGGCAGACGAGACCACCGGCTTACCGTTTGGGTAGCGCAGCTCGGTCTGCGCAGTCGCCTCAAAACCCAGCGCTTCAGCACTTATACGCATGATGCCGCCTTTGAGTACAGATGAGTACTCGGGCAGCGTAAATTCAGCCTCCTCTTGAACTACCCTCCAAAACGAAAGGTCGAGGTCCTGGTCTGCATTGTTTTCAATTGCTACCCCGCCGCCTGGCAAGGGCGCTAAGCCGACTGAAACCTCTTTGGCGGTTATGCGCACGCGCGAAGAAACGGAAAAGTCGTCGCCGGCCACATGGAGCTCGACCGCGTACTCGCCCGGGTAGGGAAAATGATGCAGGACTTTTGCACCTTGCGCCGTAGTACCGTCTCCAAAGTTCCAGGAGAACTTAGCGCCGGAGAGATTCTTTTGGTCGCGGTTGTACGCGCGGGCACGCAAAAGCGTATCAGCGCCAACAATAACCGCACGGTCGGCCCCCGCATCGGCGAACACGGTGGGCGCGGGCGGCGGCACATATGAAGACGCCGGCGTCGTGCCGCCGCTTGAACCAGAGTGCGAGCTTTCTTCCTCGGGCGGCAAATATTCCTCGGTGGCGTTTGCGGCACCCGGCGTGGGCAGCGCCTGCAGCCACCCGCCGGCGGTACGCTGCAAGCTGTTGCCGTTGTCATCGCCGCCCATACTGCTGGCGTACGTAAAAGAACTAGTCGTGGCGCCTGCCCCGTCGATAAGAGAAACTGTAGTGCCCGTGTTATTAAGGGACAGTGAGGATTTTATAACCGAGTACGGTGGATTGCCAAACTCGGCATCGAATGCGGCCGGGTCGGTTGAAACAATAAGATAGCCGCCAGCCGCAATGGTTAAAGACCCGTGCCCTACCCCGCCTGAGGGCACGGCAAGCGTGTGGTTGGAGCTGTCGGCAATGCGCCACGAGCCTTTGCCGCTGCCGCCCACCAGCACTACCGGATCAGCCCCGTCGTTATACAACTCGACCCACTCGTGGCCCGAGTCGGTCCCCTTGGGGTTGTACATGACCTCGGAAATGACAACTGCCGCGCGAGCGGCGGCAGGCAGCATAAACGATATGGAAATAAGAGAAGCGAAGAGGAATTTACTCGCGGGTCTCATCAAGCTCGTCAACTGCCAGCATCTCGCGCAAAACCTCCGGAGGAAGTCCTGCAGGAGGGCTTGCGTGATGGCTTGATTTTACACTGGCGGCAGATGTGGTCTTCATGTTATCCCCAGTGGCTGGCGATGCAGGAGCCTCAGCCTTGGGTGCTACCCGGTGCAAAGTCTCTTTGAGAGCGTCGTGGTGCGGCTGATGTACCGGAGCCGATTTAGCCTGCCCTGAGGGCTTTTGGGACTCTTTAGGGGCCGGCACGGGGGCAGGCTCGGCCCTTTTGGTAACGGCTGCCAAGGCGTCGCGCAAACTGGTAGCTCCCTCTAGGGGCGGCGCCGGAGGCTCTGGGCGCGGCACGGAAGCTGCGGGTGCTGGCTTGGGCTTTGGGGCCACCGGTGCAACCCAGGCCTTGGGCGCGGGACGCGGGGCACGCTCCGGAGCCTGATGTATATGGATCTGGGCTGGCGGCACATGCACCGGCGCGTGGACGTGCACTGTTGGGGCCGGCTGGGGCGCTGGTGCCTCTACCCTGACCGCCTGCACTACTGAAGGCGCGGGCGCTACGGGGACCTGTACCACTACTGCTGCGGGCCGGTCTTGCGGTCTGTCGAAAGAAGCAGCAGGTCGCGGAGCTGCTGGCGCGGAGTGCGAGGCCGTGGAAGGCTTGAACGTGCCGTACTTGGGCTTGGGAGGCTCGGCTGCAACCATCTCGGAATTCTGCCACCGGGCTACATCAGCCTCGACCTCGGCGCGGGCCTTGGCAAACTGCTCGCGCGAGGCGGCAAGCACCGCTTTCGTATTGTCTTCGGGCGAAGGGTCAAACGGCGGGAGCGTCGTCGCGGAGAACGGCGGACTCCCTACCCCGTCTATCATGAGCGTGAGGTAGATTTGCGCGAAGCCGAGGTTGACCAAGTCGGCCGCCTCGAATTGCGGCGCGAACACGGTCTCTAAGGTTTCGGCATCAAACGGCCCCACGCGGAAGGACACCGTGGTACCCACGTTGCCGAAGACCGCGTCGCGCACCTCTTCCTCCATCTGCTCAACGTACTGGTGCGCGATGATGAGGTTGAGTTTGTACTTGCGGGCCTCTGAGAGGATGTCGGCGAAGCTCTTATTGGCAAAGTTTTGGAACTCGTCTACGTAGATGTAGAAGGAGGGCAGGTTTTTCATCGTCTCCGCCGACACGTCGGCGCGCGACATGGCTGCCAGGTAGATCTTGGTCACGAGCATGGAGCCCAGAAGATTGGTGTTGACCTCGCCCACGCGACCCTTGGAGAGGTTGATTATGAGTATCTTCTTCTGATCCATGAGCTCTCGGATATCGAAAGAGGATTTGGCTTGGCCTATAATATTGCGGATGAGCGGATTGGAGGTGAACTGCCCCACCTTGTTCTGGATTGCCGGAGTCGCCTCCTGGATGTAGCGCTCGGTGTATCCGTAGTACTCATCAACCCAGAATTTCTTTACCAAGGGATCGGATATGTTCTGCACCACCTTGTAGCGGAAGGCGTTCGAGTCCTTGACCGACTCTATCCCCGAGCCGGTTTTCTTAAAGGTTCCGGAGAGCATACGATTGACGTCGAGCAGGGTCGCGCCCTCGTACTCCAGGAGTGCCAGGAGCGTGTTAGTGAGGATGTACTCCATGCGGGCACTCCAGGCGTCCTCCCAGATCTTTTGGAACGCCGACATGAGGCCAGAGACTACCAAGTGGCGCTTGTCGTAGCCCACGTCCTCCATCACGTTGAATGCCACTGGATGCTCGATGTCGAATGGGGCGAAGTACACCACGTCTTTTATGCGGTGTGCCGGGACGTACTCCATGATGCGCTCGGCGGTAGAGCCGTGCGGGTCTATAAAGGCCATGCCCTCGCCGTTGCGGATGTCCTGGATGGCCATGTTCTCCAGCAGGGTCGACTTGCCCATGCCGGTCTTGCCGATGACGTACATGTGGCGCCCCCGGTCGCGGCGCTTGATGCCGAACGCCAGCGGCTTGCCGCGGGAGTTGGTCTCGGCGAAGTAGTTTATCTTGTTTTGGTCCTCAAGCATTGCCTTAATTATACCATTGGGCAACAGGAAGCCCCGCCATGTGGCGGGACTGCGGCTCATATTTCTTTCGGCGTTTTAGGCTTAAGCGAGACTACCTCGCCTTCCTTTCCCATAACGTACCTGGCCCAGGCTCCATAATCACCGTTTTCCGGGTTGCCGTCATACGACACAAACGGCGCCGTCTGCTTGTGTCCCTTGCGCTCGGCAAGGACTACGACTTTCTCAGCCATGCGAGATCCTCCTAATTCGGAGCATACCACCTTATTGATACTGAATAAAGATGGGGGCTTGAATCAGTAGCAGGCTCTTGCAGAATTATTAGGATCGAAGAGTATGCCGCAAAAATAGACCTGATTTTTATCCTGCGCATCGATAGAATCATCATTAACAAATGTAAACGTATCCAGATCAGCACCCTCTACCCTGTCCATGGCGTTTGAATGATGCAGCCGATACACATACTGCTTATCCTTAAAGTAGCCGCCTTCCAGTTTTTGCAAAGACGCAAGGTCATAATTCCCTTTTACAACTACAGCCAAACCAGGACTGATCAAGTGCGATGAGTCGCACGCAAACTCATATAACCCGCCCAAAAGGCAACGGAGTTTGAAAGTTTTAGCATCAATGCCTTCCAATTTGACGGGAGGATTAGCATATAGATCAAGGGTCGGCGAGTAGACTGCATATACAAAAGTACCGTCTGTCGCAAAAGTATCGTCCAATTTTTGCAACGACGGCACACTATCTGCTTGCACTACTTGGTTTTGCAAATACTTATGGTTCTTATCCCCCGCGGAATACGTGCAATGCTGACCGCAAGATCGAACCGAGTCAAAAACAACAAAAGTTGCAGGGTCGGCTTCAAGAAGAGGCTCCCTGCCCCAGTACACATGGACTGCATCTTTGGTGTACTCTTCGCCAACCACTTCAAAACTTTCCAAGTCAGCGACCTCCCGGCCGGAAAAATACTGCCACGTTGTGTGGTATACAAAATCCTTATCCTTGAAATACTCTCCATTTCCTCCAACATATACAAACGTCGCCGCATCTGGCTCATTCCCATAGTTTGGCCCCGCGTTGTCGACTTTTATAATTTCCCCGTTTATGTAAACATGTCTGCTATCTTTTGTAACTTTAAAATCACCATCTTCGTATAAAAGTATAGTTTCCGAAGCCTCCCGTATTTCTTGCCCTGGTTGCGAAAAGTGCAAAAACCCAAAGTAGGCCGCCGCAAGGACTGCAAGCACCAGAACTATTTTTTGTGCCAAAATCATGGCCCTATTGTACCGTTTGTTTTTATTAGGCCGGATACTGACTTAATTACGTAATTAGCTACGTACCTACTGGTACTGGATGAATACGGGGGCCGGGTTGAGCTTGAGGACCTCTTCTTTCGTAAGCAAGCGCGGCGGCTCTTCCTTGAGGTCGTTTTTGTAGAACAATTTTATGCCCGTAAATTGCACCGGTTCGGGCTCCACCACCTGGTAGTACGTATTCTTTTTGCGCGCCGGCGAGCCCCATCCGTCCATCTGCATAATGACCTGCACCTCGGGCAATGGCTTGATGTCCTGGTAGTCCGTAATCATCTTCTGGGTAAAGCGGTGCAACAGGAGAATCTTGGGCGGCAAGTCGTGCTCGCGCACGAACTTGGCCAGGTACTCTATAGCCCAGTTGATAGTTGCCGCGTCGGTGGTGCCGATAACGTCGCCCGGCTTGTTAGTGCCCTGCATGTCGAACTCCGGATCAATTGCCAGGTGCACCTGCGGCATAGCCCAGTACTTATCGAGCAGCGGAACCTCTTCCTGCACGGAAGAAAGACCCACCTGTATATCGAGTATGACGATGCCGTTTATTTCTTTGGCGTATTCAATTGCCTTATCTACTTGGGTGTCGGGCATGCGCAGTCGGTACTTGCCGTCTTTGCCCGGCGCTCCCTGCGCGGTAACATCTATGTACTCGATAGCCGGCACAACGGGCGTTGTCGGGTCGGCGGCCTCCCACGCGGCAACCTCGGCCCGAAGGCGCGAAAGCACCTCTGCTTTTTCGTACTCGCCGAGTATCCCCATTTTCGTGGAATAAAAATTGCCGTAGTAGGCCACGATGCGCTTGAACGGCAGTATCGCGCCCTCTTTCGGGTAGGCGGTGCGGATGGGCCACAGGGGCTTGGCCTCGGTCGTAGAGGCCTTGGTATTATTTAAAAATGCGGCGTACCAGGGGCTGGAGGTGGCGACCTTAGCCAAGGCGAGCAGGCGGCGGTCGTAGTCCTGCTTGTCGAGCACTACCTTGGGCTTGGGTTTAACGGTTGCGGGAGTGCTGCTTGCTTCGCCTACGGTGTAGGAAACGGACGTGACTGCCGGGAGAAAGAAATAGGCGGCACCGATGACAAACCCTATGCCGAGCAGCACCGCGAGCGCGTGGAGGCCGAAGCGGCGGCCGGAGTTAGTTGAGCGAACTGATGCCATGGTCGCGAGTGGATGAGGAGGCTGAGGTATTTTCAACAAAATGGTCGCGCTCTCCGCGGCCCGCCCCGCGCGCCAGCGACTCGCCGCGCAGCAGGAAGCCCGCGCCCGCTATGGCGACGCCAGCAACAATAAGGAGGACGGTCTTCCAGGAGCCTGGTATGCCGAGGTATGGCGTAATGACGACGAGAACGCCGAGCGCGATGACAAGCATCTCTTTGGACATGCTCTTATACTACTCCCCCTCTACTATTACGACAAATTCGCCGCGCTGATGGTTGGGGTCTTGCTCCATTTTTATGAGCAATTCAGCCGGCGTGCCGATCAAATGCTCCTCAAACATCTTGGTCAGCTCGCGGAAGAGGCCTATGCGGCGCTCGGGGCACGCTTTGTTGAGCGACTCAAGCGCCTTCATAATCCGGTGCGGCGACTCCAGAAATATGCTGGCGCGCTCACTACCTGCAATTTCCTTAAACAAAGTCTCGCGGCCCTTCTTTTGCGGCAAGAATCCGTAAAAAACGAACGAGGGGACGCGCAGGCCCGCGACCGCAAGCGCCGCCGTAAGCGATGAGGCGCCCGGTATGGTTTCTATCTTTATGTCGGGCAGCTTCTCGCGCACTTGGGATACCAGCTCGAGTCCCGGGTCTGACACCCCGGGCGTCCCTGCGTCTGAAACAAGCGCGACATTCTTCCCCTCCTCCAGGAGCTTTATGATCTTGTCGAAACCTGATTGGCCCGAATTGGCATGGAATGAAACGGTCGGCACATGGATATCAAAATGCGACAGGAGCTTTTTGGTAACGCGGGTGTCCTCGCACGCAACAATGTCGGCCTCCTTAAGAATACGCAGAGCGCGCAGGGTAATATCCTCGAGATTGCCTATGGGGGTGGCCACAATGGAGAGGCGGGTCATAAGAATTGCATAGTAACGCATTTTACATAACTCGTAAAGTATGTTATTTTATTTTTAGATACCGTTCACCCAAGGAGGAGGCCATGGCCTTAGATTTACTGGAGGAAGTAAAGCCCCTGGTACGCAATAAGATTGCCGTACCGGGAGGGCCGACCTTTTCTGCGGCATGCTTTGAAGGCCGCAACTGGTCCCTGGCCCCGCTGCAGAAGGCGGGCGACGAGGACAAGAACCCCGACTTAGCTATGCGCGTCGGCCAAGCGCTTCATGGGCTTGGTGCACAGTACGCGTACGCCCCGAGCCCGGTGAAGTTCAACGGCAAGATCATCTACCCTATCGCAATGGGGGAAACGATCCCGCTCTGGAAGTCCGTGCTTTATCGCAACGCGCAAGCGCCTGCGGACGGCACTTGGCTCCCCGGCCCGAAAACCGCCGGCATCTTCAGTGCCGGAGGCTGCAGTATGATCGCCGTAACGCTGCGCCATGAAATGATATTTGCGCACGCGGGACGCGATTGCGTCATCGACCGGGAGCGCATCAAGACGCGCAACCACAAGCGAGGGCGGCACCACGAGAGCGTGGTCAACAGCATCGTCAGCGCGCTTGCGCCGGCGCAGTACCTGCGCCGGCACCTGCGGGTCTGGGTCTTTTATTCGATCAAGCCGAAGGACTTTCTCCATAAGCTTGCCGACGAGGACCCCGAGCACCTGAAGTACAACGTGCCGGCGGCAGATATGTTGCCGCAAGAGTATGGCGACGCATGCGGCTGGGTCGACGAGAAAGGAATATACATCAATGTTCCTACCATCATCAAAGCGCAGTTTGCCGAGCTGGGGGTGCCCAGCGAGCAGATAAACCTCGAGCATGCCTACTTGGCGGACGAACTGCCCACCACGCGCAACGGCGGCGGCCGCTACTTGGCGGCAATCGTGCGGCACACCTGACAACGACCCCCTCGCCCGCTTTGGCGAGGGGTATTTTTTATAAAATCACCGCTTCCTCTTCGAGCGTAACGCCGAACTCTTTGAAGACTTTTTCTTTAGCCAGCGCGGCCAGCTCTTTCACTTGAGCGGCAGTGGCGTCCCCGGCGTTTAAGAAGTAGTTGGTGTGATATTCGCTTGCCACGGCCCCTCCCACGCGCGCACCGCGCAGGCCCGCGCGATCCATAAGCCAGCCCGCCGGCACCCTGCCCTCTTTGGACTCTTGGCTTTTGTCTTGCTTAAACAATTTTTGAAGATCGACAGAGACGACCGGATTTTTAAAGAACGAGCCGGCCGATCTTATATCTTGGATATGGCGCTTATGGCGCTCGGCGAGCGTGTGCATTATTTTGGCGTCCGCCTGCATCGGGTCGGCGGGCGCAAGCGCAAGCTCGGCCTCGAGCACGATAAGCTGCGGGTGCCGCTTGAAGAAGCTGGAGCGGTAGCTAAAATCGCACTCGCTTTTGGCAAATACTTTTTCCTCGCCGGTTTCCGTATCAAGCGCGCGGGCCGAGACTAATACATCTTTAATTTCTACGCCGAAGGCGCCTGCATTGCCACGCACCGCGCCGCCGACCGTACCCGGTATGCCCGCCAGCGGCTCAAGACCGCCCAAGCCTTGCCCGGCCGCGTACTTAACTAACCCCAGAAGCGGCTCGCCTGCGGCGCAGCGCAGCGTGCTGCCCTCGCGCCCTATGCCTTGAGTTGTAATGCGCAGCACCAGTGCATTAAGGCCCTCGTCGGGCACGACCACGTTGCTCCCGCCGCCGAGCACCACCACCGGTAAGCCCTTCTGTTTTGCCAGCGCGTACGCCTCCTTTATATCCCCCGGCGCCTGTGCCTCCAAAAAGAGCGCGGCCGGCCCGCCTAAGGCAAACGTCGTATAGGGCGCAAGGGCGACTTTGGCGCGTAGATCCATATAAGTAGAGTGCGTTATACTGCCTTTGCATGCAAGAACTATTCCGCATTACGGGCTCGGCCGCCCCCACGCTTGAGGGCTCAATACGGACCGCGGGCGCTAAGAATGCGGTACTAAAGGCCATGGCCGCTTCCGTGCTGTACCGCACGCCGCTGGCGCTTACCAACGTTCCGGCGATAGCCGACGTGGCGAGCATGGCGCAGATACTGGAGGCTTTGGGCGGCAACACCAGCCGCAGCGGCGACGCCTTAAATATGACAACGAGCGGCATGAGCGGCTCGCACATACCGGCCGCCATGATGAGCACCCTGCGCGCCTCTATCGTTTTGGCCGGACCCTTGCTTGCGCGCTTCGGCGAAGTGCTGTTTAGCCACCCGGGCGGCGACATTATCGGCGAGCGGCCCATTGATTTGTTTTTGGAGACGTTTGAAAAAATGGGCGCCAAGGTAGTTAAAGAAGACGGCAGCTACGGCGTGCGCGTGCCCGGCGGACGACTGAAGGGCGCCGAGCTGTTTTTTAGGATCCAGTCGGTAACCGGGACAGAGACCGCAATGCTTGCTGCCGTCCTGGCCGACGGCACCACGACTATAAAGAATGCGGCCTTAGAGCCCGAGATCGTGTGGCTTGCCGACCTGCTTAACGCCTCGGGCGCGCAGATTTCGGGCGCGGGCACGCCGACCATAACTATTGTCGGCACAGAGGAATTGCTGCGTGCGCCAGCAGAACCCTTTGCGGTCGTACCCGACCGGATTGAAGCCGGCAGCTTTTTGCTGCTGGGCGTACTTGCCGCAAAAGATTTGCTGATTGAGCAGTGCGTGCCCGGGCACCTGGAGGCCGTGCTGCATACGCTGCGCACCATGGGCGCTGATATTGAAGCTGGTCCTGATTTTTTGCGCGTGAGGGCAACCCCTGCGCTGCGCCCTGCCTATATAAAGACGCACGAATATCCGGGCTACCCTACCGACCTCATGGCGCCTATGGTTACCCTTTTGACCCAGGTTACAGGCGAGAGCCGCGTATTTGAGACTATTTGGGACAACCGCCTGGCGTTTGTCGAGGTATTGCGGGTGATGGGTGCTGATATTGTGACCATGGACCCGCACCGCGTGCTGATACACGGAGCCCGCCGGCTGGTGGGAAAGAAAATGGAGAGCCCGGATATACGCGCGGGCTTGGCTTACCTGGTGGCCGCCGCCGTAGCCGACGGCACCTCAGAAATCAGCAACATCCACCACATAGACCGCGGATACGAGAATATCGCCGAGCGCCTGCGCGCAATCGGGATGCAGATCGAGCGGGTTGGAATATAAAAAGAGCTTCCGGATTATCGGAAGCTCTTTCGCTCTGATGCTTAGGCTGCAGCCTGGGCAAAAAGCTTTTGCGCAAGCCAGGTCTCGATTATTTCTTTCCTTCGATCGGGCTCAGGTTCGAGCTGGCCAGAGCGTATCCGATCGAACTCGTCCTGGCTTAGGCCGGCAGCAATCCGCATTGCATCGCCGTTTGCCCTCAGACTTACGGCTTTGGCGATGATCTCCCTCATGGGAGCGTCGCCGGGCTCTTTGAGAAAAGCAGCAAAGGCGCCACTGGAGTTGCACTGCCTTAAGCGATCAGCGTCACTCATGAGAACTCTCCCCGGTTAGGATGGTCTGGCGACAGCATACCATAGTAGATACGCTCTGTTATGATAGCCCGTATGGCATCGAAAAAAGCGCATTTTATAGGTATCGCCGGAAAGGGCATGTCGGCCGTAGCCTTGCTGTTGCGCGAAGCGGGCTGGGAGATCAGCGGCTCGGATGAGGGCTTTTATCCGCCGGTGTCTGACTACCTGGAGCAGGCGGGCATTGCGTTTGCCCATGGCTACAAAAAAGAAAACATCCCCACAGATGCAACACTTATAGTAATCGGCAAGAACGCCAAGCTGGTCCCGGAGAGCAACGAGGAGGTTAAGGCGGCTTTTGATTCGGGCCTGCCCATCAAATCATTTGCCGATATTTTGGAAGAGCTCTCGAGCGGTAAGGAAACGCTGGTCGTCGCCGGAAGCTATGGCAAGTCGACCTGCACGGCACTCCTGAGCTGGTGCCTGATGCATGCCGGCAAGGACCCGAGCTACTTTGTGGGCGAGATTGCCCGGGGCTTTGCGGCGCATGCGCACTTGGGGCAAGGAGCGGCGTTCGTGCTTGAGGGCGACGAGTACCCCTCGGCCAACTGGGACGACCGGTCCAAATTTTTGCACTACAACCCGCGCAACGTCTTGCTGACCGCGGCGACGCACGACCACGTCAACGTCTACCCTACCCACGAGGATTATTTAAAGCCCTTCCGCGCGCTTATGGGCATGCTGCCCCAAGACGGCGTGCTGGTGGTAAATGACGAGCCCTTCGCGCGCAAGCTGGCCGAGGATTTTGCCGGCAAAAAGGTGCAGTACGGTTTGCATGAACGCAACGAGTGGCATGCGGCCAATATCGCTTACGGCCTGCCGACGACCTTTGACTTGATGCATCAAGGAAAGAAAGTCGCGACCCTTTCGACCACCCAGCTGGGCGCGCACAATGTCGAGAATATCGTGGGTATTAGCGCACTCTTGCTGGAGAAGCATTTATTGACGCCGGAGGAGCTAGCGGCCGGAGTGGCAAGCTTTGAGGGTGTAAAGCGCCGCATGGAGCTCCTCTCACCCCGGTCATTGGTGCCGGTCTTGGAAGGATTCGGCAGTAGCCACGAGAAAGCACTATCTGCCATTGCGGCCATGCGATTGCACTTCCCTGCCCGGCGCCTGGTTGTGGTGTTTGAGCCGCATACCTTTACCTGGCGCAACAAAGCTGCGCTTGCGCAGTACGATACCGTCTTTGACGGCGCTGACCGCGTCTATATATACGAGCCGGCGGCTCAGGGAGCCACAACCCATGCGCAGCTGACGCAGGATGAGATCGTTGAGCGCGTGCGCGCCGCGGGCATGGACACAGTGGCGATACACAGCGCCGAGGACTTGCAAACTATTTTGGCTGACACTGCCGAGCAGGACGCAATCCTGCTGCTGACCTCGGGCGAGCTGGGCGGGCTTATCAAATCGCTCCCGCCTGCGGTAGAGGAAAAGTTTCCGCTTAATTAATATATGTGGCTTTTATCAGCACTTGGGGGCGTGTTTCTCCTCGCTCTCGTCAATTACCTGGACGAGTATTTGACGCAGCACAACTCGGTATCGTCGGACTCCAATATCCATAAGCGTATTGGCGGACTCATACTCATATCCACACTATTGAGCGTCATAGGCGTTTGCGTTCTCAAGCTTGTTGTCGGTGACGTGCATATGGAGGCACTCCCTTTGACAATCTCCCTTCTCTCGGCAATACCCATGGTTTTTATGTGGACGGCGTACTTTTACCTGCTCAATACGTACCCGGTCTACCAGGTCGTACCGCTCTTTCAACTTACCTCCATATGGCTCCTCATGGTTGCAGTTGCAACCGGGCAGGATATTACCCTGCTCGGCGTTGCCGGAATAGCACTGCTTATCGTTGGCGCATACCTGCTTGATGTAGGCAAATTTGAGTGGAGCATACCCTCTAGACTTCTCGGCGTACTTGCAGGAGTAACTCTAGTGTGGAGTATTTGCCAGTACATGGTGCGCACAGCATCAGACATGACGCACAATGTCGGAGCGGTCTCATTTTGGCAGTACGCTGGAGTCACGATACTCGGCTTGATACTCTTAATCGCCGTACGACAATATCGCGAAGGACTTATGTATCGCATTAAGCATCAAGGCAGGATGTTTTTAGGATTTAGCGTGGTAAATGAGTCATTGTCCCAAGCGTCGTTTGTGCTGCTAAACTTTGCTATCGCCTTAGCGCCTGTCGCAGCATATGCAAGTTCCATAAGCGGCGCGCAAAGCGTATTCCTGCTCGGACTTTTTCTCCTATTCCCCCAAAAAAAGACCGAGGTGAACGCCATACAAGTAGCAGCCATAGTAATGATTGCCTTAGGAGTAGGATTGTTTGAATTGGGACAATAAATATGAGAACCGCTGCAGCACCTACACCTGACTTTGACTCCTACATTGACCGGCCAGAGACGCGCTACATTGAACGCGACGAAGAAAATCTAGAAGAGCTATACGAGCAGGGATATCTCCCCTATTCCTCTACACGCGGATTGCAGGGTATTTTTTATAGTACGCGCAGCGCGCGGGTTGCGCTGCCGGAGTTTAGCCCGAACAGCGAGAACCGCCGCATTGCAAAGAAATTTGACGGGCAGTTTCAAAAGCGGCGCATACCGCTTAGCGACTTTGATGCCGACGAGGGGTTTTATGCATTTATGACCGCCTACTTTGCGCAGCGGCACGGGCCCAATGTCGCCCCGCGTGCACGCATCGAGCTTTGGATGCAGCCGGGAGTCGTGTCGACTATAGTCGAATATAGGCAAGGCATGAAAGTCGTCGGGTACGCGCTAGAGGCGCAGAGCGGCCGCATGCGGCACTACTGGTTTTCCGCCTACGACCTGTCCCTGGCACAGCAGTCTTTGGGACTGTGGATGATGCTTGATTGTATCCGCGACGCAGCAGCTGCAGGGTTCGAGCATTACTACCTGGGTACGGTGTATGACACAAAAGCGCTGTACAAAACCAATTTTGCGCCGCTTGAGTGGCATGATGGATTAGCCTGGTCGCGCGACCTGCAACTGCTAAAAGAAAAAGGCCGCACGGATTAAACTATACAAAAAGGCCCCGCAGATGCGGGGCCTTTGACTTTTCTTTAGAACGGGACTGACCCGCCCACCTGCTCGTTGTTCGCCGTAAGCTGCGGGACGCCGTTATGACACCTCAACCACGGGTGTCCGCTGGCACCGCAGGTTGAGGCATACGCCTTCATGCCTGCAATCCCAAGCAAATGGATTTTATGCGTCGCTATTGCAACAAGCTCGGCGGCGGTAAACTCCCGCGGATGAGAGGTAACCTTGTAGCAGCCAAGACTGAGATGCCAAATGCGGAGCATGCTTTCCTCCGGCAAGTTGACCAGCCAATACGGACTTGCGCCCACCTCGACCCTGGTATGGATATCCTCGAAGCCCATAGTCATATGCGCTTCAGGATGCATCACCCTCAGGGTCTTTTGGCCGAAAAATGCCAGCGGAACGACCGGAACGAACAGCATCTTGTTGCGGGCGACCGGCCAATTGGTTGCCGCACTGAGTACTAGGCTTTTAAGCTGATTAAGCTTGGAGTACGCCATAGCGCCGGTAAGCCCGGTTAGTAATGTATCGGTCAGCCTTTCAAGCTGGCTTTCGTAATACCGCACCACCTTCTGAGACGGCGGGGTTTGGGACATGACAGGAATGCCAATCGGTTGCACGAGCCGCATAGCTTTCTCCTTCATTGGGAACCGATGAATCTGGCTTGAATATAAAACAAAAGTTGCTACATGTAAAGAATACGGAAACTTCTCCGAGATGCGCATCTCCCCCACTTTCTTCATACTACCCTTAGCTTTACCCGCTAGCTTTATCGATATGGAACCTATGTATATTTTGTGGACCGTGCTCGCAGTCGCGGCGCTTATCGTCCTTATCAGCATCAGGCAGGTAAACCAGTACGAGCGGGGCGTGCGGTTTACGTTCGGGAAATATACCGGGATCATGGAGCCTGGCTGGCGGCTTATCTGGCCCATTATCCAGTTCCACAAGAAGGTGGACATGCGCATGAAGGCCGTGGATGTTCCCGACCAGAAGGCGATCACCCGCGACAACGTGTCGGTCAACGTCAACGCCGTTATCTATTACAGCGTATTCTCCGCCGAGGCGGCGGTGCTCCAGATCGAGGACTTTATGTACGCGATATCTCAGTACGCGCAGACCACCATGCGCAACATCGTGGGCGAAGTAACGCTCGACGAGCTCTTGGCCAGCCGCGACAAGATTGCCGACCGCATTAAGGAGATTGTCGACAAGGAGACGACCGCCTGGGGGCTTAAGGTCCACAACGTGGAGCTGAAGGACGTGTCGCTGCCGGAAAATATGGAGCGCACGATTGCCAAGCAGGCCGAGGCCGAGCGCGAGAAGCGCGCGGTCATCATAACCTCCGAGGGCGAGCTGGCCGCATCGCAGAACATGGCCGAGGCGGCACGGGTGCTTTCTGCGTCGCCCGGAGCGCTCCACCTGCGAACCCTGCAAAGCATCAACGATATCTCATCAGACCAGTCCAACACCGTCGTATTTACGGTGCCCATGGAGCTTTTGAAGGCGCTTGAGGGGTTTAAGAAGGAGTAAAAAACTTATAAAAAATAAAAGCGAGGCCGAAGCCTCGCTTTTTAGTTTTGCCGCGCTTGCGCGGAGTATCCTGCTACCTTTCAACGGCGCTGAGGATATTCATCTCGCTTATCCATTTGCCGTCGGGGGTGTAGCAAATTTCCGCCTCCCCCTCCAGGTCAGGATAGCTTTCTTTAACCCGGGCACACAGATGAGTGCGCTTGCCTTCCGCATCGTGTTTAAGCCGGTTGTACACGAGCGACCTTTTCCCTTCGAACTGGTCCCCCTCTGCTTCTGTTTCCATCCGGACTTCCATCTGGGCCGTGCAGCCGTAGTGCTTGTTGAGCACTATCGGGTACAGCGTTGCCACCGAGCAGTCGCCGCCCCGAATAGTAATGACCTCGCGGGTAATCATCTGCTTGGCCCTGCCGAGCAGCGTATCGGCATTAAGGACCGACCGTATGAATACTTTGTCGTTTTCCCCGAGCACATCCATGACCACGAAGGTCTGGCCGTCCTTCTTTTCGACCCACTGGCGAAGCTTTTTGATTT
Source organism: Candidatus Adlerbacteria bacterium (assembly GCA_028286685.1). GTDB lineage: Bacteria > Patescibacteriota > Minisyncoccia > Phycocordibacterales > SBAW01 > GWA1-54-10. The sequence continues at coordinate 13,859 of JAQBRA010000003.1, read as the reverse complement.
GGCCGTCGAGCGTCTTTAGCCTTCCTTCTTTATAGAATTCGCTGCCCGCGTACTGCGGCGGCGACTGTACCAGAACTTCTTGCGCCGAAGCGGCTGAAACGCAACCAAAGAGAGTGGCCAATATGATCAAGCGAAGCATTATTATCCCCGAGTTATGGTGCTAGTCCGTATATTCTATAACAGAAAACACCACCTAAGTCAATAAGCGGTGTTTGGCGCACAGAAGAGACCGAACTAGGGAACCAGTACCCGGTCGATGATGTAGACGTAGCCGTTCTTTGCCTTGTAGGCCTTGAGGATCCGGGCGTCGCCAATGGTCGCCCTGTTCTCCCCTTCGACATTGAAATTAACGATCGTGTTGCCGGCGGTGTAGACACTGCCGCTGAGCGACTCCTCAAGAGGAAGGGCGCGCTCGACGATGTGCGCGAGCGCCAGCTGGCGGGCCTCGGGGCGAGTGAGCTTGGAAACGTAGCCGCGCGGCAGGTAGTCAAATTGTGCGGATGCCGGGACGAAGACGGTAACGGTGCCCGCCTGCTTGAGCGTATCGCTCAGTCCGCTATTGTAGGCCAGAAGCTCGTAGCGGGAAGCCTTGGGCAAAGACCCGATGATCTCGGCTACGGTCGAGGTGGAGCGGTCTACCAGAAAGCCCTCGTCCTTATCCTGTACGGGAAAAATTATAGGAGCTTGGGGAGCCGGAGAAAGCGGGGCGACCTCCGCTACCTGAGAAGTAGTGGAAGCCATCAAGAACCCCGGCGTGAGCGAGCCGCCCATGCCCAATACCCCGGCCGAAAGGAGCACCGACGCGCCGGCTCCCAGGCCCCAGCGCACGCGAATATCGCGGCGGATGCCCTGGGCAATGGTTTTAGCTATGTGGATGGCGGTTTGCATATAGATTGAGGTTAACGCTTCATCCCTGAAGCCTCGCTGAAGCGCGACTGTTGGATATGGCAACCTAACCCATATTTTGTCAATTGTCAAGCAACAGCCTCCGGATAAGAAAAGCCGGGCCCTAGGTGGGTCCGGCTTGGGTCTATTTTAATTTCCTCATGGCGTTAAAGACCAGGGAGACTTTCTTCTTTTCCTCCGGGCTCATCTCACGGGTCTTGAAGGTAGCATCGAGTATCATTCCGACCAACTGGGCGTTGGGCCCCTTGCCCCTGCACCGCAGGACAATTTCGTGCAGGGCCAGGTACCAGTCTTCCCCATCCACCTGGACCAGGTATTTGGGAAACTCGGGCGGCGGCACGGCATGCGGCTCAAGAAGCCTGTTGCCATGCTGGACGAATTTGGCCCACTGCTCCTGCTCCATGTGGACAGCCCCCAGGGGCCGGACGCTCGGGCCCGAGGTGTCGTATACGATGACTCGGAGCTGAGACTTTTTTGAGTCTTCCCTGCTCAATACGTATCCGGTGAACGTGACGGATACGCCGCACGTAACGAGATCGATCTTAAAGCCCTGGAAACCCGCTGCGTCCTGGGTGAGCTTTGCCACCTCCTTGCGATCCCGCTCTCGGCCCAAATCATGGATATCGGCCACGCACACCTCCTTTTGGTTGCACCGGCTTGCGGCTCTCTACTACAAAACCTACAACCCTTGCGGGCAAAAGAAAAGGCCGCCATAAATGCGGCGGCCTTTTCGGAAAACTGCTATGCGGGACTAAATCGCGGCGCCGTCGCCGAGGTTCATGTCGGCCTTGTAGCGCTCGACTACCTCGGGGTGCCCGCCTGCTTTGCAGTCGGACAGGAACACCTCGGTGCTCGATGCGTCGGGGAAGGTCATGTACGCCAAGGCGCTGTTGCAGACCTCGTCGATATTGAGCTTGCCCCCTATCGGCATACCCATACTCTCGCCGTACGTCCTGTGCATATCTTTACGGTGATGATCGCCGAAGTCGCCGAAAGTTGCGCCCGCAATAAAGAGGAGGCCGAAGAACACCGCCTCGATGGCGAGGACCAAAAGGCCGAAGCGCCAGTACAAAGCCCAGCTCATGCCCAGCACGGTTGCGTCGGGATGCTTGTCTGCGAAGTCCTTGAATTTCGGATTGAGTCCGCCCATGTTCCACCAGCTCATATATTTGTTTAGATAAATTAGTAAACCCCTGCCCCGCTTGCTTTATTGTAGCAAAAGAAAGGGCCTTAAGAGCGGGAGGCAAAGCGGCCAATGAGCGAGCCTATCCAGTACAACAGGGCCGCATTGAGTGCTAGGGGTGCCAGGATAAGCGCGTACATGAGCGCGCCGGAGGCGCCGCCGAACTCGAAGTACGAAAGCGCCAAGGTCCACGGCATGCCGAGAATGAGCGCGATGAAGCTTTCGCCGAAAAGGCCCTGGGTTATGACAAGGTACGCTGCAGCGGCAAGATACAGGCCCGCGAACGCCATTCCAAGTTTTGATCTCATGGTTATTAGTGTAGCAAATACGGCAACTGTCCGCATGGAAACGGCACGGCGGTGGGACTATTACGCCAAATGCCTAGTCCTCAGCCATCCGCCGAGCCACGTGCAAGGGACCGCCGTAACGGCTATTGCGATCGGATACCAATGCGGCGACAAATTCCACCCCGCTACGACGCCCAGTACCCCGCCGACCAAACCCATCCCTGCAAGTATCCATACGTGCTTCATCGGATTTGCCGGGGCAAGCTTGGCCGTTACGTACCCACCCAAAATGGTGTATGCGATACGGTACAAAAGCGCTACGGCGAGCATCCAAGCAACGAAAAGCCCTTCCGAGGAAACGGGCGGGAAAACTCCCATGGACTCGAGCAGGAAATCCGTGGCCACTGATAAAACTACCACTGTAATAAACCCCGCTAGCACCGCGCCCACGCTTTTTAAAATTTGCATAGATATAGTATAGGACACTTCCCAGGGCGCGCCGCGCGCCCTGGGTCTTATAGATCGAAGCGGCGATTTTGGAAAAATGATATCTGGTACCATTTCCTCTTACTTAGGCCTCCGGCTCAAGCACAAGCCTGAGGGTCATATTGCCTGGACGGGCAAAACCAAAGTACTCAAACAAGGCTACGGCGTCTTTTCGCTCTTCCCTCGTCGTAAGATTGACTACGCTTACGCCCTTCTGTTTCGCTAAAGATATTGCCTCTTCAACCAGCCGCTTCCCTATACCCTGGTTGCGATATTCGGGATGGACTATGACATCTTCAAGATGACTCATGGTAAAAGTTGTTTTAGGGAGAACAAAAAGCTGCGCGAATCCGACCAGCTTCTCTCCGTCAAAAGCGCCTACGCAATGCACGTTCGGGTGTGCGTCCAGATTCAATGCCCGTTTTTTTCCGGAAAGCTCAGCAAGAAGAAACTCAAAATCTGCTCGATGGGTCTCGTTTAAGGTAAATGACTTAACTTCCATAAGTTGTCGGGGGTATGGGACGGCAGGCTACGCCCTGCGGGTGCGAGCGGCGTACAAGGCGACCGCGGCGCTTGCCGCCACATTGAGGGATTCGGCCTTGGGTTCGATGTCTATGGAAAGCATGGCATCGCACAGCGCGCGGGCGTAGGGCGCAACGCCTTCGGCCTCGTTGCCCAAAATGAGCATGGTGGGCGCCTTAAACGGCTCTTGTGCCAGCGGCACGGCGCCGTCGGCTGCAAGCCCCAGCACGCGGACCCCCTTCTTTTTGAGAGCGGCAATGGTCTGCTGCGGGTTGGGCACACCCACAAGCGGGATTTGAAAGGCCATACCCGCCGAGGATCGTATGACCGCAGGGGTTATAGGCGATTGCTTGTGCATGGGCAAGAGCACAGCTGCGGCACCAAAGGCTGCGGCCGAACGGATAATGGCGCCGACATTGTGCGGGTCTTGCACCTCGCTTAAAAACACCAGGACACTCCCCTCTTTCGGATTAAATGATTCCACAAACCGCTCGGCATCCACCAAGAGCTCGGTCGCCCCGACGAGCGCCACGGCTCCTTGGTGCGCGACCGTGCCCTCGACCATTGAAGTAACGCGGCGGAGATCCAGAGGTACCACCTGGATGCCGGCTTTGCTTGCCAAGTCGTACAACGTTTTGTCCCCCGGCTCCTCCAGATAGAGCGCGCGTATGGACCGCGGCGCGTGCCGCAAGGCCTCGGCAACCGAGTGCTTGCCGTATATATAGAGTTTTTGGGGTTTTTTAGCTGCCATGAGATGCGCCTTATTGAGACTTGTGATGCGGTGCGCGGAAGAAGAGGACCGGGACTACTACCAGGGTCAGACAGATAGCGAAGATAAGGCCGAACATGACGGTAAAGGCGAAGGGGCCCCAGGTGGGATTGGAGAGCGCGAGCGGGATCATGCCGATGGCGGTCGCAATAGTCGTAAGCAAGATGGGGCGGAAGCGCTTCTCCGCGGACTCCAAGACCACGTCGATCATCGGCTTGTCGGGGCTTGCGTGCATGTTGTGGATCAGCGAATCCATGAGAATGATGGCATGGTTGATGATGACGCCGCCAAGTCCGATGATGCCCAAGAGCGAGGTAAACGACAGCGACTGCCCCGTGAGGGCCAAGCCGCCAAGAACGCCGATGAGAGAGAGTGGCACGATGTAGAGCAGGTAGAACGTGTAGCGGATGGAATTGAAGGAGATGACGAGGATGAGGAACATCAGGACGAGGCCGGCGAGGAGCGCCACGAACATCTGCGTAAACGACTCGTTGATGCTCTCGGCCTCGCCGCCGTAGGAAACCCTGACACCCTCTTGCAGATTAAGTTCCCCTTCCCTCTTTTGGAACTCGGCGACCACGGCCGCCGCGTTGGTGCTGGCGTCGGGATATGCGGATACGGTCTGGATGCGGTTCTTTTCCTTATGCGCGATCGCGGCAGAGCTGAGGCCCAGCGTATCCTTGAGCACCGAGCCGAGCAGCACCGTGTTGCCCGACGCACCCTCAACTGCGAGGTTCTTGATGCTGTCGATAGTGGTTTGCGCGGTGTCGCCCGGGCCGGTGTAGGCCGGATTGAGGTTGAGCTTTACCACCACGTCGATATTTTCCTTGTTCTGCGTGATGCTCGTGGCCTTGGTGCCGTTGATAGCGGCGCGCAGGGTCTGCCCCACCAGGCTGGTGTTGAGCCCCAAGGAGGCGGCCTTGGCGCGATCAATTGCTAGGTTAAACTCGGTGCCGTTGGCCTGGGTCGTGGCGGTAATATTAGTCACATTCGGCATGGACGAGAGGAGCTGCTTGCCGCGGTCGGCTGCGGTTATGAGTGCGCCCAGGTCGTCGCCTATGAATTCTATAAAGATAGGCGCGCCGGAAGGAGGGCCGTCGGAGGCCTGCAGTACCTGGATATCGGCGCCCTTTACTCCCGCCAGCGCGGCTTGGAGCTCGGTCCCGATTTGAGCGCTGGTCTTTTTGCGATCCTCGTGGAGGTTGATGGTGATGTTGGCCTGGTTGGAGCCGGAAGTCCCCGCGCCCGTGAGCGCGGAGCTGGCGCCCACGGTCGTCTGGAACGAGTCAACGTCCTCGTCGCTATAGAGGATTTCCTCGACTTCGCGCACAGTAAGATCGGTTTGCTCCAAGACGGTGCCCTGCGGCTTCTGCAGGTTGAGATAGACGTAGTCGGTGTCCCCGCTCGGGAAGAAGGTGGCACCCACAAGCCCGAATACCGGCAGCATAAAGGCGCCTATCATCGCGATAAAGAGCCCAGTCAGGAAAATATTCTGGTAGCGGCGATGCTCGAGTATCACGCGCAGCTTCTTTGTGTACCAGCTGGTAACCGCCGCGGTGTACTCCTCCTGCTTTTGCTCCATCCGATTGGGAGCGCCCTTGGTAAAGAGGACTGCGATAAGGGGCACGATGCCGAGCGCTACGAAAATAGAGGCAATGAGCACGAAAATGAGCGTGTACGGGATGCCCGAGATGAACTTACCGATGATGCCGGTCAGGAAGAAAAGCGGCGCGAACACGGCGACCGTGGCCATGGTGCCCGCGATGAGCGGCCAGGCGTAGTCGTGGAGCGCCGCCTTGGCGGCAAGCACCGGCGTCGGGTAGTGCTTGAGGCGGGCATGGATAGCCTCGGTTACGACGATGCCGGAGTCGACCAATATGCCCACGGCCAAGATGAGCGCAAAGAGGCTGATGAAGTTAAGCGTGTTGCCCGTAAAGTAGAGGCCGATAAACGCGATGAGGAACGACAGCGGTATAGCCAAGCCCGCGACGACCGACTCGCGCCAGCCGATGGTAACCAAGAGCACCAGGATGACGAGGACTACGGTAATGAGGCCCGTTTCCGTCAGGTCACCCAACTGCTCTTTAACCTGGACGCCCTGGTCGGTCGAAGGCGGGACAAACACGTCGAGGCCCGAGAGCGTGGTGCTTTGTAATTCTTTGAGATACCCGCCCACGCGCTCGGCGGTGTCTTGGATGCCGGCCGAGGACTGCTTGTAAATAAGGAGCGTGATGCCGTCGCGGCTGGGCTCGCCGTGCAGGGAGACACGCGAGTAAGTGGTGGCGGCCGCGAGGCCGTCTTGGATGTCGGCGATGTCGCGCAGGTATACCGGGACGCCTTCGGTCGAGGAAATGGCGATATCTTGGAGCTGGCTGGGATCGGTGATGCCGCCCTTGAAGTTGACGTTGTAGCTGACGCCGTCCATGGAAATGCGGCCGGCAGGCAGCGCGGCATTAGCGGAAGAAATTGCCTGGATGACGTCGGTAACGCGCAAGCCGTACTGCTCGAGCGCCTCCTTGCGGACAATGACGGAGACCTCGCGCTCGGGGACACCCGAGATCTGCACCTGCGAGACGCCGGAAATGTTAAGGAGCTGGTCTTGGAGGTCGGTCCCGAGCCGGGAGAACTCCAGAGGCGTGCGCTCGCCGGAAATGGATACGGCGATAATAGGCTGGTCTGAAAAGTTGATTTTGGTTACCTGCGGGGATTCGACATCGCCCGGCAGGTTGGCGCGGGCGCGCGATACCGCGTCGCGCAGGTCCTGGATGGACTGGTCGGTATCGGCCTGGGCCGTAAACTGCACCGTAATGACGGACATGCCGTCGCCGGAACTTGAAGTAAGCGTGTCGATGTTGGAGACGCCGGAAATCTGAGCCTCTAATTTATTGGTAACCAGGGACTCCATGTCCTCGGCCGAGGCGCCCGGCAAGGACGCGGTTACTACCGCTATTGCCAGGTCGATCTGCGGCGTATTTTCCTTAGGGATGCGGATGACCGCGTAGGCACCCGCGACAAGCAGCACCACGATAAGTACGTAGCTGAGCTGGCGGCGTTCTAAAAAGAAGTTCCAGAGCCAAAGCATAGGCTAGTTAGAGTCTACTACCACTTGCTGACCCTCGGAGAGTCCGCGCGCATCAATGACTATGTCCATGTCGAGCGTGAGACCCAAGGTGATGGCGACCTGGCCGCCGACGATTGCGCCGAACGTAACCGGGTGCGCGACCAAGGTGCTGGAGGCGACCGTAAAGACGACCGGGCCCTCCGGAGTGATTTTGGCGGCGGCAATCGGGATGGTGGGGACGGACTTTTGTGTTGCCTTCTGGGTCGCGCCGGCTGCCGAGCGGTTAAGCGTAACGGAAACCGAGCTGCCATCCGAGAGAGCGCTGGCATCGCCGGAGAAGCCGAGTTTGACCTGGATCTTGCCGGTTGTCGGATCGAGTGCAGGAGCAACGAAGACGATAGTGGCCGGAATAGTTCCCTCGACCGTAGCCTTGCCGCCCACGGCCAAAGTCTTAGCGTCTTGCGGTGTGACATACGCCTCTATCTGAAGCGCGCCGGGATTGGAAATGATTGCTACCTGAGCGCCCGGCGAGATGTTGTCGCCCAAGTGTACGGGGAGGCTCACTATAGTGCCCGAGATTGGCGCGCGGACGTAGGTCTTCTCGAGGCTTGCCTGGGCGGCGCGCAGGCCGCCGAGCGCAATGGTAATGGAAGCGTCAGTCGAGGCGGTCGAGCCGACCGAACCGGAGCGGTAAGACTGGGCTGCGGTCGTGAGCGTAGCGCTGAGCGAGTTGACGCTTGCGCGGGCGGCGTTAAGCGCGGCCAGCTGGTCCTCGGAGGCACGCGACTCGCGGCGGTTTGCGGCGACAGCAAGCTTAGTTATGAAATCGGAAACCTCTTGCGTAACGCGCTGCGCCTCGGCCAAAAGGGCCGCCGGGTCGGCAGCATCGGCGCTGGCAAGCTGGCTGCGGTACGCCTGCATAGTCTGGGTTATGGCGGCGCGGTCGCGCGAAAGCTCGCCATAATCGTAGTTAGGCGCGTCTATGAGGAGCTGCGGGCCGTAGGGGCCCGGAGCGCCGAAGAACGTGTCTATCTGGGACTCAAGCACGGTGTCGAGCGTGGTAAAAGCCGAGCGGTAGGCATTTACGGCCGCAGTGCGGGAGTCTTCCGGAGAGACCGACTGCTGGGAGGCAACCGCGGCATCGTAAGAACCCTGGGCCTGGAGCACGGCGGCGCGCTGGCTGGAGTTCTCGAAGCTGGCCAAGATGGAGCCGGCGGCTACGCGGTTGCCGAGCTTGGCCGGCAGGCTGGTGATTTGGCCGCCGCCGATTGCGGTGATGTTTGCCTGACTCACTGAGGTGACACGGCCGACGACCGGCAGCGGCGCCCCGCTATCGGAGAGGCTGGCGACGGATGCAATCTCGACGTGCGGCAGCGTGGAAGCTCCTTCAACGGGCGCCTCAGAGCCGCCCAAGTGAGTCAGGACGATCAGGGCCACGACCAAAACAGCCGCAGCGATTATTTTGCTGCGACGGGAGAAGCTGTTGAGGTAGCTGAGGAAGTTTTTGATTGCTTGCATATGAAGAACTCACTATATCACGTTAAGCGGGACCGGTCAATGATTTCTATGCTCGGCGTGTTCACAAGTGCGGGACATGGCTGCGCCTGACCCTGTCTCGCGGATTCACCTTCTGGCGAATCATCGCTCCGGCTCACAAATAGCACGAAATCCGCAGCAGTGCGGATTTCGTGCTATTTGTGCCCAGGAGAGGACTTGAACCTCCAATCCCTTGCGGGAACTGCGACCTGAACGCAGCGCGGCTACCAATTACGCCACCTGGGCAACGTGCGTACTATACAAAAAAATCGGGAGAGGCGCGAGCCTCTCCCGATTATAGATTTTACTGTTTGAGTTACTTGATCGGGCGGATTTCGGCGACCATAAGGCCTTTTGGGCCGTTGCCGAAACGCACTTCGACTTGCTGCCCTTCCTGCAGGTCAGGCATGCCCGCAGCCTGCACGACGGTTACGTGCAGGAAGACATCCTCCGTGCCCTTTCCCCGATTGACGAAACCGAATCCCTTGTCCCTATTGAATAACTTGCAGGACATGCGATGCCAGTCGCCGACATTTCTGAGGACTGGCGGAGTCTTAGGTAATTTGACCGGCGGCAGGTACTCCGGTCCAGGAGGCGTGATCGAGATGACGCGGCTGACACGGCGGCCCTTAGTGGGACTTTCCGTAAAGTCGAACGTAATCTGGGAACCCTCGGCAGCATCCTTGAATCCCCCCCTGTGCAGCGTTTCAATATTAAGAAAGGCATCGCATAATCCGTCCTCCGGGGTGACGAATCCGAATCCTTTCTTCCAATCGAACCACTTGATACGACCAGAGACAGGCGGCGGCACTTGAGACAGCAGAACCTGGGAAGAACTGGTGCGGGAACTGTCGAGCATCACTACCACTCCCTTATACGGCCACCATGGCCACTGCCCCACTTTTTAACATAGGTACGGGAGAAAATCGAGCGATTTTAGGGGCAAAACATCCGCTCTCGCGACCGGCACAGAAGGCTATATCGCGGTTTCTTTTTTACTTCGAGTTTCTTCTTTTTGCGGACGCGGGCTGAGAACCACCCTTTTTAGTTTCGCATCAAAGCTCACGTCAACTACCTCACCCTCAAAAATACGCCCCGAGAGCATGTCGCGAGCGAGCGGGGTTTCAATCAGTATCTGTATTTGGCGCTTAATCTCTCGTGCGCCAAACTCGGGAGCGTATCCGGCCTCAGCAAGACGCCGGGTCACTTTCTCATCAAATAGCAATTCTATACCCTGTCCGCGTGCCAATCGCCGCACTCGTTCAAGCTGGAGTTCTACGATTAGCCGTATCTGTTCTTGCGTGAGGGCATGGAATACGATTATCTCGTCAATGCGATTAAGGAATTCCGGCTTAAAATGCAGCCTCAGCACGCCAACCAATTCCTCCTTAAGCGCCGCTGAGTCCTTGGACTTTTTTATCCGGAGATTTTCTTGGATAAGATGCGAGCCAATGTTGCTGGTCGCAATGATGAGAGTATTTGTGAAATCCACGGTACGCCCTTTTCCATCAGTCAATCTGCCATCGTCGAATACTTGAAGCAGTAAATTGTACACCTCCGAGTGAGCCTTTTCTATTTCATCAAGGAGAAGTACGGCATGCGGGCGGCGGCGTACGGCTTCGGTAAGTTGGCCCCCCTCTTGATATCCGACATAACCAGGCGGTGCGCCGATGAGCCGCGCAATGCTATGGCGCTCCATATACTCGGACATGTCTATGCGTATCATTGCATCCTCGTCGCCGAACATGAGCCACGCGAGCGTCTTGGCTAATTCGGTCTTTCCGACTCCCGTAGGTCCCAAGAAAAGAAAAGTGGCTACCGGACGCGTACCCTCCCGCAGGCCCGCACGCGACCGGCGTATGGCATCGGACACCGCTATGATGGCCTCTTCTTGCCCTACCACGCGCTCATGAAGACGCTCTTCCATTCTTAAAAGCTTCTGTTTTTCTTCTTCCGACAAGTCGGTGACCGGAATACCTGTAAGTTTTGAAATCACTTCAGTGATATGTTCGCGGCGCACTTCCGAAGTCGCCGTGCTCTTTTTCTCCCGCCATGCCTGTTCTGTTTTTTCCCGCTGTTCTTTTAGCAGTTTGCTCTTGGCTTCAAGTTTTTTTGCATCTTCGAACTCCCGATGACTCGAAGCCGATTCGCGTTCGCGCTCCAATCGACGTATGCGTTCTCCAAGTTCCGCCGCTCCGTGGGGCCGAGATACTGCTTGGATACGCACGCGCGAGGCCGCTTGGTCTATTAGATCAATTGCCTTATCAGGGAGAAACCGATTCGTGAGGTATCGGTCGCTCAGTTGCGCGGCAGCGACAATAGCTTCGTCGGTAATTTTAACTTTATGATGGGCCTCATAGCGATCGCGCAAGCCGCGCAGTATCTCAATCGTTTGCTCGACCGTGGGCTCGCCCACTAATACCGGCTGGAAACGCCGCTCAAGCGCCGCGTTCTTCTCGATATGTTTTTGATATTCATCGAGAGTGGTCGCTCCAATTAAGTGCAATTCGCCCCGCGCAAGATGGGGCTTGATGACGTTGGAGATATCCAGCCCTCCTTCGTCTCCACCGAATCCTCCAGCCCCGACGATAGTATGCAACTCGTCTATAAATAGGATAGTAGTGTCTTGATTGCCCACCACTTCGTCGAGCACTTGTTTGATCCGTTCCTCAAACTCGCCTCGATACTTCGAACCTGCGACGAGCGAATTAATGTTGAGCTCAACCACCCGCTTGTTTGAGAGCGTTTCGGGCACTTCGTCGTTTACCACCCGCTGGGCGAGCCCTTCCACGATTGCAGTCTTGCCTACACCCGGCTCGCCGATAAGTACAGGGTTGTTTTTTGTCCGGCGTGACAATATTTCGATGGCCGTTTCTATTTCCTGAGCCCGACCGATGACCGGATCAAGTTTTCCCTCGCGGGCGAGGGCCGTCAAATCGCGGGCGTACTTGTCCAGAGTAGGTGTGGGGCTCGCGCTCTCCACGCGACCCTCTTGCGCTCCGCGGCCTACAACCTTGAGCACTCGCTGGCGAAGATTTTGGAGGGTGAGTCCGTACTTTCGCAACAATTCACCCGCCATGCCGTCCTCTTCCTGGATGAGCCCGACTAACAGATGTTCGGGGCCGATATATCCATGCCCAAGTTCTCTTGCAGCGGCAAAAGAGAGTTCGAGTATTTCTTTAATACGCGGCGAGACGGTGATATCGGGTTCTTTTTTACCCTTTGCCTGCTTGGAGGCTCCTTTGGGCGCGTGGTCGTCGATATATCTTTTTATTTCCGTCGGATCAATCTTGAAACCTTTGAATATTTCCTTCACCACATCGCTTTCAGCCAGTGCATACAAGAGATGCTCGGTATCTATCTCGTTTCTTTTAAACTTCAGAGCCGCCTGTGCCGCTTCCCCTAGTAGTTCTTTAGAGTGGTCCGGAAGAAATTTGCTTATATCAACTGCCTCGCGATGCCGCGACAAGGGGTACCCCATGCGGGAGCTGAATTCCCCCACATCTTCAAAATCAGGAAAAATGTCATCGAAGCCGCCGCGTGAAAACATGCGCTCCATGGGTGAACCGAATCTCTGTTGCAATTTTGCGAGGTCGATGGCACACACGCTGAGTATGCGGCTTTTGCCGTTTTCAGTTATGCTCACGCGCGCTACCGCGGAGCGTACGCCGCAGATTTCGCAAAGTTGCTCGGCCATAGACCAGTATGCGCCGTCGAAGTGAATATGGTCTGTACTTTCTACTCCCGCTCCGGTCTCTTTTTGACAACGTGTGCGCGCTCTTGGGATCGAACCAAGGACCTTTCGAGTATCAGTCGAATGCTCTACCAACTGAGCTAAGCGCGCATGTGTGAATTGAAGGCTATCAGATAGCCTTCAGGGAACCTAAAAACACTTGGCCATACTACCAAAAAACAGCAAAAAAAGCACCCCGGCGCGCTTGGCGCCGGGGTCTTTGGTATTGAAAGTGGACTGAGGAACAAAGTCGGTCATCCAGGGTCGTAGTTGTCGACACCCTCGTCGTCGGGCGGAGCACCACCCAAGGGACAGATTGCCACCTCCCGGAGAGAAGCAACTGCGGGAACGTTGAGCGCAGTCCGGGCAGAATGCGTCATGTGGCGCCTTTCTCATTTCCAGAGTTGGGGTTGTGGGACTTAGGCTATCCTATTTTTGCTTGGGCGAGGTTGCCCCTACTATTCCTTTCTGCCTCTACCCTATCACGGCTTTTTTATAACGCAAGAAAATAGCCCCGGCGCGCTTGGTAGCGGCCGGGGCTCCGAGAACAGGATCAGCGAGCGCTGCGTACCGATCTGTTCTTATTATTGTTGTCGGACGCAACAATCAGACCGGCAACAAGTAAAAGGACTGCGATGACCAGAAAGATAGCGAACGCCAACTTCTGCGGGTGCTGCAGGAAGAGCGGGTGCAGCACCTTAATGGGCATGATCCGACTCAGGGCGATAACAAGGAAGATAGCCGCTGCCACATAGAACGGCATAGTGGGTGTGCGATCCATGGGAATCCTCCGGAAGGTTTGGGCTGCACTGCTGTACAACCATAGGAACTCTACCACGCATAACGCAAAAAGCCCCGCGCCGGTTAGGCTTGGGGAATTTCTGCTTTTTTGTTCATTTAAACGCACCACCGGGTGCAAGGTAAAGAGAAAACACTTTTCTCTTGTTCCGTTCTTTGCCGCCTTTTCCTTCCGTGTACTCCACAGCGTACTTGGGTGAGGCATCGAGTGCTCTATCGGTTTCCAAACATTGCTGTTTGAGAGCGTACCGGATGCAATTTAGCATTAGCATCATTATGCCATTTGTCTTGCGACAAAAGATCGCCAATTCAGCTTCTGTACTCGTACGAGATACAGAAACGCATTTCATTTGAATTGTTCCACGACCAGCTTCCGCTAGCCGTGCCTTGTTACGACTTACTCCCTGTCACCGAACTTGCCGTGATACGCCTTGCGGCGCACTTCAGGCACTCCCGGCTCCCTTGAGTTGACGGGCGGTGAGTACAAGACTTGAGAACGTATTCACCGCGGTATAGCTGACCCGCGATTACTAGCGATTCCGGCTTCATGAGGTCGAGTTGCAGACCTCAATCCGAAC